>DASZRL010000022.1:0-21160 GCA_035549175.1 Chitinophagaceae bacterium | reverse complement strand
ATTCGGGCGTTTATCGGCATTGGCCGGACTGCGCAGGGTAGATTCCAGCAGATTCCACAGTTCCCGCTCGCTTTGCACCAGGTGAAGCAGTTCCAGGCTGCGGACCGAGGGGTCCGGAAAAGAAGCAGCCGTGACGGACCGGGATCCGCCCGGATCGCCAAAACCTGCCAGGGTGGCTTCCTTGCCTTCCTTGAACAGGTTGGTCACCCACTTTCGTTCCTTGGAAGAGATCGTGCCGGAATACGTACCAGCCAGTCCGGTGACCACAAGCAGGGCCAACAGGACATACCCCGTTTTTCTTCTTCGCATGGGCAAGCTTTTTCTGGTTAGAGCGGATAAGGGAGTTATCCAGGGGGTGGGAAATCATGGAAAAGGTACAAAAACATTTGATTTTTCAAAGCGGATTCTGGTCATTTCTGCCCCCGCTTCTTAACCATCCCGCCACGGGTATCCTTGATACTCTGGGTCACAATGAAGGCATGGGGGTCAATCTTCTCCACCTCGGCAGTCAGCCGGCTGATTTCCAGGCGGGTCACCACGGTGAAAAGTATGTCGGCGGCCGTGGGATTCTCACCCCGTTTTCCGTAGCCCCGCTTGCCCGAATATACGGTGAGGCCACGGCCCAGTTTCTCCTTGATCATTTCGGCGATTTGGCCATTGTGCGGGGAGATAATGGTAACCCCGGTAAATTCCTCGATGCCCTCCAGCACGAAATCGACAGTTTTGGAGGCGGCCAGGTACGTCAGTACTGAATACAGGGCCACTTCCAGGGTAAGCAGGTAGGCGGCCACGGAAAATATCAGGATATTGAACAGCAGGATAAAGTCCCCGACCGAAAGACTGCTTTTGCGGTTCAGGTAGATGGCCAGGATTTCCGTGCCATCGATCACGCCGCCACCCCGGATGGTAAGGCCGATTCCGGCCCCGAGAAAAAAGCCTCCGAAAACCGACACCAGCAGTTTGTCGGAGGTAACGGCATGGAGCGGCAGGAAGGCTACCGCCAGGGCCAGCAGGGTAATACCCAGCATGCTTTTAAGGCTGAATACCCGGCTGATCTGGCGCCAGCCCAGCAACACCACAAAGGGCAGGTTGAGCAGGGCGATCAGCAGGGCAAGGGAAAAACCGGTTTCATGGTTTAGCAGCAGGGATATGCCGGTTACACCGCCATCGATGAAGCCGTTGGGCATCAGAAAGCTCTTCAGGCCAAAAGCGGCCGACAGCACACCTATCGCGATCAGCAGGACGGACTTCATTTCCGAGAGCAGGTTGCGCCTGAGCCGGGAGGCCCCTTTGGCGTATTCATACCGGGACAGGGTGGCCGACTCGGATTTTCCGAGCGCCTTTTTCACCTGGCGGATGATCAAATGCTGCAAATTGGGATTGACGGCCATGGGCCAAAGGTAGCCAAAACAGACCGGGGGTGGGTGGAACGCCCAATTTGGCTACCTTTCCCCCATGAAAATGCAGGATATTATCGGGGTCCTCGAGACCCTGGCTCCACCCGGTCTGCAGGAGGCGTATGACAATGCCGGGCTCCTGGTCGGGGATCCAGGCCAGCCCTGTACGGGCGTACTGGTCAGCCTGGATACGACGGAGGCCGTCATCCGGGAGGCCGTCGACAGGGGCTGTAACCTGGTAGTCTCCCATCATCCGTTGATTTTCCGTGGATTAAAGCGGATCAGTGCCTCCGATGCCACCGGTCGCACCCTCCTGGCCGCCATCCGGCAGGGCGTGGCCGTATACGCCATTCATACCAACCTGGATAATGTATTGGAAGGCGTAAACGGCCGCATTGCCCGTCAATTGGGACTGCAGTCAGTCGGAGTACTGGAGCCCAAACACGAGGTGCTCCGCAAACTGGTCACCTATGTGCCACCGGCTCACGCGGAGTCCGTTCGGGAGGCCCTGTTCCGGGCCGGGGCGGGACAGGTCGGTGCCTACAGCGAATGCAGTTTCGGGGTGACGGGTGTGGGGACCTTCAAAGCCGGGCCGGGTACCCAACCCTTTGTCGGCCAGGAAGGTTTGCGGCATAGCGAGCCGGAGGAACGTATCGAAGTCATCTTTCCGGCGCCTATCCAGGGCCGCGTGATACGGTCATTGCGGGAAGCCCATCCGTATGAAGAGGTCGCCTATGACCTGGTTCCGCTGGCAAATACCTATTCCGGGATCGGCAGCGGGGTGGTCGGTGATCTGCCGGTTGGAAGGGAAGAGGCTGATTTCCTGGGCTGGCTGAAGGAGCGGTTCGGGGTTCCCCTGGTCCGGCACAGCCCCCTGCTCGGTCAGGCAATCCGCCGGGTAGCGGTCTGCGGAGGAGCCGGTAGTTTTCTGATTTCCAGTGCCATAGCGGCCGGAGCCCAGGCCTTTGTTACCGCTGACCTCAAATACCATGATTTTTTCCTGGCGGACGGGAGACTGGTCCTGGCCGATGTCGGACATTTTGAAAGTGAACAATATACGATCGACCTGCTGGCCGAAGTTTTGGAGCAAAAATTCCCTACCTTTGCCGTCCTGAAAACGGGCGTACTGACCAACCCGGTGCAGTATTTTTGAGGTGGTTGGCAGCCCGGCCGGATAAAAGACAAACTATACAATGGCAAACCTCAAAGAATTCTCCGTCGAAGAAAAACTGACTTCCCTCGTTACCCTGCAGAAAATCGAAAGCAAACTGGATGAAATCCACATTCTGAAAGGGGAGCTGCCCATGGAAGTGGCCGACCTGGAAGACGAGATCCAGGGACTGCATAACCGCCAGCTTCGTATCGAGGAAGAGATCAACGGGATTACCCAATTCATTGAGCAGAAAAAGGAAGCCATCAAGGAAGCTCAGGCGCTGATCAAGAAATACGAGAAGCAAAGCACCAACGTAAAGAATAACCGGGAATTCGAGGCGGTCAATAAGGAAATTGAAATGCAGCAGCTGGAAGTCAAACTCGCCGAAAAGCATATCAAGGACGCCAACGAGGAAATTGCCGAAAAAGCCATCACCCTGGAAAAAGCCAAAAAGAATATTGCCGGCAAGGAAGCCATCCTGAATACCAAAAAAGGGGAACTGGAGAAGATCATTTCCGCCACCGAAAAGGAAGAAAAGCATTTCAACAAGCTGGCTGCCGAAGCGCGCGAACAGGTGGACGACCGCCTGCTGGCCAGCTACGACAAGATCCGCCGCAGCTACCGCAACGGACTGGCCGTAGTCCCGGTAGAGCGCGATGCCTGCGGAGGCTGCTTCCATGCCATTCCCCCGCAGAAGCAAAGTGAAATCCGCCAGCGCAAAAAGGTAATGGTCTGCGAAAACTGCGGACGCATCCTGGTGGACGATGACCTCAACAACTCGGTGGAAGTTAAATAAACCGCCTTACCTGTTTCACCCCCGGCCGATGGTCCGGGGGTTTTTATTTTCGCCAGGCCGTGTTTCATAGTAAATTGCGGCTGCATGCTGAAGCGTCTCCATATACAGAACTACGCCATCATTCAGGAACTGTCAATTGATTTTTCCGGCAGGCTGAACATCATCACCGGGGAGACCGGTGCGGGTAAGTCCATCCTGCTGGGCGCCCTGGACCAGATCCTCGGCGGGCGGGCGGACATCAGCGTGCTGCAGGACAAGTCGCGCAAATGCGTCGTGGAAGGCATTTTTTCGGTAGCCGGCCGGCGGGAGGTAAGCGCCTTTATGGAGGAAAATGACCTGGATGTGCTGGACGAAGTTGTCCTGCGCCGCGAAATCAGTCCGCCGGGCAAATCCCGTTCCTTTATCAATGATACCCCGGTCAACCTGGCCCAATTGAGCCGGCTGAGCAGCCTGCTGGTCGATCTGCACCAGCAATTTGACACCCTGGAACTGGGTGAATCGGAATTTCAGCGCAAGGTATTGGATGCCCTGGCCGGGCACACAGACCTGCTGCGGGAATACCACGGTATTTATGCGTCCTGGCAGGAGGCATCCCGCGAACTGGAGGGCCTGCAGGCCCAGAAGCTGCAGTTCGAACGGGAAGCTGACTATAACCGCTTCCAGTTCCAGGAACTGGAGGATGCCGGCCTGCGGCCCCAGGAACTGGAAGAGCTGGATGCCGAACTCAAACGACTGGAAAGTTCCGAGGGCATCCAGGCCGCGCTGACCCGGATTCATCATGAGCTGCGGGAAAATGAAACACCCATTGTCCAGCAGCTCCGGGTGCTTGTCCAACAGCTGCAACCTTATGCGGAGTACCACCCGGACCTGCCGGAACTGCTCAGCCGCCTGCATGCAGCCCAGGTGGAACTGCTGGACCTGGCCGGGGAAGCCCAGCGTATCGCTGACCATGTCCAGTACGATCCGCGCCGCATCGACCAGATCCATGAACGCCTTTCCCTCGGGTACCGGCTCCTGAAGAAACACGGAGTAAAAACGACAGATGAGCTGCTGGCCATCCACCGCCAGCTGGCAGACCGGCTTCGCTCCGTGCTGGAGATCGACGACCGGCTGGCTGAACTGGGATCCCGCAGCCAGGCGTTACGTCAGCAGGCCGAGACCCTGGCCGGCCGGCTGACCCGGGGCCGCCAGGCGAAGATCCGGGGCCTGGAGGACCAGGTGAATGCCTTGCTGGTCCGCGTCGGCATGCCCAATGCCAGGCTGAAGGCGGAGATAAACCCCGGCCCGTTAGGCCCGTCAGGCGCTGACCAGGTCGAATTCCTGTTTAACGCCAACCTGCCGGCCGGGGCCCGTGCCCAGGGTGCGCCCTTCCTGCCGGTTCGCAAGGTGGCTAGCGGCGGCGAATTGAGCCGCCTGATGCTGTGCATCAAATCCCTGGTTGCCCAGTCCATCGACCTGCCTACGCTTATCTTCGATGAGATCGACACGGGCATTTCGGGGGAGGCTGCCCGTCAGGTCGGAATTATTATGAAAGGGCTGGCTGCCAGCCGGCAGGTCATCTGCATTACCCACCAACCCCAGCTGGCCGGCAAGGCCGATGCGCATTTCTTTGTGTATAAAGAGACCCGCCAGGGTACGGTGCGCACAGGGATCCGCCTGCTGGATGCCGAGGAACGGGTGCAGGCCATTGCCCGGATGCTGGGAGGGGAAAAACCTACCGCCGCCGCCATACAGAATGCCCGGGAAATGGTTAATGACTGAACGGCCCCGTCATGAAGCTGCGCGCCTTACTGGTTCTGTTTTTCCTGTTGCTGTCACTGGTCCCGCTGTACCAGGCCGACCGCTGGGCCAGACTCCGCCTGCAGCCCCGCCGCTCCCCGGCACGGCTCCTGCTCTACCTGCTGGCCATGCTGGTTCTGGTATTTGCGTATACCGCCCTGCTGGTCTGGGTCGTGGGCCGGGTCCTTCCCCGCCAGTGACCGTCAGACGGGCTGCCTGGCGGTTGGCCGGACGTGCACAAGCGCGAACTTCTTCCTATTTTTACCGCCAACTAAACCAATGAATATGGGAAATAGCCTACTACAAGGAAAGCATGGCATCATCTTCGGTGCGCTGGATGAAAAGTCGATTGCCTGGAAAACGGCCCTGCGCTGCCAGGAAGAGGGGGCGCGCCTGGTACTGACCAATGCGCCGGTGGCCCTGCGCATGGGGGAAATCAACAAGCTTGCCGAGTTATGCGGAGGCGCGCCGGTGATCGGGGCGGATGTAACCAACATGGAGGATCTCAAAAGCCTGTTCGAAAAATCCATGGAGCATTTCGGGGGGAAGATCGATTTCATCCTGCATTCCGTAGGCATGAGCCTGAATGTCCGTAAGGGAAAGCACTATACCGAACTGAATTATGAATGGACCCAGAAAACGCTGGATATTTCTGCTCTCAGCCTCCACCGGGTGCTGCGCACGGCCTGGGACCTGGATGCCCTCAGCGAATGGGGCAGCGTGGTGGCGCTTACCTACATTGCCGCCCAGCGGGTATTCCCGGACTACAATGAAATGGCGGATGCCAAATCCCTGTTGGAAAGCGTCGCACGGAGCTTCGGCTACCACTACGGGGTACGCAGGAAGGTGCGTGTCAACACCATTTCCCAGTCGCCCACCCGGACCACGGCCGGCAGCGGTGTCAAAGGGTTTGACGGCTTTATCAGCTATGCCGAAAAGATGAGCCCGCTGGGCAATGCCAGCGCCGAGGACTGCGCAGGCTACTGCGTCACCCTGTTCAGCGACCTGACAAGGATGGTGACCATGCAAAACCTCTTCCATGACGGCGGATTCAGTTTCACCGGCGTGACCCAGGCCGTGATCGAACAAATGGAAAAATAACCCGTGCCGCACGGGCGGTACCTGCAATAAAAAAACCTCCGTACGGAGGTTTTTTTATTACGCTGGATAACCCGTACAGGGTTCAGTATTCGTCTTCGTTGAACAGAAAGTCTTCCTGGGAAGGATAATCGGGCCAGATATCCTCGATGCTTTCATATACCTCGCCTTCGTCCTCAAGTTCCTGCAGGTTTTCCACCACTTCGATGGGAGCCCCGCTGCGGATGGAATAATCGATCAGCTCGTCTTTGGTCGCCGGCCAGGGCGCGTCTTCCAGGTAGGAGGCTAATTCCAGGGTCCAAAACATCGGTCGATAATTTTTACCGGTCGGTCAGACCTGCCACGGCGGCATGGACCGGCCTTCCAATTTTCCGCAAATGTAGCTGTATTAACGAATTTACCAAATCGAACTTGTGACAGCGGTTTCAATATTATCTTAAATTTTAAACAGGGGGTTTCGGGCATTTTTGCTGAATGGGATTGATTTATGGATATTTGATCTTTTATCCCCAGTCAGGCAGCATGTTATCGGGTCAAAACATCTATAAAAGCTACGGCAAGGTCCAGGTGCTTCGCGGTGTCAACATCGAGGTACAGGCCGGGGAGATCGTAAGTATCGTCGGTTCTTCGGGCGCCGGGAAAAGCACCCTGCTGCATATCCTGGGCACGCTGGACCGGGCAGACCGGGGGGAAGTGACCATGAACGGGACACGACTCCAGGAACTGTCCGGCCGCCGCCTGGCGGCCTACCGGAACCGCCATATCGGCTTCGTATTTCAGTTTCACCACCTCCTTCCGGAGTTTACCGCGCTCGAAAATGTGTGCATACCCGGATGGCTTGCCGGGAAGCGCCGCCGGGAAGTGGAGGAGCGGGCCGCCTATTTGCTGGAATTACTGGGCCTGTCCCAGCGGTTGGAAAACAAGCCCGGGGAGCTGAGCGGCGGTGAGCAGCAGCGGGTGGCCGTAGCCCGTTCCCTGATCAACCAGCCGGATATCGTGCTGGCCGATGAACCGACGGGTAACCTGGATTCCGCCAATGCCCGTGACTTGCACCAGCTTTTTTTTGACCTGCGCCGTCAATTCAACCAAACCTTCCTGATCGTCACCCACAACGAGGAGCTGGCCTCACTCAGTGACCGCGTCCTTTTTATGAAGGATGGCGTAATAGTATGAACGGTCTTGCCGGCCTTCTGCCCGGCCGGTTGGATTGGCCTTCCCGCGACTGATGGTTACGTGATATTCCAGTTCGCTGTGTTCCTCGTGCCGCATGCCCCTCTCATCCGTATAGGTGGTGTCGCGGGTCTGCCGGAAATCGATCTGAAAGCCGTTCCGGGTCCGGGTGACCTGGTCCGCGCTGCGGCCGAGCAGGACGCGGTGGCCCTCCGGTTCTTCCACGGTTTCGTCGGTTTCCACCCACTGGTTATGATCATCCCGTGTAAAGAACTGATCCTGTCCCCGCTTGTCGAAACCCAGGCCGGCTCCTGCCAGGCCCCGGATGCCGCCAGGGGAAGGATCATAGGAAAACGCAATACCGTTGGGTTGGGGATGGGCGTTGCCACGGTGGTTGCGGATGGTTTTTTCTTCGATGGCCCCGTTCAGGTCCCGGGTGACGTCTTCGATCCGTTCGGCCCAGCTGCCCGAGGCGCGGGAGGCGACGATGCTGTCATACTCCGTATTCAGGGAGACCGATCCGTCCCTTTCCGGCGGCGCTCCGCGGATCAGCAGGGAACCCGACCCGGCTTCGCGGCGCTGATAATGGTGCTCCTCGGTCGCTGAACGATCCTCGCTCAGCTGGCTGCCTTGGAAGGTGAAGGTAACATACCATTGATTGGCCGGCTGGACCACCTGGATTTCGCAGACCAGGATAACCAGGCTGCGGCTGGTATCGGACGACTGAAAACGCACCGCCACCGTTACAGGGTTGACCGGCGGCAGGCCGCCGGGGGCCCGGTAGGTGGCGCGTTCCAAGCTCAGGTCCACCGTCAGCCGTCCCTCAGCCGGGTCCTGCCTGTCCAGTGGCTTCCCGTTCACGGTCCATTCGGGTACCCGGGAATTGACCCCACCGTACACGCCCGCGTGGGGGGTACCGTCCAGGCCGATCCACTGGATGGCCAGGGAAAGTGACTCTCCTTGCGGAAGCAACTGGGAACTGCCGGGTACCAGGACATAATCGTTGGCATCCTGGGCACCGGCCGCTGCCCCCAGCAGGGAGGCCAGAAACAGGAGGGAGGCTGCGCGGCGAAAGGGGCATTCGCGCAGGGCGTTCAGTATGGTAACCAGTAGCGGCATGCAGGTGTGGATTGGTGACAGGGACAGTAAACCGGAATATGGCGAGGTTTTCAGGGGCGTATCAGGGCATTAAGGGCCTGCAGATCCAGGAGCTTAAGCAGCCGGAGCATATTGGAAGGGCTGCCCGCCAGGTGGATGCTGATCGTCTGTACCTGGTCACTCAGGACCTGCTTGGGGGTGTGTTCATCGGCCTGGCCGGCGCGGGTAAACGCCGACGAATAATTCTGGAAAGGATCTTTCTGCGGCAGCCAATGACCCAGGAACAGCACGATTTCATGGCTCCACCGGTTATAGTGGAAAGGCAGGGTATTGGTCTGGGGATCCTGGTGCTCGACGGAGAAGGCCCGGAACGTGCCGGGAATGGACAGGGCCCCGATCCGCTCGGACTGATTATCGGAGGAATGCACGATGCCCACGCCGGAATTGACCGTCACAAATACCTGAACCACCGAGGAGGCAAAGAATGCCTGGGTCATCCGCTTCTTTTCCTGTTCCTGGCCGGCATGCTGGCTTTCGGCAGATGGTTGGCTGGTCAGGGCGGCCAGTTTGTCGGTGAAGGATTTCTGTTTTTCCGTCAGCCGCAGGTATTCCCTGTCGGAAAACAGGGAGGCGCCTTCGCTCTTGTGGGATTCCGCATAGTGGGCGGCCGCCTCGATATAATGGTTCACCGAATCCCAGCAGGCTTTATACTGCGGGCTGCCGGTCACGTCCGCATATTGCTGGGAGGCCTGCTGCCCGGATTGCACAGCCTGCTGTGCATAGTCCTGCAGCCAGCTGCGCCAGGCTTTCAGCGAATCATTGCTGACAATGCACTGCATCCAGATACCAATTCCCCGTGGCGAGCGAAGTTTATAAGGCGTTCCCCCGGACTGGAAGGGATCCAGGTTGGTGTATTCATCCAGTTCCTCCGCCCGCCAGTGAAGCGTGCGGGCTGCCTGGTAAATCTGGCTGGTCACCAGCTGACGAACGCGGTCCTGCATCTGGATTTCCTGGGGCAGCAGACCGTTCTGGATCCGCTGCGAAGAGTCATGGGAAGCTTCCAGGCTGCCATTGTCGGGACAGTCCGCCGGAAAATACGGACAGTCCTGGGCCTGAAGAAAGGTAATGCAAAGACTGACCAGGCAGCTGAGATACCATTTTGTATGCTTCATGTAGCGTAATTTCTGGTGGTAAGGTTTGCGTCCCGAATCCCGCGGCAGCCCGGTGGCTAGCTGCCCGGATGCAGCCGGATCACCGTTATTTTGAGATGCCCTTCCAGGCCTCCTGCCGGGCTGGCATCCTGGGAGATATCCAGGGCGGTTGCCCCCGACTTATGAAAGGTTCCCTCAAAATGGAAGAGGCCGCCCATGACCGTCGCGGTATTGGCATTGGGAGCCGGGCCATAGGCCGAGGGATCGGTCTGGGTGCCCTGCATGCCCTGGACGAAGGCTTTGCCATAATCGGATGAACCGGCGGAGGAAGACGTCATGCCCTGGGTAAACTGCGTCCCGCGCCCGTGCTCCTGCATCAGCTTCTGCATCTGCTGCAGGTCGGATTTGCCCTGGGCGGACCGCAGGTAGGCGGGATCGTTCTCATGGGCCTTCAGCCGCTGGACAAAGCTCATGTCCTCCCGGGCTTTTTGTCCGTTCTCCACGGTGGCGCGGGTGACGACCTGGTAGAACACACCCGAAAAGACGGCATTCAGGTTAGTCGGCAATGATATAATGCCTCCGGGCGTCTGGTAATT
Source organism: Chitinophagaceae bacterium (assembly GCA_035549175.1). GTDB lineage: Bacteria > Bacteroidota > Bacteroidia > Chitinophagales > Chitinophagaceae > DASTSN01. Next base: position 10,922 of record DASZRL010000022.1, on the reverse strand, counting down.
TTCCGCCACGGGACGCATCAGGTTGTCCAGCGGGGAGAAGTTTTCAATACTCATTTTGGCGGGCGCATCCCCCCGGGTCAGGTTGCCTATATTGAGTGCAAAGGAAATGGGATAGGTCAGGGGGCTGACCAGTTCCATCTTGCCGGGAACGCCGGCCGTTGCCACGGTCAGCTGCATATGCCGGGTCCCGTCCGCGGGCATCAGCCCATAGGTGCCGTCCGCAAAGCCCTGCAAATTGGCCAGGCAGTCGCCTGTAATCTTATAGTGCAGGCCCTCGGGACCGGTTATCTCCCCTTCCAGTCTGACCTGGTAGGCGGCATCCACCACCGTGATATGGCACACCAGGGTTACCGTGCCGCGGGCGGTGTCGCCCGGGTGAAAGGTCACCGAGACTGCGACCGGGTTTCTGGCCGGCAGGGCGGCGGGGGCCTGGTAGGTAGCGCGCAGGAAGGTCAGATCCGGGGTCAGTCTGCCTTCGGAGGAACTGGCATCCCCGGGGTGGCCGTTCAGCGACCAGGCCGTCGTTGAGGTAATACCTATATTGGCCTGGCCGGCGGGGAGGGGGTCTCCGCTGGCATTCAGCTGGCCGATCACCAGCCTGACGGTGCCATTCACCGGTACACGGACACTGGCGCCGGGAGCCAGAAAATAATCATTAGCGGTCTGCGCCCGCAGGCCGGGGAGAAGCAGCAGGCAGCCTGCTGCCAGGATAAGTCGTTTCATGCCCACAGGATTAAAGAGTAGGGTACGGGTCATTGTTTGGTGAACTCCACGCGGCGGTTGTTGGCCCGCCCTTCGGGCGTGGTGTTATTGTCGATGGGTTTGGTATCGCCATATCCTTTGGTGGTCAGCCGTCCGTCTTCGATACCCATGGTGACCAGCTGGGCCTTCACCGCGTCCGCCCGCTGCTGGGAAAGCGCCAGGTTGTGGGCCGCATTCCCGGTATTATCGGTATGCCCGCCGATTTCAAATTTCAGGGACGGATCCTTTTTGAGCAGGCTGGCGATCTGGTTGAGCGTGCCCATGGACTCGGGTTTGATCGTCGCCTTGTCCACGTCGAAGAGTATGCCGTGCGTGACGATCTTGGCATCCGTGGTGACCTCCTTGTAGATATCGATGCCGCCCGCGGCAATTCGGATGTTCCGGATGAAGGAGTTTTCATAGCCGTTCACGTCAAAAGTGACATTGTTGGCCTTTCCTGTCAGGTTATTGACATTGGCAACCCGGTACTGGTCAATATACACTTTGCCGGCGGTCTTGTTGATGGCGATGGCGACGTGATGCCATTCCATGGCATGTTCGGAGTTGACATCCAGGCCTTCGGGGAACGTGACATCCCCGAGGGTCCAGTTCAGCGTATTGTCCCCGTTGAAGGTAATGCCGGGGGTGATGCCTTCCCCGCCGGCATAGTATACGCGGTGTCCGAAGTCCACATGAAGGTGGCCCACCCCCATGGCCTGATTCTTGAAATCAAATTCGACGGTGAACTGCTCAGGCATATAGGTCTGGTTGGTCATCCGGGGTGTGAATATGGCCCCCGGCCCCTTGCCCACATGGATCACATTTTCCCCGTCTTCCACCTGTACGTCCATCTGCCCGTTGGACAGGTCGAACTGGGAAGGGATCTCGCCGGTCTGCTCGTCGGCCAGCTGGGACTGGAAGATGATCTTGTCACCCGGTACGAAATCATAATTCCTGTAACTGATCAGGGTGGGTGCCTTGTTGCCGCCCGATCCATCTCCCCCGCCGTCCTGGCCAGCGGCCGCTGTATTGGTCCCGTTGGATCCGCTGGTATTCCCTCCGCCCGAGGTGGTGGGATGCTCCGCCTTGTCCAGCCCCTTGTCGATCGTCTGGTCTTCTTTCTGGTCGGTCCGCTGGTCAACCTTGTCCTTTACTTTCTGGCTTAATTTTTTGAGTAACTGGCCGTGAGCCGGGCCCGCCAGGAGGCCTGCGAGGACCAGGGTGGCGATCAGGGTGCGCATATGATGATTTTTCCATAAAGGTGTTTCATTTGGCGGCCGGTGTCAATCACAAAAAAGTGTGAATGCGGGGAATGACGGTTTGCAAGGGGCATTGGGTTTGCGCACCGGCGGGGGGCTGGCAGCATGGCGCCTAGCGGCGGCCGTATATCTTGTTAATGGCTTCGGTCCGGCTCTGGACCTGCAGTTTCTCGTAAATCTTGCGGGCGTGGCTGCGGATGGTTTCCAGTCCCACGTTCATTTCGTCGGCAATTTCCTTGTAGCGGAGCCCTTTGGCCAGGGCTTTGAGCACCTGTTTTTCCTTGGGGGTCAGCAGCGGGGTTTCCTCAATGGAGTCCTTGCGCTGAAACGACTCGATGACTTTGCGGGCGATCTGGCTGCTCATCGGGCTGCCTCCGGCCACGACCTCCATGATGGCATCCAGGATTTTGGCGGGGGCGGTCTTTTTCAGCAGGTAACCGCTGGCGCCGGCCTTCAGGCTCTCAAAAATATTTTCATCATCCTCGTAGACGGTGCTCATAATGAACTGAGTATCCGGACACTGGTGCTTCAGGCGGCTGACCGCCTCGATGCCGCTGATGCCCGGCAGGTTGATGTCCATCAGCACGACATCGGGGCAGATAGCGGGCACTTCAGCCAGGGCTTCCTCCCCCGTGGAGAAAGACCGGCTGCATACGAACCCCTCGCTGCTGTCGATCAGCCATTGCAGCCCCTCCCGGATCTCTTTGACATCCTCTATAATTACTACATGGACCATAACCCGATCAAATGTACTCCAGCCTCCTGCCGGACCCTATCCCAAAAAAGTGTTAGCAGGGCACCTCGATCCGCGTGCAGCAGCCCCTGCCGGGTTCGGACTGGAGCGAAAACGACCCGCCCAGTTGGCCGATCCGGTGCCGCATATTGGCCAGCCCGTTGCCAAAGGGTCGGACCTGGCCGGGATCAAAACCCCTGCCGTCGTCGCGGATTTCCAGGGACAGACGCCCGGACCCGTGCGCCAGGGTCACGGTGACCCGGTTGCACCAGGCATGCCGGGCGATATTATTAAAGGATTCCTTGATGACCAAAAACAGGTGGTGGCGGATCTCCTCGGAAAGCCGCGCTGAAAGGGGTTCCTGGTAGTGAAACGCCAGTTCGGTTCCGAAGGGCTCAAAGAATTTCAGGGCATACTCCCGGACGTAGGCAGCGAGGCTTTCCAGGCTGTCATTGCGGGGATTCAGCACCCAGATGATGTTCTGCAGGTTGTCCACCAGCTCCCGGGAGGAGGCCGAGATCTGCTCCAGCTGGTGGCGGGCCCGGTCGGGTTCGTGCAGTTGTTTTTTGGTCACTTCGCTCAGGATGGCAATCTTGGTCAGCCCGCTGCCCAGTTCGTCATGCATATCCCGGCTGATGCGGTTGCGCTCCCGTTCCAGGGCCTGCTCCTTTTCCAGGCGTAGCAGGCGCTCCTTGAGATTTCGGCGGGATACATACCGTACGGTGACCGCCAGGGCCGTGCCCAGCACCAGCACGCAAGCCAGGATAAACCAGTAGGTTTTCCAGAAAGGAGGATGGATCACGATGACCAGGGTATCACCCGGCCCGCTCATAGCCCCGTCATTGGGTACGCCGTTCATCCGGAATACGTAGCGGCCGGGCAGCAGGCCGGCGTAAAGGGCCTCCCCCCGGTTGCCGGCGTATTTCCAGCCGGTGTCAATGCCTTCGAGTTTGTAATAATACTGGTTTTGCAGCGGGTTGCTGTAATGGAGCAGGGCCCAGTTGAACGTAAAATTATTGTGCGTGTAGCTGAGGTCGAGCCGTTTTTCCCCGCCGGGGCCGGGGTCCGCGTGCAGCAGCCGGTTCTGGGAATAGACGGCAGTCAGCCTTACCGGGGGAGATGGGGCGGGCCGGCTCAGGGCCTGCGGGTCAAACCAGTCCACGTAGCGGTGCGAGGTATACAGGATCCGGCCGTCGGGAAGGGACCAGATCGGCTCGGTCAGGTAGTTTTCCGGCAGCCCGTCTCCTGTCGTAAACCGGCGGAACGCATGGGTGCGCTCATCGAAGGAGAGCAGTCCCTTGCGCGTAGTGATCCACAGGTGCCGGGCCGTATCGCTGCAGAAGTCATATACCGTAGAGGAGAATTCGTCGGGGATATCCCATTGGTCCAGGGTCCGGTCGGCAGGGTTATACCGGAAAATCCTGCCGGTGGTTACCCCCCAGATCCAGGGCCGCGCATAAACCAGGTTCGGCAGGGAAAACCGGGGTCCGAGTTTTGTTTCCAGGGGTTTGTAAAAACGCCCGGAGGCCCGGTCAAAGGCGATCAGGCCTTCGTCCAGGTCCGCAAACCAGCAGTTTCCGTTTTCATCCTCGGCGGCGTGTACGATCAGCAATGGCTTCGTCTCGTTATTCTGCTGCAGGAAACCCTTCCAGACCTGCCGCAGGCCCCCGGTCCGCGGATCCAGCTGCCAGATCCCGCCGCGCCAGGGAAAGACCCAGTGAACTCCCTTGGAGTCCACGAACAGGTTGGTGATAAAATCATAGGCGGGCGCTGCGGGATTCGTGGCCGGCATATGGTATCTGCGGAAGGTTTGGGCCCGCTCGTCCAGGAGCCAGACGCCTTCATCGGTGCAGCACCAGATATGGGACGCATCTTCGCGTACCAGGTTCAGCAGGGAAGGTTTGTCGGGGGAGCTACTCGCAGGGCGCGCAGGGAGCCGCCTGAGGACATGAAAGGCAGGGTCCAGTTTCAACAGGAACCAGTTCCCGGCACCGCCCAGGTAATACCCTGTACGGTCCGCCAGCAACGAAATTCCCTGGTGGGTGATATCTACGGGGGCCAGGTCCACCCGGTGGAAGAACTGCTTGGCCGGATCGATGATCCGGATGCCCTGGTCGGTGCCCCACCATAGCAGGTTGTCGCGACCGGCAAAGACGGTGTTGACGCGGAAAGCGTCACCCGCCAGGGTCGGGGGCTGGTAGAAAGGACCGGCCTGGCAGGAGGAGGGGTTGAACTGGACCGTCCCGGCATTCAGGTAATAGTGGACGCTGTCCGGGTGCCATTCCGCTACCGCGCCAATGAAGGGAACCCGGTTGGAAGCTCCGAACCGGTTGACCAGGGTCCGGCTGGCCGGGTCGAACTGCAGCAGGCCATTGTTATAGAAGGCAACCCAGAGCCGGCCGGCATGGTCTTCCAGGATCCGGTTTACGAAGGCCTCCCCGCTGGCGACCTCCCGGTCACCGATCCATTGCTCAAAACGCGCCTGGTCCGGGTAAAATCGCCAGATTCCGTTAAAGGTGCCAACCCAGAATCGTTGCTGCCGGTCGATGCACAGGCTGTTGATGAGGTTGCTTCGGGTGCGATGGGTTCCCTCCACAAGCCCCGTATTTTGGAAAATGCGGAACTGGCTGGTGGCCGGGTTGAAGGACAGCAGGCCGCCGAAAGAACCGATCCAGACGGTTCCGGACGGGTCGATGGCGAGGGTGGTGAAATGGTTGATTTCGGGGTTGCCTTCCCGGACCTGCCAGCTGTGGATTGAGTCGGCTGCCCCGTCATAGACGCTCAGGCCTTCCGTGGTGGCGATCCAGAGGCGGCCCTGCCGGTCTTCGGCCAGCGCCGTCACACTGTTGCCCGCCAGTTCGTCCGGCCCATGCCGGCGGGACCGGAAAACCCGGAACGCGGATCCGTCGTAGCGGTCCAGGCCGTTTTCCGTACCGATCCACATGAAGGAACGGCTGTCCTGGTAAAAACAGGTCACCCGGTTGTCGCTGAGGCCGTTTTCCTCGGTAAGGGCATATACCACGGGTTGCTGGATTTCCTGGGCCAGGCCAGGAAGGCCGGCCGGCAGACCGCATAGTCCCAGGAAACATATCGTCAGGATCCGGTTCAAACCGGGCGCTTGCTGCCTTAAATCTACAAACATGCAGCGAAACGGAAGCCAAAGGGGTGCCGTGGGGCGCTCAGAAGCGGGGTTTCCAGGGGATTTCGGGCACCTTCATCAACTCCCCGGTGTAACGGGCCAGGACAAACAGGTAATCGCTCAGCCGGTTGAGGTATTTGAGGATGATGGCTTCCACTTCCAGGCTTTCCAGCTCCAGCCGCACGCAGCAGCGTTCCGCCCGACGGCAGACGCAGCGGGCCACGTGGAGCTGGGACACGGCCGGGTGGCCGCCCGGCAGGATGAAATTCTTCATGACGGGCAGTTCGGCCTGCATCCGGTCGATCTCCCGCTCCAGCAGCTGGACGTCTTCCTCCCGCAGATCGGGTATGCGCAGTTTGGGCTCCCGGATCGGGTCGCAGGCCAGGGAGGAACCGATCGTGAAGAGCCGGTCCTGGGACTCCCGGAGGATCTCCCGGCTTCGGGTATCGGTGAGCAGGTCGCTGCACAGCCCGATATGGGAATTCAGTTCGTCGACCGTTCCGTAGGCTTCGATGCGCAGATGACTCTTGGGGACCTTGGTGCCTCCAATCAGGGAGGTGGTCCCCTTGTCGCCGGTCCTGGTATAGATTTTTAATGCCATAATGCAGGGGGAAGGATGGGAAATCCCACTTCCTATCCGGTAACAAAATTACCCGGCGGGGGTTTACTGCCGGGTCCTTCTTCCGGCAATATTTGCACATTCTTTCTACCGGGCGGCAGGGTTCAGGAATAGACGGCGACCGGTTCGTTGCGACGGTCGGTCTCGATCACGCCGTCCCGGAGCCGGATGATGCGGCGGGAAAAATTGGCAATGTCCTCTTCGTGGGTCACCAGTACCACCGTATTGCCCCGGGCATGGATCTGTCCGAAGATGTCCATGATTTCGTGGGAGGTCTTGGAGTCCAGGTTGCCGGTAGGCTCATCGGCCAGGATGATGGCCGGGTCATTAACCAGGGCCCGGGCAATGGCCACGCGCTGACACTGGCCGCCCGAAAGTTCGTTGGGTTTGTGATGACTGCGATCGGTGAGGTTGACCATATCCAGCACGTGCAGGGCCTTTTCATTGCGCAGCTTCCGGTTCAGGCCGGCATAAACCAGGGGCAGGGCTACATTCTCCAGGGCGGTCAGGCGCGGAAGAAGGTTGAACTGCTGGAAGACAAAACCGATTTCCTTGTTGCGCACTTCGGCCAGGTTGTTATCCTCCATTTTACTGACGTCCTGCCCGTTGAGCACATAGACGCCTTCCGTCGGTGTATCCAGGCAACCCAGTATGTTCATCAGGGTGCTTTTACCGGACCCGGAAGGCCCCATAAGCGCCACGTATTCGTTCTTGAAAATATCGAAGCTGACTCCCTTGAGCACCTTCAGCTCCATTTTGCCCATGAAGTAACTCTTCCGGATATTTTCCAGGTGGATGATTCCCTGGGTATCGCCCGCGGGGGAGCCAGGGTAGCTGGGTTGTATTGCTGACATGCTTTCGGGTTATTCGGCTTCAGGCTACGTTTCAGGGCTGGTATCCTCCGGGGCCTGGATGACCCGGGGAACCAGGAAAAACCGGCCATCCTGCAGCGGCGCATTGCGCAGGGCTTCCTCACGGCTGACCGAACCCTGCACCTGGTCCTCGCGCAGGACGTTAATCTCCTCGCTCATATGCAGCAGGGGCGGCACGCCGGTGGTATCCAGCCCGTTGAGTTTCTCCACAAAGGCGATCATCCGGTGGAGGTCTTCCTGTACCTCAGGCAACTCGGCGGGACTGATCTCCAGCCGGGCCAGGTGCGCCAGTTTCTGTACCAGGGCCTCGGTCACTTCCATCTGGCAAATATACCCTTTTCGACGTTCCGGGCGCCGGAATTCGGACGAGTGGAGGGCCGGCCAAGCAGGCGGCAATCCGGGGCCGAACTGCAAAGTATTCTTATCTTCGCGCTCCTTTCGCCGGGATGAACTCCGGATGGGATTGCACTATGGAGAAGACGAATCCGATTGTTATGAGTGGTATCCGGCCGACCGGATTCCTGCACCTGGGTAACTATTTCGGGGCCCTGCGTAATTATGTGCGCATGCAGGACCAGTACGAGTGTTATTTCATGATCGCCGACATCCACTCCCTGACCACCCACCCCGATACCCGGGAACTGCGCGGTCATGTGCAGCGGGTGCTGGCCGAATACATTGCCTGCGGCCTGGATCCCGATAAATCCGCCCTGTATTGCCAGAGTCACGTGACCGAGACGGCCGAACTGTACCTGTACCTGAACATGCTGGCATATAAGGGTGAGCTGGAAAAGACCACCACGTTCAAGGAAAAGGCCCGCAGGCAACCTGACAATATGAACGCCGGTTTGCTGACCTATCCGGTCCTCCAGGCCGCCGATATCCTGCTGCACCGTGCGACCCTGGTCCCGGTGGGCAAGGACCAGGAGCAGCACCTGGAAATGGCCAGGACCTTTGCCACGCGGTTCAACCACCGTTACGGAGAGGTATTCCCTGCACCCATGGCTTTTAATTTCGGCGATGAGCTGATCAAGGTGCCCAGCCTCGATGGTGCCGGGAAGATGAGCAAGAGCGAGAACCAGCTGGCCACGCTGTACCTGGCCGATGACGATGCGCTGATCCGCAAGAAAGTAAGCAAGGCCAAGACGGATCAGGGACCCACGGAACCCCATACCATCAAACCGGATTATATCCAGAACCTGTTTCTGCTGATGCGCCTGGTCAGCAGCCCCGATACCCTGCAACAATTTGAACAGGACTACGACCAGTGCCGGATCCGGTATGGGGACATGAAAAAGCAGCTGGCCGAGGACATGATCCGCTTCATTGCCCCCATCCGGGAAAGGGCCGAGGCCATCCGCAATGACAGCCGTTACCTGGAGGACGTGATGGAGCAAGGCGCCGAGAAGGCCCGCCGCAGTGCGCGGGCCACGATGGAGCTGGTCCGGGAAGCCATGGGCCTTAATTATTTCGGGAAGGGCTGAGCGTCAAATTTTTTCCTTTGGCAGAATTCAATACTTTTAACCCTCCATCGAACTAAAACCTACCCCACCGGGGACGCTGGGCATGGCAAAAGCTAAGAAACCAAAACATATCGCCGTCGCAGGAAACATCGGGGCCGGTAAAACCACCCTCACCGAAATGCTGAGCAAGCATTACAAGTGGATTCCTCATTTCGAGGATGTCGATCACAATCCCTACCTGATGGATTTTTATGAGGACATGCCCCGGTGGAGCTTTAACCTGCAGATTTTTTTCCTCAACAGCCGCCTGCGCCAGTTGGTGGAGATCCAGAAGGGTACCGAGACCGTCATCCAGGACCGGACGATTTATGAGGACGCCCACATCTTCGCGCCGAACCTGCACGAAATGGGCCTCATGAGCAAGCGTGATTATGATAATTACTTTCACTTCTTCCAGACCCTTCGCCAGATGATCCAGCCGCCGGATCTGCTGATCTACCTGCAGGGCTCGGTGCCCACCCTGGTGGGCCAGATCCAGAAGCGCGGCCGCGAATACGAAGAGAATATCCGCCTGGACTACCTCAAACGACTCAACGAGTTCTACAACAAATGGATCGAAAGTTACCAGGAGGGCCCCCTGCTGGTAATCAACATTGACAAAAACAAGTTCGCTGAGAACGAAGAACACCTGGGGGAGATCATCCGCAAGGTCGACAGTCAGCTTTACGGGCTGTTCTGAGCATAGCCGGCGTAGGTCTCCGTTTGGTGCAGCATATCCCCGATTTTCTTCAGCCAGGCTTCCTGCTGCACCTGATTGCGGCTGTAATCGGTCTGCTGGTCGTAGGCCTGTTGCATGTGTTCCCGGTCCTGCATGATCGAGGTATACAGGCGCTCCACGTCCCGGCGGAAGCTGCCTTCGTGGAAGGGGGTTTCCTTCAAGGCCTGGAACAGCCGCCTGGCAAAGATCTCCGTGATGTCGAAATGACCCTGCTCGTGGGCCAGGATATAGCTGGTCCGGTAGCGCCCCCAGGAGCGGGAAGGGGAAAAATGACAAAACAGGGTATAGCTGGGCACCCCATTGCGTATCCGGTATTCAAATCCGATCTCGGTGCTCGTGGAGGCGGCCGCATCCGACCGCGGGTCAGGACGACCCCGGTAATCACTCCACTGCAACCGGCGCGCGGAGGACCAGGCAATATAGTTCCCGGTTTCCCCCGGCTCCCCGTTTGCGGAGCCCGCGGTCCCCGCGGGCTGGGCCACGGCCAGGACCGGAAGGGCCCAGGCAGCAAGCAGGATCATGCGGATGCGGTTCATACCGCCCACCTTAACGCCCGGGGATTCCTGAAATTTCATTATGCCGGGTAATATCCCGTTAAAAAATGCCAAAATCCTGCCTTTATAGGATAAGACAGGGCTGGCACAGGCAGGGGGAGGGCGTTCAGCAGCGGGGACCTGCTTCCCGTACCTCCTCGTCCACACCGTCCCGGTATTTTTCAAAATTCCGGGCAAACAGGCCGGCCAGGCAGGCTGCCTGGCGGTCATAAGCCAGCGGGTCGGCCCAGGTTTGCCGCGGATCGAGTAACTCCGCCGGCACGCCCGGACAAGCGGACGGTATGCTGACCCCGAAGACCGGGTGGGGGTGGTAGGACACGGCGTCCAGCTGCCCGCTGAGGGCGGCGGCAATCAGGGCGCGGGTATGGGCCAGGGACATGCGCCGGCCCGTTCCATAGGGACCGCCGGTCCAGCCGGTATTCACCAGCCACACCCTGACCGGGTTACGGCGCAGTTTCTCCCCCAGCATACCGGCATACACGCCAGGATGCAAGGGCAGGAAGGGTGCGCCAAAACAGGCGCTGAAAGTGGGTTTGGGTTCCGTAACGCCGGTTTCTGTTCCGGCCACCTTGGCGGTATACCCGGAAATGAACTGGTACATGGCCTGGGCCGGGCTGAGCCGGGCAATCGGGGGAAGCACGCCGAACGCATCACAGGTCAGAAAGAACAGGTTCCGCGGACCGGGACCCGCGGCGGGTTCCAGGGCGTTGGCAATATAATGGAGCGGGTAGGAGACCCGGGTGTTCTCCGTCCGGGAAGCATCG
>DASZRL010000021.1:0-12298 GCA_035549175.1 Chitinophagaceae bacterium | reverse complement strand
AGATCCTTGACCATGTCAAAGGAGAGACGGTAATCGCCTACAAGCAGAAGAGAAGGAAAGGTTACCACCGCAAGAAGGGACACCGGACCGCGTACACCAAGATCAAGGTGACCGATATCCAATAAGAACCTGTTAGCACAAAGTCGATAACTATCATCTTTAAATCCTGAACATATGGCTCACAAAAAAGGGGAAGGTAGTGTAAAGAACGGCCGCGATTCACAAAGCAAGCGTCTCGGCGTTAAAATATTCGGCGGTCAGCCCGCCGTTTCCGGTAACGTGATCGTCCGCCAGCGCGGCACCGTGTATCATGCCGGCACGAATGTAGGCGTGGGTAAAGATTTTACCCTGTTCGCCCTCACGGATGGCGTCGTGGAGTTCCGCAAGGGTAAGAATAACCGCATGTACGTTTCAGTAAATGCGGTGGCGGCTACGGCCTGAGCTACCCGGTTGCCAGTTTTTTATAAAAAAGTTTTGGCTGTTTGAAAAAATTATTATTTTTACTATCGATAATTTATTTCTAACCGTTAAATTCTAAAAACATGGCAACTAAGAAAAAAGCCGCTAAAAAAGCTGCTCCCAAGAAAAAAGCCGCTAAGAAAGCTGCTAAGAAGAAGAAATAAGTTCGATTCATCGAAAAATGTAATAAAAGCTTCCTTCGGGAGGCTTTTTTTATGTCCGTCCTCCGGAGGACGGATATCGTAAATTGCAGCATGGACAACTTTACGATTGCCGACAACCTCTCCCTGCTGGGCCGGCTGATGGACATCCATGGGGAAAATGCGTTCAAGGCAAAATCCTACAGCACCGCCGCCTTCAATATTGAAAAACTCCCTGTCCAGCTTGCGGAAGTGCCGCGGGACCGGATCGCAGGCCTTAAGGGCATCGGCGAGAGCGTCCAGCGGAAGGTCGTTGAAATGCTGGATACCGGCTCCCTGCAGGCACTTTCCGATCTGGTGGCCAAGACACCGCCCGGGGTCCTGGAAATGCTTCAGATCAAGGGCCTAGGCCCCAAGAAAATTCACACGATCTGGAAGGAAATGGGAATTGAATCCATCGGCGAGCTGCTGTATGCCTGCAATGAAAACCGGCTCACCCTTTACAAAGGTTTTGGGGAGAAAACGCAGCGCAATGTCCAGGAGGCGATCGAGTTTTACCAGCGCAACCAGGGCATCTTCCTGTACGCCCAGCTGGAATCCTTCGCCACCGAGCTGGGTAACCAGCTCCGGGAAGCCTTCCCCGGCGAAAAGTTCCTGGAAACCGGGGCCTACCGCAGGCAGCTGGAGACCCTGGAAGAACTGGCCTGGTGCACGACCCTTGCAAGTGCCGAGCTGAAGACCTTCCTTACCGGCGCCGGTTTCCAGGTGACTGAAACGCGTGATGACCTGATCCGGTTCCGGGGTACCGGCCAACCCGCCCTTTGTTTTTATCCCGTTCCCGCAGCGCAGATTTATTCAACCCTTTTTCAGACCAGCGCCAGCGAGGAATTCCTGGAGGCCTGGAACAACCTGTTCGGCCGGCAAACCCGCGACTGCCCCAGCGAAGAAGCCCTGTTCGAGCAGGCCGGGCTGCCCTATATTCCTCCTGCCATGCGGGAGAAAGCCACGGTGCTGGCCCGCGCCAGGACCGGCCAATTGCCCCGGCCCGTTCAGCCGGGCGATGTGCGCGGGCTCATCCACAGCCACAGCAACTGGAGTGACGGCGTGCACACGATCGAAGAAATGGCCCGGGAGCTGCAGAGAAGAAATTTCGAATACCTGGTCATATCGGACCATTCCCGGTCCGCCTTCTATGCCAACGGGCTTTCGGAAGACCGGATCCGCGAACAGCACCGGTACATTGATGAGCTCAACCGGCAGCTGCATCCTTTCCGGATCTTCAAAAGTATTGAATGCGATATCCTCAACGATGGCAGCCTGGATTATCCCGACCCGGTGCTGGCCGGTTTTGATCTCGTTATTGCGTCCATCCACAGCAACCTTAAAATGACCGGGGAAAAGGCCATGGCCCGCCTGCTGAAGGCCCTTGCCAACCCCTATGTGACGATCCTGGGCCATATGACTGGCCGGCTCCTGCTGAGCCGCCATGGCTATCCCGTCGATCACCAGCGTATTATCGAGGCCTGCGCGGCGGCCCAGGTGGTCATCGAGCTCAATGCCCATCCGCGCCGCCTGGATATTGACTGGCGCTGGATCGAACCCGCGTTGGAAGCCGGCGTCCTCATTTCCATTGACCCGGACGCCCATGCCGTGGAAGGTTTCGATGATATCCGGTATGGGGTCCTGGTAGCCCAAAAGGCGGGGTTAACCCCGGACCGGAACCTGAGCAGTTTTACCCTGAAGGAGATGGAGGCTTTCCTGGCCAGGCGGCGGGAAGCGCGCGGCATTTAACCGGCGAGGGGCAGTTCCACGAAGAAGACGGTTCCTTCCCCTTCCTGGGTTTCAAACCAGATGCGCCCCTTGGCCTGCTCGACAATCCCTTTGCACATGGCCAGGCCCAGCCCGGTGCCGGAAGACTTGGTGGTAAAATTGGGAACAAAGATTTTCGAACGCATTTCTACCGGGATACCTTCTCCGTTATCCCGGATACTGACCACAATGGAACCGTTGAAGCGCTGTTCCCCTACCTCAATGCGGCAGGAACCGTTCCCGTTGCATGCCTCGATGGCGTTGGCAAACAGGTTGGTGAACAGCCGGTTCATCTGCGTCCTATCGGCATCCAGCAGGACCGCCTGGTCCACCGGCCTCCAGATGAACTCGACGTGGTGGTTCGGTTTATACAGCTCCCGCAGGGACCGGATCACCTCATGGAGATCCACCTTTTCAATATTCACATTGCCGATATTGGCAAACTGGGAGAAATCGGCGGCAATCTTGGAGAGGTGGTCAATCTGTTCGACCAGGGTGTGCGCCACACTGCCGGAAAGTTCCTTGACGTTGGGCTGGTTATTGTCAATGGCCTTCTGCAGGTACTGAATGCTCAGCTTCATGGGGGTAAGCGGATTCTTGATCTCATGGGCCACCTGCCGCGCCATTTCCCGCCAGGCCCCCTCGCGCTCACTTTTCGCCAGGGCCGCGGCACTTTCCTCCAGTTTAGTAACCATCTTATTATATTCCTTGACCAGTTCCCCGATCTCGTCATCGCGGTTCCAGACAATAGCCTCATTCATTTTACCCAGGTTAACCTCCCGCATCTTTTCACTGATCAGGGAGAAGGACCGGGTGATGCGGTTGGTAATGAACAGGGCGATGACCCCGGCTATGAGGAAAATAAACGCGTTCAGGTTAATGATGGTTACCAGGAAGTTGGAAATTTCCTGGTTCAGGTCCTCCTGCGAGGTAAAATACGGGATATTCAGGTACATGCTTACACGGCCTTCCGCATCCCGTACCGGGGAATAGATGCTGAGATAGGATAGCGTCCCCATTTTCTCCTCCTGCACATGCTGGACCTGTCGCATCCGGTTGAGGTGGTAAAAGGCTTCCGGGTGCATTTTCTTACTCAGGATGCCGCGCGCATATACATTGGCCTCGGAGGAAACCCGCAGGTACCCATCGGTGGCGTAGACGTTCACGTCCACGTTCTGGATCTCCGAAACCTCATCGATGAGGCGCTGGAGCCCGGCGAAATTGACCGAATCCTGGATGCTTACCCGGTCGTCAAACACCTGGTTTTCCGCCATTTTTTTCTGCAGCTCGCTGACCATCACTTTCATCGAGCGGCTGAGCTTCTCGATGTTGTTGCGGTTATAGCGGCTGATAAAAAAGGAGATCGTCGAGATCCCGATGATAATGAAGGAAAACAGGCTGATGAAAATAATGGTACTGTGCACCTGGGTCCGGATATTCATCTGCAGGTGCCGCCGGAATTCCTGCCAGTTATATCCTGCCTTCAGCAAAAAGGAGATCAGCTGGACCACGGATACCAGGAACAAAAACGAACAGAAAATATACGAGAACAGGGTAATAAATTCGATCAGGGAATCCTTCTTGCGCGCTATAACAACCACTTTCCCGTTGCTGTCCCGGTACCAGAGTTCATCGAAATCCCCGTTCTTTCGTTTTTCCAGTTCGGTACTGGGGATTTCATCCCGGGTCAGAGAAAACAGGAAGGGGTATTTGGGCGATGAAGCGATCAGCTCCCCCTTGCTATACAGGGCATAGGAATAGATCCCGGAATTTTCCGGGTCATCCTGGTTGAATTGCTTGAATAACTGGGGAAATACCGTTTCCGCCCCGTACTGCTTGGGGATGGACATGATGAATACGTCCCCCAGGAATTCGCCGGCCTTGTTAAATACCTGGCGCCGCGTGATATACCGGAACCGGTTGTAGGACGTTTCATTGATATACAATCCCGGAGCGTTCGCGACTGGCTTGGACTGGTTACTGATAATGGTATACAGGTCATCAAAGGCCGTAGGATCGTCGTTGTACAGGGCCCTGCCCAGCTCATCAAAGACGTAAAGTTTGGTGTCGTAACGATCCAGGTACCCGGAGTAGTTCTGCGTAATAATGCTGTCACGCAGGTAGCGGTTACTATCCGCACTGTAAAACCGGTGGAAGTTGTTGGCAAAAAAATTGTTGTCCAGGTAGGCCAGCCCGATATTGAGCAGGTTCTTCTGGGACTGGTCATTCTGCACAGAAATCTTTTCGGCGATGCGCTGGCGGTTCTGCCACTCCTTCTGCTGGTTTTCCGAGATGATGATCGCCGTGATAGATACCGAAAACACAAAGATCCAGAACAGGATGCCGGCGATGTTGACCCGAAACTTATGGAATATGACGCGCTGTTTGCTTAACAGCCAGGTAAAAACGATCAACCAGGCTAGGACGAAAAGGTAAAACTGCACCGAGCTGTCCGAAGCCCGAAGGGTCAGGAAGACCAGCCCGCTCAGGGCAATGGAGAAATAGATGACCACCGGGTTCTTTTCAAAAACCGGGAATATCAGCCGGGTGAGGACCTGGGTAAAATAATAATACCCCAGGGACAGGCAGGCCAGGACGATGAATCCCACCACGCTGTATTTGGACAGGCTGAAAAAATCGGTCACATCGAAGGATATCTTCGAGTCCGCTACGAGACTGCGGATGGTGTTGGCCAGCAGGAACGTGGAAAAAATAAGCAGAAACAGTGACAGCAGTCCCAGGACAAACCGGCCGTTCCGGTTCCGGACGGGGCTGACCTGCTTTTTGTGCTCGATCCGCGTCCAGGCAAAGACGACGATCCAGCAGAAGATGATGGCATTGATGAGCAGGTCGCCGAGGGATTTCTGGATGATATTGGAGCCGTATATCGTCGGATCGAACAAATTGAACTGGCGCAGGTTCAGTAACCCGGGGACCAGGTACAGGGCCACCCGTAAGGCGACCAGGCAGAGACCGAGGACCAGGATGCCCCGCCAGGCCCGGGTACGCCGGGCTACCTCCTCGGCCAGCAGGTGGCAGAAAAGCAGGATTAGAAACAGGCCGGAAATGCGCAGCAGGATCGTCAGCCGGTCATTGTACGGGATGGCCACAAAGGCCCGCTTGCCCACATAAAACAGGACCTGTCCGGACCTGGAATGCACCGGGTTTTCGGTCGGAGTGACGGACACGGCAATTTTCAGGCTGGCCGACTTGCTATACGCAAATTCCTTAGGCAGGTAATTGGTTTCCAGAAAGTAATCATACTGAATGGGGATCATGGCAAAGGCGATGATCCGCCGGTTCACGCCGGCGAGCTGCAGGGTTCTTTTCTCCAGAACGTAAAACCCGTTGGCCAGCTTCTGGAAATAATCCCCGTCCTTCATCAGGTAATGTTCGGGGTACGGCAGGATTAGTTGGGTGTTCCAGAAAACGACCTGGTAATTGCCCTCCTCGTCTTCCTGCGTCAGGAAAAACCCGTACGATCGGGACTCCATCTTCTGGAATTCTTCCAGGGATTCGGAGCGCCCGGCCAGTTTGATCATCAGGGCCGTATCCTGCAGTTTGTCTGCAAAGTCCTCCTGCTGGCGGTGCAGGTAGCTTTCCAGTTCCCGGGTTTCCCGCGGCACGGAGGAATAGTTGGTGTAGTACTTGTTGAATCCGTAGGACAGGAAAAACAGGATGGCTGACACCAGCAGTAAGGTATACCGGCTCAGAAACACATATTTTAGAAATCGTTTCACCTAGTGATCCTGCTGATGTTTTATGGCATTCCAGATGGCATCCATCTCCCCGAGGGTCATATCCTGAAGGCGGCGGCCGGCACGTTGAGCCTGCTCTTCCATGCGTTGGAAGCGGGAAATGAACTTCCGGTTGGTCCGTTCCAGGGCATTTTCCGCATCCAGCTGCAAAAATCGTGCATAATTAACCAGGGAAAAGAAAACGTCGCCGAGTTCGTCTTCCATGCGCTGCGGATCCCCGGCAGAAACCGCCTCCTGCAACTCCCCGAGTTCTTCGGTCACCTTTTCCCAGACCTGTTCTTTCTTCTCCCATTCAAATCCAACCTGGCGGGCCTTTTCCTGCAGGCGCACGGCCTTGACCAGGGCCGGAAGGGAGGCCGGCAGGCCGCTCAGCACCGAGGCTTTCCCTTCCTTCAGCTTGAGGTTTTCCCAGTTTCTTTTCACATCCTCCTCATCCCGCACCTGGACGTCCCCGTAAATATGGGGATGGCGGGCAATCAGTTTTTCACAGATCCCCTCAATCACGTCCTGCAGGCTGAAGCGATCCTGCTCACGGCCGATCCGGGCGTAAAAGACGATATGAAGCAACAGGTCGCCCAACTCTTCGCGGATACCGGGCCAGTCATTGCCGGTAATCGCATCGGCCAGTTCATAGGTTTCCTCGATGGTCAGGGAGCGCAGGCTCTGAATGGTCTGCTTTTTATCCCAGGGACATTTCTCCCGCAATTCGTCCAGGATGGTCACCAGCCTGAGAAAGGATTCACCCAAATTATCCGCCATACGTAGAATTTATCATGAATTAATGTACTTCCCAACCGTGTATCCTACAACAGTCCCCTTTGGGATGTTGCCGAAATCCGGCGCGGGTTCCTGCGCGGCCTTCAGCCGGCACCTACCGGCCTATCCCGGCTGCGACCGGCAGGAGGAGGTCGCCTCGACCTGAAAGCAGGGAACCGGCCGGGCCGGGTCACCGCTTCCACCTGACCACAAAAAGATTGAAAACCTGCTCAAACCGGGAACAGGCACAAAATTACTGGTATGTAATTGTTTTTCAATCCTCCCGAATTGAACTACTTTTGGTACAGACCATATGACCCTTCCGATGAAAAACATACACGGCGTCTGGCTGATCCTGCTGGCCGTAACTGCCCGGGGACAATTTTACTACCGTGATCTGGCCGGCACCCGGGAAACCTCCGCCACCATGCGCCGGTACCTGGCAGCCCACGTCAGGCAGGTTTCCCTTACAAGTTACGAGCCGGACGGCTCGGTATCCGAAAATTTTCAGGTAACCCAGTGGGTGGACCCCGTCAAGCGGACGCTGATTACCCTGACCCGGTCCGGGATCACCGATCAGTCCGAGCTGACCAGCTGGTTTGACCCGGACGGAAGGCTGCTTAAAACCGCCGATACCAGCGGGGGTACCCTGACGACCGCTGTCTACGCCTACGACTCCCGGGGCAACCTGGCTTCCATGCAGAGTTATTCGGGGGACACGCTGAAAAGCGGCTCGGAAACCGAGGTGCACCTGTGGTCCTATGACCCCTCCGGCAGACCCCTGCAAATGACACAGATCGTTAACGGCCGCGATACGACCCTGTACCGGTTCACCCTGGACGGCCAGGGCAATGTGATCCAGGAAACCCCTTCCCGCCAGGGGAAGGATGGCGATCCGGTCTATTACTATTATGACAGCCAGAACCGCCTTTCCGATATCGTCCGGTATAATTATAAGCTGAAAAAGCTGCTCCCCGACTACATGTTTGAATATTCCCCCTCCAACCAGGTCGTCCAGAAAATCACGATTCCTGCCAACTATGCCTCGGAATACCTGATCTGGCGATACCAGTACGACGAAAAGGGGCTGAAAACGAAGGAGGTTTGCTATAATAAGGACAAACAACTCACCGGTCGCATTGAGTATACCTATCAGTTCGCTCCTTAGTCAGATAGGAGGGGTAACGTTCCGGCTTATCACAGGGCGCCCCGCAGAAATCATGTACCTTCATGACATGCCTCATTGCCCTGCACCGGGTCATCCCTTTTCTTTGGGGGAGGTACTAGTAAATGCTCGGTAATCTGAATGATAAACAAATGGATGCCCTCCTGCAAAGCCAGGTATTGGGGCGGATCGGCTGTCACGCGGAGGGCCGGACCTACGTGGTGCCGGTAACCTATGCCTATACGGGGAAGCATATTATTTGCCATAGCCGGGAGGGATTGAAACTGCAGATGATGCGGCAGAACCCTGACGTCTGCTTTGAGGTCGACCACGTGGTGAATATGGCTAACTGGCAGAGCGTCATCCTGCAGGGCCGTTTTGAAGAACTGGAAGGTCTGGCTGCTGAAGAGGCCCTGGGGCAGCTAATGAGCCGCGTACTACCCCTGCTGGTCAGTGAAACGGCTCATCCTCACGAACCGGTAAGCAGCCCCGAACGCGGGCGTACGGGCAGCACCGGCGCGACCCTTTTCCGGATACGGATCCGGGAAAAAACAGGCCGGTTTGAAAAACAATAATAAATTAATCGCTATGCTCGGGGAACTCAACGATACACAGATCAACAATCTGCTGCTCAGCCAGGTGATCGGCCGGCTGGCCTGCTGCCAGGCCAGGCAACCCTATATCACGCCGGTAACCTATGCCTATGACGGCAAGTACCTGATCGGCCAGACAAACGAGGGCATGAAACTGAACATCCTGCGCAAGAACCCCCAGGTCTGCTTTGAGGTGGACCAGATGCTGGACATGGCCAACTGGCAAAGCGTGGTCATTACCGGCACCTTTGAAGAACTGGAAGGCGCCGAGGCCGAACAGGCCCGTGAATACCTGATGGACCGGGTCATGCCTCTTCTGACCAGTGCCACGATCCATCCCCATGAGCATGCCGTCCAATCCCGCGTGAGTGATGCCACACGGATCAAACCGGTTATGTACCGGATCGCCATCAAGACCAAATCCGGACGGTATGAAAAACGGTAAGCCGGGCTAGATACCTCCGGCCCGGTTGAACAAATCGTGAGGAGCCCTTTCCAAGACCCGGCCCTGTGGGTGGATTATGGATAACGGTAATTTTCTTCTGGCCTATTGGCATGATCAGACCGACATCCTGCTCAAGGCTGCTGCCCGGTCAGGTAATGATTTTTCCCTCGACGAGATGCATGACCTCCGGGTAGCTATAAAAAAACTCAGGTCGGTGCTTCAGTTCAAAAAGGCACTGCTTTCCGAGCCATACGGTGCCTCTCTCATTCCGAATACCGAGCTTTTTTTCCGCCTGCTGGGCCAATGCCGGGCGCTTGATCTGAGCAGTAAATTACTCCAGGACACCGTTGAGCAGCGGGAAACCCCATTCCATGAGCTGGCCAGTCTACTGCAGGTGGCCCGGAACCTTGCCGCCGGGGCCATTTCAGGCGACCTGTCCCGGCTGGTCCATCCCGAGGTAATCCAGGCCGAAAAGAATCTGCGCCTGGACCTGTCCCCGCTGGAAGGAAGGGAACTGGCCGCCAGATCCGAAAAACTGCTCCGAAAGAAGTTCAGGCGGATCCGCGAGAAACTGCCCGGTCTGGCGCGCAGGCCGCATATCGCCAGGAAGGACTTAAAAACCTTCTATTACTGGCTAAAACTCTGCCCGCAAGGGCTCCTGCTTTCTGAGGAATCGATCACCCAGCTGGAAAAGCTGCTGGACCTACTCGGTGACTGGCACGACAGCCAGGTGCTGCAGGCCCAGGCAGGCCACCTGGGGGCGGTGCTGTTCTCCCGGGGTACCCCGGCTTTTGACCGGCATCGCGGCCTGGCCCGATGGCTGGAGAAATCCAATGCCAGACAAATCCGATCCGCAGTAAAGCTGGCAAACCGTTGGAAAAAAACCTGGTAGTTCCTCCGACTACCCTGCCCCGGAGGGGACCGGAGTGACTGCAGAAACCACCGGCAAAGCAAAAATTGCCTTACCTTCCCTCCGCTGTTTTATGAAAAACAGAACTGCTTCCCGCATCCTGCTGGTCCTGCTGCTGGTTCAGCTGCTGATCGACCTATTCGTGAGCGTTACCGCCTTCCCATTCCTGCATTATGGCATGTATTCGGCCCGTTTCGCGGGTAGGAAAACCACCGTTTACGAAATCTGGGCGAATGGCCGGATGCTGAAGGCCAGGGATTTCCCGGTGCTTACCTGGGATCTACTTCACTCGCCGCTGGCCTATTATGAAAAAGATGCTGCCACCCTGGATTTTACCCGGGATAAACAGGCCATCCGGGAGGGCTTTACCCGGGCAGGCATTCCTTCCCTTTTTGATGCGATCGGCCGGAACCTGGATAATCCGGCCAACCTCCCCCAAACCTTTTTCCCCTGGTATAAATCCTACCTGGAACGAATCCTGCGTTACCCCCTTTCCTCCCTGCTTGTCTATAAAGTCACCTACCAGTATACAGATGGACAATACCAGGAGGAAAGCAGGTACCCGTGGATTCATACGGATTAAACCGGAAAGCGCAAGACCATGACAGAAGACATCAAATTCAACCGGATCCTGTTAGGTAATTTCCTGGTGTTTCACTATTTCACGCTGGCTCTTTTCTACCAGTCCCACCTACTGCTTTCGCAATTTCAGCCGGTGATGCTGCTCCACAACCATGACCTGGGGGAACTTGCTGTCATCGCCACCGGACTACCCCGGTATATGATCAGCCATCCCTCTACATTCTGGATCGCGGATGGCTGGCTCTGGCTCGTACCGTTGCCGGTGCTCTTCTTGTTTTACCGGAAGAAACGGTTCTATTTTTTTCCGGGTGTGCTGTTGCCTATTTCCTGGGGCCTGTATCTCATCCTTCAGAATATTTTCACCGAACAGCACCCGGAGACGTATATGGGGTTATTAACCATGTCTTGTTGCTTTCTGGCTGCCTCGCAGCGCTTCATCAACCTGGTACTTGCCGGATCACGGTACCTGTTCCTGTATATTTTTGCCTCCGCGGCCCTTTGGAAACTGGCCCGGGGTTCGGCGTTCTTTCCGGATGAGTTTTCCAACATCCTGATTACGCAGCACGCGGATGTCTTGGCCGGCTCCCAGGAAGTAGGGAACCGGGGCATTCTATTTTTCCTCGTCAATCACCCCGGATGGTCCTATACCCTGTATCTGGCGGCCATCCTGCTGGAATTAACCTTCCTGGTCGGCTTTTTCACCTACCGCTTCGATAGCCTGTTACTCCTGTTATCTCTTGTCTTCTTCCTGGCTGATGACTGGCTGATGCGCATCCCTTTCTGGTCCGCCCTGGTTTGCGGCATCACCCTTACCCCCTTTGTCCGGAATCGGATTGCCGGGATCCCGCTGTTCAGGGGTGGCTTGCCGCGGGACCGTACTACCTGAGGCCCGGGTCCGTGTTACTATCTTGGCCGGATTACCATCGGGGGGATTTTGCAAGATGGCGGCTAAAAATAGCCACGCAACATCCGGGCGAAATATCTCGTTTGCTACTTTTGTATTCAATATTGATTGAGAGTGTTACAAACAGTGTGTCAGTTTAAAGTTAAGTTGTCTTAACCCCCTATTAGCTGGACATTTTTCATAAAATGGTTTACTACTAAATCATGTTTTTCCTGGTAGCCGGTAAGGCAAAGATAGCCCGGCTCCTCAGCCTTGTCAAGGCTATACGAAGCGGACGCTTCCCACAAGGCATAGTCCATGTCCGGCCTTGACAAGTCCGCCGAAGCCGGCGCTGATGGTGGCCTAACCGTCAGCCAGGAAAGGCCCTGCTCCCACTTTTGCATGGGTGTGATCCACCCGATGGCGCCATGACGCCGGACATGATTGTACCAGTACATATACTTTTGGATGTGTTGTTTGGCATCATAAAAGCTGGAAAAAGTAAATCGATCCATGAGTTCACGTTGCTGGATAGAATGAAAAGCTTCTATGTAAGCGTTTTCTTCCGGCGTAGCCACGTGGGTAAATTCCTGGCGGGCTTCCATTTCCCGGAGCGTTTCTCTTACACTATGGGCGATAAATTGGGAGCCGTTATCATTTCGGATAATAACGCCTTTAAGCCCAAAACGAAGATCCAGCGAGCGCATTAATGCCACGACATCCTGCTGACGGATACTTGGCTGGAAAATCCAGCACAAGATCCTGCGGCTGAACACGTCGATGACGGAAAGCTGGTAG
>DASZRL010000020.1:0-64847 GCA_035549175.1 Chitinophagaceae bacterium | reverse complement strand
GAATCTGGGCTGCATTCCCGGAGACAAATTTGGCCCGCCAGCGAGGCCCTTTCCAACTTTTTCAGTTCTTAATTCGGGAGTAAAAGTTCACAGATCCGAAGTTCCCGGACAGACGGCGGAAGGAAGTCCGCCTGCCGCGGGCGGCAGCGGGATCAGGGCTTTCTGCGCAGCAGGCCGGGAGGGAACCCATGGTGCCTGCGAAAGGCGGTCACAAAACTCGTCAGGCGGTTGTAACCGACCATACAGCCGATTTCCTTGAGCGGCTTATCTGTGGACTGGATCAGTTCCCGTGCCCGGGCCATGCGGACTTCCAGCAGGCACTCGAACAGGCCCATGGAAAAGACCTGCTGGAATCCGCGCTTCAGTTTGTATTCGTTCAGGCGCACCAGGCGGGCGATTTCCTGGATGCTGTAATGCTGGTCCGGATTCTCCTGCACCAGCTTACGCGCGGCATAGACGGCGTCGATTTCCCAGGGTTGGAGGGCTTCGCCCGGATCCTTCCATTCCCGGAACCCCTCCGATACCAGCAGGACCAGCAGCTCCCGCATTTTGTGGTCCACGTAAAACTGGTGCAACTCGCCCAGGTAGGGACTGGTCAGCAGCTGCCGCACGCAACCCATGACCTGTACGCCGGCCGGCCGGGGCCTGCCCCCGGGCAGCAGCAGCCGGTTATAGGCGGTGGTCCGCAGCGCCCTGGCGAGCGGCGGATATTCCAGGACCAGTTGTTCCACCAGCCTGTCATCGAAGGAGCATTCCAGGAACTGATGCTCGCCCGGCCTGGAAAAGTGATGGCAAATAGCGGATCCCGCCCGCAGGCGGTGCAGCATGAACTGGCCTTCGCGCAGGTGCAGCAGGCCGACGCCCTCCAGGCTTCGCTCCAGGGAATTATGCAGGCTGAGGGTGCAGGACAGGCCGGACCGTTCCACCGCGTCGCCCAGGTCCAGTTTGCGGCTTATCCGGAATACACTGACCTGAAGGTGATAACCGGGCGCCTGGAACTCCTGTAACACAACGGCCCCCTCCTGGCAATAGCAGCTGGCCACCCGGCTTCCGGCCAGCTGGATACCGGCATACCCTGCCGGCAGGCCGGGTCGCCAGGTAAGAATGCGGTGCGCGGGATGAAGCAGCGCCGTATACATAGCAGTTAAGTGATCCGCCGGTTTCGTCCTGCGCCAGGACAAAACCTTCCCCGGTAAATTACGCCAATTTGCCGGGAAAAAACAATTCCTGCCACAGGGCGGGCCCGTTAGGTGTATGCTCGTACGTAATACTACGGGCGGCCCGGCAGGCCGGGCCACGCAGAAGGCGTCCGCCGCTGGCCGCCCCGGTTCCGGAAAAACCGGCCGGCGGATGCCAACCTATCCCATTCTGTCCTGACCGGCGCGGCCACGCTGGAGCCGGGGCCGGCGACGTGGTCGGCCCGGAGGCCCGGGTGCCCGGCCGCCTGATTGAAATCATCGGGTACCGGGGGGCGGGTCATAGGCCCATGCACACGCAAAGTCTCATCTTGCCCGGTAACCCTAAACCTCCCCCATGATCAGTGAACTGAAGGCCGGCCAACTGACCCAGGCCTGCACTGCCCAGGAACTCAAAGCCGCCGAATCGGCGGGCGGCAGCCCCGCCACCCCGGCCGCTCCCGTCATCGGGCAACCCCGGGCGCGGGAAGCCCTTCGGCTGGGCCTTGGCATCGACGCCGAGGGATTTAACACCTTTGTTACCGGCATACCGGGCACCGGCCGGCTGACCGCCGTGAAAGGCTACCTGGAGGAACTGGCCCGCGCCGCTCCCAGCCCTCCGGACTGGTGCTATGTCTATAATTTCCAGGAAGCCTCGCAGCCTCGGGCCCTCAGCCTGCCGGCCGGCCGGGCCTGCCAGTTGAAGGAAGAAATGAAACGGCTTGTCGGCGAAGCCATGCAGGCCCTGGTCAGGGCCTTCGAGAGCGAAGAATATGCGAGCCGGCGTCGCCGGATAGCTGAACACCTCGAGCAGCAGCAGGCCCTGCTGACCAGCGCCATCAACGAAAAGGCAGCCCGCGAATCCCTGCTGATCAAACAAACCCCCTGGGAAGTCTTTTCGGTGCCGCTGCGAAGCGGGGAGCCCATGACGGACGACCAGTTCAATGCCCTGCCTGTGGCCGAACAGCACCGCATCCAGGAAGCCCAGAGCCGCCTGGCCGGCGATATCACCGAGGTACTCCAGCAGACCCGGCGACTGGAAAAAGAAGCCCGTCAGCAGGTGGAACAACTCGAACAGGATGTGGCCCGCCTGGTCATCGGGGATCTCGTCAGCGATATCCGGGACCTGTTTAAGGATCTGGCCCAGGTGGTGGCTTACCTGGATTCCGTCCAGCAGGATATCATCGGTCACCTGCCGGAGTTCCTGGTATCCCAGAAACCGGAACCGGGGACGCCGGTTCCGGCCCATGCCGATTTCCTGAAGCGGTACGACATCAACATCCTCGTGGACCAGGCAGGCCAGCAGGGCGCGCCCGTGATCATCGAACGCAATCCCACCTACAACAACCTGATCGGGTGTACGGAAAAGGAATCCGTCCTGGGCAACCTGGTCACCGATTTCACGATGATCCGGGCCGGTTCCCTGCACAGGGCCAACGGCGGTTTCCTGGTCATCCGCGCCGAGGAACTCTTCCGGACTTTTTATTCCTGGGAGGCCCTCAAGCGCGCCCTGCGCAACCGGGAAGTGACGCTGGAAGACCTGGCTGACCAGCTCGGCTACCTGAGCATCAAGACCCTGCGGCCGGAGCCCGTTCCCCTGCAGGTCAAGGTGATCCTGGTGGGCGCGCCCACCTATTATTACCTGCTCTACCAGTTTGATGCGGATTTCCGGGAACTGTTTAAGATCCGGGCGGACTTCGACACCGAAATGGAACGCACGCCCCAGTACACCGCCCAATACCTGGACCTGGTTGAACGCATCTGCCAGCGGGAGGGATTGCCGGTTCCGGATCCCGGCGCTCGCGCCCTGCTGGTGGAATACGGTTCCCGGTTGGCCGGCGACCAGCAGAAGCTCAGTACCCGTTTCGGTGAACTGGCCGATATCTTACGCGAAGCCGGCCACTATGCCCGCAGCCGGCAGGCCGCCTTCCTGGGCCCTGAACCGATCCGCCAGGCCATCGACCAGAAACAGTACCGCAGCAGCCTGGTCCAGGAAAAAATTCTCGACCTGATCCGCCAGCAGCAACTGCTGGTCGAGACGACCGGTCGCCGGACCGGGCAGGTCAACGGACTTTCCGTTATTGAACTGGGTGACCTCTCCTTTGGGCGGCCCACCCGCATTACCTGTACGGTCAGCCCGGGCCGGGGCGGAATCATCGCGATCGAGCGGGAGGCGGAACTCAGCGGACCCCTGCATACCAAGGGCGTTCTGATCCTGGCCGGCTATCTTTCCGGGCAGTTCGCCCAGGAAAAGCCGCTCAGCCTGACAGCCCGCATCACCTTTGAACAGAACTATTCCCCGGTGGACGGCGACAGCGCCTCCAGTACCGAACTCTATGCCCTGCTGAGCAGCCTGTCCGGCCTGCCCCTGCGCCAGGACATTGCTGTCACGGGATCCGTCAACCAGCAAGGACAGGTCCAGGCCGTTGGCGGCATCAACGAGAAGATCGAAGGCTACTTTGAACTCTGCCGCCTGCAGGGACTCACGGGCGACCAGGGCGTCCTGGTCCCCGGGGCCAACCTGCGGAACCTGATGCTGAAAGAGCCGGTCCTTGAAGCGGTGGAAAAGGGTCAGTTTCATATCTGGGCCGCAGACCGCGTCGAGGAAGGGATTGAACTGCTCAGCGGGCGCCAGGCCGGCAGTCCCCGTGAAGAAGGTACCGTGTTCGGATTGGTGCAGGCCCGGCTCGCCCAATTTGCCGAAGCGTTGCGGGATGTACGTCCCGGGGAGTCTCCGGACGGCTCCGGGGCAGCGACCCAGCAACCCGCCCCGCTGGCCGCCGCCAACCCGGCGCCGGAAGCCGGAGGTCCTGCCGGCACGGCTGCTTAGGCCGGTGAACGACCCCGGGTGGCTTCGCGTCGCGCGATCAGCAACCCGCCCAGCACCAGGGCCATGCCGGTCAGGGTGTACCCGCTGACCGGCTCGCGCAGGACGAGCGCCGCAAGCAGGAAGCCAAACGCGGGACAGAGAAAAAGCCAGAGCCCGGCACGCACCGGGTGGGCCCGCAGTAGCCACAACCAGAGTTGAACCGCCAGGATGGATACCGGAAAGGCAAGCCAGCTCACGGCCGCCCAGAAGCCCGCACCCAGGTGGTTGGACTCCGGGCGGTAAAGCAGGGCGGA
The DNA here is from genome assembly GCA_035549175.1 of Chitinophagaceae bacterium. Lineage (GTDB taxonomy): Bacteria > Bacteroidota > Bacteroidia > Chitinophagales > Chitinophagaceae > DASTSN01. The sequence goes on along the minus strand of DASZRL010000020.1, from coordinate 60,549 downwards.
AAAAGGCAGCAGGAACAGCCCCCCAAACAGGGTTTGCCAGCCATTGATGGCCAGCAGGGACAGACCATTCCAGTTACTGGCTGAAAAATAGATGGCCCCTGCCGAATAGGCCAGCATGCTGCCCAGCAGCAGGCCCAGCCCCCGGGGCGTTACCCGGACCGCAGCCCCGCCCAGCAGCGGCCAGGCGGCCACCAGGACGCCTCCCAGGCAGACGCCCATCGATAGCACGAGGGCCGGCGTCAGCGGTTTTCTCAGAAATAGCACCGAAAAGAATCCGATGATGACCGGGTTGGCCGCCACGGCGAGGGTGCCGATGCCCGCCGATACGGTCTGCATGGCTATGACGTACACCCCGAGATACAGGGTGATGTTCAGCAGGCCATAGATCGCCAGCTGGCGCCATTCCCGCCCTGCGGGTAGCCGTTTGCGGTAGATTCCATGGGCGAGGGCCAACAGCAGGAAACTGGCCATCGCGAAGCGCACCTGGGCGATGACCAGGGGCTGGGCCGACTGCAGTCCGACGCGGGTGGCCGTGGCCGCCGAGGACCAGAGCAGGGAAAAGGCCAGGCCCGTGGCGATCCAGGTGAATGGCTTGGTGGATTGCATGCGGTCGCAAAGGTATCACAGGGGCGTTATAGCGCGAACCAGCCTGAAGACCTGCCTGTTCCGCAGGGCCACCCAGCCGGCCCGGAAAATCCGGGCCAATCTCTTACATTTACCGGCAGGATGCCACCGGATCTGCAACCCGGCGCTGCGGGAGAAGCCCCACCCCGAACCTTTGACCTGGAAGACCGCGGCCTGCGCATGCAGGTGCAGCAGCACCTGGTCGCTTCCCAGGTGCTGTACCGCATCGTGTTCAGCGAGGGGCGGTCCCCCTGATGATCACCCGGGCAACCGATCCGGAGCAGAACCGGTGGTGGACCTCCCTGCCTGAAGGCCGCCGGCAGGAAGCCCACTGCGCGACCACGCTGCAGCAGGCCGTCCTGGATGGACGAAGCGCCGACGGCGGCGGCAAATCGCCAAAATAACCTGGGTATGTGCTATTATAACGGTCAGCGCGTTGCCCGCGCAGAATATATCCGGCTCCGGCAGCTGGAAAAGGCCGTGGCGGCCCATGACTTCCTGAACCGCGACCTGCTGGTCGGCTTCGATTACGGCAACAGTGCGGTATTGAAACGCCGCGAAGGCGTAACGGACTTTGATCTTGTCCAGATGGAGTGGGGATTTATCCCGCCCTACCTGAAGACCCGGGAGGACGTTTTCCGGATGCGGCACGGCTACCAGGATGCCGGCGGCCGGTTCCATCCGCCCATCACCACGCTGAATGCAGTGTCCGAGGAGATCCTGCGGCCGGGCAAGATCTACCGGGAGGCCGCGCTGCACCGCCGCTGTCTGGTCCTGTCCAGCGGCTTTTATGAATGGCGCCATGTCCACCGGCTCAACCGGCGCACGGGTAAGCCCCTGAAGACGGCGGAGAAATATCCGTATTTCGTAACCCTGAAAGGCAGGGCGTATTTCTTCCTGGCCGGCATCTGGCAGCCCTGGACTGACCAGGCTACGGGAGAGTACGTGGAGAGCTTTTCCGTACTGACCACCGCCGCCAACGCCCTGATGGAGCAGGTCCACAACAGCAAAAAACGCATGCCTACCATACTGGAGGAGGACCAGGCCTGGGAGTGGCTTTTTGGCGAGCCGGACGAAAACAGGATCCGGGAACTTGGTATGACCCAAATGCCGCCGGAAAAAATGCAGGCGGTATCCATTGCCAAAGATTTCCGGGAATCCCCGGACCCCACCCGCCCCTTCCCTTACCCGGAGCTTCCCGAACTGGTCGTGTGAAAGACTGGCCGGCAGCCTGCCGCACTCCGCCCCGGTGCCTACCTGACAAGCCGGATCATTACCTTATTGAACCGGTCCGCTTCTTCGGAAAGGGGCTCATGGCCGGAATGCTCAAACCAGATATATTCCTTTCTGGGAGCCTGCAGGCCTCGGGCATAAGCCAGGGTCACCGAAGGTGGCAGGTTCCGGTCATGGCGCCCCATGAGGAAATACACCGGTATCCTGAATTTGCGGATATAAGACAGGTCGGTGCCGAACAAATCCTTTTCCAGCCGGTAGGCCGAATAAAAGAAGGCACCGTACCAATCGTACGCCTTGTAGTCGTCGTAAAAATGTTCTGCCCTTGAGATGGCCTGCTCTCCCGCCTGGCTGTAAAGGGCGCCATGGTATTTATTGAGCAGCTGGTATTGAGCCAGAAAACAGTCCAGGGGGCGCTTGCACTGGGAGGTATCGCGGGAAGCGATCCGCTTCAGGGCGTGCAGGGTCGCTGTGTCCCCGGCGCGCCGGGCCTGCCCCGCTATCCAGGTACGGGATGCCGCGATACTCCGGTTTAGGCTGACGACCTGGGTAATCCCGAAGTAGGCGGCATAATCCTCGGGATACCGGTAGGCAAGGATCAGCCCGGGCATACTTCCCCAGGAATATCCCGCCAGGTAGATTTTCCGCTTGTGGAATTTTTCCTTCAGCAGCCGGGTCAGCTCGTGGGCGTCCCGGACAATCTGGTCAAGGCTGAGCCGGCGTGGCTGCGGGTTGCGCAGGTAGGACTGCCCGCAGCCGGACTGTTCCCAGGCCACCACGGTCATATACCTGGTCAGCGCATGGTTGAAATACCGCAGATGAGGTGTTTGGGGCCATCCGGGGCCGCCGTGCAGGAACAGCAAAACCGGGTTATTCGCCGAGGCGCCGGTCATCTCGACGTACTGCCATTCCCCGCCCAGGTTGACAAAGGTCTTGACGGCTACTGCCGTATCGCCAGGCTTTTTCGCTACGGATGCAGGCTGCGCGCAGGCTGGATGGGACAGGCTGGCCGCCAGGCAGGCCATCCCAAGCAGCCACCCTTTCCTGTATTGTTTTTTCCGGTTCACACTGGTTTGGATTTGCGCCGTTCCCCGCGGCCAGCGGGCAGGTTTCCTAAACTGGCTTCCCCGCCTCAGCAGGGACCGCGCTCCCCTGGTTGCCACCCTTGGAAGGGGAGAATAACCTATCACGCTCAGCCCAGGGCCGTCCGGCAATACGCCAGGCACTTTTTCACTTCCGATACCGGGTCAGAATCCTTCGGGACCTCGTATTCCAGTTCAATGGTCCCGGGGAACCTGTATTTCTGGTCCCGCATCAGCTGCAGGGCCTCCCGGATGGGCGTGTCACCCTGGCCCCAGGGCAGGTTGCCCTTGCCATGGGCCGGTGTGGTGCGATCCTTCAGGTGCATGCTGGCGATGCGGTCATGTTTTTGCCGGAGAAATCCCAGGGGATCGGTATTGCCCGCTGCCACGAAGTGGCCCAGATCCACGTTGATATAATTTCCGGGAGACTGGCTCAGCGCCGTATCCCAGAGGGTCGGGGTCTGCTGTTCGTGGCCGTGGTAGGCGACCCGCATGCCATGGCTGACCGCCATCTGGCCCAGTTTGAGGGTCATGGCATCGTTACCCGGGTGTTCAACAGTCACATGGCTCGCACCCAAAAGCTTGGCGGCCCGGAAGCCATAATCGATTTCCGCATCGCTGTTCTGTTTGCCGAACGTGTCGGGTTTGAAGGCATATATGTGGACCCCGGATGCCTCGAACATCCTGCGCAGTTCCTTGAACTTGGCCATGGGAGCCTTCAGACGCCACTGGGCCAGTTCCTGCTGGTAGGCCTGCCGCTGCTTGTCGGCGTCGGCCAGGGTCTTTTCTTCGTCCTCGGTGAGCTGCTCCTTATTGTAGCGCTTGCGCATCAGGGGAAACAGGGTCCGGAAATCCACCGGGTTCTTCGGCGCACCGGCAAAGGATTCGGCGGGTCCGCCCATCAGTTCAGTGGCGCCCAGGCCCGCATCCACGATATATTTCAGCGTGGCCTCGGCACTCTGGTCCGGCAGATCCCGGAAGGAATACGTGATGACGCCGATCTGCACGCCGCGGATCAGGGAGCGGTTTTTACCCAGGTCCGGAATATAGGCGGGGGCGCCCCATATCTTTTTACCCCCCAGGGCAATCCCGGAAAGAAGCAGGCCGGTCGTTCCCAGAAATTCCCGGCGCGTAGTCTGTTTTTTCATGGCAAGAATCTGATTGAAGAATGATTGAAATGATGATTTACGGTCCTGCTGCGGTCATGGGTGCCCGGCAGTAATACCGGTTTTCCGCACCCGCCGGCAGACCGCACATTAAAAATAAGGAAAAACGCGGTAGCTGCCGGCAACAGATACACGAATGGCGGCACGGGAACGCCCAGGCATCCAAAAAAAGTGCAGGCAATGTATTCCGTCTCCCGAAGGTTGCATTTATGCGGACGATGCTGCCCCGGTTCCGGGTGTTTCGGCCAGCCTGTATTTGCCCGGCAGGTGTTGCCGGAATCCCCGATCATGCCGGTATTACGCGCGGGGCCCGGTTTATTGCGTCCGGCGCTTTACCGGGATAACCAGTTTCAGGGCGCTCCAGGTCGCATCAACCGCGCAAACCTTGACGTCCACCAGGCCGATATCCAGAGCGAAGGCCCGGATGGTATCCTCCGTAATATCCGTGACCACCCCGGATGCTTTCTTGGGCCAGGAAACCCAGATGATACCATCCGGTTTGATCTGCTTCATACAGGCTGGTAATCCCTGGTGAAGCGCGGTGGTATTTGTGGCAAACAGGTGAACCAAATCCAGGTCCCGGGTAGCCCGGTCCAGGATCTTCAGGTTTTGCGGAATATCGGTGAACAGATCCCAGTAATACGGCGGCGCATTGACCAGTCTGACAGTGAACCCATCCTTTAGGCCCAGTTTCCTGGCCAGGGGCGTACCGGAATAGCCCGAGGAGTGCATGATAACGCTGGTTTGGTATCAGCAAGCTACTCAAAAACCCAGAAAGGAAAATGGAAATCCGATACTCGAGGAAGTGAAGCATGCTAGGCAGACCGGGATGACTGGGCGAGAAGGCGCAGGGATGCTTCCAGCCGGGCAGTTCCCGCCTTTCGCAGAAACTCCCCGCGGTGTACCAAGGCGTAATGCAGTTGGGTCTCCCTGCGGGACAGGTCAATCTGTCCCTCCCACATACGGTCATGAAACTCCCGGAATGCAGGGGGAGCCTCCTGATACAGGTCCACTGGTTTATGGCCGGATCCCACCAGTAGAAAAAGCGTGAAGTAATGCAGGTGCAGCAGCTGGGCCATCAGGAAAAGCCGCGCCCGCTCCTGCTCCGTGGCAGGGCGCCCGAAGTAGGCCGCCAGGAAGTCGTCCTCCTGCGTCTCCTCGCGCACTACGAAATTGGCCACCACGGCCAGGTCCAGGTACCGGTCATTGAGGAAGGCTCCTTCCCAATCCACCAGCCAGGGACGTGTACCGTCGAAAAGGATGTTTTCCGGCTTCAGATCATTATGGCAGGAAACCAGGCTGGCCGGCTCCATGCGGGGATATACGCGGGCCACCCGGTCGTACGCTTCATAAAGCGGGTGTAACGCCTGTTCGGGCAGCAGGCGGGCCTTGCGCAGCGATTGCATAAACCCTTCCATTTTTTCCAGGTAATCAATCCGGAATGGAAAATTCGGCAGCGTGTGCAGGCGGCGCAGCAGACGGGGCATGCCGGTCAGGGCCTCCCCGGCCCCGAAGGGCCGGCCTTCCACAAAATCCGTAATGGAAACCCGGTCCTCCCGGTCCAGGTACCGGATGGGCGGGGCGATCCCGGCCTCGGCCGCCTTCGCCATGCAGGAAAAATAGTAAGTGGGATCGGCCTGGGCATCGGTCCGCGTGATCACCCGAAGCACGTAGGACTTCCCGCCCACCCGGATCCGGTAAACCAGCGCGCTGGATAATCCTTTTTCGAGGGGTTCCATCGCCTCATACTGATCCACCCCGAAGGCCGCGCGCAAGGCCTTCCGGACAACGGGCTGTTTGTTTTCAGGTACCATGGCTGGTAATTTTTCCGGCAGGAGCCGGCCCAATATACCCTGGCATTCCCGGGCTGATCGGCTCGGGCAGGTATTTATTTTTCGCGCAACATTCATCACGGCCCGCACGTTTACCGGGTATATTCCCCGGAAAGGGCTTATGTGGCAAGCGCAACCGGCCGCCAGGGTTCCCCGGGCTCCCGCAGGGGTGACCGCTCCGGGTGATGCAACGACCGGCCTATCGGGGTTGTCCTTCAGAAAAACCTTACCATGAAAGGGTTGTTAGGAATACTTTGCGTCGCTTCGGTACTGAATTTCCAGTGCAAAAAGAGTCCCCCGGGAGGCCCGGTCTTCACCGGCAGGCTGATCGTAAACGGACCCTGTGACCACTATGCCATTCAACTGATCCGGGGGAGCCTCGACACCGCCCGCGTAGAAGCGGTCTGGCACGACCCGGATAACGACAGTACCTACACCCAGGCTTTTTCGGTTTTTAATTATTGTACGTTTGGAAGCCTCGGCCTGGCACGGGGCGACACCTTTACGTTTCAGCTGGATCCTCATCCCCTGGCGCAGACCTGTCCCATTTGCCAGATCGCCGTGGCGGTTCCGACAAAACAAAACGCCGTAATCAACGTACAGAAAATCAAGTGAGCCGGTGTGGTCTTCGCGGTATGCAGGGCCCCCTCGCTAGATGATCACCCGGTGGTATATCTTACCCGCTACCAGGGTCAGGACCACCGACACAACGCCCAGGATGGTAAAATCCAGGCCAAGCGAATAGTCCGAGGGCGCCCCGACCATGAGACGCCGCAGCCCGTCAATCATGAAGGTGAGCGGATTAAAATGAGAGATCACCTTCAGCCAGGAAGGCATCAGGCTGATGGGATAGATGGCGTTACTGGCAAAAAACAGGGGCATGGTCATCAGCTGACCGATTCCCATGAACCGCTCCCGGGTCTTGACCAGGCAGGCGATGATCAGGGAAAAGGTGGAAAATAATACCGACCCCAGCACGGAGAGCAGGATCACCCCCAGCAGGTTCAGTACGCCCACCTGCAATGTTACCGATAGCAGGGCGGCAAGCAGGTATATGATAATTAACAGGGGGATGCTGCGGAAGCCTGCTGAAACCGCCTTTCCCAGGACCAGGGCCGTGCGCGGCGTCGGGGTCGCGAGAAATTTATGGGTCAGGCCCAGGTCACGCTCCCAGATGATGGCAATCCCGTAAAAGATGGACACGAAAAGAATGCTTTGGGCCAGGATACCCGGAGCAATAAAGTCCAAATAGTTTTGCCCGGGTATCATCCGGGCCCGCACCATGACCTGGCCGAAGATCAGCAGCCACAGGGCCGGCTGCACCGACCGCACCAGCACTTCGGTGGGATCATGCAGGATCTTGCGGATCTCGAAATCGGCAATGACCCAGGTTTTTTGTACGAACCGAATCATAAGCTTATCCCAAACGCTTTTCTGTTCTCCTTTCCCGGGCTACGGCCTGGTAATCCTGCCCCTCAGCCAGGGACTCCGAGGTATACTGAATGAAAGCATCTTCGAGGGTGGCATCCGGTTTTCCCAGGGCCTTCACCAACTCCCCGGGACTACCCTGCGCTACCAGCCGGCCCCGCGACAGAAAAGCGACCCGGCTGCACAGGTGCTGGGCTTCGTCCATGAGATGGGTGGTGAGCAGGATGGTGGTCATATACAACTTTTTCAGTTCCACCAGTTTTTCCCAGACCGCTTTTCGCGCAATCGGATCGAGGCCCGAAGTAGGTTCATCCAGGAATAATACCGCCGGCCGGTGGAGCATGGATTGGGCGATCTCGAGCCTGCGGATCATCCCGCCTGAAAATTCCCGCACGGGCTTTTTTGCCACCTCGCCCAGGCCCATGAAGGCCAGGGATTCGTTCACCCGTTTCCGGGCCTCCCGGCCCGGCATATCATACAACCTGGCAAACAATAGCAGGTTTTCCATTGCCGACAGGGTCCCATCCACCGAAATCAACTGGGGTACGTACCCGATCACCCGGCGCACTTTTCCGGGCTGGGTCCGTACGTTAAACCCGCGGATGAAGGCCTCTCCGGCGCTCATGGGAAGCAGCGTAGTGAGCATCTTGATGACGGTGGACTTGCCGGCCCCGTTGGGACCCAGCAGGGCAAAGGTCTCCCCCGGTTCCACCCCCAGGTTCAGGGCATCCACCGCCGTGAACGCACCGAATTTCCGGGTCAATTCATGGGTTTCAATTATTGGCATGGGCGGCCGGGGTTACTGATTTTACCGAACATGGTCTAAGGTAGGACGGAAAGACTTGCGGCCTGCATCTTTTTCGTTGCCCGGGGTTGGGCAAAGCCGGAAAGAGCCGGTAGGCGGATGGGGCTACCCGTAGCGACAGGGCCCGTCAGGCCGGGCCGGGATTCCGCCTACCTGACCCATAGAATGCGCGCGGTGACCAGGGCAGCCAGTACCTGGACCAATCCCATCAGCAGGAATAAGCCGTTAAAGGAAACATAATGGACCATCAGGCCTCCGATACCGAAGGCAATGCCGGTCACCATATGCGCCTGGCCGGTGGAGAGGCCCCAGGCATACGCATCCGACTCCTGCATCATATTTTTTGCATAAATGGCGTCCCAGGCCGGCGTCCCGGTTGCTTCGGCAACCCCCAGGCCTGCCTGAACCAGTAACAATTCAAAGGGTGTTCGTACAAGCAGGTAACAAAAGGTAAAAACAGCATTCAATACATACCCCGCGACCATTACCCGGGCTTTGTAGGGTTTATTATTGAGTAACTTCCCGACCAGGATGTAAAGACCGCCGGTAACAATCAGGTAAGTCGCCCAGGCCCAGGTAATATCCAGGATATCCCCTCCTACCTTTTCTGCGAAAATTGCGAACAGGGGCCCCATCATGCCTTCCCCGAAATACCAGATATTGGCACCCAGCAGCAGTATACGTACCGTCTTGGTAATAGCCATAGTGAGTTTTTTTCGTAATCCGAGAAACCGGCTGCGGTATGGCCAGCCGGCCCGCCCTGCCCGCATACAGGGTAATTTTTCGGTTCCGCCCGGGCCAGCACCAGCCCCAGAACCAGCAGGATGGCCAGGCAGCTGGCGACACGCACCATCCGGCGCCTTGCCTTCCGTATCACCCACTCTCAGGCCAGCCCGGTTCCTCCCGGCAGGATGCCCGCGACGATACGATCAGCCGGCCCAGCGTTGTTGGTTGATGTATCACGAGGGATTTTCATTTCGGGAAGCATTTGGCATTACCAGGCAAATAAACCGGCAGCCCCCTGATCCAACAATGGTCCTGCAACAATTTGCGGGAGCCCCTTGGGGTATTTCCCCGGGGGCGGATTCCCCGCCAGCCGGATCCGGACCCCAGCTCATACGCCGACCCATCCCCGGAACCCCCGGGCGGCATAATAGGATTCCGCGCCGTTGTGGTACACAAAGACCGTATGATAGCGGCGGTCACAGAACAGGGCTCCGCCTAGCTTTCTGATTTCCGCCGGCGTCTTTATCCAGCTGGACGTCTTGGTGTCGAAATCCCCCAGGCGCTGCAGCTCCCGGTACTGCGCCTCCGTGAGCAGTTCGATGCCCATGGCGGCCGCCATATCCAGGGCGCTGTTTACCGGCTTATGCTCCTTTCGGGACTCCAGGGCCTGCCGGTCATAACACAGGCTTCTGCGGCCGCCGGGGCTCTCCGCCGAACAATCGAAAAAGAAAAACGCGCGGGTCTGCGTATCATAGCCCACTACATCGGGCTCCCCGCCGGTTCGTTCCATCTCGTGCAGCGTCCACAGTTTGTCAGGCCTGGCTTCCAGCTTCGCCAGTACCCTGGCCCAGTCCATGCCCGGGTGGCGGCTGCGGTGCTTTTCAAACCGGAGCTGTAACCCCCGGAGCAGGGCAGTCTGCTGCTGCGGGGACAATGAATGGGTAGCTTTATTTTTCATATTAGTAGCAAGCCTAGTTCCTGACTGAATGCACCGAATGTCCCGGTGGACTCAAAATTACAGGATCCCCTTTGATTGGGAAGGGCCGGTCCTGCTGCGGGGGCCCGGCCCCTACGCGACAAAGTTCCCCCAGGACCAGGTTCCCTATTCCTTTCCCGGCGTTGCGGGATGACTGACCCGGACAGCCTCCGGCAGGCCAGGAACCGGTCCTGTTTTATCAGGATGCGTAGACCGGCCTGTGGCCTGACGGGTTTTTGTCCCTTCGTGCCTCCTGCGATGGGCTATCGAAAAAATGCGCTACATTAGTCCTCCTTTCAGTCGTGGCCCCGGCCGGGGCGACGGCTGAATCCGCCCCCCGAAAGCCCGCCTGCCTTAACCCCGCGACCTGGCCTGTCTGACCTGGCCGGCCATGTGACATGGTAAAATGGGTAAGTTATGGTTACATGCATTAACAGAGAAACGGTAACCCGCTGCGGGCACCCGCTGCTTCCATTATTCCTGCAGCAAACAAAGGAAGTGCTGGAGCCTGGTCCGCGAGGCGTAAATATGCGTATCCTGGTCAGGAGCTCCCAGACCCATTACCAATTCGCCTGCGTGGAGCTCGCCATGGCTCCCAAAAAAATGGGACCGGCCCCCCACATACATAGCCATCTCGACGAAATCTCCTATGTGGTAGAGGGCACCTTAGGGGTATTGGTTGGGGAGGATTTCAGGGAAATACAGGCCGGAGGCTTTTCTTTGCGGCCGCACGGCGTAGTACACGCCATCTGGAATCCGTCAGATAAGCCGTTACGGTTTTTTGAAATTTATTGTAACCAGAATTTTGATGAATACCTGGAAGACCTCTTCTATAACCGGATCGATTACATGACCAGGCACCACCTTACGGGCGACGATCCCTTCATCGCAAAATGGGCACAGGAGCTTCACCGCGAGTTCGGGTTGACTTTTTTCCCGGAACAAAGCAGGGCCATCGTCGAAAAATTCGGTTTGATCCCTTGACACAAGGGGTATGGCCGGAGCGCCGTAACGCATCCATGAATCCGGTTGCGCTTACCTGCCCGTAATGCCATCATTCCCGGTTTTCGCGACGCCTCCGGCTGACCCGGCTGTGGCTGCCAACCCTGTCCGGGTATCAGATGCCAACGGCCCGCACCAGCTTTTCCTCGCCGTATCGCCGCTTGACGCTGTCGATCGCCTGGTAGAGGCGGACCATCTCCTGGCGGTCGTCGAACAGACCGATCTGGTAATGGCCCGGGACCAGCTGGCTGAACCGCACGCCGAGCAGGCGGACCAGCAGGCGACGCTCATAAAGTTTGCGGAACAGTTCCCGGGCCGTAGCCAGCAGGACATGGTCCGCATTGGTATAGGGAATGCGCTGCTGGCGGGTGTGGGTTTCGTAATCGGAGTAGCGCAGCTTGACCGTCACGCAGCCCGTGAGCCGGTTCTGGCTGCGCAGTTCGAAGGCGATGCGCTCCGTCATGCGCACCAGCTGGGCTTCCAGGAACCCCAGGTCGATCGTATCGGCCTGGAAGGTCAGTTCGGTGGAGATCGATTTCTGCTCGCGGTAGGGTATGACGGGGGAATCGTCGATCCCGTTGGCCCGCCGCCAGAGTTCGGTGCCGTTCCTGCCCAGCAGGTTCTGCAGCAACTCCACCGGGATCTCGCTCAGGGTGCGCACCGTCTCCACCCCCATCTTCAGCAGTTTGTAGCCCGTCTCCTTGCCGATGCCAGGGATCTTCAGGACGCTCAGGGGGGCCAGGAACCCCTTTTCCTGCCCGAACGGGATCTCGATCTGCCCGTTGGGCTTGACCTCGTTGGTGGCCACCTTGCTGACCAGTTTGTTGGATGCCAGCCCGAACGATATGGGCAGCCCGCTTTCCCGGCTTACCTTCCGCTTCAGTTCCTCGGTAAACAGCCGGCACCCGAAATAGCGGTCCATGCCCGTGAGATCGACGTAGAATTCATCGATGGAGGATTTTTCAAACAGGGGGACCGAGTCGCCGATCACATCGGTGACCAGGGCCGAAGCCCGGCTGTAGGCTTCGTAGTCTCCTTTCAGGACGATGGCCTCCCGGCAGAGCCGCAGGGCCACCCGCATGGGCATGGCGCTGTGGATCCCGAAGCGGCGGGCCTCGTAACTGCAGGCCGCCACCACGCCCCGGTCGCTGCTGCCGCCGATCAGCAGGGGCTTGCCCCGCAGCCGCGGGTTGCGCAGCAGCTCTACCGATACAAAGAAGGCATCCAGGTCCAGGTGGGCGATTTGCCGGTTATAGGTTAGCATAGGTACGCTGTTTGTATCCGACGCGGATCATGCGCTGCACTTCCAGGCTGTATACCCCGAAATCCTCCACGACCCTGCCGGTGATTTTGTAAAAACCGCTGGTGTGCAGCGGATACCGCGCGGCAGCATCCGGAAAATGCACGGTATCCACCCAGTCCAGCTCGCAATCGACGAAGGTGCCGAAAAACATGGCGTCGTCGTACTTGGTGATGACATGCTTGCGGGCGATAAAATATACCAGGGTCGTGACCACCCGTCCCCGGTGACCGGGGAAGTCCCGGGCCAGTACATAGGCCCGGGGATCCTCCTCCGCCAGTTCGAAGGGGTTGGTGAGGGGAAAACCCAGGATCTCCATCTGATCATAGAGATCATCGAGCCGCGTATCCCGCAGTTCGGGCAGCCGGAAGTGCAGGGGCGGTTCCCGGAACAGCGCCACGGCGCCGGTCGCCGCCGGCTGGTGGCGCTTCTGCAGGAAATTGGCTTCCCAGAGCAGCTGCTTTTTGGACTTGCCCGTGAAACGGAAGGCCCCGATGCTGATCAGGGTATTAAGCTGCTCCAGGCCGGGTTCCACCCGCTCGATAAAATCCTGCAGGTGCAGGAAGGGACCGCGGGCCCGGCGGTCTTCGAGCCAACGCGCCTGCAGCGTATCCTGCAGGCCCTTAATATGGATAAAACCGGTATACACGTCCCGGCCCCGGATCGAGGTGTACAGGTCGCTGCGGTTGACGCAGGGCGCTTCGATCCGGGCCCCGGACTTCAGCAGTTCCAGGAAATACAGTTCCCGGGAATAAAATCCCCCGAAATTATTGATGACGGCCACCATGAACTCCAGCGGGTAATAGGTCTTCAGGTAAAGGCTCATGTAGCTTTCCACGGCGAAACTGGCCGAGTGGGCCTTGTTGAAACTATAGCCCGCGAAACTTTCCATCTGCCGCCAGACCTCCCGGGCCAGTTCGTCGGGATGACCCAGGCGCCGGCAGTTCTGCAGGAATTTTTCCTTGATAAGCAGGAACTGGTTGTTGCTGCGGTATTTGCCGCTCATCGCCCGGCGCAGGATATCGGCTTCGCCCAGGTCAAGCCCGGCAAAATAGTGTGCGATCTTGATTACGTCCTCCTGGAAAACCATGACCCCGAACGTCTCCCCGAGATGTTCCTCGAACAGGGGGTGGAGGTAGCGGATCTGGTCGCGGTGGTGATAGCGGTAGATATACTCCCGCATCATCCCCGACTGGGCCACACCCGGCCGGATAATGGAGGAGGCCGCCACCAGGGTGATGTAATCATCGCAGCGCAGTTTTTTAAGGAGCTGGCGCATGGCCGGCGACTCTATGTAAAAGCAGCCGATAGTATTTGCTTCCCGTATCTGGTTACGGATCGCAGGATCCTGGCGGAAGTTTTCAAAATCGTGTATGTTAACATCGTGTCCAGTGTTTTGTCGGATCAGTTCAAGAGCCTCCCGGATATGCCCCAGGCCACGCTGGCTGAGGATATCGTATTTGTTGATGCCGATATCCTCGGCCGTGAACATGTCGATCTGCGCCGTCGCAAATCCCTTGGGTGGCATGTACAGCGTGACATGATCCAGGATGGGAGCCTCCGTGATCAGCATACCGCAGGGATGGATGGAGGGGTTGTTGGGAAACCCCTGCAGCAGGGAGCCGTACCGGATGATGAGATGTTGGATCCGGTCGGCGGGTCGCCTGCTGCGCTGTAGCTGCCTGATCTCTTCGTCCGGCAGGCCGAAGACCTTGCCCAGCTCCCGGATGGAGGAATCTTCCTTGAACGTGCCGTAGGAGCCGAGCAGCGCAACGTAGCGGCGGCCGTAGCGCTTGAACACGTAGTCGATCACCTCGTCACGGTCCCGCCAGGAAAAATCGATGTCGAAGTCCGGCGGCGACGTGCGGTGCGGGTTGAGGAAGCGTTCGAAGAAAAGGTTCAGTTCGATGGGGTCCACGTCGGTAATGCCCAGGCAGTAGGCCACGATGGAGTTGGCCCCGCTGCCCCGGCCCACGTAATAGAATCCCCGCAGCTGGGCATAGCGGACAATATCCCAGTTGATGAGGAAATAGGCGTTAAACCCCAGGTCATTGATGATTTTCAGCTCCTTGGCCAGGCGGGCATCGGCCTGGCGGTTGTTGCCGCGATAGCGCCGCGCCAGGCCGTCGCGGGCCAGCTTTTCTAGCAGGATGCGGTCATCCTCGGCCGAACCGCCATAGGTCTTCTTGCTCTTGTCGGTATCGAATTCCATGCGTACCGAGCAGCTGTCCATGAGCTGGTAGGTATTGGTGACCAGCGCGGGATAGCGGGCATAGGCCTGCAGCAGGCTTGCGGGGGGCAGGAAAGTCTCATCGGGGTCCGCGACGACCTGTGGCGGCAGTTTGGACAACAGCACATTGTGGTCGATGGCCCGCAGCAGGCGATGCAGGTTATAGTAGGCTTTATGCGGGAAGGTCACCGGCTGGCGCACAACAAAACAGCCGGCGTAACGCTTGAGATCATAGCTGACCAGCTTGTAGGTCTCCCGGGGACGGACCCCGATGCGTTCATTGGCGAACAGTTCACCGGGTTGCTTCGCTTCCAGGGGATAGATGACATAGCCGTCCCAGAGGTCCTGGAAGAACGGCTGGTCCAGGGCTTTTTCCGGGAAGGGCTTTTTGGCCAGGAGGTGTTCGCTGAGAAACCCGTTGATCCAGGACAGACCCCGGTTGCCGGCTGCCAGCAGGATATAGAGCAACCGGTCCCCGTTGCGGACCTCGACTCCCGCGATGGGCTTGATCCCCTCCTGCTGGCAGCGGCGCACAAACTCCCAGAGGTCCCAGGTCGTGTTGATATTGGTTAGGGCCAGGGCGGTCACGCCGTGTTCCACGGCAGTCTTCACCAGTTCCTCGGTGGAAAAGGTGCCATAGCGCAGGCTGAAATAGGTCTTACAGTTCAGGTACATAACCCATCGTTCGTCAGGTTCAGGTAATAGGGGGCTGTCCGGCAGCCCGGTCCGGTTTGCGATAATGGGTTAGTTAGTACATGAAAGGCGGGAAGGGGCCGGCGCAGGACCCGCGGGGGACTCCGCCGGCGCCGGCCTCAGGCCGCGGCATGTTCCCGGTCGATCAGCCGGCCGATTTCGGCGGCCAGTTTTTCCGGGCCGGTTCCCGGATCGAGGTTGGCGGCGCAGCGGTATTCCCAGCCGGCACCGCTTTTGCGAAGCTCCAGGCGGCAGTGGCGTTGGAAATACACTTTGTAAACCGGCGGGTCACCGCTCCGGGGACCGATAACCCAGATATTGATATAGAAGCCGTTGAGATTCCAGCGCAGCGAGTACAGTTCGCCCTGCCCCTGGAAACCGAGCAGGGACAGCAGGTCGTCGCCGATAGCTGCTGCATAGGGGGTCAGCCCCTGTTCCCCCACAACCGCCCCGGATTCCCCGACGTAAAAATTATCCTGGCATCCGTCGCTGAAGGCGATCCGGAAGGCCGGATGTACGGGGTGATCGACCAGGGCGACGAGGCGGGCCGTCAGGGCCCGGTCATTGACCCGGCAATAAAACGGTACAGGGGCCTCCAGCGGGCGAAGGCCCGTATCCGGCAGGTCGATCGTATAGTATTCCATGGACTGCATTTAGGACCCCAAATCTACCAAATACTAAAATATTTAGCAAATTTTCCCGCAAAATTTTAGCGCCCCGCTCTTCCCTCCTCCTGCCGCTTGTGCAGGCAGCCCACCCGACCGGCCTCGCGCTCGATGATCCGGGCCACATCCAGCTTGACCTGCAGGTAATTTTCCAGTACCTCCTGCTCACTCAGCTCACGCACCGCCGGGATGCGCACATACCCGCGCTCTTCCCGGTCCAGCTGGGCACGGTCCTGCAGGATCTCGGCATGAAACCGCTTCAGGGCAATCCGGTTATCCGGATCATCGGCCACCAGTCCCACGAACTCCCCGCTGGATAGGGTGGCTATCCGCGAGGGCGGTATGGCGGCATCCAGCTGCTGGCTCCTGCTCAGGGACGTGTCCTGCCGGTTAACCGAGATGCTCTCCCGTTCCTGCCGGATCCGTCCGAAACGCTCGGAGAGGTGGCGGGCCGTCTCCCCCGTTACCTGGCCGCAGACCACGTTGCCGGCTATATTCAGGATCACTTCCGCCTGGTCCCGCCCGTAATCTTTTTTGAGCTGGCTGAAGTCCTGGATACCCAGCGTGGTCGCAACCCGGTTGGACCGGGCCGTGGCGATCAGGCTGTCGATACCGTTGACATAGATCGTGGGGAACTCATCGAATACCAGGCTGCACTTGAGGCGGTCCTTCTGGTTGACCAGCTTGATGAGCCGGGCGATATACAGCGACAGCACCGCGCCGTAGATCTGCTGCTTCTGGGGATTATTGCCCATGCAAACCACCTTGGGCGCGGCAGGGTCATTGATGTCCAGGGTAAAATCATGGCCGGTCAGTACATAATACAACTGCGGAGAGGACAGCCGGGCCATCCCGATCTTCGCGCTGGCCACCTGGCCCTCGAGCTGTTCCATGGCATCGTGCTCAAAGGCGGATATGAACGGGTTGATCAGCACTTCTATTTCCGGCTCGCTGCGCAGTACGGGGAACAGCCGCTCGTATTCCAGCTGCATCAGCTCGATGGCGTGAGGCAGGGTGCAGTACCGGCCCCCCTCGTACTTTTTGAGGAACCAGATCACCGCGGTCAGGAAATTGATCGGGGATTCCACGAAAAAATTACCCTGCCGCGTGATCCACTCCCGGTTCAGTCCCAGCATGATGGTCCGGGAGGATTCGGTGGCATCCGTAATGTCAAACAGGGTGGCCGGGTCCAGCGGATTGCAGCGGTGGGTCTGGCGCAGGTCGTCGAAATTGATGAGGTAAAAGGCCGGGGGTGCCGGGTATTTGTCGCGGTGACGCTCCAGGTGGTTGCAGGCAAGCCGGGACAGGTCGTCGAACTTGAAGTCATAGACGAACAGGGCGAAGCCCTTCTCGATATGCTGGCGGATCACATGGCGGATGACAAACCAGGACTTGCCTGACCCCGGGTTGCCGATCACCAGCAGGGCCCGGAAAGGGTTTATGATATTGATCCAGGACCGCCGAACCCGGTCTCGCAGCCGGTAGCGGGCCGGCAGGTTGATGGAATAGGGATTGGTCAGCAGGCGCTCTTCCTGGGGAAAGCTTTCGTTGAGGTGGTTGAAGATATCCCCGGACAGTGACCAGCGGACCAGGCGGCTGAGCAGCGTGCCGCCCGTGAGCAGCAGCAGGAATCCGGCCGTCGTCACTCCCATATACGCCAGGTAGACGAACCAGCCCTCTTCCCGCGAGACCGGCATCCGCAGCAGCAGGCCGCCACCCCAGTACAAGGCCATCCCGCAGCCGCCCAATGCGGCCACGCGTGACCGGCTCACCGGCCCGTCCCTGCGGCCGCTTGCGCCTGCCAGGGAGATGCCCAGCATCAGCAGGGCCAACAGCCTGGACCGCTGGAACCCGTCGAACAGGCCTGTGGCCCGGAGCCGTTCCAGCAGCAGGTCGGTGAAACGGCTGGACCATCCCTGGGCGGCAAACAGCTTGTATCCGAAATAATAAAAATGCAATCCCAGCAGCAGGATGGCGCAGGTACGCGTAAAATCCAGGATTTTCCGCAGCCCCGTCTCGCTTTCCCCGGTAAGCATGCGGCAGGATTTAACGGGAGATTTTTTGGTGCGACCGGGGCCATTTGGGCAGGCTGCGTAAACCCGGGGAATGAAAGGGCCCGGTGCCGGCGGACGAAGGGGCCTGACCTTTGCCCAATCCGGGCGATGTAAGTTGTCGAGCCATACGGAAAAAAGCTTCGGCCCGGCCGTCCGGCTTCAGGTCCAGGTCGGCCAGCAGGTTCACCAGGGAGAACCCGGGTTCCATATCCCGGCCGGAAAAGACCGTACGGGTACGCAGATCGACATAGTACAGGTCCGCAGCCGCGGTACCGGTCTTGCCGCCATAATGAAGACGGATTTCTTCGCCAGCCAGCTCGGCCAGGAAACCGTCCTCCCCATAAGGCGTCGCCCGGTTGTTTTCCAGGGCCCTGGCAAGGATCCCTTGCAGGCGCTGCCTGGGACCCTGGCGCCCGTCCCGGTTCCTGGCAAACAGGAGCTCCAGCTGATCGAACGTGCAGGGTACACGCAGCTGGCTGGCACGTATCGGAACACCCACCTGCCTTCCCTCGCTGTCCAGTATCCGGTACATCAGCCCGCGGGGTCGGTCCGCCTCGGCGTACCGACGGCTGCCCTGGACCGTTACATTATACTGTTGCAGGACGGCATCGAGCTCGTCCAGGGTGGTGTACCGGAAATCCTGCAAAACCCCGGAGAGGATCCGTTCAATGGAATAGGCCGTGGGCGCCTTGCCGTATTCGACGGGACGCAGGGGGCCCGCCTGTGCAGCCGGTTCCCAGCGAACCGCCGGGACCGGCGGTTCGGCCAGTCCGAGGCTTTGCTCCCATTTTCGGGCCAGGCGGCCCGTTTGCGGCACATAGGGCAGCAAAAGAGGAAGCAATTTCCCGTCGCGGCGCACCGGGGTGCTGACCACGTGGATGTGCGGATGGGCCGCATCCAGGTGCCGATAGGCCAGGAAGGGCTGGCCGGCCAACCCGATCCGTTCCATGAAACTCACGGAAATGCGGCGCAGGTCGGTGCGGGTTAAAGCCTGGCCGGGCCGGAAGTTTAGGGACAGGTGCAGGCAGGGGCGCTCGGCGGACGGGTTCCGCAAGGCCAGGCTGTGCAGCCGGTTCAGCTTTTCGGAAAAAAGAAGTTGCCCGGCCTCCTTGGGAAAGCCATGGGCCAGGATCAGTTCTCCCCGGCCCTGCTGCACCTTTTCCTCATTGTAGCGCAAAGCCGTGCGCAGACTGCGGATGGTATTTACTCTTGCGACCATTGTTCAGACATTTGAGCGATATGGCGGTAGATGGATTCCAGGCAGGAATCATATTTTTTCAGATCATCCTGGTACCCCCGGATCCATTCCCGGAACTCCGGGATGAGCCGTAGCGGATACAACCGCTCCACGCCCAGTTCCAGGCTTTGGGTGACCTGTACCAGTTCCTGCCGTAGCTGGATCAGTTCCTCCATGCAATCATCCAGGGAAGCATTGCGGTAGCGGACGACCACCGGGCCACGCAGCAGGACCTGCCGGATATAAAAACTCAGCGTAGGCGCGGCCGAATGACTGAAGCCCTGGTGGATTCTGCTGAATTCAGCAGGACGACAGTTGAAGGTGACTTTGACTGAAAACTTTTCCTCCATGAGGTCCGCATTCCTGTAGGCTCCCCGCAGGACAGGGCCCGCATCCTGCCGGCCGTTCGAGCCGCTACCTGCATCCGTTCTCACTTGCCGGTGCAGATGCCCGGGCCCGCCTGTAGGGAGATGCAAAATAAGGCTCCCGAATGCGCCTTCCCGTTAATCTTGGCTAACAATTGAACACCCCGGGCACCGGGTGCCGGGCCGTCCGTGTCACAGCATGCCCTCATCGGCAAAGGAATAATACCCTTCCCGGGAAATGATGATGTGGTCCAGCAGGCTGAAATCCATCAAGGTGCAGGCCTCCTTGATCCGGCGGGTCATTTCCTCGTCGGAGCGGCTGGGTTTTACGTTCCCGGAAGGATGGTTGTGGGTGAGGATAAGGCAGCTGGCATTGGCTTTCAGGGCGGCGGTAAAGATGAGCTTGGGATCCGCGATCGTGCCGGACACCCCACCCTGGGAAATCTCCACGATGCCAAGCACCTTATTGGCCCGGTTCAGCAACAGTACCTTGAACTGCTCCACGAAATCGATCTTGTCTTCATCCCAGAGACTGGTCAGGAGTTCCGCCGCTTCGCGGGCGGATTCCACCGAAGGACGGTCCGAAGCCTTGACCCGGGACCGGTAAATCAGTTCAATCTCCGACACCCGCTGCCAGGGCAGGGCTTTACGCGCGGTCTCTGCGCCGGCCACCGCCGGCGACGCTTTCTTCTGGTTCATACGCAGGAAGGGTATTTATTGATAAGGAGCGGAAAGGTAGACCCGGACACCTGCGAAAAATATTAACGGATTTTATGAATTTATATCGGGAAATGACAAATCCCGCACCGGAATTTCCTTACCTGGGAAAAGGCCTGACCGTCCGCAAGGTCCCCGGGTCTGCCGCACGGATAGGCACAACCGCCCGGCAAACCCGGCGGATCAACCGGACCGATGACCAAGATCATAAACCCTCGCCGGTGAAATGTACAATTTTGCCTGCATCCCAGCGGGATGCTTCATTGCCAACCCATACCTATTGGATATGCACCTTAACCACAGGGCTCCCCGTTCCAACTCCTACCTGAACAGCAACTCCGGCCTGCCTGCCGGAGCCGACCGGGACCGAATCCTGGATAATTACCTGTTCACCCTGCTCAACAGCACGCAGGAGGCTATATTCCTGGTGGATACCGAAGGTGTCGTGCGGATCACCAATGAAAATGCCACCCGGCTGCTGGCAGATTTTGCCGGAAATCCACTGGCGGCGAATGCCCGGCTCGTGGATGTCGTACCCTCCCACCGGAAGGCCACCGTTGCCCAGGGTATCTGGGCGGCAGGTCGTGGTGAAACCGTACGGTACGAGGCGTTATACCCCGGATGTAAATGGCTGGATGTCGTCTTCTCCCCCATTTTCAGCCCCCGGGGAGACATCCGGGAAATCTGTTGTACGATCCGTGACATCAGCAGCCAGAAACAAATGGACGAGCGCTTGCAGCAGAGCGAGGCGCTGCACCGGAGCCTGGTGGAATCCATGTCGGAAGGCGTTCTGTTCATGCCGGCAGGTGGTGGTGCGATCATGGCCAACGAAAGTGCTTCGGCCATGCTGGGCGTCTCCAGGGAATGCCTCCGCACAGAAGGACTGTTATGCAGCGACCTGACATGGCACGACCGGAGCGGAAAGCCGGTGGATATCCGGGAATCGCTCTTTGGGCCACTCCAGCACGGCGAGCCCCTGCGAAACCGGGTGCTGGGCCTGCGGAGAAAGGGTAGCGGGGATCCCCTGTCCTGGATTTCGTTTAACGGGGAATGCGTCAGAAATAGACAGGGAGGCTGGCTCAGGGGGCATGTGTTCACGTTCACCAATATCACCGATTCCCTGCGCAACCGGGAAGAACGGGACCTGTTCTCGCGGGTTATCCGGGAAACGTCCAACATGGTGGTGATTACCGATGCGCAGCAGCGTATCGAGTGGGCCAACGAACGTTTCTACCAGGTAACCGGATACCTGCCTCAGGAAACGCTTCACAGAACGCCCGGGGAGTTGCTGGCGGGACCGGGTAAGGACCCCGGTGAAGTAGCCAAGATCCGGGAAGCGCTTCGGCGTGGAGACGTGGCAGCGGGTGAAATCCTCAACTATGGCAAATCAGGCCGGCCGTTCTGGTCACACTATAATATCCACCCGGTCCGGGATGAGAACGGCCGCCTGGTCAGGTATTTTTCCATCCAATCCGACATCACGGAAATGAAGCGCATCCGGGAGGACATGATACGCGAACGGCTGGAACACCAGGAAATGCTGGCCCTGGCGGCCGCGGGAGCCCAGGAGGAAAAAATGACGGAGATCGGCCAGGAACTGCACGACAACGTTTGCCAGATCCTGGCGGTAACCAAACTGTACCTGGGGCCTATCCTGAAGGGAAGAGATGATGGCCGGCGAAATGCCCGGCAGGTTGCGGAATACATCCAGCTGGCCATCGATGAAATCCGGCAGCTTTCCCACCAGCTGGTGGCTCCCCGGTTCAAGGGAAAGAGTCTTCGCCAGGTGCTGGAAGGCATGCTGCCTGCCTATTCCCGGTTGGGTGAGGTTCAGCTGCAGCTGGACCGCCTTCATGAGGAAGACTGGCAGGAAGATATCAAGCTGGCAGTATACCGGATCGTCCAGGAACAGTTGAACAATATCCAGAAGCACGCCCGGGCGACCCGGGTGCTGCTGCGCATCGAGGAGGCCGGCAGGAATATCTACCTCACGCTCCGTGACAACGGCTTGGGCTTTGACGTAACCCGTATGGCCGATGGGATCGGCTTTACCAATATCCGTAACCGGGTGGAAGCACTGAACGGCACCATGCACCTGGATAGTTCCCCGGGCCACGGAACGGAATTATCGCTTACAATACCGCTGAACCGGACGGAGCCACAGCGCAGATTTTCCGCAGACCAACCGGGTCATGACAAGGGTCAGTCCCTGCGATGACAGCCTTCATTTTTCCGGGGCACCCCTCCAAGGTAACTTTACTCTAATCGGCGTACGGGCGATTGTCCCGACGCCGGTAGGATTAAAGTAGACAATAACGCCTTCAAAAAAGCGTAAAACCTACTGTATCGCGGAACCGACAACCGTCGGTTCCTTTTTATTGAATGCTATGAATACCTTCCGGCTATTGCCACATACCGCCGATATCCGGCTGCAGGCATGGGGAAGCACCTCCGAAGCCCTGTTCCGGGCTGCCCGGCGGGGCATGGCCCGCTTGCAGAATAAAGGCTTTGGCAGCCGGGACGCCGGTGACCACCGGGTCCGGCAGGCCGTGCAGGTACGATCCGCCAAGCTTACCCAGCTGCAGGTAAACTTTTTTCCGGGGTGCTCACCGCCAGCCAGATCCGCCATAGTATCTTTTGTGATGCCCGCATCCTGGTGTTGACCGGACAGGAACCGCACGCCTCGATCCGGGGCAACCCGGTTGGTGCATTCGGGGAGGGTATCAAGGCGGTTACCTAGCACGAGGCGGCCGTGGCGGAAGATGAATCCGGACAACCGGAAACCATATTTGTTTTCGAAATCTACGACACGAAGAGCCATGGTGCCACGCGCGCAATGCAGACAAATCGCCCCCTGCCAGTGGGAAATCCCGGCCACTACCCGCACCGGCATGAAGGTTCCGGCCAGGGTGTTTGCCCGGGAGGACATGCTGGAGGG
This sequence comes from Chitinophagaceae bacterium, assembly GCA_035549175.1. Classification (GTDB taxonomy): domain Bacteria; phylum Bacteroidota; class Bacteroidia; order Chitinophagales; family Chitinophagaceae; genus DASTSN01. The sequence continues at coordinate 37,476 of DASZRL010000020.1, read as the reverse complement.
AATTCTCGGCGCCCGCTCCCCGGAGCAGCTGATGAGTGTGGCCGCCCTGCCGGGTATTGGGAAGGTCGCCGCCACCCGCTGGCCGGACGGAATTCTTTCGCCGGTTGGAATCCGATATGACATCCATTGCGGGGCAGGCCTGCTGTGGCCCCTTCCGTACCGGGATGCCCTGCCGCCCCGCCTGGCGGGCCGGGGCGGTGAGTTTTTGCCGGGCACGGCAGAACCGGGCGACATGCTTCGGGTAGGCGCCGGCCGGGCCATCAAAAACGGGCCGGGTGATCCCCGCGACCTGGAGCGCTCAGGGGCTGGCGGGCGACCGGACAAGGCGGACCCGGCTGCGGTTTGGGGACGCGCAAAGAAAAAGGGCTTTGGCCTGCTGAGGACCCTTGGCCCCGGCAACCACGTTGGGAAACTGGGCTGGGTGCAGGTCCTGTATGCTGAAACTACGGCGGCCGTGTTCGGTCTGCGGGATCAGCAGGTCGCGGCCCTGATCCACAGCGGGTCACAGGACCTGGCTCAGCAGGTAGCGACCGATTACCTGAAACGCATGATGGAGGTGATGACTGGATACGGCACCCATCCGGTGGACAGGAAACTGACCGGCGTGCCGCTCAGCGCCCCCGGGGATCCGCCGTGTGTTAACGCAAGGGCTGCCGCCGCCAATTTCGCCTGGTCCAACCGGGAATTTATCTGCGATGCGTTGCGGCAGGCCCGGCAGAAGGTATTCCGCCAAAGCGGAAAAAGCATCCGGTTGCTGTACGGGGTAGCCCACACCATCGTCACCATTGAGGAGCACCCCGTGGACGGCTCACCGGTGAAACGGATAATCCGCCGCAAGGCCGCTACCCGGACCTTCGGTCCGGGGCAGCACCTGCCCACCCGTTACCGCCCAACCGGCCAGCCGGTATGGACACCGGGTAGTATGGGCTCGGCTTCCCCTATACTGGCCGGTATGCAAAGAGGCATGGAAATCGCGTTTGGCTCCTGTTGTCACGTGGCCGGCAGAAGGTTATCGCGGCATGCCGCCAAAAAACAGATCAGCGGACCAGCCCTGCTTGCCCGGTTATGCCGGGAACAGGGCATTGTCGTATGCGCCGGATCCCTCAGCGGCATTGCCCGGAAGGAAGCCTGGCTCAGGCCGCCGGCCGGGATAAAGGCTGATTCTGTGCGGATCCCGAAGAAAGGTAACAAAACCAATGCGTTCAAACTCCGGAATGACCCTTGAAAATGATCGTTCCCGTAATATGCGACACGCATGCAAACCATAACGATCAGCGGCACTTATACGGATCTGTACGAGATCACCATGGGCGAAGCCTGCTTCCTGGAACGAAGGCACCTCACGCCCGTGTGCTTTGATTATTTCTTTCGCAAAAATCCCTTCCAGGGCGGGTACGTGCTGTTTGCCGGCCTGCATGATCTATTATCCATGCTGGAAGATATCCGGTTCACGGACGAGGACCTGGCCTTCCTGGGTACCTTGCACTTCCATCCCCGGTATCTTGACTTTCTGAAGTCCTTCCGGTTCCGGGGTACCATCCATGCGGCACCGGAAGGCGACGTGGTATTCGCAGGTAGCCCGGTGGTGCGGGTGGAAGGCACCCAGTTCGAAGCCCAGTGGGTGGAAACCCTGCTGCTAAACGTCCTGAATTTTGAATCACTGGTGGCCACCAAGGCTTCGCGGATGCGGCAGGCTGCCGGCAACCGGATCCTGAGTGATTTTGGATTGCGCCGGGCCCAGGGACCAGGCGGCCTGCTGGCAGCGCGGGCCGCCGTGGTAGGCGGCTTTAACAGCACCAGCAATGTCAGCGCGGCCGGTTACTTCGGACTGCAGGCGGCCGGCACCATGGCCCACTCCTTTGTCGAAAGCTACGACTCGGAATTGGAAGCCTTCCGGGCCTTTGCCCGCAGTCGCCCGGATCAATGCATATTCCTGGTGGATACCTACCATACCCTGGCAAGCGGGGTGCCCAATGCCATCACCGTGGCCCGGGAGATGGAAGCCCGGGGGCAGCGGGCCGCTGGGATCCGCCTGGACAGCGGGGACCTGGCCTGGCTTTCCCGGGCCGCGCGCCAGATGCTGGACGAGGCGGGTTTATCCTACATGCAGATTGCCGCCTCCAACCAACTGGATGAGTACGTGATCCGCAGCCTGCTGGACCAGGGCGCCCCGATCGATCTGTTCGGTGTGGGCACCAAACTGGTTACCGGACACCCCGACGGAGCGCTGGATGGTGTCTATAAATTATCCATGGCGGGAGGCAAACCCCGGCTGAAAATATCGGAGACCCTGCAGAAAATTACCCTGCCCGGCATCAAACAGGTCTTTAGAACCCTGGATGAGAAAGGCCGCTTTTACGGAGCTGATGTGGTAGTCCTCGAGGGGGAAGGCCCGGTGGCGCGCATGGTCCACCCGCTGGAACGGGAACAGGCCCTGGCTATCGGTCATCTTCGCCAGGACCCGCTGCTGCACCAAGTAATGGAAAACGGGGTACGCACCGCGCCCGGCCCGGACCCTGCCGGTATCGCATCGTTTGCCCGGGGGCGCCTGGCCCTTTTGCCCGATGAATACAAACGTTTTGAAAATCCCCACCGCTATAAAGTGGGGCTCAGTGAACCGCTGGCCGACCTTCGCGACGAACTGGTCAGCCGGCACAAAGCCTACCGGTCATGAAAGCCCTGCTTCTGGCAGACATCCAGCATGATTTTTTACGCGGGGGCTCCCTGGCGGTACCGGACGGGAACGCCATTGTGCCGCTGGTCAATGCCCTGCAACCCCACGTTGACCTGGTCATAGCCATCCAGGACTGGCACCCGGCTGATCACAAAAGTTTTGCCTCCCGCCATCCGGGAAGGAAGTGCTATGATACCATCGATCTCCATGGGCTGTCCCAGATCCTGTGGCCCGACCATTGTGTCCAGGGCTCCCTGGGGGCAGACTTCTCCGCGGAACTCCATTTGAACCGGGTAGAGGCGATAATCCGCAAGGGCACTAACCCGGAAGTCGACAGCTACAGCGCTTTCTTTGACAATGCCCACCGCCGCTCCACCGGGCTGACCGGTTACCTCCGGGAGCGGCAGGTCACCGAGGTGTACCTGGCCGGTCTGGCCGGCGATTACTGCGTCTATTACTCGGCCCTAGACAGCCTGCAGGCAGGCTTTGCCACCTATTTCATTGAGGATGCCACGCGCCCCATCAACCCGGCGGCCTTTGCACAGTGCCTCCGCCAGATACAGGCCAGGGGTGGCCATGTCGTGCAGAGTGCCTCCCTGCTGACCCCCGCACCGGGGATGCCCGTGTGAGGTTCCCGCCGGCAAGCGCCCGGGCCCCGCAGGCCCCGGTGCCCGCCGTCATTCAGAAGGCCACAAAGAATGGATTAAGCAGGTCCGGCTTATTATAGACAAGTTCGCTGGTAAGGTCCAGCTGGTACACACCCCGGTTCAGGGCATTCAAAAGCGCATGCCCGGCAGCGGTATCCCATTCCATGGTAGGTCCCAGCCGCGGGTAAAGATCCGCCTGGCCCTCTGCCAGCAGCAGGAACTTGAGCGAGCTCCCGCAAGGGACGAGGATCTTGTTTCGGAACGGCGCGATAAATTCCCGGGTGGCAGCCGAGGGATGGGAGCGCGAGACCAGGATCCGCAGGGAGTCCCTGGCCTTGAGGGCCGCAAAGGGAGTGCGCTGCTCAAGCGGCAGGAGGAGACGGCACCTGCCGTGGTCCCATTTCAATACGCCCGTCTCGGCCGAACCGGCATACATCCTGTCTTCGGCCGGGACGGCAATGACGCCCGCCACGGGCCTTCCCCGGTGAATCAGGGCGATATTGACAGTGAACTCCGCAATCCCGTCCACAAATTCCCGGGTGCCATCGAGAGGGTCTACCAGCCAGTACCATTCCCAGGCCTGGCGAATGGAATAGGCCATTCCGGCTCCTTCTTCGGAAAGAACCGGCAGACCCGTCCCCGCCAGCTCCCGGTTAAGCAGCTGATGGGCCAGTTGATCGGCCCGGGTGACGGGTCCCTTCTCAGCCCGTTCGCGCGTGGAAAGATCGCCGGAGCGGTATACCTCCATCACGATGCGGGCCGCCTGGCGGGCCGCCGACCGGGCCATCTCAAGATAGGTTTCGATCGCGGTCATGGCAATCCGAGATTGGATATCCAAGGTAAGTCTTTATGCACGGAGGGAACCTGATACGAAACCTTTTCTCCAGGCTCCCTGGGCTGACTTCCGTCACACAGCCTGCACCCGGCGGTCATTGGTAAGCCGGATCCCCGTTTGTAAGCTTGCGCCATGGAACCGGAAACCCTTGTCCTGGGCCTTACCGGCGACGTCATGATCGGCCGCAGCGTGGATCCCGTGATCTCACAGGAAGGATATGACTATGTATGGGGCGACGTGCTGCCCCTGCTTCGCGCCACAGATGTCAACCTCATTAACCTGGAAACCACCCTGACGCGAAGTACGAAATCAAGGCCCAAGGTTTTTCATTTCAAAGCGAGCCCGGACAAGGTGAACGCCCTGACACGGGCGCATGTCACCGTGGCCAACCTGGCCAACAACCACCTGCTGGATTATGACGGGCAGGGCCTGGAGGAAACCTGTCATACCCTTCGCGAGGCCGGCATCCTGTTCACGGGCGCCGGGTTGAATTACCTGGAAGCGGCCCGGCCCGCCATCCTGCATGCCGGGATATTCCGGATCGGCGTACTGGGCATGACCGACAATGAGCCGGGCTGGGCGGCGGGACCGGATACACCGGGTATTCATTATGTAAATGTGGAGGACCGGGGTTCCCGGGAGCTGGTTATTGCTGCGATGAAGACCCTGCGCCGGCAGACGGACCTCGCCATCGCCAGCATCCACTGGGGGCCTAACGGGCGGGAGCGTCCATCCGCCTCCTTCATCCGTTTCGCCCATGAACTGGTTGACGCGGGCACGGACATCGTGCATGGACACAGTGCGCATATCTTCCAGGGGATTGAAATTTATCAGAGCAGGCTCATCCTGTATGATACGGGAGATTTTGTGGACGACTACGCCGTGGATCCGGACCTGCGCAATGATCTATCCTTTCTGTACCGGGTGCGGGTCAGTGCCCGCGGGCCGGAAAGCCTGATGCTGACCCCGGTGCGGATCGGTGCCTACCAGGTTAACCTGGCCCGCGGCGCTGAGGCGGCCTGGAGCCTGCGGCGCATCCGGCAGCTGTCGTCCGCTCTCGGAACCGATATCCCTGCGTCGGGTGAACTGCCGATCCGGACCGGGTGAGGCAGGCAGGAACCTTTACCGGGAACATTCGCGGTGGTACTTCTCGGCCAGTGCCAGGTAGGCCAGGGCCCGCTGATGCCAGCGGGGATCCCCCTGGTAACGGGGTTCCAGGATATGACGGATTACCAGGTAAGCCCGCAGGCAGGCCTTTTTTACCTTGTAGAAGGTCAGCAGCGGGCGCGGCAGCGGATCCCCGGACGCGGCCCGGTAGCATTCTTCAAATACACGACCCACATGGGTGTTCCCCAGCAGTTCGCATTCCAGATCCAGGTAGGCCAGCTCCTCGGCCACGTCCATGATCCGCAGTTCCCGGCTGAACTCAAGGCGGTCGATGATGGCGGGCCGGGGTCCCAGACAGATATGTTCGGGCCGCAGGTCGCCGTGGGCTTCCAGGATGCGGCCGGCCGCCACCCGGCTTTCCAGCTGGGTCGGGCGGGATGACAGGAAGGCCAGCTGGCCGGCGCGCAGCTCCCGCAGCAGGGCAGCCGGTAAGGCAAAGACCGGACCGGCCAGCTGGTCCTGGCAGGTGCGAATCTGCGATTCCAGCCTGGCGGCAAACTGAGGCAGGCTCAGGGTCACCGGGGTGGCCACGCGGTAAAAGGAAGCCAGCAGGTCCGCCACCCGTCGCAGGGCCGTTTCATCCAGGCATTGCCTGCGAATCGCATAATCCAGCATACCGCTCTCCGGCAGCCGCTTCATTTTAACCAGCCAGTCCACCGGTTCGCCCCGGCCTTCCAGTGCCAGCAATCCCGCTTTCGTCATCACCAGGGGTACCACCCCAACATAAATATCTCCCGCCAGCACCTGGTTGAGGCGAACCTCGGCCTCGCTGTTGAGCTGCCGAGACAGCAGGGTCCGGTGGTCCAGATAGTCGTACGCGACCGGCTTTTTCAGCTTGTATGCCCAGTCACCTGCCAGAAAGACCCAGGACATATGGGTTTCCCTGACCTCTACCTCCCCTACCGGGTAGGGATAGCTGCCAGGGAGTCGCAGAAAAGCGACCCTGGCCTCCAGCCCGGCCTGTTCCTCTGCGTCCGGCTTGATATGTTCCTTGGCCTGCATAGCGCATTCAATCTGCCAGTAATTCCACCAGCGACCCGCCCTCCTCCATCCGGCGGATGGCTTCGGCAAACAGGGGCGCTGCATCCAGCACCGTGATCCGGTCCCTCATCCCGCTCAGATCCGGCCGGTGCGGCGGGACGCAGTTGGTGATCAGGATTTGCTCCGGGCCCTGGTTGGCAAGGATGTCAGGAGCCCTCCCGGTAAACAGCCCATGAGTAGCCAGGGCAATCACGCGCCGGGCACCGGCCTGACGGCAGGCAACACATGTCCTGGCCAGCGTGCTGCCCGTGCTGATGAGATCATCCAGGATCATGACGGTTTTGTCCCGTACCTCCCCGGAAATCCGCTGGCCCCAAAGCTCTCCGCCGCTGCGGTATTTCTCCATAACGACCAGGGCAAGCTGCCTGCCCAGCCGCTTTTCCATGGTCTGCAGGAACTGTTCGGCCCGCTTCACACCCCCGAAATCGGGTGACATAATCACAATATCCTCCCCCCGCATCGTGTCTGCCAGGTAACCGGCAAACAGGTTCCTGGCCTCCAGGTTTTCGGCCGGGATCCGGAAGGCGTTCTGAAAGGCTTGCAGGTTATGCACATCCATCGTCACCACCGCGTCGGCCCCCGCGGCCTCCAGCAGCCGGGCCATGTACCGGGTGGTTACGGGGTCCCGGGGTTTTGTCTTACGATCCTTGCGGCTGTAACACAGGTACGGAACCACCGCAGTGACCCGACGGGCGGAAGCGTCTTTCAGCGCACCTATAAAAAATAGCAGGCGGCAGAGCTTACTGTGCACATCCTGGTGACCATCCCCGTACAGGGCATGCAGGACAAATACGTCCTGGTTGCGGACATTCTCCAGCGGCCGGACCTTGCACTCCCCGTCCTCAAAGGTCCGTTCCTCATGGGCGGACAGCGACAGATGAAGTTTCTGCGCCACCAGTTCCCCGAAACTGCGGCTGCCCTCCAGGCTGAAAAGTTTCATGGACTGGGTGGTTTATTGGTATCGTAGCGGGTTATTCGTTCAGGTCATCGGGGTCCTCGACCTCCAGCCTGTTTTCCACACTGATCACTCCCGGAGCGTTCCAGGCAGCGGCCTCTGCATCCTGTTTTTGCAGCAGGGAACGTACCGATCCCCGCAGGACCACCTTACTGCCATCGACATCCACGGTGATCTTCCCGGAATCAATTGCCGCGCTGCGTATCAGGGCATCCTGTATCTTTTGCTGCACGTCCGTCGCGGACACTTTGGGTTTAACCGAGATGAGATTGGTTACCGAGATGACCCCGGCCAGGTTTTCAACGGCGGTCTGCACCTGCCCGCGCTGGTATTCCCACGCCACCTCGCCTTCCAGTTTCAGGTTGCCCCCGTGCACGCTGACCCGGATATCTTCCTCGCGCACGCCCGTATGCCAGGTCAGGGCATTGCGAACAGCTTCAAGAATCTCGGCATCCGTCCTGCGAAATCCGGCAGAGGGCCGGACCTGCAGGTCATCCTGCAATCCCTTCACGCCCGCTACCCGGCGGGTGGCTTTTTCCGCAATCACTTTCTTGGAGTAAGTATCGACCGTCCCGTTCAGGGTGACCATGCCGTTGGTGACGCCCACCTCCACGCGGGTGTCGCTTAAAATCGGTTCCCAGCGGAGTTCCTCCAGGACATTATTACGGATGGACGTATCGCTTTTCATACGCAAAGTTTTTGAGGTTCAGGCGCTGCACCCCGGCAAAAGAAGTCCATTTGCCTTCCCGTCCCAATGAGGTCCATCAAACCCGGCATTGACCCTGGTCAGAACGGAGGCCCCGGGTATTGGGATAGTACGCAAAAAAAGAAAGTAGAGAGAGATTGCATCATCTCCTGTTGCCGGCTTCCCCTGCGACAGGCTGGTAAGTCTCTATTCGCAGCCTGACCGGCATGGCCGTTGCGGACCGGGACGGTCCGGCCTTCCAAACAGGCCTGGTGCTGGGCCACGGTTACTGGATAACCTGGCTGAAATAGTCCTGCCTGGGTATCCTGTTACCATGCAATCCGTTTAACAGGGCCAGCTGGCCGATATGGGTGGTTATGTCCAGCAGCGGGCCCTGCAGCAGTCTGCAGGCCAGATCCAGGTCCAGCGATACGGTCTCCAGCAGCCCGGTCAAATCATCCAGGCCCTGAAGCATCCGCATTTTCTCCTCCTCAAAATCCACCGCCATGGCCTCCGGAACGTTAAAATGACCTTCCCGGATCCTTACGCCGGTTTTGGTCACCAGGTCAACCATATGATGGATGATTTCATTGGGGGTACGGGTTTGCGGACTGACCCGGAATTCCCCGAAAGACTCCTTTGAACCGGTGGTAACCGCGATAAACCGGTATTTGATGGCCCTGACGGAATGAACCAATAAGGCCATGTAGTTAGGTTCCATATAATCACTGTTTTTACGTATTGAAGCGTTCCGCATGCAGGCCGGGCCGGCTGCGTTCCCGGACCCCGCTGGAGCCGGCCGGATGGGACCACAGGGTCACCGGCCCACGCAGCCGGGTTTCAGGCAGCCGGCTCATTACCCGTTGACGCCGGGACCTCGCCCGGGGGTGATGTCCCTGTATGCGCCCGGTGGCGGAAGCGTCCAATCCAGCAACGCCACGCGCAGGTTCCTGTGCTGGCTGGGAAGCCATTCGGTATCCGGGGTGGTATACTCTTCCAGGTAACGGAAGCCAAAGCTTTGGTAATAAGCGATAATCTTCTCATTTTCCGCCCAGGTATCCATCCGGATATATGTCAGGTTTTTATCTCTGGCCCGCGCTACGGCCCAATCCAGAATTTTCTGAAACGTCCGGTTACCCCGGAATTTCTGATTCAGGACAATGCGATGCAGGTACAGGGCATCTCCCTTTTCCCGGTCCCGCCAGATCAGGGGATCACGGTAACAAAGGCTGAACATACAGACCATCTCACCCGCCTCGACCAGCTTGAATAATCGGCCGTGGTTCAAATCGGACTGAATGAAGGCCTTGTCGTAGCCGGTCCAGCCGAAATATCCCCGGCTTTTTTGAAACCGGATCGCTTCCTCAAATAGCTCATACATGACGGGCAAATCCCCTTGCTCAGCGCTGGTAATGACAAATTCCATCCCGCTTATTTTATTTGGAAGAGGTATGGAGACGGCTGTGCCGGATACTATACCCAAAATAGATGATCACGCCAAGGATACTCCAGACGATCAGCCGGACCCAGGTAGCGTGATCCAGGCTGAACATCAGCAGTACATTAAATCCGATGCCCAGGCCGGCTACCAGGGGCAGGTATTTTACGCGGTAGGGCCGGGCAAGCCCGGGTTGTTTAACCCGCAGCACCCATACCGCCGCACATATCAGGGCAAAGGCCAGCAGGGTGCCGATACTGGTCATTTTGGTAGCCTTTTCAATGGGCGTTACCGCGGCCACCAGGGAGGCCACGGCGCCCAGCAGCAACGTGCTCTTCCAGGGGGTTTTGAAGCGGGGATGCACCGCGGCGAACAGTTTGGGCGGTAACAGGCCATCATTGGCCATATTCAGGAAGATCCGGGTCTGGGAGAGCAGCATGACCAGCATCACGGAGATCAGGCCGATGACCGCAGCTACCGTGATAAGCAGGGAAGCCCAGGTGAGACCCACATTACTGAAGGCGGAGGCCACCGGGGCCCCCAGGTCAAGGCTGTCATATTTGGCCATGCCGGTCAGGACCAGGGATACCAGGATATAAAGGGAGGTACAGATGATCAGGGAAGCCAGGATGGCAAAGGGGATGTCCTTAACCGGGTTTAGGGATTCCTGTGCCTGGGTGGAGACCGCATCAAACCCGATAAAGGCAAAGAAAACAATTCCCGCTGCGGTCAGTACGCCGGAGAGCCCGTAATGCCCGATGCCGGCAGTATCCACGACCCGGGCAGGGATGAACGGATGCCAGTTGCCGGGATTGATATAGGCTATCCCGGCCACAATGACGAATAAGACTGCCGCCACCTTGAGCGATACAATCAGGTTATTGGTCCGGGCAGATTCCTTAATACCCCGGACCAGGATATAGGTAACCACCCATACGATCAGCGCGGCGGGAAGGTTTACGGAAAAGGAAGGGGCCGGCACCCCGGCACGGATCGCCTCCTCCCGTGCACTCACCGGATCATTGACCAGCCAGGCGGGTAACGCGTGCAGGCCCGACAGGTGCAGCAGCTTCACAAAATATTTGGACCAGCTGACGGCCACGGTGGTCGCGCCCATCATATATTCCAGGATGAGGTTCCATCCGATAAACCAGGCGAAGAATTCCCCGATTGTTCCATAGGAGTAGGCGTACGCCGAACCGGAAACGGGTAGTATGCTGGCAAATTCGGCATAGCAAAACGCGGCAAACAGGCAACCTATCCCAGCCAGCGCAAAGGATAAGGCCAGCGCGGGGCCGGCATACTGGTTAGCGGCCACGCCGGTCAGCACAAAAATGCCTCCCCCGATTACAGCCCCTACCCCCATGGCGGTAAGTTCCCAGCGCCCCAGGGTCCTTTTCAGCTGGCTGGACTGGATATCCTTGTCATAGGCTTGCAGCGGCTTTTTTCTGAATAGCTGGTTGATATGCATAAACAGGTTTTGATGACACAATCGGCCTACGCGTGGTGGCAGCTACCGGGCCAGGGGAACCCCCGGCAACAGGGGCCTGGATTTCCCTGGTCCCCGAACCGGCTGCGCCCATCTCCCCGCCCCCTTGCGCTACCCTTCCCCGGCCCCGCGGGAGCCCCTTACCGGCCTCTCCCGCCCGGCACCGGCAATCCGCCCCGGGCGATCTCCTCCCGAAGCGACTTGATTCGTTCTTCAAAGGGTATGGCGGGCAGCAACGGCAGGGATACCTGCTCGAATAACTGCCTGAATTCCTCCGCATGCGTATGGCTTGTTGCGGTTTGCAGGTTGTAATGGACCAGCCTGGCCCACATGACGGTCTTCAGCCTGGTTTTATTCCCGTCCCACATGAAGGCCTCCAGCAGCAGGCTCCTGGGAGAATAGCCGATCAGGCAGGTCTGAATGCATACCTCTTCCATCAGCAGGGCCGGCTGCAGATAACAAATCTGGGTCTGTGCCGATACCCATCCCAGGCCCCTTGTCCGGGCAACCTGGTAGATATCAAGGTTATAATAATCCAGCAGCTGATCACCCCGTGCTGTCAGGATGTAATCGATATACCGGGAATTATTCAAATGATTGAAAGGATCACAATCATGAAAGCGGATCTTCATCCGGCTCTCCAGTATTTTGGAAAGTTCCTTCATAGCCTGTTACCTGTATATTAATATACCAATTGGTATATTTCAGGGCAAAAAAAACTCAACTCCCCAGATCCCGGATAACCTGTTCCAGAAAATCCATGGCCAGCCCTAATTCGGTATCCCTGCCCGTAACCTTTGCCTGCATAACGGCTCCCTCGATCAGGGAAATAATGACCGTGGCTACCCGGGCCGGATGGGTTTGCGCTTTAATTTCCTGCCGCGCTATCCCCCGCTTGACCTGGTTTTCAATAGCCCTTTTCCATTGGGCCAGGGCACCGGCTGCCCGCTGCCTGAGTTCCGGGTGCGTATCATCCGCCTCGGTAGCCGTATTGAGGATCGGGCAGCCAGGTTTCAGAAAGGCAATCTCCAGAAAATGCCGGTATACGCGCGGGTAGACCAATAAACGCTCCACCGCGTTATCCGTTGCCAGCATGCGTTCCTTCAAGTAGTCCGTTACCCTTCCGAAATTGTAATCAAAGGCAGCCAGTGCCACCGCATCCTTATTCTCAAAATTCCCGTAGATCCCGCCCTTCGTCAGTCCCGTCGCCCGGGTCAAATCATACAGCGAGGTACCGGCATACCCTTTGGCATTGAAAATGGGTGCGGTCATTTCCACAATAAACTGCCTGGTTCGTTCTGCCTTGGATTCGGTCGTACGCATGATGGCTGTAAATATACCGATTGGTATATTTTGGCCAAAATAATTTTTACCCGGGATGTTGGCAACCGGCGGGCTTGCCGGCCGTACCCGGCTGGTAAACGATTGAGTTGGCTGGAGCGCCAGGAATGCCACGCGCTGCCCGAAATGGCCTATTCAACGCATTTCGACCAGCTGAATATGGTTGCCGCAGGTGTCATTGAGAACAGCTAGTTTAACTGTCCCCATGTCCATGGGCTTTACGCTGAATTCCACCCCCAGGCGGCCAAGGCGTTCAAATTCCTGGTCCACATTATCCACATAGAATTGTGTATAGGGAATCCCGGCATCAAATAGCGCCTGCTGGTAGGTTTTAGCCGGCGCAAAGTGCCTGGGCGCCGGCTCCAGTAATACTTCCGGGCCATCCGGCTCTTCCCGGCTGACTACGGTTAACCACCTGCTGTGTTCACCCAGCGGTATGTCCGTTTTCTTTACAAAGCCCAATTTCTCCGTGTAGAAGGCCAGGGCATGGTCCTGGTCCAGCACCGGAAGGCTGATAATTTTTACGCGCATTATTTCTGGATTTTGAAGGATCAGGTGCGAAGTACGGCAACCCGGTAACCTGTCACTTTGCGGAAATTGCTCTTTTTTGAAAGGCGGCCGGCGAAAGACCCATTTTCTGTTTAAATAAGGTGCTGAAGGAACTCGGGCTGGTAAATCCCGCGGAAAAACAGGCATCCGAAACCAGCATGCCGGCTTTCAGGCAATCCCTGGATTTTTCCAGTCGCTTTTCGGTCAGGTACTGGAGCGGAGTCAGGCCGTAATATTTTTTAAAAAGACGAAGTAAATGGAACTTGGAAGTAAAGGCAACCCGGGATAACAGATCGAGGTTCAGCTCCCGTTCAAAATGATGGTCCATATACCGGCGTATCCGGATAACCGTATTGAGCTGTTCCTGGTTGGCATAACAGGCATGCCTGATCCTGGTTATTTCGTGGTGATAGTAGGTCATGTATGGACCGGCCTGGCATCCGGGGGTTCGTAAATGTATAGTAAAGATGGAAGGTCACCAAACTCCTGGCTCCCACAAACCTGATCCGCTGGCAGGAATGCCTGCAGCCAATCGGCCGGAAATCCGGATGGCCTACCAGTCCCTTGATAAGGGCCCCCGCTTCCCGCCTGAACCATGAAGAATTACCTATGATGGTGGAGGCCCACAAACTGGCTGCCCGCATGATAAAGACATGCCTTACTACCCGGATTTACCCTTGCCATGGTAAGCCTTTTTCAGCCAGTGCCAAGGCTGGTGAAGATTGCAAAATCATTCCGAAGGAAAATGAAAAGGACCCCGCATACCCTCCAATCGTCCCTCTAACGCCCTCCTGCCGAAAAAGCCCGCAAGTCACCTTTGTATTATTTTGCCAATCGTTCATCAAATACGAAAGGCTCTATGGAATGCACTGCTATCCGGGAAAAATCACGATGCTGCGTATTAATCAGCAAATTGTATTCTTCCGGAATAATGGCTGAAGGCACCTGTAGTATACATGTTTCATTTTCCTTCAACCACTTATCACCTATGATCTGACAAGACGTGTAATGCAAATATTCCTGCCAATTAGCCGGAAGTTCTTCTTTATCGATCTTATTAATCCTTATATCATCCGGTATATTAATCAGGGTTACACGGAAAAGATCGTTTGATCCAATGCTACGCCTATGAACCAAATTTTCAAGGCAGGCCAGCGCTCTTGTCCCAGCCGAATAAAGCATAAAATGGCCATTACTGTTCCAGCGTGCAGCAAATCCTGACGCCGTGAGACGGCCTGCCCATTTCGCTAAGGTAATGCGGTAGGCAATCATGCCAGCGCACCGTATTCTATCCTCAGCAATTCTTCCATAACCAGGTTTATCCCTCCTTGCGTATAGAGCAGATCAAAGGGAATAAAGCCTCCTAGCCCCGCAGCTCCTTGGTTTAGCCATAGATTGAATGCTTCGGAATTACCAAAAATTTCCTGTCCCTTCTTGTAAAGTGCCATCAGCTGTAAAAGCTGTTCGCTTTCGATGCGACCCAGCCTATGACGTCGTAACCGATAGTTATCGATTGTTTTAGTTGTCGTGTCAAGGAAGGCAGCCAATTGATTTTTATTGAGGCCGGTAACCTGGATAAGTCCATCAAAGGCAGACACAGCCAACCCCTCGGCAGCTTTCATGACCCTAGCTATCGGGTTGGAGAGCTCCTTTTCATACTGGCGAAATAGCGCCGTTTTAGCATTTATTGGTGACTGCATAGTGGAATTATTTCACAACAAATATACGGAATATTTACTTTCGAATAAGAGAAATTTTTCCTCACTCAAATTGTCCATCTTTTCCGCTAATCAATACGAAGGGAATGTTTATCCAAACAAGCATAAAAAACTAATACCAAATTGTTTATGGCACATACCATTCCCCTGCCACCAGAACATCTCAATGCCAGGGATTGAAAACCACCTTTAAAGCGCCGGCTTGGTGGGATTCAGGAACACCTACCTGACTACCCAAATAAAATTTTACGCTGTATTGCAGTGACTCCTGTCAGCCCGATTGATCAATATTGTACGCAATTCTTGCGGTGGCTAGGGATTACCCCCTAACCATTTTTCTGTACCATACCCTAAAAGAAAAAACCCTTGCTAAGATTCTACTTAACAAGGGTTTAATTGATATATCTGTGATCCCGCTGGGACTCGAACCCAGGGCCCCAACATTAAAAGTGTTGTGCTCTACCAGCTGAGCTACGAGATCAACCTGTCCGCCTCTTTTCGGATTTGGGAGTGCAAAAATACAGGCTGGCGCCAATCACACCAAAAAAAATACAAGGTTTATCCCATTGTTTTTCAGGGTCTCGCCCGCCCAAATTTTCGGGGATGTCCATTTTTGGAGTAGGTTTGCGGCATAACCAGCAAACACATGCCGGATTTTTTCCAAGACAAGGTCGTGGTAGTCACCGGAGGAACGGACGGAATCGGGCGGGCCCTGGTGGACAGCCTGCTGGACCGGGGCGCCGTCGTGGCGACCTGCGCCCGCAACCATGACAAACTTTACCAGCTGCAGACCAGCCGGCCGTCCGCCCAGCTGTATACCATGGTGGCGGATGTCAGCAGTGAAAACGAATGCCGCCGGTTCATTGAAATGACCATCAAAATGTTCGGTGGCATTGATATCCTGATCAATAACGCGGGGATTTCGATGCGGGCCCTTTTGCAGGATGCCCCTACCAACGTGATCCGCCAGGTGATGGAGGTAAATTTTTTCGGGACCGTTTACTGTACCAAGTACGCCCTGGATTCCATCCGGGCGCGCAAAGGAACGATTGTCGGGGTATCCAGCGTGGCCGGTTTCCGGGGCCTTCCCGGCCGAACCGGGTACAATGCCTCCAAGTTCGCCATGCAGGGCTTTCTGGAATCCCTGCGTACGGAGTTGCTGGGAACCGGGGTCCATGTCATGTGGGTATGTCCCGGATTTACCGCCTCCAACATCCGCCAGGCTGCCCTGACGGCCAGCGGTACCGCCCAGGGTTACTCGACCCTGCACGAAGGTAACCTGATGACGGCCGAGGAGTGCGCAGCCATTACCCTGCGCGCCATCCGCAAACGCCGGCGCACCCTGGTCTACACGATCGCCGACAAACGGACCATCTGGATCAACAAACTGCTTCCGGGGCTGGCCGACCGGCTGGTACACCGGTTCTTCTTTAAAAAAGGAGAGCTGGTCAAATAGCCCGGTGGACCGTATCCTACCTATGGAAGACGCGGAACAGGGGAACCAGCCAGGCCCCGGAACGCTACTGGCCCACAGCGCATATGCCCTTACTAACCCTCACATCCGATATCGGTAATCAGGATTATTTGGTTGGAGCCGTGAAGGCCCAGCTGCTGCGGATCAACCCGGATTTCCGGCTTATTGACGTTTCCCATGCGATTCCTCCCTTCAACTACCCCCAGGCAGCCTATGTCTGCCGCAACGCCTTCAAAAACTTCCCGGATTTTACCTACCATATTATCCTGGTCAACCTGTTCGAGACCCGGCCGGACCATCTGCTGCTGGCCTTCCACCAAAACCAATATTACCTCTGCGCGGATAACGGCCTGCTGACCATGATGCTAGAGGAAAAACCCGAACTGGTCATCGGTTTGCCCCTCGACAAGGGGCAGATCCGCAACACCCTGCACTGCGCCGAGGTGATGGGGCAGGCCATCCAGCAGCTGGTCGAGGGACAGCCGATCCAGTCGGTGGGCGATCCCGATATCCGGATCGTGGAAAAAAACCCCCTGCGCCCGCTTTTCAGCGACAACTGGATCGAGGGGCAGATCATTTTCATCGACAACTTCGAAAACGTGATCGTCAATATCACCCGCGAGCAGTTCGAGGAGCAGCGTAAGGGACGGCATTTCCGCATCCTGTTCAAACGGGATGAGGTGATCGAGCGGATCAGCGAGAGTTACGCGGACGTGCCCGAGGGCGAGAAACTGGCCCTGTTCAACAGCGCCGGGTACCTCGAAATAGCCATCAACAAGGGGAATGCCGCCGGCCTGTTCGGCCTGAAGGGCTTTTCCGACAAGACCCGCCAGATTTCCAGCATCCTGCAGAACCAGCTGTTTTACCAGACCGTCCGGATTTACTTTGAATGAGGGAGCTGGCAGCCCGGATACGACCGGCGCCCCGGTCAATTCTAAGCGGGGTGTTAAAATTTCAGCCGCCATTCCAGGCAGTTCCGGAGGGCTGCCCCTTAAAGCGGAATTCTCCTATTTTTGCCTGTCTCAATATGTATGAGATACAAACCAACCCCTTATGAGTTTTAAAAAAATCAACAACCTGACCGGTTGGATCGTAGGCCTGATTGCTTGTACCACCTACATTCTTACCCGCGAGGCCTCCGGAAGTTTCTGGGATTGCGGGGAATTCGTGTCGAGTGCCTACAAGGTGCAGAACCCCCACCCCCCCGGCGCCCCCCTCTTTGTCCTGCTGGGCCGGTTCTTCATCATCCTGTTTGGCGATAACCCCACCAGCGCTGCCCGGGCGGTCAACCTGATGAGTGCCCTGGCCAGCGGCCTGACTATCCTGTTCCTGTTCTGGACCATCACCCACTTTGCCCGTAAACTCTATGGCAAGGCAGCCGAAGAACTGGGTAGCCAGGAGATTTTTACCATCATGGCCGCCGGGGTGGTTGGTTCCCTGGCATACTGCTTCAGTGACTCGTTCTGGTTCAGCGCCGTGGAAGGCGAGGTTTACGGGCTGTCCTCCTTCTTTACCGCCCTGGTATTCTGGGCCATGCTCAAGTGGGAGCATGCCGACGAACGGGCCGGCAGCGACCAGGGGGAGCGCAACCGCGCCGACCGCTGGATCGTATTTCTTTTCTTCATGATGGGCCTGTCCATCGGGGTACACCTGCTTAACCTGCTGACGATCCCGGCCATCGTCATGATCTATTATTACCGTCGCTACCAGGCAAGCACCCGCGGGGCCATCCTGGCCTTTATCATCGGTTGCGCCCTGACGGGCCTGGTCCAGGTAGCCGTGATCCAGTGGTCGATCAAGCTGGCCGGCAAGTTTGATATCCTGTTTGTCAACAGTTTCGACATGCCCTTCTTCTCGGGGTTCATATTCTTCTTCGTACTGTTGGCCGTGCTGATCTGGCTGGGAATCCGGGTGGCCAACCGCAAAAGCTGGTCCTTCCTGCGACTGGGGCTGTGGTGTTTCACTTTCATGATGATGGGATACTCCACCTACATCACCTCCCTGATCCGCTCCAATGCCAACCCGGCCATTGACATGAACAATGTGGATAACCCGATGAACCTGGTGTACTGGCTGAGCCGTGAGCAGTACGGCTCGCAGCCGATCCTGTACGGAGCGCATTTTGCCGCCCAGTTCAAGGAGGATCCCGACCGCCCCGGCTACATCGCCACCAAAGAAGGCGAAATGAAATATGTCAAGGGTAAAAACAAGTATATCCCCATCGGTGTGGACCGCGATTACCTCTATGATGACAAGGATATGCAGTTCTTTCCCCGCGTCTGGGACCGCAGCAATGACCAGGGCCATGCCGACTTCTATATCAGCTGGCTGGATCTGACCCATTACCCGCCGGATACGGACCCGGACAACCTGACCCAGTTTCCCCCGGGCAGCAATACCACCATCCGCAAACCCGGCTTCAAGGACAACGTAGAATGGTTCTTCAGCTACCAGATGGGGCTGATGTACTGGCGGTACTTCATGTGGAATTTCTCGGGCAAGCAAAATGACATCCAGGGCCTGGGCAACAAGCGCGACGGCAACTGGATCACCGGGATCTCCCTGATTGACAACAAGCGGCTGGGTGACCAGAACATGCTGCCGGACAGCATTAAATCCAACAAGGCCCATAACAGCCTGTACCTGCTGCCCTTCATCCTGGGGGTCATCGGTTTTGTCTTCCAGTACTTCAAGAACCGTAAGGACTGGGTGGTAACCTTCCTGCTGTTCTTCTTTACCGGCATTGCTATCGTCATTTACCTGAACCAGCCTGGCAACCAGCCCCGTGAACGGGACTATGCCTATGTAGGCTCCTTCTACGCGTTTGCGGTCTGGATCGGTCTGGCCGTGGTGGGTATCGTGCGCATGGCCCGGGAAGCTACCGAAAAGCAGACCCTGCTCAATACCCTGACCTATGGCTCGATCCTGAGCCTGCTGGTAGCCCTGATGAGCTGCTCGCCGGCCAGTTTCGGGGACGCGCTCTTTGCCTCGCTGATGATCGGTATCGTCTATGCCCTGGTAGCCTCGGTCCTGGTCTACCTGGTCCGGGGTGCCTCGGGAGGTGGCAAGAACGCCCTGGCTGCCAATGTCGTGGCAGCTGCCTGCTGCCTGGTGGCCCCGGTGATCATGGGTCAGCAGGAATGGAACGACCATGACCGCAGTAAAAAAACCCTGGCGGCCGATATCGCCAAAGATTACCTGGAAAGCTGTGCCAGGAACGCCATCATCTTCACCTTCGGGGATAATGACACCTACCCGCTCTGGTATGCCCAGGAAGTGGAAAATGTGCGGCCCGACATCCGCATCATCAACACGAGCCTGCTGGGCATCGACTGGTACATCAACCAGCTCCGCTACAAGATCAACCAGGCCGATTCGGTGGATGTCATGTTCACCCCGGACCAGATCGAGGGCCACAAGCGGGAATATCTGCAGTACAGCCCGGACAAGAGCATCGACCAGAACGTATACTACGACCTCAGCGATGCCATGAAGGCCTTCCAGGACGACCGCTACCTGCAGACCTTCCCGGTCCGCAAATTCCGGATCAAGGTGGATACCGCCCTGGTGCGCCAGAACGGAACGGTCAACCCGGGCGATACTGTGCTGTCCGACCTGCCCTTTGAACTGAACCCCAACCGCAGCGACCTGACCCGGAGCGACCTGATCATGCTGAGCATTATAGCTGCCAATCACTTCAAACGACCGATCTACTTCACGGCGCCCTACGGGGATCTCGGCTTCGGCGCCTTCCTGCGCAAGGACGGAATTTCCTATCGCCTGGTTCCGGTAAAGAACAAGTTCCCGCAGCAGAATTGGATCGTAGACCAGGCCTTCCGCCAGACCGGCCTGGGCGGCACGCCGATCCGAGATGATAACGAGGATTTCATGTTCAGGAACCTGATGGAGAAGTTCGGCAGCGGCGGTGCGAACCGCGAGGGGGTCTATTTTGATGAGGAGAACCGCCGTCACCTGCTCAATCTGCGTTCCGCATACGGCGAACTGGCCGGCAACCTGGCCGATGACGGCCGCAAGGAGGATGCCAAAAAGGTCCTGGCCAAATTCGAATCCATGGTCAACCTGGATAATTTCCCCTACGCCCTGGTCAGCCGGTATAATTCGCACAACCAGACCGGCCTGCTCTACCTGGAAGCCTGCTACAAGGCAGGTGACTCGGTCCTGGCCGACAAAGTGGACAAGGCCGTACGGAAGGACCTGGAGCAGCAGAAACGGTATTATGATTACCTGCGCACCAACCGCGAAAGCCTGTACGCCTCGGTTTCCCTGGAGGACCAGATCAACCAGGTCATGCTCGGCGTGCTGGAGCAGGTGGAAAAGAAATACGGCAAGGTCGGTACCACGGGCACCCGGGAGACCGGCGGCACCATTACCAACAGCCTGCCAGCCAACCAAAAGGACAGCGGGCAGCGCCGCGACACTTCGCGGTCCAAATGACGACCCGGATCATACCTGTTTACGACTCCCCCCGTGGCGGGGGAGTCTTTTTTTGGACGGTGAACCATCCCCCGGTTACCTTGTTGTTAAGGGAGCCACCAGAAGCTTATTTATCGTAAATTGCTGGTGGAAAGAGGCTGTCAGGCAGGGAGCTCCGATATAACCAGGACCCGGAACAGGATCCGCCCGGTTCAACCGGCAGGCCGGTACCCGACTTCGCCCCACCACAGATACAGACGCACATGAAAGGGTTTCATTTCACCAAATACGATCCCTCCGCGCAGGGAAAGTCCCGCTTCGACCAGATGCTGGACATTTTTATGCAGCTGCTCACCTATACCAACGGGGACGTGGCCGAGGCCCTGTCCTGGATGAACGAACTAGACAAGCAGTACCAGCTCACTGACAACGAGTACGGGATGGGGGATTTCATTGATGAACTGAAGGAAAAAGGATACATTACCGAAGACCAGCAGCGCGGGGAGATCCGCATCACGCCCAAGACCGAACAGGGCATCCGCAAAAAAAGCCTGGATGAGATTTTCGGCAGGCTCAAGAAGTCGCGCCAGGGGGATCACCACAGTTTCAAACCCGGCCTCGGCGACGAGATCAATCCCGAAACCCGGCCTTTCCAGTTCGGCGACATGCTGGAGCAGATCGACTTTACCGAATCCATCCGCAATGCCCAGATCAACCACGGTCTGGAAAGCTTCATGATGCAGGAGGATGACCTGAGCATCCGCGAGACGGACTTCAAGTCCCAGACCTCCACGGTGCTCATGATCGACATTTCCCACTCGATGATCCTGTACGGCGAGGACCGCATCACGCCCGCCAAGAAGGTGGCCATGGCGCTCAGCGAACTGATCACCACGCGGTATCCCAAGGATACCCTGGACATCGTGGTCTTCGGCAATGACGCCTGGCCTGTGGAGATCAAGGACCTGCCGTACCTGCAGGTGGGACCCTACCACACCAATACCGTGGCCGGCCTGGAACTGGCCATGGACATTCTGCGACGCCGCAAGAACCCCAATAAGCAGATTTTCATGATCACCGACGGGAAGCCCACCTGCCTGAAGGTCGGCAAACGCTATTACAAGAACAGCTTCGGGCTGGACCGCAAAATCACCAACCGGTGCATCAACCTGGCGGCCCAGTGCCGGAAACTGAAGATTCCGATCACCACCTTCATGATCGCCACCGATCCCTACCTGCAGCGGTTTGTCCAGGAATTTACCGAAATGAACCAGGGCAAGGCCTTTTTTGCCGCGCTGGACAAACTGGGGGCCTTTATCTTCAAGGATTTTGAGAATGGCAAGCGAAAGACCGTCTACTGATTCGGCGATCTGCCGCATCCGTCCGGCCGCTGCCGCCCGTTGAACAGACATTACCTGATACCAAACCTGATTACGCAATGATCAATACGCAAAAGATTAAGACCCTCGGAGAACTCAAGGCCAGCGGCTACCGTCCCCGCAGCATCAAAGAAGAAGTGCGCCAGAACCTGATAGCCCGCCTGCAGCGCGGGGAAGAAAGTTTCCCGGGCATCGTAGGCTACGAGGACAGCGTCATCCCCGATGTGGAGCGCGCCCTGCTGAGCAGGCACAATATCCTGTTCCTGGGCCTGCGCGGCCAGGCCAAAACACGCATGGCCCGCAAAATGACCGACCTGCTGGATGAATTTATTCCCGTGGTTTCGGGCAGCGATATCAATGATGATCCCCTGAACCCCGTTTCCAAATACGCCCAGGACCAGATCGCCGCCCACGGCGACGAGACGCCGATCCACTGGATGCACCGCAGCGAGCGCTACGGGGAAAAACTGGCCACCCCCGACGTCAGCGTGGCCGACCTGATCGGGGACATCGATCCCATCAAGGCGGCGAACCTGCGCCTGAGTTTTGCAGACGAACGTGTCCTGCATTACGGGATTATCCCGCGCAGCAACCGCAGCATCTTTGTCATCAACGAACTGCCCGACCTGCAGGCCCGCATCCAGGTAGCCCTTTTTAATATCCTGGAGGAGGGCGATGTGCAGATCCGGGGCTTCAAACTGCGCCTGCCCCTGGATATCCTGTTTGTCTTCACCGCCAACCCGGAAGATTACACCAACCGCGGGTCCATCGTAACCCCGCTCAAGGACCGGATCGAAAGCCAGATCCTAACCCATTATCCCAAAACCCTGGAAAACGCCCTGGAGATCACCCGCCAGGAGGCCGTCCTGGACAAGGAACAGGAAAACCGCATCCAGGTAAGCGACCTGGTACGCCGCCTGATCGAGCAGGTTGCCTTCGAAGCCCGCGCCAGCGAGTTCGTGGACAAGAAAAGCGGGGTGAGCGCACGCCTGACCATTTCCGCATTCGAGAATGCGGTAAGCGCGGCGGAACGCCGGGCGATACTCCACAAGGAAAAACAGACCCAGGTATGGATCACGGACCTGGTGGGCATCATCCCCTCGATTACCGGAAAAATTGAACTGGTTTACGAGGGCGAGCAGGAAGGTCCCTACCAGGTTGCCATGAACCTGGTGGACAAGGCAATCCGCAGCCAGTTCATCCAGTATTTTCCCAACCCCGAAGCGCTCAAGAAGCGCAGCCGGACCAAGGGGGAAACCGAAAGCAAGGAAGAAAATCCTTACCGGTCCGTCATCAACTGGTTCGACAAGGGCAACCACCTGAACCTGCTGTTCAATACCACGGACAAGGACAGGATCCTGATGCTCTATAAGGTTGACGGACTGCACGCCCTGGTGAAAAAACACTTCCCGCGGGCCAGTGAAACTGAAGCCGCCCTGCTTATGGAGTTCATCCTGCACGGGCTTGCCAGTTATTCCCTCATCAGCAAGAAGATCCTGGAAACCCGGATCGAGTTCAAGGACCTGATCGGTTCCATGATGAACCTGGGTAGCCGAAACTACGAGGAGGAGTTCGACGGGGAGGACTTCAGCTGACCTCAGTGACCGAACTTATAGCCGAAGGAGACACCCCCGTAATAGGGAATAAACCCGAAACTGCCGAACACCGGGGTAATGAACGCACGGAAGGTGAACCCGCCATGGGCCGGCTGCAACCGGTAGCCGAAATTCAGATGCCCGAAGGTGGATGAGAAATTGCCGTCCCCGCCGCTGCCCCCGGAGACAATCACCGGGGTCACGCCGGCGCCCAGTTCAAAGTAATTTTTCCCGTCCTTTCCCAGCAGGTAATTCAGGCCCAGGGGAATAAAAATGACTCCTGTGCTCGCGCCGTCATTGACCGAAAGGCTGAAGCCCCCGAAGCCAATACGACCGCCCAGGCCGTCTTCCCGGTTACCAAAGCGTGTGTCAAAATTGAAAGAGGCCAGCCCCGGGCCGCCCAGTTCAAAATAAATGGATTTGGCGGCCTGGGACTGTGCCCGGGACGACAGGATAAAAAGGGCCAGGATGGAAAGGGTTATGGTTCGCATGGTCAAGAGATTTTCTCTGCTGACAACCGGGATGACGCCGGCGCTGCGCCGGACTTGTTAAAGGATGTTAACTTCCCGCTCCAGGACCACCCCGAATTTCTCCTGCACACTCTGCAGGATCTCCTCGCTGAGCCGGTAGATCTCCCCGCCCGTGGCCTGACCATAATTCACCAGCACCAGGGCCTGACGGTCATGGCAGCCCGCATCCCCGCGGCGCACGCCCTTCCAGCCGCATTGTTCGATCAGCCAGCCCGCGGCGAGCTTGACACGGCCATCCGGGCTGGGATGCCCCACGATCCGGGGATACTGTTGCTGCAGGCGCCGGAATACATCGCCGGGGACCGACGGGTTCTTAAAAAAGCTGCCCGCGTTGCCGACCTGGCGGGGGTCAGGTAGCTTGGACTGCCGGATCCGGATGACGGCCTGGGATACCTCGGCAATGCCGGGCTGCTGTACACCCATCCGGGCCAGTTCTTCCTCGATGGCCCCGTAGCGGGTGTTGATGCGCGGCCGCTTGGTCAGCCGGAAAGTTACCTCCAGGATGGCGAACTGGCCCCGGTAACGGCCTTTGAATACGCTTTCCCGGTACCCGAATTCACAGTCTTTCTCCGTAAAGGTATGCAGGGTCCGGTCGTGCAGGTGAAAGGCCTGCAGGTCATGAAAGACCTCCCGGATTTCCACCCCGTAGGCGCCGATATTCTGCATGGGGGAAGCTCCCACCTGTCCGGGAATCAGCGACAGATTTTCCACTCCCCCCCAGCCCCGGGCTAGGCAGTGCTGCACAAAGCCATGCCAATTTTCCCCGGCCCCTGCCCGCACGTATACAAATTCCTCATCCTCTCCTACCTGTTCGATGCCGGGGATCCGGTTTTGCAGGACCAGCCCCGGGAAATCCCGCGTAAACAGAATATTGCTTCCCCCTCCCAGGACCAGCAGGGGCAGCCCGGGCAGGTAGTCCAGTGCCAGCCCGAGCTCATCGGCCGTGGAAAAGCCGGTGAAAAAGGCTGCCCGGGCCTCGATACCAAAGGTATTATACGGTTTAAGCGAAATATTTTGCTGAATTTGCATGGGTCAACCTAATCAACCAGCAAGTTTACGTCAATTACCATGAACCCAAAAACAGCCGCCCTGGCCGGGGCCACCGGCCTGGTGGGTTCCCAGCTGCTGCAGGGCCTCCTGGACGATCCCGCCTACGGCACGGTGCGGGTGCTCGTGCGCCATCCCTTTGCCCTTCAGCATCCCAAACTTCAGGTCCGGCTCGTGGACTTTGCCGATGCGGATTCCCTGCTGCTCGCCCTGGACGGCAGCGACGTGGTCTTCTGCGCGGTGGGAACCACCCAAAAAAAAGTGCGGGGCGACCAGGCCGCCTACCGGCGGGTGGATTACGAGATCCCGCTGCGGCTGGCCCGCCTTTGCCGGGAAGTCGGAGCTCCCTGTTTCGTACTGGTTTCCGCCATGGGCGCCAACCCGCGGAGCCGCAATTTTTACCTGCGGCTCAAGGGTGAGACCGAGGAAGCCATACGCGGCCAGGGGCCGGCCCAGATTCACATCCTGCGGCCTTCGGTCCTGCTGGGCCGGCGCGCCGAGCGCCGCCCGCTGGAGCGGCTGTCCCAGGGGCTGCTGAGGATCCTTGGTCCCCTGCTGCCTGCCGGTTACCGGGCGATCCGGGCCCGGGACGTGGCCCGGGCCATGCAGGCGGCTGCCGCCCGGGAGCAGCCGGGTTTTCATATTTATACCTACCGCGAAATGAAAGAGCTGACGGCCTGACTACAGGGAAGCACGAGGTTCCCGACTCCCTAAAGCGGATCCACATCGGCAACCACCACTACGCTGCGAAAGCGCTTCGCCTGGTGCAGCAGGGCCACCTGCTCCAGAATGTCCTGCTTGCATTGGGCCAGGAGCCGCGCGTCGCGGGGGAGTTTCAGGAGCAGTTCCCTGAGATACTGGTTGCGCACCCGCGCTACCACCGGTTCGGCAGGTCCCACCAGGTAGGGATTGTACCTGCTGCGCAGGGTATCGGCGAACTGGTGGGCGGCCTGTTCGGCCACATCCTGCATTTTGTGCCGGAATACCAGCTGGATCAGCCGCGTAAAGGGCGGGTAGGCAAACTGGCGCCGTTTGTCCAGTTCCGAAGTAAACAGGTTGCGGTAATCATGACGCTGCACGTCCAGTAGGACCGGGTGGGTCGGCTGGGAGGTCTGCACCAGCACCCGGCCGGTCTGGCCTTTGCGGCCCGCGCGGCCGCTTACCTGCTCCATCAGCTGGAAGGCCCGCTCGTTGACCCGGAAATCGGCAAAGTGCAGCAGCCCGTCGGCGTCCAGGATGCCTACCAGGTTCACGTGATCGAAGTCCAGGCCCTTGACCACCATCTGGGTGCCGACCAGGATATCCACGCGGCCCGCCTCGAACTGCTGGATCAGCTGGTCATGGGCATGCTTGCCGCGTACGGTGTCGATATCCATGCGGGCTATGCGGGCCTGCGGGAACGTATCTCGCAGGTGCTCCTCGATGCGTTCCGTACCGAAGCGGCGCTGCAGGAAGTCGTGGCTGCCGCAGGCGGGACAGGTAAGCACCGGCGGGTAGGTATTGCCGCAGTAATGGCAGGCCAGCCGGTTGCTGAGCTTATGAAAGGTCAGGGAGACATCGCAGTAGCGGCACTGGGGGATCCAGCCGCAGGCGCTGCAGATCTGGTAGGGTGCATACCCCCGCCGGTTCTGGAACAGAATGACCTGGTGGTGGCTGTCCAGAGAGGCCTGCACCGCGGCCTGGAGGGCCGGCGTCAGGATGGTGCCCGCCCGTTCCTTGGGCGGCAGTTTGCGGAGATCGACCAGCTCGATGACCGGCAGTTCCACCTCCCCGTAGCGCTGGGTCAGTTCCACCAGCCCGTATTTGCCGGTCGTGGCGTTATGGTAACTCTCCAGGGATGGCGTGGCGCTGCCCAGCACCACCCGGGCCCCGCAACGGGAGGCCAGGAAAATAGCTGCGTCCCGCCCCTGGTAACGAGGCGCCGGTTCCTGCTGCTTATAGGACGTATCGTGCTCCTCGTCGCAGATGACCAGCCTCAGCGAGCCGAAAGGCAGAAACACCGCCGAGCGGGCCCCCAGGACGATCTTCAGTTCACCGCTTTTCACCTTGTTCCAGATCTCCACCCGCTCGTTCTGGTTGAAACGCGAATGGTAAATGCCGATATAGCCCCCGAAATGTTTCTGGAGCCGCCGGATGATCTGGGAAGTCAGGGCAATCTCGGGCAGCAGGTAGAGCACCTGCCCGCCCCGCTGCAGTTCCTGTTCAATCAGCCGGATGTACAACTGGGTCTTGCCGCTGGAGGTTACCCCGTGCAGCAGGCAGACGGATTTTTCCGCGAGGCATTGCAGCACCTGGTCATAGGCCTGCTGCTGGCTCGGGCTGAGCGTAAAATCAATGCGGATGTCACGGGGCAGCTGGGGAAGGCGGTCGATGGCGCGTTTTTCCAGCTGCAGGATCCCCTTGTCCACCAGCCCGCGCAACTGGGCCTCGGCGGCCCCGGATTTTTTCAGCAGGTCCGCCCGGGTCACCTCGCCCTGGGTGCGTTGCAGGTGCAGGTAGGCCAACAGCAGCTCGAGCTGCTTTTCGGCGCGCTGGAGTTTTTTGTCCTCGTTCAGCAGGGCTGACAGGGCTTCCTCCTGCAGGTAGGCGGGATGAAGCTGTACGTAGGTCTCCCGCCGGGGGCTGTAGCGCTCCCGCAGCGCCTCCCAGACATGGCAGACCCGCTTTTGGATCAGGCGGTTGATCACGGGATATACATGCGCGGAATCCAGGATCTGCTGAACCTCGTCCAGCTTCAGCTCCTTTTTGAGCAGCAGGGCCTCCGCCACCAGGTACTCGTCGTGATCGAGCAGCGAAAAATCGTCCCCGTATTCCTCGTTGTACACCAGGATGGTTTCGCTGGAAAGTTTGAAATGGGCGGGCAGGGCAGCCGCCATCACCTCGCCGGGGCTGCACAGGTAATAGGAGGACAACCAGTCCCAGAGCTCCAGCTGCTGTTCGAACAACACGGGTTCCGGATCCAGCAGGTTAAGGATCTCCTTGGGCTCGAAGAAGGCGGGTTTTTCGTCGTGAAGGCGCCGCACAATCCCGGCATATTTCTTATTCCTGCCCAGGTTTACCTCCACCCGGCATCCCGGCTGTACCTGCGCCTCCAGGGCAGGGGGTACCAGCCAGGTGTAGTTCTTGGGCAGGGCCAGCGGTATGATTATCTCGGCGTACAAAATAAGTCCCGGGGATCGGGGGGCCAAGTTAGCGGAAAATGCGCAACCGGGCAGCGGGGCTGACTGGCTGGATCAATCCTCACCCGAGGTGACCCAGCTGGCACCATAATGGCGCAGCCTCTCCTCCATGAGCGCATGGACCCGGTCACGCAGCCCGGGGATCTGCTCGGGGCCCAGGCCCGCCACGGGTACTTCCTCCAGGTATACGGCCCGGCAACGGCCCGGTGTCAGGGAAAAGAGCCGTGCGTAGTGCAGGCGGTCATAATTATCCAGGAACAGGACCGGCCGGATCGGTGTCTGGGTTTCCACGGCGATCCGGAAGGCGCCATCATAAAATGACTTGAGGGGCGCCCCGGATAGGTTAAAGGTTCCTTCCGGGAAAACCAGCACGGAGATGCCGTGGCGGAGCACAGACTTGAGGATGCGCACGCTGTCGGCCCGGTTCTCCGGGCTGCTGCGGTCCACCGTCACGATGGCGTTGCGGTAAATAAACCCGAACACCGGGATCTTGCTTAATTCGACCTTGCCCAGGGGCCGCAACGGCCGGCGGAAGGCCTTCACCACCAGGGCCGCGTCCAGGTAGGAAATATGATTGGCCACGAAGATGCAGGGGCGGCTGGGATCATAGGGCGCCTCGTACAGTCTGCGGGGCCGGATCCCGACCAGCGGGAACCAGATGTCTGCCCACAGCATGCAGAGCCGGTATACCAGGTTGCCTCCCCGGATCCGGCCCAGCAGGCTGGCCAGGATCACCAGCGGGAACAGCACCAGCATGACGGCCACGAACACCAGCAGCGCGTAGATGCAATAGGCCCACTGCAAGGGCTGCCGGATCCGCCTCATTCCCGTTGGTTTTTGTAATGTTCGTCATCGCCGGGGCAATGGCATGCCCACTCATGGCCCAGGTCAATGCAGGTGACCACCTTGGTGGTATAATCACACTGGGCAAAAACGATGCGCAGGTGCTGGTTGTCGGAGCTGTACCCTTCCACCGCATAGGTGGGACAGGGATGGGCGTTGACATCGCTTTTCCGGTAGTTGATGGTGCCTTCGCGCAGGATCTGTTCCACTTCCGCCTGGGTGATATGCCGGCAGGCCATGCGACAGCGAGCGTGCCGGGTATACTCCAGGAAGGAAACCCGCCGGTCCAGGCCCCGGTTGCGGTCGGGGTTGGCGGCCGGCTCCCGCCCGCCTCCGCGCTGATCGGTGCGTACCGTCCGGGGCTGGGGTTGCCCGATTCGGGCGCATTGTTTGATCGCGATCGCGGCCCCCAGCAGGACCGCCAGCAGCAGGAAGGGTAGCCATTTCCCTTTCACAGGCAGATTTTTGGCTAAAAATACCGGAATTTAAAAATCCTGCGAAATCGACCCGGTCATCCCGGTGCATGTTATCTTTGCAGCCGCTATGACCGGCTCCAAAACCGTCGCATTTCATACCCTGGGCTGCAAGCTGAACTTTTCGGAGACCTCTTCGATCTCGCGCATGTTTGAGAACGAGGGCTTTGCGAAGCGGTCGTTTGACGACCAGGCCGACGTGTACGTGATCAACACCTGTTCGGTCACCGAAAATGCAGACAGGGAATGCCGCCACCTGGTGCGCCGCATCCAGCGCCAGTCTCCTTCCAGCCTGGTGGTCGTCACCGGCTGCTATGCCCAGCTCAAACCGGCCGAGATCGCGGCCATTCCCGGGGTAGACCTGGTCCTGGGCGCCGCCGAAAAGTTCAACATCGTCCACCATGTCCAGCAGTTGGCCAAAGGAGATTCGGCCCGGATCAGCAGCTGCGATATCGAATCGGTTTCGGGATTTCATGCATCCTGGTCCGCCGGCGACCGCACCCGTACTTTTCTGAAGGTGCAGGACGGCTGCGACTATACCTGCTCCTTCTGTACCATTCCGCTGGCCCGCGGGCACAGCCGCAGCGACACGGTCGCCCGGGTCGTACAGCGCGCCGAACAGCTTGCCGGGGAAGGGGTGCAGGAAATCGTCCTCACAGGAGTAAACCTGGGCGATTTCGGGCGCGGGGCCGATGGCAGCCGCCACCACGGCGAGCGCTTCCTGGACCTGGTGCGGGCACTGGACCGGGTGGAAGGTATCCGGCGCTTTCGCATTTCCTCCATCGAACCCAACCTGCTTACCCGGGAGATCATCGAGGCAGTAGCCGCCAGTGAACGGTTCATGCCCCACTTCCATATTCCCCTGCAAAGCGGCAGCAACCGCATCCTGGGCCTGATGCGCCGCCGCTACCAGCGCGAGCTGTATGCCGAGCGCGTGGAGTGGATCAGGAACCTGATGCCCCATTGCGGTATCGGCGTCGACGTTATTGTGGGCTTCCCTTCGGAAAGCGAAACGGACTTTGAGGACACCTGTTCCTTCCTGGAGTCCCTGGATGTTTCCTACCTGCACGTATTCACGTATTCGGAGCGGGACCATACCGCAGCGCTCGATATCCGGCCGGTGGTTCCCCTGGCCGAACGTCACCAGCGCAACAAGCGGCTGCGCAGCCTCTCCTACAGGAAAATGCAGACTTTCACGGAACGTCACCGGGGCCAGGTTCGCCAGGTACTTTTCGAGCGTCATCCCAAAAACGGGATGATGGAGGGCTATACCGATAACTATATCCAGGTTACCACCCCCTACCGGGAAGACTGGGTCAACCGGGTGGTGGACTGGACACTCTGACCGGCTCGCCCGGGTGCCCGCCGGGCCGGCCCGCAACCGCCGAAGGCTTGGGAGAAAATAAACGCGCTGAACCAGCCCGGGCAGGTGAAACGGATCGGAAGAGCCGGGAAAAACCGGGAATCATAACGTAAGGGTATACCGCTCCAGTCCCTCCCTGGCATTTTCAAATACAAACCCGTATTTGATATATACGCTCTTTGCCCGCTCATTGTAATCGGCCACATACAGGTACAGGGATTTCAGCCTGAGTTCCCTTGCTTTACGGACGGCCTGATCTAGCATAAATTTCCCGATACCTTTTCCCCAGTATTCCTTATCCCCGATATACCCCCAGTATTCCCCGTCCACCTTCGTGATGTGTTTTATCCCTACCACCCCGACCGGATGCTGGTCATAGGCCACGCCCTTTACCCAGTAATCCGTTCGCTGAGGGATTTTTTCAAAAAACGCCAACTGGTTTTCCCGGGTAAAATCAGGGGTTACCGTCAGTCGTTTGATCTCCGGATCATTCAGCCAGGCCCAGGACAGATCCAGGTATTGCCGTGAATAGTCAACGAGCTCAATCATAGTTTCGCATTATAAGGAATAAATCACTGAACCAATAACCAATGGCGCAAGTGCCGCGATGAAGGCGCCGCCGGCGACTCAAGCTAACCGGCCTTCCGGGGCTTGCTGCCAGGGATTTTTTGGCTGCAGAATCCCGCGCCGGGTCCATTCAGCCGCCGGGTCGGCGCATTGCGCCTCTCAGGCACCCAGGCCTTCCCGTTCACGGCAAAGTTGGTATTTAATTTTCAGAATCCATGCCGAAAGGCAGGCCATTCCCTGCTACCGGGAAAGCGCCACCGGGCCTCCCGCTTTGGGGAAAAAGGTGCTGAATTGGCTCATTCCCAGAGGGGAAACACCCGGCAACCCGGTCCCCCGGACCCTTTACCCGCAGGGGTTTCCAACCGTGGCAGGAAACCCTATTTTTGGATATGCAAACCCGAACGCTGCTTAAATACCTGGTGGCCTGCCTTTGCGGGCTTTACAATCTGCAGGCGCATGCCGCTGAAACGGATACCCTTCGTGTGGATTCTCCCTCCGGGAGGATCGAGGTGCGCCTCTGGCTGGACAGCCAGGTGCATTACAGCATCTGGTACGACCGGCTGCCCCTGATGGCGCCATCGGTACTGGGCCTCGAACTGACGGATGGCCGAAGCATGAGCGGCCGATCCCTCCGTATCCGTTCAGTGCGCAGGACCGCTGCGGATG
Source organism: Chitinophagaceae bacterium (assembly GCA_035549175.1). Taxonomy (GTDB): domain Bacteria; phylum Bacteroidota; class Bacteroidia; order Chitinophagales; family Chitinophagaceae; genus DASTSN01. The sequence goes on along the minus strand of DASZRL010000020.1, from coordinate 5,387 downwards.
ATACCATCCGGGTACCAGTCCCTGAAAAAAGGAGGTTGATCCGCGACCGGTACCACCAGCTCACCCTGCAGTTCCGGGATCCCTTCACCGTGTATTTCCGGGTATATGACGACGGGGCCGCCTACCGGATCGGTACCAGATTCCGCGACTCCATCACCATCCGGCGTGAAACAGCCCGGTTTGTCTTTCCCGGCCATCCGTCTGTTTATTTTCCGGCCGTACAAAAGCGGGATCATGCCGACATCTTCCACACCAGTTACGAGGAAAACTACCCCCTTCGGCGCCTGGACAGCCTGCCGCCGGGAACCCTGGGATATTCACCGGTCCTCGTGGTGCCCGCGGACGGAAGGCCCCGGATCGGGCTCACGGAGTCTGACCTGCTGGATTATCCCGGCATGTTCCTGGCCGGTACCGGCTCAGGTACCCTGGAAGGGGTTTGTGCCCCCTATCCGCTGGAGGAGCAGTCCAGCGGGGGCCTTTATCCCCAGTGGCTCGTCAGCCGCAGGGCCTCGTATATCGCCCGTACGGCAGGCACCCGCAACCTCCCCTGGCGCGTTTTTATCGTGGCCCCCGAAGACCGCGATCTGCCGGGAAACGATCTGGTGTACCGGCTGGCTACCCCCTCGCGCATCGGGGATGCCTCCTGGGTCCATCCGGGCAACCTGACTGACGAATGGATCGTGGACATCAACCTGTTTGGCGTACCCTTCCGAGCGGGCCTCAATACCAACTCCTACCTGTATTATATAGACTTTGCCAAACGGTTCGGCTTCGACCGCATCATGATGGATGCGGGCTGGAGCGACAACACCGACCTGTTTCGCATTACCCCCTCCATCAACCTGGATTCCATCCTGGATCATGCCCGCCGGCAGGGGGTCCGGATCAGCATGTGGACCCTCGCGCAGACGCTGGACCGCCAGCTGGACAGCGCCCTGGACCGTTTCCAGCGCTGGGGGGTGGACTTTATCATGACCGATTTCATCGACCGGGACGACCAGAAGACCGTGCGGTTTTACCAGCGCATCGCGGAGGCCTGTGCCCGCCGGCGTATCATGATCATGTTCCATGGAGCCTACCCGCCGAAGGGATTTAACCGAACCTACCCCAATGCCGTCACGCGGGAAGGGGTACTGGGCTCGGAATACAATATCTGGAGCGACCGGGTAACCCCGGCCCATGACCTGACCCTGCCTTTCACCCGCATGCTGGCGGGAAGCATGGATTATGAACCGGGTTTGCTTCACAATGCCACGCGATCAGGGACCCGTCCCGTCGCGGGAGAGGTGACCAGCCCCGGTACGCGCTGCCACCAGGTGGCCATGTTTGTGGTCTACGACAGCCCCATGCAAATCTTTTCGGGTAATCCCTCCGAGGGGCAGCGCGAACCGGACCTGATGCACCTGATCGGCTCGCTGCCCACCACCTGGGACGATACCCGCATCCTGCAGGCCCGTGTGGCCGAATATATCGTCACTGCCCGGCTGAAGGACGGCAACTGGTATGTGGCCGGCATGAACGACTGGACACCCCGCGACCTGGAGGTTCCGCTTGACTTCCTCCAGGAGGGTACCTACGCGGCCACGATCTGCCGCGACGGCATCAATGCCGACCGGTATGCAGCCGATTACAGCCTGACAACGGGCACGGTCCTGCGCAGGCAGGATACTCTGACCCTGCACCTGGCCCCGGGAGGCGGGTTCCTGGTCAAACTGGAAAAAAGACCCTGACCAGACCAGGACAACCATCCCGGCAGGACCTCAGGGCCGGTCTGCCTTCCATCTTTTATCAAAGTCCTCCCGCATGGCCTGAACATACCTGGCCAGGCCTTCCGGATCAATAAAGGGGTTGGGACGTACACCGGCCCGCAGGTCCCGCGCCCTGCGCAGCAGGTCGAAGAACTGGCCATGTGAGGCCAGGAAGATATCGGGATGGATCCGGTCCAGGGTAGTGAAGCTTTGCCGGAAGTCTGCCGCGATGTGGGGGTAGGCTTCCTGACCGGTCAGGGCGTAATCCAGGGTGGTGAGGCTGCTGGCAATGACGACCTGGTAGGTCCTGCCGGAATCCGTAAGGGAAAATTCCCAGCTGGTTGCCCCCCGGGTATGGCCGGGCGTGAAATAGGTGGTCAGGGCCAGCGGACCCAGCCGGATCACCTGGCCGTCCTGAAGCAGGCTATCCACGTGGACAGGTGGAAACAGCTTACCCCTGCTTCCAAAATAGAAATCCGACTTCCCGCCGTCCTCCAGGACGGGGGCATCGCCGGGGCTTGCCAGCAGCCGGGCATGAGTCACCCGTTTGATTTGCGCCAGCCCGCCGCAGTGATCGTAGTGAGCATGGTTGATGAGCAGGATCCGGACGTCCCGGGGCCGGAAACCCAGCTTGCGTATATTGGCGAGGATGCGGGAGGCTGTTTCGCGGTATCCCCCGTCAATCAGAATATGCCCCCGGGGACCCGTGATCAGGTAGGCCGTGACATCGGAGGCGCCGACATAGTACAAATTACCCATAATCCGGAAGGGCTCCATGGGACCATTCATTTTGCGGTCGTCGGGGTCTTGCTGCGCCAGGGCAGGCCAGGAGCTGTCCAGCAGGAAGCATAGCAGAAAACCGGTAAGAGGAAGGATAAATCGTTTCATGGCCAGGTCATTTCAGGGATGACGGCGAAGATCGCAAAAAGCAGGGCTCCGGCTCAAAAAGGGATGAGAGGTAACCGGGATGCGGGGAATTGGAATAATTTTCTGAAAATGCCCCGCATGAAACCCTTCGCTGCCGCGACGGCCACCTGCCTGTTGGCCCTTATGTTGGCTCTGACCCCGGCACATAGCCAGTCCGCACTCCGCCAGGCCGATTCCCTGTACCTGGCCGGGAACTTTCGCCAGGCCATATCCCTGTACCGGAATTATCTGGGGGATACCTCCACCAATACCCAGGCGTGGCAGCGCCTGGCCGACGCCTGCCGGCGCAGGGGGCTTTTGCAGGAATCCCTCGCCGCCTACCGGCGTGCTTTTGCGCAGCAACCTTCCGGGTCGCTACCGTACGGGATGTTTCCCCCGATCCTCGACGTGTTTGACCGGCTGGGCCGGGGCAGTGAAGCCATCAGCTTCCTGGAACCCTTCGTACAGCAGGGCTACGGCAATTATGTGCTGATCCGGAAGTTCGCCATGTTCCGTTCCCTGGCGGACAGCCCGCGGTACCAGGCCCTGATCGGGCGGGCCCGCGCCAATGCTTATCCCTGCCTGGCAGATCCGCACCACCACGAGATGGATTTCTGGATCGGGGACTGGGATGTGTACCCCCGGGGATCCAACCAGCGGGTAGGCAGCAGCCACATCAGCCGGGAAGATGGCGGCTGTGTGATCCTGGAGAATTTCCGGTCGCTGGTTTCACCCCAGTCCGGGCACAGCATCAACCTGTACGATGCGGGAGACTCCTGCTGGATACAACTGTATGCGGGCTCCCTGGGCGGACATCAGCTTTATACCGGAGGCAGGTACCGGGACAGCGCCATGGTATTTCAATACCGGACCTCGGCAGGAGGCCGCACCGGGCAGGGACGCTATATCCTGTATGACCAGGGACCGGACCAGTTTCGCCAGTACCAGGATATCAGTTACGATGGCGGGAACACCTATACTGTCAACTATGATTTCATCTATCGCAGGAAACGCGAGGGGCCGCTCGGTAAAAGGACGCATACGGCTGTGGCAGGCGGCCGGCCGGAGGGTGCCGGAGGAAAGAAGTAGTGGAACGTACTGGGCTCGAACCAGTGACCTCTGCTCTGTCAAAGCAGCGCTCTGAACCAACTGAGCTAACGTTCCGGTTTAAAAAGATTCCTTCCGGGTGGATCGGGGTGCAAAAATAATCTCATTTTTCTATTTGGCAGGGAAAATCTTGGCCGGAAACGGAAATCCGGCGAGGCGAAGACCGTAATACCCGGCAGCGCCAATATTTTCCCGGACAGGCAACATTTCCGCAGTAATTTTGTCTTACCAGTACAGGCTATGGCAAAGTACCAGGTGACCATACAGTTTGATATGGATGACGGGTTCATGAACCTTGTCCCTCCTCACCGCACCTATATCAATTACCTCATCAACAAAGGTTCAATCGATCAGTACGTGGTCAGTATGGAAACCCAGCGCACCTGGATCACCATGACGGCCGAAAACAAGGATGAAGTGGAGCAGCTGCTTCGCAAATCGCCGCTGTTCGGTTACTGGATCTACGAGATCGATGAACTCTTCGTGTTGGACGGGCAGCTCTACCGGCTTCCCGCCATGCAGCCCAACTAGGCCTTGCGCATCCAGGCAGGCCGTATTTTCTGCAATTTTTTGTACACAGGACAACCGGGCACATGCGCCCCGGGAAGGTAGCCTGTGCTCATGAGAAATTCCTGGACGATCTCGCCGCCGGTAAACCGGAAGGTATTTCTGAAGAGAGCCACCCACTCCTCCCGGGGCATCGGGTGGTGCAGGTCCAGCCAGTTCTTGAAGGAGCCAAAGTCTTCCCGGATCACCTGGATGCGCCGGGCATTGTCAATCACGGACGTTATTTTAAGGCGGTTGCGCACAATGCCCGGATCCAGGAGCAGTCGCTCAATGCGGCGCTCGTCAAAGCGGGCCACCCGGTCAATGTCAAAACCGTCGAAGGCCCGGAAAAAATGGTCCTTCTTTTTCAGGATGATCTCCCAGCTCAGGCCGGCCTGGTTGATTTCCAGGACCAGGCGCGCAAATAGCGCCGCGTCGTCATCCAGAGGAAAGCCGTACTCATGATCATGGTATTGCCGATGTACCGGGTCAGCGCCAGATTGGCGGACATATTCACAATAGGAAGCTGCCATGGGACAAAGATGTCGATAATACAGCCTGATACCGCGACTGGAAGGTTATTTTTTTGTTGGCAAGCCAGGCGTCCACCTCAGCGGGTATCACCCAGGAAGGCCGGCGTCCTGGCTGTTTCTCCAGCGAAACAGTTGTGGTGAATGATGCGCCGTCCTAGTGTAAGCTTCCCCGAATTTCGGCCACAAGAATTAGAGTTAGCAATGGAATGAATTGTTAACTTTAAACTTGAAATATGAAACGCAAGCATTTTACAGAGTTTAATGGACCCTCTCCGTAGGACAGGGGCAAATGTCTTTTAAGCTTGATTTAAATTCATTACTACTATTACTACCTTTTCTTTTTTTGGTTCTTTTTTTCTTTTTACTATCCACGTGGATATGTGGATAACCCTATGCCACCCGTTGCTAATACCATTGAACCGGTTTCTCGTTTCCAAGGGATTGATGGTGTCTCAGATGGTTATATTCGTTAAACCAGTTTTCCAATCCCTGGTATAATTCCAGGCCATCACCAGCCGGATTCAGGTACACATATTCATATTTCAGG
>DASZRL010000019.1:0-11730 GCA_035549175.1 Chitinophagaceae bacterium | reverse complement strand
TACAATGAAAACCGACCCCACGCATCACTGGGATATGTTCCACCGGCGGAATACAAAAAATCATATCCGGACCCTATAAAACTAAAAAAATGAATACCTTTCTATACTTTTAAATGCAGTCGAAAATGGGGGAGCTTACATGTATGAATAAACGGTTATACTGGGACTCTCTGTACAGGTTATTCCACCACCAGGGAACGGTTCCAGCGTACGTCCGTGCCGCTCAGCTGGACATTGTATACGCCAGGCTTAAGGGTGGCGGGCAGCTGGAGACTTTGGGTCACATTACCACCCGGGTGGCTGATCTGCTGGCCGTAAACCTGCTGGCCGGTCGTGTTGAAGACGCGCAGGTTATACATACCTTTTTGCAGGCCGGTGATCTGCAGGGCCACCGTGGTTCCCTTGACCGGGTTGGGGTACAGGCTCATCCGGGCTTCGGAAGAGCTGCTAACCTTCACGATCACGCTGTAGGAGAATTTGCCATCAATATCTACGTTCTTGATGCGGTAGAAACTGCTGCCGGAAACCGGGGCGGCATCCGTCAGGGTATAGTTGGAAAGTTCCGTCCGGTTATTGGCGGCCACGGAACCGATGCTGCTGAAATGAACCCCGTCCGTTGAGCGCTCGACCTCATAGTGATCCACGTTTACCTCGTTGTAGGCTTGCCAGTCCACTTTTACCGCTGTGCCCACTGAATAAGCCTTCACATCGCCAAATTTGACGGGGAGAGGAGATGCATTTCCGGTATTCAGACTGGCAAAGGTGATCGCGCCAAAACTAGACAGACTGTTTCGGGTGATAGTGCCGGTGGTATACGGGTTGGCACTATTATACGTGATGGTACTGCCACTCGCCTGGACCCATTTGGATTGGCCACTATTATAATACCCAATCGCTAAGCTGAAGGTGGTCGTGATATACTTCCCGCCGCAGGAACTCTTGGCATTCCAGGACAAGGTGACATTGGGGTTACTGGTTCCGTTATTACGGGTGTAATTCCAGTATTCGCAGCCGCTAACGGCGCTGAGGCTGTTATCGATTGTGTTGCCAACTGAATGGGCGTTGGCGCGGACATATTCTGCTGTGTAGGCATTGTTCTGGGTACCGAAACCGGTTCCTGCAGCCGAGATGCTCAGCGGATGGTAGCCATTTGCGACATTACCTACAGGGAACGTGAAAGCGGTGTTACCTACCTTTTTGACGGGCCCCTGCACAAAGGAGTTGTCGGAGGCACCCGTTACCGTTGCCGTGTTGTTGATGGTTAACAGGTTGGCGGAGGTAGTATTCAGGATCCCATTGGTAAAGGTCGCCGTGCCGGTTACCGTCGCGGTGGCATTATTGGCAAGGGTCTTGGCTCCGCCGCCGCTCAATATCAGGTTGTTGTAGGTAACTGCCTGGGTGCTGATCGACTGGCTGGAGGATCCATTGTAATTGACGGTACCATTAGAGACGGAAAAGGTAGGATTCGTACCGATGGTTATGTTTCCGGCTATATTCAGCGTTCCCGACGCAATATTAATAGTCGGCTTGGTATTAGCCAAGCCATTCGTCATCGTTACGTTTCCGCCCACGGTTACAGTGACCCGGCTGGTGGTACCTCCTGAAACGACAAGGCCCATATTCGTGGTTTCCGTGTTTCCTCCCGTGGATCCATTAATGGTTAAATTCCCTGAAATAGTGAAGGTGTGCGGCTGATTGCCAGCGTTGATTGTAAGACTGCCACCGCGGTCTCCACCTGTAGAGGTTCTTCCCTTGATTGTCAGACTTTTAATGGTAACATCCCCGGAGAGGGTAAGCGTCGGCCAGTTGGATATCGAAGTACTATTGGGAATAATTACATCATTGGTGGCTCCGGGAGAACCATTGGGAGACCAGTTGTTTCCATTATTCCAATTCGTACTTTGGTTCCCGGTCCATGTCTTGGTTTGTCCGAAGGATTGCCCGGTTATAAAGAGTAACAGGGCAAGTGAGGGTAAAATTCTTTTCATAACCGTTGTTTAATATTTATAGAATACGCAATTGATGACTGACTAGGGTGGTTTCCCGGGAACTATCAGACATGCCTGGTACAGGCCAACGGTTATCAGCGGGATTGGAATGACAGGTTAATCGGTAAGTTGGAACCGGTAATCAGCTAACTCGGGTTTAGCAAGGAGTCTGGTACGGATTTCAGAAGAGATTGGAGGAGTAGTAATAGAAGATACTGCAACAAATGTATTTTTTCCTGGTAGAATATGCAATGATTTGCCGTAAAAGTTACTCGTATTTTTCAGTTCTTGATCTGAGTCAAGCACGGGACTAAGCCTGAATCGCAGTATTCGTAAACTTACGATGCGGCATTTCTGTATTATTATCAAGTCCTTACCAAAAAGGGCGACATTTATAGGTCCGGAACTGAAAAACAATAAGCTGACGGAAGGGCCTTGCCGTCGATCCGGGATGGCTCAGAAATCGTATCCTTTACCAGTCGAGGCAGGCTGGGCAGGCGGGAGACATGTTGACCTGGCGTGGCAGGAACAGGCTCCTGGCCGCCAGAAATAAGATAAATGGGGAGTTCAGGCCGCGGAGGAGAAATACGGGAAACTGAAGGTAACCGTGGTAATCTTTTTGCCATACCCGTTAATACCCAGGTCACCTCCCAGGGTTTGGGCCAGTCCCTTGTACTGCTCCACCCGGCAGGCCACAGCATAGCTGTTGAAACTACTGTTATCCTGAACTTCCAGGCTAATCAGGTCCCCGAAGCGTTCGGCCGTAATGGTAATAAAGCTGTCACGCGCCTGGGTGATCACCGTGCTAAGCAGGTGACTGATGATCGCCTTGATCCCTTCGTGGGGTACGACCTGAATGTCCGAGGAAATGGCATTGACGAGTTTGGTCCGGTTGTGCACGGCGGTGGAAAAATACGGTGCGGATAGCCGGGAGACCAATTGATTCAATGGTTCGGACTGCGGTGTTTGGTCGAATGCGTTAGTCAGGTTGGAATAATTCATATGTTACGGATTTTTCGGTGGTTACCTTTCGGGGCAGGGCCTGCCATGCCGGAAAAGTTGCCGGTAGCCGGAAGGAGGGTAGATTGGTGCCACAATATTTAGTGATAGCAACGGCCTGAGTTCAGAACACGGAAAATTTTCAACACGGAAAGGTATATGGACAGGTATAAAAAGGAATAGGTACTTCAAGGGGAATGGATTTCTGGAACAAAGATAAACGACCGGACCCAATGACGCGTTAGGTGTTTTTACTTAATCTGCAACTTTTTTTTCGGCGCAGATTCCGGTAGGGAAAACCGCGCCAGGCGATATACTTGCGACGGGACTCTGCCTTTCCTGGAGGAAAACCGGCCACCCGGGTGGCGAATGATCATCCTTACGCCTGACCCGGCTCACCCCGTATTCGCGGCAATCTGCTTAAATTAGGTAAAACCAAGTATTTATGGCCGTTGCAAAAATTAAGGCCCCTTCCCTCCGGCACAATAAAGAACTGGCAGTACTGTTCAGCCGCATGGCTGACTGCTACCGGTACCTGGGCCAGGACGAACGGTTCCGGGCGATTGCCTATGATACCGCCTCCAAAACGCTCAACAATATGCAGGAACCGGTAGATGCCCTGGCCGACGATGTCAAAAAGCTGGACGAACTGAAGGGCGTAGGCGAAAGTATCGCCGCCAAAATCGTGGAATACCTGGAGACCGGCCGGGTTAAGACCTTTGAGCAACTCAAAAAGAAGGTGCCCTTCCACCTGCTGGAGCTGATGGACATTGAGGGATTCGGGCCGGCTACGGTGCATTTGCTGCATGATAAGCTCGGCATAGAAAGCCGCGAGGAACTGGTCCGTGCTCTGGAAGAGGGCAAGCTGGCCGGGATCCGGGGAATCGGGGAGAAGAAGATAGAGAACATGAGACGGGTTCTTAAGCTCGAAGCCGCCAAATCGCGGCTACCCCTGGCCGAGGCAGAGAAAATCGGGCGAAGGATCTTAGCGGAAGTACAGCAGATACCGGGGGTGCACCAGGCGGTTCTTGCCGGCAGCCTGCGCAGAAAAAAGGAGACCATCGGGGATATCGATATCCTGGTTACCGCGGAAGGACGCCAGTGGAAAAAGATCGTTACCCGGTTTACCCGGCTGCCCCAGGTGCAGAAGGTACTGGCTGCGGGCAGCACCCGGGCAAGCGTCCAGCTGGCGCCGCGGGGTGTCCAGGTGGATATCCGGATCGTCCACGAGGATGAATTCGGGGCGGCCCTGATGTACTTTACAGGAAGCAAGGAGCATAATATTCTTATCCGGACCCTGGCCAGGCGAAAGGGCTGGAAAATCAACGAGTACGGCCTGTTCGAGGAAGCTACCGGCAGACGGCTGGCCGGCCGGACCGAGGAGGAAATTTATTCCCGGCTCGGCGTATCCTTCATCCCACCCGAAAAGCGGTTGGGCAAGGACGAGATCAGCCTTGCCATGCGCGAGGAGGCCTGAAGAATGGCCTGCCGGGTTCCGTTGGTATTCAGGCCGGATTCCTTCACCCGTTGCGGCCTGCCAACTTCACGCCCGGAATTCAACTTAGATTAACCGGCTGACAAAAAACCAATGGGTCCCGGGATGCGGGTCCGTTCTGCCTGCTGAGCAATATTCCGGAATACAGCGGGGTGTATGGCCCCCCCCTCGGGCAGGTCTGCGGCCCTCCAGGCCCTCCTTTCCACCGGGAGGGAGTTTGTCAGACGGGGCTGGGCCCTGGGCTTTTCCGAAAGGCTCCTCTCCGGCAGACAGCCGGAGTGACCGGGGATAAAGATTTATCTTCTGTATTCGCAACACTATGAATAGATTTACCCTTTATTTTCCGGAAACCAATAAACCCAAACCAATCACATGAAAAAGTATGTCACCTGGCAACTGGTCCTGTGCCTGTTGCCCTTTTCCTTGCTGGCGCAGGTGGATGCCGGCCTGTTCCGGTATCCGGACGTTTCCAGGAGCCAGATCGTTTTCAGTTATGCCAATGACATCTGGGTAGTTCCCAAGACCGGTGGTACGGCCATCCGGCTCAGTTCCCCGGCAGGCCCGGAGTTATTTCCCAAATTTTCTCCTGACGGGCAGCGCATTGCCTTTTCAGGGAATTACGACGGCAACCTGGATATCTATGTCATGCCCGTTTCGGGTGGCGTACCCAGGCGACTGACGGAACACGGGTATACAGACCGGATGGTGGACTGGACGAACGATGGCCAACAAATCCTGTTCGCCTCCAGCCGCGAAAGCGGAAAGGCCCGGTTCAACCAGTTCTACACCGTACCGGCGGACGGCGGTCCGGATACGAAGCTGCCGCTGGCCTATGCGGAATGGGGCAGCTATTCCCCTGATGGAAAACAAATGGCACTTACCTTTCGTTCCCAGGCATTCCGGAACTGGAAAAGGTACCGCGGCGGTTGGAACGCCGATATCCATATTTTCAATTTCGAGACCCAGGCCTCGGAAAACATTTCGGCCACCAGTGATGCCGCCGATGAATTTCCGATGTGGCACGGGGAGGATATCTATTTTTTGTCAGACCGCGGACCGGAAAAGCGTATGAATCTCTGGCGCTATCACCTGGCGGACCGGAGCTTTTCGCAGGTAACCCGTTTTACTGACTACGACGCCCATTTTCCTTCCCTGGGTCCCGAGGATATCGTATTTGAGGCAGGCGGCAGGTTATACCTGTATAACTTGGCCAGCCAGCAGGTCACCGAGGTAAAGGTGAATGTGGTCACCGACCGGGTACAGCTCAAGCCCAGGACCGAATCCGCAGAAAAATATATCCAGCACGTGGCCATCAGCCCGGACGGAAGCCGGGTTATGGTGGAGGCACGGGGCGACCTGTTTTCCGTTCCGGCGGAAAATGGCTACGTCAAGGACCTGACCCAGACCTCGGGCGTTGCTGAACGCTATCCGGCCTGGTCGCCGGACGGCAAGACGGTGGCCTACTGGAGCGATGCCTCCGGGGAATATGAGCTATGGCTGATGCAGCCGGGACGGGAAAGCCAGGCCGTCAAGCTGACCAGTTACGGAGCCGGGTTCCGGTACAGCCTGTTCTGGTCCCCGGACAGCAAGAAGCTGGCCTTTATAGATAAGGCCGGTTCCATCCGCATCTATGACCTTCCCAGTAGCCAAACCTACCAGGTGGACAAGGCGCTGCGGTATAGCCATGGCAACCTTGAGGGTTTTACCTGCAGCTGGTCTGCCGACAGCCGGTGGCTGGCTTATGCGCGGGACCTGGAAAATCAGCATACGGCCCTCTTTATCTATGATTGCCAGAATAAATTGACCCGGCAGGTAACCAGCGGGTATTACAGTGCCAGTTCCCCGGTCTTTGATCCCGAAGGCAAGTACCTGTACCTGCTGATCTCCGAGACTTTCCAGCCCTATTACAGCAACTTTGACAACACGTTCATTTATGCGAACTCCACCCGGCTCGCAGCCATTGGCCTGACCCGGGATACACCTTCCCTGCTGGCCCCTAAAAACGACACGGTGGCGCTCAAGGCTGCGGAAGAAAAACCGGCTTCCGGTCCCGCGGCCAGGGGAAAAAAGGCCGGCAAAAAGGCGGCACCAGCCGCTGAGGAAAATAAGCCCGGTATGACCCCGGTGAACATTGATTTTGATCAATTCGAGCAGCGGATGGTCCTGCTGCCGCCGGATGCCGGCAACCTCGGCAATCTGGATGCGGTCAAAGGAAAGATCCTGTTTATCCGCTATCCCAATACGGGGGCCGCGGACGGTCAGCCTGCCATTAAGTATTATGATACCGACAAGCGGGAGGAAAAGACCATCCTGGAGGGCCCGGACAATTTCTGGCTGGCCGCCAATCATGACAAGATGCTGGTATCCAAGGGCGGATCCTATGCGGTCATATCCCCGGAGGAAGGCCAGAAGTTTGACAAGCCCCTTCATCTGTCGGAAATGCGCATGACCATCGATCCGGTGCAGGAATGGAAACAGCTGTTTACGGACGCCTGGCGGATAGAACGCGATTATTTTTACGACCCGCACATGCATGGGGTGGACTGGAACGGGGTCCGGGAGCGCTATCAGAAGATCCTCGACGGGGCCATGACCCGTGAGGATGTCGACTTCATCATCGGGGAAATGCTCGGTGAACTGAACTCGTCCCATACCTACCATGGGGGCGGGGACGTCGAAACACAAAAAAGTGAGTCCGTGGGATACCTGGGGATTGACTGGCAGGCCGCGGGTAACTATTACCAGGTCGGCAGGATTCTGCATGGCGCCACCTGGGATGCCGAAGCCCGCTCTGCCCTGGATATGCCGGGGCTGGGTATTCACGAGGGAGATTATATCCTGGCCGTGGATGGCGTACCGCTGACCACGGCGCAGGAGCCCTATGTCGCATTCCAGGGCCTCGCCAACAAGACCGTGGAACTCACTTATAACAGCCAGCCTTCCTGGACCGGAGCCAAGACGGCGGTTGTACGGACCCTGCCAGATGAATACCGGCTTCGCCACCTGGCCTGGATCGAAGGCATGCGCAGGCAGGTCGAGCAGGAGACAGGAGGTATGGTCGGATATGTATACGTTCCCAGCACCGGGGTAGATGGTCAGACGGAGTTGCTTCGCCAGCTGAATGCGCAGACGGACAAGAAAGCCCTGATCATTGACGAGCGGTTCAACGATGGCGGCCAGATACCGGATCGCTTCATCGAGATGCTGAACCGCCCACCCCTGGCCTATTGGGCCATCCGGGACGGGGAACCCTGGCCCTGGCCGCCCAATGCCCAGTTCGGTCCCAAGGTCATGCTGATTAACGGCTGGAGCGGATCCGGCGGGGATGCGTTTCCGGATTTCTTCCGCAAAAAGGGTTTGGGACCTTTGATCGGCGCCAGGACCTGGGGCGGGTTGATCGGGATCAGTGGGTGCCCTGCCCTGATCGATGGCGGAGGCATTACCGCGCCTTCCTTCCGGATGTATAATATTGACGGCACCTGGTTCAAGGAAGGTCACGGTGTAGACCCCGATATTGAGGTCCCCGAAGACCTTACCTCGATGGCCAAAGGGGTGGATCCGCAGTTGGAGCGGGCAATCTCGGAAGCTATGAACGGGGTTAAGACGAAGGGATTTACTCCGCCCAAACCACCGGGCTATGAAATAAGATAAACCAGGAATGGGCCCGCGAGGGCCTTTTCCTTTTTCAGGAACAGCCTGAAGCAGATCCTCCCGGGAACTGTCTTCCGCAGCCATGCCGGGACGGGCTTTACCGGGGGGAAACCCGGACAGGTTCTTCCCAAAAGGATTAATTCATATTATATATTCGGTAGGTAACCGCGATCGCTACGATCAGCAGGATGAGGGCTGCGTCAACAAGGTGACGCCTTTCCAGGTTCTTGAAGTGTTGCATAGGTTCGGATTTTCTGGGAACTAAAATAGAATAAAATTCCCGGAACTGCAACCCCGGGCAACCGGAAGATAAAGGGTTATCAATTAACCAGCTTGCAATCAGGTGCCCTGCGTATTGCGGAATCATGCTGCCGGAGGTGCCTTCGACCTTGTTAAATCACGAATAATGCGTGTCATCCAATCGGAGGATGTCGGGGGTATAGGTGCCGTAGGAATTGTAAACCACAGTTTGGGTCTGATTATTAATGAATTGCCAGGTGCCAGTCAGGTCATGGCCATGTTCATCCTCTTCGGAGTAGGATCCATCGATGTAAGAGTTCACCTTATTGGCCGACAGGTCAAGGGAGTTGGTATTACCACCTCGCTGGTAAACAAGACCCGGGTCTGCGGTATTATACTTCGTGTAATACGCCTGGTAAATCCAGGTATGCGCCGTGAGCAGCCGGGTCTTGGAATGGTCGGTAGATGTAGCCGGGGGTTTGCTGCAGGAATTGCAGAATATGCCTAGAGCCAGGATCCCGGAAAGCACGCAGGAAGGATACATCCGGATAGGTTTTTTGGCAGTTTGATTTACCCATAAATCAGGAAATCCGGAACCCGTATCCTCAAAAATCAGGTGAGCCAGGCCAGGGCGATGCGGATCGCCGGTCAGCGCAGCCCGCATGCTCTTTCCGGCATGGCCTATGCTGCCTCAGCGCTTTGGGGCTGATGTAGTACCTTTGCGCCGCTTTATGAAGTACGAAAACGAAATAAACCGCAGGCGGACCTTTGCCATCATCAGCCACCCCGATGCCGGGAAAACGACCCTTACCGAGAAACTGCTCCTGTTCGGGGGAGCCATCCAGGTGGCCGGTGCGGTGAAAAGTAACAAGATCAAAAAACACGCGACCAGTGACTTTATGGAGATCGAGCGCCAGCGGGGTATTTCCGTGGCCACCTCGGTCATGACCTTTGAATACAGGGGCATTCTGATCAACCTGCTTGATACACCCGGCCACAAGGACTTTGCGGAGGATACCTACCGGACCCTGACCGCGGTGGACAGCGTGATCCTGGTGATCGACAGCGTGAACGGGGTGGAGGAACAGACCCGCAGACTCATGGAGGTCTGCCGCATGCGTGACACGCCGGTGATCGTTTTCATCAATAAGCTGGACCGTGATGGCAAGAACCGGTTTGACCTGCTCGAGGAAATCGAAAAGGAATTATCCATCCGGCTGCACCCCATGACCTGGCCTATCAACAGCGGAAAGGAGTTCAAAGGGGTGTACGATCTCCATAACAAGAGCCTGGTGCTTTTCTCGCCCAATACCAAGGCCACCGAAGAGGATGTGCTCCAGATCAACGACCTTTCTTCCAGCCTGCTGGATGCCCGGCTCGGGGAGCGGGACGCCGCGGTGCTGCGGGAGGATGTCGAACTCGTGGACGGTGTGCACGGACCCCTGGCGGTGGAGGATTACCGAGCCGGCAGGGTAGCCCCGGTCTTTTTCGGAAGCGCGGTCAATAATTTCGGGGTCCGGGAAATGCTGGATACATTCATACGGATTGCGCCGGTTCCCCAATGCCGGCCCACCACGATCCGGGAAGTCTGCCCCGGGGAGGAGAAATTCAGCGGCTTTGTGTTCAAGATCCATGCGAACCTGGATCCCAAACACCGGGACCGTATTGCCTTTTTGCGGGTATGCAGCGGAAAGTTTGAACGCAACAAGTATTACCACCACGTGCGGCTCGATAAGGACTTCCGGTTCAGCAACCCCTATAGTTTCATGGCACGGCAGAAGGATATCATTGAGGAAGCCTTTCCCGGAGACGTGGTGGGGTTGTTTGATACGGGAAACTTCAAGATCGGCGACACCCTTACGGAAGGAGCCTCGTTCTATTTTACCGGAATCCCTTCCTTTTCGCCCGAGCTCTTTAAGGAGGTGGTCAATAAGGATCCGATGAAGACCAAGCAACTGGAAAAGGGTCTATTACAACTTACCGACGAAGGGGTGGCCCAGCTATTCACCCAGTTCGGGGGCAATAAGAAGATAATAGGGTGCGTGGGTGAGCTGCAGTTCGAAGTGATCCAGTACCGGTTGCTGCACGAATACGGTGCCTCGGTCCAGTTTAATGCGCTGCCTTTTTACAAAGCTTGCTGGATAACCAGTGACGAACCCGCCAAACTGCAGGAATTTACCCGCTTCAAGCAGGCCAATATCGCTGAGGACAAGGACGGCCACCTGGTCTACCTGGCCCAGAGCGAATGGTTCCTGAATACCGAACGCACCAATAACCCGGCGATCCGGTTCCATTTCACCAGCGAAATCCATAAAGACACCGCATGACGGTTTTCGAAACGGCCCGGCTGATCGTCCGGCGCTTCACGGAAGGGGATGCCGAGGCCTTTTTCCGGCTGAACGGCGACCCGGAGGTCACACGCTACATCCGGCCTGCCAAAACCCGTGCGGATTGCGATGCCTTCCTGCTGGAAAATATCCGGTATGCCCGGGAACATGCGGGGTATGGTCGCTGGGCCGTGGAGGAGCGGATCAGCCGGGAGGTGGTGGGTTCCTTTGCCCTGATTCCCCTGGGCGATTCCGGCAGCATGCAACTGGGATATGCCCTGCTGCCACCCTACTGGGGCCGGGGCTATGCCACCGAACTGGCACGGGCCGGCCTGGATTATGTTTTTGAACAGACGGACCTGAACGAAGTGTATGCCCAGGCGGAGGCGGAAAATGGGGCCTCCTGTCGGGTACTGCTCAAAGCGGGATTTGAGCAGGCAGGCCGGATCCGGGAAGATGGCCGTGATCTGGTCCGGTACCGCTTCGGCCGGCAAACCTGGAACGTCCGCGGATCTCAGTAAAGGGGCGCCACTCCCGTGTAGTTGGAAGGAGTGACTGCCCGCAGTTCCTTTTTCACCTTTTCCGACACTTTCAGTTTGTCAATGAATTCCACCAGTCGCTCCTGGCTGATCTGACTGTTGCCCCGGGTCAGGTTCTTCAGGGCCTCGTAGGGATTAGGGTAATTTTCCCGGCGCAGGATCGTTTGGATGGCTTCGGCTACCACGGCCCAGTTGTTTTCCAGGTCCTGGTAGATCTGCGCGTCGTTGATGATCAGTTTTTGCAGCCCTTTTTCCAGTGATTTGAATGCAATGATGGTATGCGCAAACGGCACCCCGATGTTGCGCAGGACCGTTGAATCCGTAAGGTCCCGCTGCATCCGGGACACGGGTAGTTTGGCCGCCATGTGCTCCAGCAGGGCGTTGGCCACACCCAGGTTTCCTTCGGCATTTTCAAAATCGATCGGGTTGACCTTGTGGGGCATCGCCGAAGAGCCCACTTCATTTTTCTGGACCTTTTGCTTGAAATAATC
>DASZRL010000018.1:0-19080 GCA_035549175.1 Chitinophagaceae bacterium | reverse complement strand
TACCGATATGAAGAGCCTCCTGTACCTGCTCAATACCACCCTGGAGTTCTCCGAGGGCCTGAACGGGAAAGGCTTTTACTTCAACAACCCCAACGCCAGCCGCACCTGTGCCTGCGGGGAAAGCTTCGCCGTATAAGCGGGAACGAGCCGCCGCCGGTCACCGCTATTCAACCAGGAAGGACTCCCTGTAAAATTCATTTTTTTTTGCCAGGACCAGCCAGTAAATCCCCCTCGTGCAATAGGCAGGCAGGGCTAGTGTGACGTACTGGTCCGTACCGTCGTGCCGGATCGTGGCGGCCACGATGCGCTGCCCCGAGGCCGTAATTACCATGGCCCGGTACATGCCGGCCGGAAGCGCCGTGAGCTGGAAACGCAGGCTGCCCCGGACGGGGTTAGGATAGACGGGGATGAAATTATCGATGCGGGCTACATAGACCCGCCGGCTGAAACTGTAGGCGGTTTTCTCATGACCCTGGGCCCGGAGCCGGTAAAAATTGACACCCACCTGCGGGGAGGCATCCACAAACCGGTACTGCTCGCCTGCGCGGGCCAGCGTACCCAGCGGATACCACGGGGTCCCGTTGAAACTTCTTTCCACGATAAACTCCTGGGCTTCGCTGCCTGAAGCCACCTGCCAGGCGAGATATACCCGCTGGTTGTCGCTCTGGGCGACAAACCCGGTCAGCTCCAGGTCCAGCGGCTCCGGTACCCGAAGGGAAGCCAGGACATAGTGTCTTCTGCTGCGCAGGTGGTAGACCGGCCCGTCCGGGGAGCCGATGGCCGTGGCCGTGCTGAGGGTATAGTGCAGTTCGGGGCGATGGGTTCCCGCCGCCAGGCCGAAGTTCACTGCCTGATTGGTCCCTGGCTGGGTGATGATGCCGTGCAGGGTATGGGGTTCCCCGGCTGGGCCTGCCTCCCTTGCGCGGGCTGGATCCCCGTCCGCCAGCAGCCACAGCATCAGCCCTACCAACAGGAGTCTGCGCATCGATACAGGTTTACACGAACAGCAACCGATCAGGAAAGTGGATTTTCAGGAGGTGATGAGTATGGAAGCGGGCGGTTTCACAGCAGGAGATTAACTTTTCGCGCCTCTCCAAATATACTGACTTTGGCTTATTTTGCAGCCTCTTGCACGCTCCATTATGTGGCCAATCTGCAAAAAGGAATTACGCCAGTTTTTCAGCAGCCTTACCGGGTATATTGCCATTTTTGTCTTTTTGCTGGTCAACGGCCTGGTGCTTTTCGTATTTGACAACAACATCCTGGACTTCGGGTATGCCACCCTGGACCAGTTCTTTCACCTGGCGCCCTGGATCCTGCTGCTGCTGATCCCCGCCATTACCATGCGCAGTTTCTCGGATGAATTCCGGTCGGGGACCTTCGAGATCCTGCAGACCCGGCCCCTGTCGGCCTGGCAGCTGATCTTCGGCAAATACCTGGGCAGCCTCGCCGTGGCGGTCATCGCCCTGGTCCCCACGGCCGTGTATATCGTGGCGGTCAGCAGCCTTTCGGCGGCAGAGGGAATCGATACCGGCGCCACGGCCGGCTCCTACATCGGCCTGTTTTGCCTGGCCGCCGTGTTCACCGCGATTGGCGTCTGGGCCAGCAGCCTCACCTCCAATGCCGTCATTGCGCTGATCGGATCGCTGGCCGGTTGCGTCCTGGTGTACTACGGGTTTACGGCGATCAGCCGCCTGCCCGGGCTCAGCAGCGGCGCCGATTATTATGTGGAGATGGCGGGCATTGACTTCCATTACCGCAGCGTCAGTCGCGGCGTGATCGATACCCGGGACCTGGTCTATTTTGCCAGCCTGGTCGTCCTGTTCCTTAGCCTGACCCGCCGTAACCTGCAAAACCGCTGATGCACCGCATGAAAAAAATCTTCACTGCCCGATACGGATGGATCCTGCTGCTGGCGGCCCTGGCGGGAGTCAACCTGCTGGCTTCCCGGGTGCATGGCCGGTTTGACCTGACCCAGGAAAAGCGCTATACCCTGAGTCCGGCGACGCGCCGGCTCCTGGAAAACCTTGACGGACCCGTCCGCATGGAAGTATTTCTCCAGGGAGACTTTCCGGCCGGGTTCAAGAAACTGGCCAACAGCGTCCAGGAGTTCCTGGAACAGTGCCAGGAGGAGAGCGGGGGCAGGCTGCAGTTCGAGTTTACCGATCCGCTGAAGAACCTGACCGATTCAGTGGCCGCCCGCTTCATGGATTCCGTGGATTACTTCTACCATATCTCGCGCTACGTCCTGCAGGCACCCGGCAAGGTCGGGGATGAACTCAAGCAGAAGGTCGTCCTACCCGGCGCCCTGCTGCATTACCGGGATACCACCCTGGGGGTGGACCTGCTGAAAGGAGCCCGCAACTACGGAACGGACCCCGAACAGCTGGCCGCGCTCTATAACGACGTCGAGGCGACGCTGGAATACAAATTTGCCAGCGCCATCCAGAAGATTACTTCGCGACAGAAACCCCGGGTGGGGTATGCCCTGGGCAACGGGGAAGGATGGGGGTACAATGTGGACGATGCGGTACGCACCCTGATCCAGGACTACCGTTTCGACACGGTCAACCTGCGCCGCGTTCCCTATATCTCTTCCGCCATCCAGGCCCTGGTTATCCTGAAACCCACCGTGCCGTTTACGGATGCCGACAAGTTCAAGATCGACCAGTACGTCATGCACGGGGGGCGCGTCTTCTGGATGGTGGACAACATGTATGCCGAGTTCGACAGCCTGTACAAATCCAGCGGCTTCATCGCCTATGACCGCGGGCTCAACCTGGAGGATCTCCTGTTTCGCTACGGGGTCCGCCTGAACGAGAACCTGCTCCAGGATATGCAGTGTGACAAGCTCGGCCAGATCAGCGGGGATCCCAATAATCCCCAGACCCGGCTGGTGGACTGGCCTTTCTTCCCGATCCTGAACGGGACGGACCACCCGATCTCCAAGAACCTGGACGGGGTGCGGGCCATGTTCCCCAATACCCTGGATACGGTTCGGGCTGACGGGATCCGCAAGACCTTCCTGTTGCGGTCCTCCGCGAATGCCCGGATCCTGCCGGCTCCCGCCCAGGTGGATTTCAGCTTCCTGCAGATCGCGCCGGACATCCGGGAGTTCACGGTCCACGATACCACGGTCGCCGCCCTGCTGGAGGGCAGGTTCCGGTCCTTGTATACGGGCCGGGTGCCTCGGGCTGTGGCCGATTCCCTGGCCGCGGCCGGGGTGCCGGTTAAAGACCAGTGCGACACGGCAAACAAAATGATCGTGGTGGCGGACGGGGATATCGCCATGAACCAGGTGAGCCAGCAATACGGGCCGCTGCCGATGGGGTATAACCTGTACACGCGGTACACCTATGCCAACAAGGAGTTCTTCACCAACTGCCTCGAATACCTGCTGCACCCCTCCGGCATCCTGGAAACGCGCGCCAAGGAATTTACCCTGCGCCTGCTGGATCCCAGGAAGGTACGGGAGGAGCGGACGCGCTGGCAGCTGATCAGCCTGGGGCTGCCGCTCGCGCTGGTCGTGCTGGCCGGGGCACTTTTCCAGGGGATCCGCCGGCGGAAATTTGCACGCGGGTAAACCCCGGCTGCCCAACGTATCTTTACCGCGACCTTAACATGAAGGCATGACCCCCAACCAGCTTACCTACCTCGTTTTTGGCGTCGTCCTGCTCCTGGCGATTGGATTCGACCTGGGCCTGCTGTCCCGGCGGTCCGCCGTCATCAGCATCCGGCGCGCCCTGTGGCAGACGCTGTTCTGGGTGGCCCTCGCTTCCGGGTTCTTCTTTTTCATGTGGTACGAGGAGGGGCAGACCGAGGCTTTCGAATACCTCAGCGCCTACCTGATGGAATGGAGCCTCAGCATCGATAACATCTTTGTGTTTATCCTGATCTTCGGATTCTTCCGCATCCGGGAAGACCATTATGCGCGTGCGCTGCTGATTGGCATCCTGATGGCCATCCTGCTCCGGATCCTTTTCATTTCCCTGGGCGTAGTCCTGGTCGAGCGGTTCGAGTGGATCCTGTACCTGTTCGGCGCCTTCCTGGTCTATACCGGCATCCGGATATTCACCGTCAGGCAGGATGAAAGCTACGATCCCGGGGAGAATCCTGTCTACCAATGGCTTCGCAGGCATCTGCCCATTGTGGCCGACGATCTGAACGGGCAGTTCATGGTCCGCCGCGAAGGCAAACGCTATTTTACCAGTATGTTCGTGGTGGTCGTGCTGCTGGCCACGACGGACATTGTCTTTGCGCTCGACAGCATCCCCGCCGTCTTTGCCATATCGCAGAACCGGCTCGTCATCTTTACCAGCAACATCTTTGCGGTGCTTGGCCTGCGCTCGCTGTTTTTCCTGCTGCGGGGGGTGCTGAAACGCTTTTCCTACCTGCAGCAGGGTATCGCCATCGTGCTGATCTTCATCGGGGCCAAGATGCTCGCCGAGTTGTTCCATTTTGAGGTGCCTGCGTACGTTTCCCTGCTGGTCATCGTGATCTGCCTGGCGGGCTCGATCGCCTATTCCCTGCAGGTGGAAAACCAGCAGAACCGGCAAACCTAAATTCGGCAACGGATGTATACCATGGAATCCATTCAGGAACAGGTTGGCGGCAGGCTGCTGCGCGGAAAGGGCGGAGGCACCGTCACGCACCTGCTGCTGGACAGCCGCAAGGTGGTGGCGCCGGCGACTTCCCTGTTCTTTGCCCTGCGGGGGCCCCGGCGGGACGGTCACCAGTTCCTGGAAGAACTGTATAGCCTGGGTGTCCGCCAGTTCGTGGTCAGCGAGGAACCGGCCGCGGGCGCGATGCCCGGGGCCGAGTTCCTGGTGGTGGGGGATACCCTGGCGGCCCTGCAGCAACTGGCCGCCGCCCACCGCAGCCGCTTTTCGTTCCCCGTGATCGGGCTTACGGGCAGTAACGGCAAGACCATCGTCAAAGAATGGCTCTACCAGCTGCTTCATGGCCGCTACGTTATCGTTCGCAGTCCCAAGAGTTATAATTCCCAGATCGGGGTCCCGCTGAGCGTCTGGCAGATGGAGGAAGGGCATACCCTGGGGATTTTTGAAGCGGGTATTTCGCAGCCGGGCGAGATGCCGCGTCTGGCCGCCATCATCCGGCCCACGCTGGGCGTACTGACCCATATCGGGGAGGCACACAGCGAAGGGTTTGACGGCCTGGCGCACAAGGTCCGGGAGAAGCTGACCCTGTTTGCCGGCTGCCGGCAGCTGGTTTACGGCGTGGACAACCTGCTGGCAGCCGGCGTGGACCTGGAGCGGGACCGGGGCGCCCTGCTTTCCCCGCAGACCGAGCTCTACGGCTGGAGCTTCAGCCGGCCGGCCTGGCTGCAGGTGCGTGAAGTGACCCGCTCCGGGGGCCGGACCCGGATTCACGCCGATCAGCAGGGGCGTGCCATCGACCTGGACCTGCCATTCACCGACGAAGCGTCGATGGAAAACGCCCTCACCTGCTGCTGTGTCCTGTTGCTGCTGGGCCTGGATCCGGCCTCCATCCGCGAGGGGATCCGCCACCTGCAGCCCGTGAACATGCGCCTGGAAATGAAAACCGGCATCAACCATTGCACCCTGATCAATGATGCCTACAGCGCGGACCTGAGTTCCCTGGAAATCGCGCTGAACTTCATGGACCAGCCATTTTCCGGTACCCGGAAGACCGCCATCCTGTCTGATTTCCTGCAGAGCGCCCTTCCCGACCAGGAGCTCTACAGCCAGATCCTGGACTCCCTGTCCAAACATGGCTTCACCCGGCTTATCGGGATCGGCGAGCGGATCGCCCTCTTTTTGGAAAAATCCGGGAGCCGCCAAACAGCCCTGCCGGTCACCGAATATTACTGGTCCACCGCCGAGTTCATCCAGCAGTTCCGCGCCTCCCATTTCCGCGAGGAGACCATCCTGGTCAAGGGGGCCCGTGTATTCGGGTTTGAGCAGATCGTCCGGCTGCTGGAAGAGCAGGTGCACCAGACCATCCTGGAGATCAACCTGGGCGCCGTTGCGCATAACCTCAGGGTCCACCAGCAGCTGTTGCGACCCGACACGCGGATGATGGTCATGGTGAAGGCCTTTGCCTATGGAAGCGGGGGCCCGGAAATTGCGGCGGCCCTCCAGTACCACAAGGCCGACTACCTGGGTGTGGCCTATGCCGACGAGGGCGTCGAACTGCGCAAGGGCGGCATCCGCCTTCCCATCATGGTCATGAATCCCGAGGAAAGCTCCTTTGACTCGCTTACCGAACACGACCTGGAGCCGGATCTGTACGGGTTCCGTTTGCTGAGGCAGTTCGACCAGTACCTGCAGCAACAGGGGCTTCAGTCCTACCCGGTACATATTGAACTGGAAACCGGCATGAACCGGCTCGGCTTTGACCCGGAGGAGGTGGACCAGCTGGCTGATTACCTGGCCGCCTCGGCTACCCTGCGCGTCCAGTCCGTCTTTTCACACCTGGCCTCCAGCGATGACCCGGGGGATGATCCGTTTACGCGGCAGCAGTTCCAAAGCTTTACGGCAAGCTGCGAACGCCTGCAGCAACGGCTCGGCTACCGTTTTATGCGGCATATCGCCAACACGGCCGCTATTGAGCGGCTCCCCGGCCTGCAGCTGGATATGGTGCGGCTGGGCATTGGTCTGTACGGCGTGGGATCTGCCGGGGCGGCCTCCCCGCCGCTTCGCACCGTGGCTACCCTGACCTCCACCATTGCCCAGCTCCGCCAGATCCGGGCCGGGGAATCTGTAAGTTATAACCGCAAGGGCGTGGTGCCACGGGATACCTTGATCGCGACCGTCCGGATCGGCTATGCCGACGGCTATCCCCGGCGACTGGGATACGGTACCGGCCGGATGCTGGTACGCGGACAGCTGGCGCCCGTCGTGGGAACGGTCTGCATGGACATGACCATGCTGGACGTAACGGATATCCCCGGGGTGCAGGAAGGGGACCCGGTGCTGGTGTTCGGTCAGGGCCTTCCGGTGGAACAGGTGGCAGCCTGGGCCCAAACCATTCCCTACGAGATCATGACCGGCATCTCCCAGCGGGTGAAGCGGGTGTATTTTGAGGAGTAGGCCCGGCTTGCGGATTTAACAGCTCGTATGCCCCCACCCACCCCTGAATTCGTATATTTGCAGGCTAAAAGGATCCCGGTGAAGATCAAACACGTTGCCTTCCTGATTGCCGTCATTATTCTGGTCGACCAGGCGCTCAAGTTCTGGATCAAGACCAGCTATCCTTTCGGGCATGTGACCAACGTGTTGGGACTCAGCTGGTTCAAATTGTATTTCATTGAAAACGAAGGGATGGCCTGGGGCTGGAAATTCGGAGGCGACTGGGGCAAGATGATCCTGACCCTGTTCCGCCTGGCAGCCGTGGTCTTTGGAACCTGGTACCTGGGCCGGATAGTCCGCCAGCAGTACCATAAGGGATTTATCATCTGCGCAGCCCTGATTTATGCAGGTGCCCTGGGTAACCTGATCGACAGCATGTTTTACGGGCTTATCTTTTCCACCAGCGACTACGCCACCATTGCAAGCGTTTTCCCGCACGGGGGCGGCTATGCCGGCTTCCTGCACGGCCGCGTCGTGGACATGCTCTACTTCCCCATCATCCGTTCCACCTTCCCCGGCTGGGTGCCGGTAGTGGGCGGGGAGAATTTTGAATTCTTCAGCCCGATATTCAATATCGCGGATGCCTCCATTTCCGTAGGGGTGATTACCCTGCTGGTATTCCAGAAGAAATTCTTCCGGCGTTCCAATCCCCAGGATGTTCATCCCACGGTTGAAACCAATTCCCCCGTGGATGACGAACTGCAGGTGTCCTGATTCCTCCTCGTTGCCCGGCTACGGCCGGAGCCTTCTTGTTTTTGTATCGCCATCATTGGGATCATGATACAAACGATATCACTACGTGGTAGCCATTTCAGCTGTTACTCCACGCGGATCCGAGGATGCGTCATACCCTTTGATTTTTGATAGCCCGGCAAATTGTATATCCCCCGGTTTTTCAGACTGTTGAAGAAGACATTCCGTCCTGATTTCGGAGTCCATCGTCTTATCGTTTTATCAGTCGTTCCTGGTGGATTCCTGGGTGAGTCATATAGCAAAATTCAGCTAGACGGACTGGCTGCCCATGGATTATCCCTGGTCTTTGCAGAGCCCATATTGCACACGGATCATACGCGACAGCACCTTGATCAATCTATCTTTTCAGCTGTAAACCTGCGTACGCGGCCTCGATGGCTGGTAATGCTAAGGCTGCGTCGCTCGATAGGGTAAATGGCTGCATCTTTTTCCTCATGTGCCGGGGTGGGATATCCTGGTATATCGTATGCACCTTTCCTTTGAGTCCCCCGGTTTTCTGGAGGTTGGGGAAGGGCACCCATGAAACGAAACAGGCACTATGGAAAAGGCCAGGTTCCTGCATTTATCTGGCATGGCCCCCGGCTGTTATGAAGCGATAGCATTAATGAATTCTGTCCTTTCCCTGAAAGGGTATCCCCATGCATAAAAGGGCATCACCCGTTCATGCTTCGGAAGATATAGAAATGGATGTCGCAGCGGATGTCATAGCCCAGCTTCCTGTACATCTCCACGGCCTTTACATTATCCGCCCTGGCATGCAGAAATGGCCGCTGCCCTTTTTCCAATACAAGCCGTGATAGGTAATGCGTCATGGCTGCCCCGTAACCCAGGCCCCGGTAGTCGGGGTGGGTGCAGATGGCGCTGACCTCCGTGCATTCCCCTACGTGCATCCGCTCGCCACCCATGGCCACCAGCCTGCCGTCGCGGAATAGGCCATGGTAGTTCCCAAATTCAATAGTCCTGGTCGCAAAGGGACCGGGTCTGGTCAGCGCGGTCAGCGCGATCATGTCGGCGACATGTTCCGGGCCCAGGGGAACGATGCCCGCGGGATGTTTCAGCGGCGGAGGCGAAGCGAGTTGCCCACAAACCAGCTGGTACAGCGGCAGGTAAACCTGCACCTCCCATTGCGGGATAAACGACACCGGCTCGGCGAGCAGCAAAAACCAGTTTCTGCCGGGTGGCACCCGGTCCAGCAGGCGCCTCTGGCTGTCCGCGTCCCACCGGGGCATGCCGATAAAGGGAGCTATTTCGGCGTCCAGGAAAGCCACTTCCCCAGTGCCGATATTTTTGTCCTGATCTTTGCCGGTGAGGGCGTTCCAGATGGGATTATTCAAGGCCTTGGTCATGGACGGGCTGCCATTTTCGGGGCGGAAAGGTAACAAAAATGGCGGGTCAGCGGAGGTGGTTAAACGCCTGACAGGCAGCTACGGTCACTTGCTTTCCTGCTTTTTCTCAGGCCTTGCGGCAGGGATGGTATCCGGCAGCATTTCCCGCACGGAGCCCGAATCCGGGACTAATGACCGGCCTGAAATCGTGGTAAACAACCGGGCAGTGAGCTAGAACAGGCAGGCAGAGCCGGGCCGAGCCAGCTCGGCTGCCGGCATGGGTCAGCGAGCCAGCTTGAGTACGGATTTGCTCAATACCTTACCGGGCGTGCTGACCCGCAGGATATAGGCCCCGTCAGGAAGCCCGCCGGTGGCCGGAAGGCTCACGCGGTTGGTCCCGGTGACCAGGGACGTAGTCATGCTGCGCACCGGGATGCCGGCCAGGCTGATCAGTTCCACCCGGGCCAGGGTGCCCGCGGGCGCGTGGATGAAGAAGTCCAGGGATTGCTGAAAGGGGCTGATTGCAGCAACCAGATTCAGTTCGGTATCCGATCCCGACAGGGCAATGGTCCGGGAATACTGTACCTGGTTTCTGGCGTCACTCAGCTTGATCCGGTAAAAGGTCCTCCCTGAAATCGGATCCGGGTCCCGGAAACTGTACTGGTTAAGCTGCGCGGTAAAGTCCCCGTGGCTGGGCACCACGGCCACCGGGCTGAAGTGCATGCCGTCCGTGCTCTTCTCCACCTGGAAGTTCAGCAGCTCGTCCTCACTCGTGGTGGTCCAGCTGAGCAGGGCCTGCTGGCCTTCCACCCTGCCGGTAAAGGAGATCAGCCGGGTTTTCAATATGGGGCCGCACTGCTGCACGTTGAGGGTGATGACCGTTGAGGCATCACTCAGCTGGCAGTTGGTATTGGACAGGTTGGTATTCGTGGTTGCCACAACCAGCTTATAGCGGGAGCCGCTGTCGGCCTGGTAGGCCACAAACTGGGGGTAGCTCAGGGAATAAACCCAGTTGCTGCCATCCCAGGTCGGGCTTCCCGTGGGCGGGCTCTGCACTCCCGTATCGTACCAGGTGGCTCCGTTATCCACGCTCTTCTGCCACTTGAAATAGACGTAGTTGCTGAAATAGGAGCTGACCGTGGCCCCCATGTTGATCACGTTGGAGTCGCAGACCGTCGGGTTGGCCGTAGGCGTGAAGGTGAAGTTGGGAGAACAGGTCGCCACGGTGATATCATCCAGGGCCCAGTCGTTACCGCCCCCGCCGGGCGCGTTGTTGAAGAATTTCAGGGTAAAACTGCTTTGCGAAGGGCCGGTCAGGTAGGTGAATCCCTTCTTCACCCAGTTGCCGGTATGCGGCAGGTCCCCGGTGGTATAGTAATCCACCCCGTCCACCTCGAAGGTAATATTGGGATGGACGCCGGATGAATCCCCCGGCGCAGTCGGGATATAGCCCGCTCCGCCGGTGGCGCCCTTGCCGTTGGAGTCGCAGCCGCACTTGGAGCAGATATTGCGCATCCAGCAGGAGATTTCGTAGTAGGTATTGGGGCAGAGGCCGGAGATCGTGTGTACAAAGGCCGAGTCGATCCGGTACGCCGCGTTGACGATCAGCATGTATCCCCCTCCCGTAGCCGTGTCGGCGGGCGGGTTACCGGCCGTAAGGTTTGACGCCCCGGTATGGTCGCCGATAATATCCCACACGTTGAATACGCGGTGGGTCGGCGTGCTGTTGTCGGGAATCGCCCAGGCATTGCTGGTCGAATAGCCGGTCGCGGCCGTAGTGCCCGCACTGGTGTTATTGGACACGCCGTAGGAATAGTCGTTGGGGGTATTGCTGGTAAACGCTTTGTACGTATACCCGGTCGGCACATTGGCAGAGGCTCCCCGGTCCTTGAGGGTGCCTGATCCGAAGGTGCCGTTGAACTCGGTTCCCAGCGCGTTGACGCCTACACTGTTGGGACAGATACCGTAGTTTTTATAGATCGCCACCGTATTGGAGGGAAATGTAAAGGTCTGTACCGGGTTGGATCCATTCTTGTAGGTCATGGATCCGCCTCCCGTGTTGATGAAGCTGCCCAGGGCGGAAGTGACCACCACCCGGTAGGAGGCGACCATGATACAGGTACCGGAATAGAAGGACGGTTTGTCCGATGCGGTAATCCTCCCCCGCCGGAATGCCGTGGCCGGTTTGTTGGCCTGCTTATACCCGAGGTTGATGCGGACATTGCTGCCGCTTATCCAGCCTTCGTCATCGCCGAAGGCATCGGTAAACTGCTTGTAGGTCTTTCCTTCATTGGTGATGACGCGGAGGGAGCCGGGAACGAAGGTGGTACCCGTGGGTACGACATCGTAGAAAGCACAGCTGTCGTAGATTTTTGAGGAACCTACCACGATGGAGGCGCGGATTTCCAGGGTATCCCCGGGTTCTACGGTTCCCCCGTTGGAACCCTTGTTCAGGTTGATATAACTTTTACCGAAGTCGATGGTAACCTGGGCACCGGCCGAAAGGGCGGTGGTTACCAGCGCCACGGCCAGCAGCCAGGCAGGCAGTAAGGCTCGGGAATATCGGCAGGCGGGTTTCATGGACAGGATATTGGGTTTCGCGGGTAGTTAGTTTGGCAACCTAAAGATACCTGGCCCGGGGCCAGGAGTCAATGGGATTTTATCATGGTTTATTTTCAATGATTATTATTTTTTTTCATGCGTAAGTTTCCGATAGGCAAGCGCTTGCTTGCAACCGGCGCGCAAATAAACCGGGCTGGGCAGATCGAGTTACGGGACCAGGTTGCAAATGGCAAAGCCCCGGTTATACCGGGGAGTTGCCGTTTGTATGCTCAAGGATCACTCGTACTGCTTGTGCCAACCCGGATCCTGGCTGGCCGACTGGCTGCTGGCAGCCTGCCGGGCCGGCTCTGCGGAATGGGTGGGATAGGGGTTCACCATCGCGGATAGGCGGAAACGGCTGCCCATCCGGAATTGATTGCCGGAACGTATGCGTAACTCGGAAGCATATTCCTGCGGTGGAAGATTTAACGCGCTTAGGGGATAGGCCGAAAAATAATGGGCCTTCTTGGCAGAACTTTTCATAGTTACTGATTTAGGAGTCAGTTTTTCATTTGATTTGGACTGGCAAAATAGAAAAAAAAGCCCGGATTTGCCAGCCTTTTGCCGGAAAACTTGGCCTCCGGGCCACTGCATGCCCAACCCGTTGATTCAGAATGGCTAACCGATCTGGCCCACCATCT
Source organism: Chitinophagaceae bacterium (assembly GCA_035549175.1). GTDB lineage: Bacteria > Bacteroidota > Bacteroidia > Chitinophagales > Chitinophagaceae > DASTSN01. Next base: position 6,648 of record DASZRL010000018.1, on the reverse strand, counting down.
TTTCGGGGACGACCCACTCGTCGAACTGCTCCGGGGTGACATACCCCAGTCTGACGGCCATTTCCTTCAGCGTGGTTCCTTCCTTATGGGCTTTCTGCGCGATTTCGGCGGCCTTGTAATACCCGATTTTGGTATTGAGGGCGGTGACCAGCATGAGGGAATTATCGACATGCTTTTTGATATTGGCCTCGATGGGTTCGATGCCGGCTGCGCACTTGTCATTGAAGGAGACACAGCCATCGCCGATGAGACGGGCGCTGTGCAGGAAGTTGTAGATCATGACCGGCTTGAACACGTTGAGTTCGAAATGGCCGGTGGCGCCGCCTATATTGATGGCTACATCGTTGCCCAGCACCTGGGCTGCGATCATGGTAAGCGCCTCGCACTGGGTGGGGTTGACCTTGCCCGGCATGATGGAAGAGCCCGGTTCATTGTCCGGGATGAAAATCTCCCCGATGCCGCTGCGCGGCCCGCTGGACAACATACGGATATCGTTGGCGATCTTCATGAGGCTGACCGCCACGGTTTTCAGGGCGCCGTGGGCTTCGACGATTGCATCGTGGGCCGCCAGCGCCTCAAACTTGTTCTCTGCGCTCACAAAAGGTAGGCCGGTCAGCGCGGCGATATGCCGCGCAACGTTTTCGGCATATCCCGCGGGGGTGTTGATGCCGGTACCGACGGCCGTGCCGCCCAGCGCCAGTTCGGCCAGGTGGGCGAGGGTGTTTCGGATGGCGCGCAGGCCATGATCCAGCTGGGAGACATAGCCGCTGAACTCCTGGCCCAGGGTGAGCGGCGTGGCATCCATAAAGTGGGTGCGGCCGATCTTCACCACCTTCATGAATCGGCGGCTTTTCTCCGCCAGGGTATTACGAAGCTTCTCGATACCCGGGATGGTGGTTTCCACCAGGATCTTGTAGGCCGCGATATGCATGGCGGTCGGAAAGGTATCGTTACTGGATTGGGATTTGTTGACGTCGTCGTTGGGATGCAGGAACTTTTCCTTGTCGGCGAGCTGTCCGCCATGCAGGACATGGCCCCGGTAGGCGATCACTTCGTTCACGTTCATATTGCTCTGGGTCCCGCTGCCGGTCTGCCAGACCACCAGGGGAAAATAGGCATCCAGCTTTCCCGCCAGGATCTCATCACATACCTGGCCGATGAGCTCACACTTTTCCTTCGGCAGCACACCGGCCTCCTGGTTGGTGAGGGCGGCAGCCTTTTTCAGGTAGGCGAAGGCCCGGATGATCTCCCGCGGCATCCGGTTAATATCCTGGGCGATCCGGAAATTATCCACGCTGCGCTGGGTCTGCGCGCCGTAATAGGCATCCGCCGGAACCCGGACTTCTCCCATGGTGTCTTTTTCGATTCGGTATTCCATATCGTACAATTTAAAAGTATCCCGCGCTGCAGGCGGATGCCAAAGGTAGGGCAAATGCCCTAACCACTGGACCCTGCCGGGCCCGGTCCCTGCAATCGATTGTGCTTTTTTCCCTCGAGGTGAGGTGCCGGCAGCGGGCATTGTCCTACTTTTAAAACCGGGTAACCCCCTACAACACAGATCAGATGAAACCTCGGACTTTTCCAAATGCTTTCCTTCGCCGCCAAGGGCTTTGGCTCCTGGCGCTGGCGAGCCTATTTAGCTGGCAACCGGCTCCTGCGAAGGCACAGGCCCCCGGCACGCTCCGGATCCCGATCCCGGCGCCAACCCCGGATGGCGCCGTGCATACCTTCTCCTTCTCCCCGGACCATTTCCTGCTGGACGGACGGCCGCTGCAACTCATCAGCGGAGAGATGCACCCGGCGCGCATCCCGCGCGCCTACTGGCGCCAGCGCATCCGTATGGCCCGTGCCATGGGGTGTAATACCATCGCGGTATACGTGTTCTGGAACTACCATGAGATCCGGCCCGGCGTGTTCGACTTTCACCGGGAAAACCGGGATATCGCCGCCTTCATCCGGATGTGCCAGCAGGAAAAAATGTGGGTGTTGCTGCGGCCGGGTCCCTATGTGTGCGCAGAATGGGATTTTGGCGGGCTGCCAGCCTACCTGCTGAAGATACCGGATATCCGTATCCGGTGCAGCGACCCCCGCTACCTGTCGGCGGTGCGCCGGTACCTTACCCAGGTGGCCGGTTGGCTCAGGCCGCTGCTTGCCTCCCACGGGGGACCGGTGCTGATGCTTCAGCTGGAAAACGAGTACGGCAGCTATGGCAACGACAAGGCCTACCTGGAGACCCTGCGGCGCATCTGGCAGCAGCTGGGGATCCCGGGGCCTTTCTATACGGCGGACGGTCCGACGCCCTTTATGCTGGAAGCCGGGAATATCGATGGGGCCGCCATCGGCCTGGACAGCGGGGGCAGTGAAGCCGACTTCGAGCAGGCCCGCAAACGCAACCCCCGGGTGCCCGCCTTCAGCAGCGAGACTTACCCCGGCTGGCTGACGCATTGGGGAGAATCCTTTGCCAGGCCGGATACCGCCGATCTGAAATCCGAACTGACCTTCCTGCTGGCGAGTGGCAGATCCTTCAACCTGTACGTGGTCCACGGCGGAACCAATTTCGGGTTTACGGCCGGGGCCAATGCCTTCTCGCCGACCCAGTACCAGCCGGATATAACCAGTTACGATTATGACGCCCCCATCAGCGAACAGGGACGCCCAACCCCCAAATATTACATGCTGCGCCGCCTGATCGCGGCCTATACGGGTCAGCCGCTCCGGCCGGTGCCCGGGGTGCCGGCCACGTTGTCCATTCCGGCCATCCGGCTGGCCCCGGCCGGATCCATCTGGGATGCGCTGCCGGCGCCCCGCTATGCGCCCCAGCCCAGGCCGATGGAAGCCTACGACCAGAACCAGGGCCTGATCCTGTACCGGACCCGGCTGGTGGGTCATAAAAGCGGCCGGCTCACCCTGCTGGAACCTCATGACCTGGCCCTGGTATTCCTGGACGGCAAACTGCTGGACACCATCTACCGGGACGGGGGAAAGTGGACCGTCCAGCTGCCCGCCGGCAGCAATCCCGACCCGGTACTGGACATCCTGGTGGAGGGAATGGGCCATATCAATTTTGCCCAGTACATGCTGGACCGCAAAGGCATTACCGAGCGGGTAACCCTCAACGGCATGACCCTGATGGGCTGGCAGACCTACCTGTTACCCCTGGACGAAGCCTACGTGCGCCGCGTAACCGGAAGCCGGCACGCGGACAGCGCCGGCGGACGGCCCGGCCGTTTCTTCCGCGGACGCTTCAGCCTGGACAGCACCGGGGATACCTATTTTGACATGAGCCAGTTCAGCAAAGGGGTGGTGTACGTGAACGGCCACAACCTGGGGCGCTACTGGAACCGCGGACCGCAACAGCGGCTTTACTGCCCGGCGACCTGGCTGCGACGGGGAGAAAATGAAATCCTGGTCTTCGACCTGTTCCAGCTTCAGCCGGGCACGGTGCGGGGCGAGGAGACCCTGGAGTAGCCGGCGCTGGTAACCCGGTGCCAGGAACGGGTAATATCGGCATACCGCCGGCCGGGGAATTACCCTAATTTTCCCTTGTCAACCCACTTATTTGCAAGGATAACCTGATCACGATGACTGCCATGTTCTACCGATTCATTCGGCGTAACGCCATGGGGCTGTTTATAGGCTCCCTGCTGCTGGTCCAGGGGGCCGCGGCCCAATCGTATGATACCACCTGGGAAAGCCTGGACAAACGGCCCGTCCCGTCCTGGTTCCGGGACGCCAAATTCGGAATATTCATTCACTGGGGCGTCTACTCGGTGCCCGGGTACTGCCCCAAGGGTGGTTATGCGGAATGGTACCAGCACGGGCTGATGAACGGCGACAGTGCCCAGGTCCGGTACCAACGGGCCAAGTTTGGCGACCGCAGTTATTATGACCTCGCGCGTGATTTCAAGGCTGAACTGTTCAATCCCGATGAATGGGCCCGGCTGTTCGAACAGTCCGGCGCCAAATACATCGTGCTTACCTCCAAGCACCACGACGGGTACTGCCTTTGGCCCAGCCGGGAGGCGGACCGCAGCTGGGGCTTTCCCTGGAATGCCACGGAAGTCGGTCCCGGGCGCGACCTGCTGGGAGACCTGTTCCGCGCCGTCCGCAAGACCTCGGTGCATGCGGGCATGTACTACTCGCTCTATGAATGGTACAACCCGCTTTGGAAAAAGGATCCGGCACGCTTCGCCCGGGAGCATACCTGGCCCCAGATGATGGACCTGATCAATACGTACCAGCCGGACGTATTCTGGACCGATGGGGACTGGGATGCTTCCCCGGAAACCTGGCGCTCCCGCCAGTTCCTGGCCTGGTTGTACAACGAAAGCCCGGTCCGGGACCGCATTGTGGTCAATGACCGCTGGGGGGCGGGCGTACGCTTCCGCCACGGAGGTATCTTTACGCCGGAATACCAGCCCGACCTGGATTTTGAGGACCATTACTGGGAGGAGAGCCGGGGCATGGGCTTCAGTTACGGCTACAACCGCGAGGAGGACGCCTGGGACTACAATTCAGCGCAGTCCCTGATCCTGCAGCTGATCGATAAGGTCAGCCGGGGCGGCAACTTTCTGCTGGACATCGGCCCCGACGAACACGGCAAGATCCCACCCATCATGCAAGAGCGGCTGCTGCAGATCGGCGACTGGATGAAGCGCAACGGCGAGGCGATCTACCAGACCGTCCGGTGGAAACGCGCCTCCCAGTGGAGTGCGGGACGCCGGGACTACAAGCCCCGCAACGGCAGCGGCGACCTGCTGCTGAAACTGACCATTGACCCGGATCCGGGCTATGCGGTGAAGGAGCTGTTTTTTACCTATAATCCCGGCACCAATACCCTCTATGCGATCTTCCCGAAATACCCTGCCGGCGGCCAACTGATCTTAAAGGACATCCAGCTGCCCGCGGGTACACGCGTGAGCCTGCTGTCGCCTTCGCAGGACCTGGCCTGGCAGCAGGATGGCGACCAGGTCCGGGTGCAGCTGCCGGCCTACGATCCCAACCACTTCCAGGCGCCCTATGCCTACGTGGTGAAGATCGCCTCCTTCGGACGGTATGCGCCCAGACCCCGGATACAGGTGTCCTACCAGCCGGATCCGACCCATCCGCGGGTCAGCCTGTCCGCGGAACCGGGGTTGACCCTGCACTACACCCTGGACGGCTCCCTGCCGGGCCCGGGTTCACCGGTGTATACGCAGCCGGTTCCGGTGCAGACCTCCGGCCTGTTCCGTGCGATCGCCCTGGCCGACGGGCTGCTTCCCAGCGAGGTAGCCTCCCAGCAGGTGGACAAACCCGCGTGGCAGCCGGCCGTGAAGGCAGGACCTGTCCGGCCCGGAATTGCCTACCGGTATTTTGAACCGGACGGAAAGCCGGATCTTTCGGTACTGGACAGCGGGACCCCGGCGGGGCAGGGGGTTGCCGCCACGATTTCCCTGGCGCCCAAAAAGCGGGCCGATCGGTTTGCCTTCCGGTTTGACGGCTTCCTGCAGATTGCGCGCAGCGGCGTGTATGTCCTGGCCACTGAATCCGATGACGGCAGCCGGCTGGATATAGACGGCAACAACGTGGTGGACAATGACGGTGACCACGGCAGCCAGGAGAAGACGGGCCTGGTCGCCCTCAAAAAGGGCCTTCACCGGATTTCCGTGAAGTATTACGACGCCGGGGGCGGCAACGACCTGAAGGTATCGATCGCTCCCTATGGCAGTACCCTGAAGCCCATTCCGTCGGACTGGCTGTTTCATGAATGACCGCCAGCCCGGCCTGATCTGTTTACACTTATTCAGTTTATCGTATGATGCGATTTTTCAGCACCCCCCGCCTGCGACCGGCATTGGTTGCCGCGGCCCTGGCGTTTATATCGGTTCCTTCCCGGGCGCAGAACGACCTGCCGGTGTATCACCCCCGTTCCCTACCGGCGGGTACGGACTGGCTGGTGACGCCCGTTACCACAAAGGCCGGCGTGTACCGCAGCCAGGACGGGCGCGACCTGATCCTGGACAACGGGCTGGTGCACCGGGCTTTCCGGCTGGGTCCCAATTTGGCCTGCTACAGTTATCAGAACCTGACCAATGGCCAGGAGCTCCTGCGCGCCCTGAAACCGGAAGGACGCCTGACCCTGGACGGGACCGCCTATAATGTGGGGGGCCTACTCGGTCAGCCCGAGATGGCGTATTTGCTGCCGGCCTGGCTGGATACCCTGCATGCCGGTTCCACCGATTTCCGGCTGGTCTCCTATACGAGCGGTCCGCTGCGGCCTTACCTGCACTGGCGCACGCGTACCTGGACAGGAAATCCCGGCCAGCCGACCGGTGCCGAACTTTCTTTGCGGTTCACCTCGCCGCTGCCGGCCCTGCAGGGACTGGAGGTAACGGTTCATTATGAACTGTATGACGGGCTGCCCCTGCTGGTCAAATGGCTGTCCCTTGAAAACCGGGGGGGGCGGGTCTTCCGCCTGGACCGGGTGGCCCATGAGATCCTGGGCCTGGTGGAGGAGGAAAGCGCGGTGGTGGGAACCCCCGAGCAAATGAAAAAGCAGCACGGTATTTACGTGGAAACCAATTACGCCTTTAACAACGCGATGCGCTACGATATCAGCGACCAGACCACCCACTGGCTGCCCGACCCGTCCTATACCTCCCAGGTAAA
>DASZRL010000017.1:0-26988 GCA_035549175.1 Chitinophagaceae bacterium | reverse complement strand
CCTATCCCTTCCTGTTCGACAGCGAAGCGAGCCAGGAACAGATCATCCATATCTGGGGACGCATCGCGGCGCATTACCGCAACGAGCCCGTCATCCTGGGCTATGATTTATTAAACGAGCCCATTGCGCATTTCTTCGATACCGCCCATTTCAATCCCAGGCTGGAGCCCCTGTACCGGCGGATTACCAAGGCCATCCGGGCGGTGGACAAAAATCACCTGCTCTTCCTGGGCGGCGCCCAGTGGGATTCCAACTTCAGGCCCTTCGGGCCTCCCTTTGACCAGAAACTGGTGTATACCTTCCACAAGTACTGGACGGCCCCTACCCGGGACGTCATCCAGGATTACCTGGATTTCCGGGACCGGTATAATGTACCGGTCTACTGCGGTGAGACGGGAGAGAATAGTGACGAGTGGGTGGAGGCCTTCCGCAAAACACTCGATGAAAACCAGGTGGGCTGGCATTTCTGGCCCTATAAGAAAATGGACAACACGGCCGGCATTGTGACCTTTGACCAGCCGGCGGGTTATAGCCTGGTCTCCGCCTTCGCCGATTCCTCTCGCGCGGGCTTCGGGGAAATCCGCAACAACAGGCCGGCGGACCGGGAGGCTGTGTTGAAGGCCCTCCAGGGATTCCTGGAAAACTGCCGTTTCGCCCATTGCCGCCCCAACAGCGGGTATATCCGGGCCCTGGGCTTCCGGGAACCCTGACCCCCGCCAGGCTGCCGCAAAATAATACTGCCCCGTGGGCTTCCACGGGGCAGTATGCTACCGGTATAACGGCAAGCAACAGGTCCTATTTCTTGACATTCACCGTCACCGTCGCGGAAAGTTTGCCGCCGTAGGAACGGTGGGCTCCGTCCGCAAATTGCAGGGTGAGTTTATGTTTGCCGGGAGCGAGCGTCAGCTCCGTTTCAGTCTGGGCCTTGCCGAAATGCAGGTGGGTTGAATCCTTGGGAACAACGGTACCGGCCGCCAGGGAGTCTTCCGCATCGATGAACAGGTGGTGGTGTCCGGAACCGGCCACTACAGGACCTGCCGTATCCACCCTGATTCCTTCCGCTCCCATTTGCACCTTGAAAGGCGAGGTAACGGTCGCCCCCGGCTTCAGGTTCTTAAAAAACACTTTGGCTCCAGCCGGGATCGCGGGCAGTTCCGGCACCGTGGCGCCGGTCATTGGCATATGATGGGCGGTATCCTGGCCGGTTGCCGCAGTTGTCGTGTCCGCCGATTTGGGCGCCTCATTGGATGCGTTGTTACAGGCGGCCGCCAGAAGCAGACAGGCAGCGGGGATGAAAATTTTTCTGATCATGTCGATTTCGTTTTAATGAGGTATAAAGGTAGGATGATTTTGGCCCGGAAGGGCGGATAAACCAAAAGGTCCCCGAAGGGACCCTGGCTGATGTGTATCGGTACGTGTATGAAAATACGTTATGGGGAATCGTTACCCGCGATGGCCATGACCCCGGTCTCCGCCGCCTCCTCCGTTGCCTCCCCGGTTAAATCCGCCACCACCTTCGTTTCCGCGGCTAAATCCGCCGCCAGAACCTCCCCTTGGCTCAACCTGGCGGGGAACTGGCTGTTCCCGGCGGCCCATGTCAGGGCTGAACTGACGCTGCGGCTGTGGCTGGGGCTGGTTGAAGTTCCGGTTCTCAAACGAGCGGAGATTACCTCCTGACGGGTTCTCGTTCATGATGCGTTGGTTGCGGAACCGGTAAGGATCCTGCTGTTGTGGTGCAGGCTGGGGCCTTACGTCCCGGTTGAAGGAAGGGCGGTTATCCTGACCCTGCCAGCCCCGGTCTGGCTGGGGCTGTTCCCCGTAATGGGGGTTAGGACGGTTCCTCCAGTCCAGGCCATCGTTCCCTCCCCGCTGGTCAAACTGGCGCTGGGGCTGACCATTATCCGGCCGTATCTGGCTGCCGCCGTTACCACGCAAATCGGTACCGCCGTTACCGCGCGGGTCTGCCTGGCGCTGGGACTGGCCTATATCCGGCCTTCCCTGCCAGCCCCGGTCATTTTGGCCGGACGGATCCCGCTGGAAGTTTCTGTTATTCACCCGGTCATTACCTTCATAATTTTCAAAGCGCCGGGGTGCGCCGGCCAGGTTATCCTGCCGCTCAATCCGGGGCCGGTACATATTGATCTCGTTATTGCGGAACGCGGTCCGGCCGGGTCGGTTGGTTTCCCGGAAAACGACAGGCTGGATACGCTGGTGCGTATAACGCTCCACTTCGCTGCGGCCGGGTCCGGTCATGAACCCGTTGCGGCCATACTGATAATTATTGATGATCGTCGTTTGGTTGATGATCGTAACGTTCTGCCGGCGAGGCAGGCAGTACCCGTAAAGGCGGGGAGAAGTTATGTATTGGCGGGGTGCAAAACACCAGTAATCCACCGGAGGCGCATATCGGCCGATCGAAAAGTTGATCCCGATGCTGATGCCCGGCATCAGGGGTGCCCAGCCGTAATAATCTCCTCCTGTCCGCCAGGTGACCCAGGCCGGTGACCATTCATAACCCGGCACCCAGAGCCATCCGTACATGGGGTCATCAAACCAGCGTCCGTAGTGGAAGGGCGCCCAACCCCAATCGTAATCCGAAACCCAGATCCACTCATACTCATCCGACCATACCCAATGGCCGTTGGTGCTATAGGGGCGGAAATCCGGACCGGTGTCAGGACACCAGACATATCCGTAATCCGGGTAGTCAATCCACCGCCCGTAAGGACTCAGCTCATCATAGAACTCCTGGTAGGTCACTTCGCCCTCGGGCTGGGCGTAAACCGTTGTGCGCAGGCTGGAAAGCAGCATGACCAGGACAACTGCCGCGCCGGTTTTGAATACCGTTTTCATGTAGAAGTCTTTTTGTGTGTACAATTTGGATTCATACGGGAGTCTCATGTTTAATCAACGAATTCCTAAATCGTTCTACAAGGTAAGACGCCAGAATGATGCCATAGCGGACCGGACCCCGGGTTTTATGGATTCCTTATGTCAAGATTTCGTGAAAACGCCCTCTGGCCGGTTACCCCGGCTGGCATCGCCATTCAGGACGCGGCGGCAGTGGCCGGGTACCCGGCGCCGGAATGGATACCCTGTCCTATCTTCGGACCTTCCATGACAGGAAAAGACTACTATAGCATTCTCGGGCTGGCTCCTTCCGCTTCCCTGCATGACATCCGGAAGGCCTACCGGAAACTGGCCCTGCGCTACCACCCGGACAAGAACCCGGAGGACCCCTACGCCGCCACCCGTTTCGGGGAAATCAAGGAAGCCTACGAGGTGCTGACGGATCCGGCAAAAAAAGCCAGCTACCTGCAGCAGCGCTGGTATGACCAGACCCAGGGCAGACCGGCCTACCGGTCAGCGCCGCGCACGCCGCCCGACCTGCTGAAACGGTGCCTGGAATTAAACCGCTACGTAAACAACCTGGATCCCTTCCGGCTGGACCGCGAAGGCCTGATCAGCTACCTGGAAGACCTGCTTTCCGACGAGACAATCGAGGCGGTCGCAGCCTTCCGGGAACCCGAGATCAACCGGCAGATTATCCGCCAGTTGCTGGGGCTACTCGCCCGGCTGGACGCGAGCCAGGCAGCCCGTATCGGCGACAGGCTGAACAAACTGGCCGGGCAGGATGCAGCCCTGTCCGGCGAGATGGACGCTTTCCTGAAGCGAAAGGAAAACCAGGAAAAATGGGACCGTCGCAAGCCTTTCCTGGTACTGGTACTGGCCCTGCTCATCTGCCTGGTGATTTACTTCGCTACCCGCTGAAGATTTATCTTTGCGCCATGCATTACGTAAGCGCGGAAGGCCTGACGAAGAGCTATGGTATTACCCCCCTGTTTGCCGGTTTAACCTTTCACATCGAAGAAGGGGATAAGATTGCCCTGGTTGCCCGAAACGGATCCGGCAAATCCACCCTGCTGAAGATACTGGCCGGCAAAGAGACGACCGATGAGGGTAAGGTCTGGATCCACAAGGATGTTGACGTCGTCCTGTTTGAACAGGATCCCCAGTTTCGGGAAAATCTTTCCATCCTGGACAATATCTTTTTCCATGAACACCCGGTGATCAATGCCATAAAGGCCTACGAGGCCGCCCTGGAGCAGGGCGATCCAGACCGGCTCAATGCCACCATCGTCCGCATGGATGAACTGGGGGCCTGGGACTTTGATGCGCGGGTAAAGCAGGTACTGGGCAAACTGAATATCCACCAGCTCCAGCAGCCCGTCCATACCCTGAGCGGGGGTCAACGCAAACGCGTAGCGCTCGCCAAAACGCTGATCGACATCGGGTTTCAGCACAAGCATGTGCTGCTTGTCATGGATGAACCTACCAACCACCTCGACGTGGACATGGTGGAGTGGCTGGAGCATTTTCTCAACAAGGAGAATGTCACGCTCCTGCTGGTCACGCATGACCGGTATTTTCTTGAGGCGGTCTGTTCGGAAATCTGGGAACTGGACCGCGGGATCCTCCATGTCTACCACGGTGACTACGAGAATTTCCTGGAAAAAAAGGCCGCCCGCGCGGATAGCGAACAATCCTCCCTGGAAAAGGCCAGGAACCTGTACCGCAAGGAACTGGAATGGATGCGCAAGCAGCCGCGCGCCCGGACCACCAAATCCAAAAGCAGGCAGGATGCCTTTTACGAAGTGGAAGCACGGGCCAGGCAGCAGGTCGCCGAGCAGCAACTGCAGCTGCAGTCCAAGATGAGCCGGCTGGGCGGAAAGGTGGTCGAACTCAAGAAGGTGTATAAACAATTCGGGAACACCGTGGTACTGAAAGGCTTTGACTACACGTTCAAACGGGGTGAGCGCATCGGCATCGTCGGAAAAAATGGTGCCGGGAAGTCGACCTTCCTCAACATCCTGCAGGGCCTGGAGCCGCCCGACAGCGGCAAGGTGAATATCGGCGATACGGTCGTGTTCGGCAATTATTCCCAGCAGGGCCTGGTTGTTAAGGAGGATATGCGGGTGATTGAGTATGTAAAGGGTATTGCGGAGAATTTTCCCCTGGCCGGGGGCGGCACGCTGAGTGCCGCGCAATTCCTCCAGCTGTTTCTCTTTGACCCAGACAAGCAGTACACCTTCATCAGCAAACTGAGTGGCGGGGAGAAAAGGAGGCTGCACCTGCTGAGCATCCTGTTCCGCAATCCCAACTTCCTGGTTCTGGACGAGCCCACCAATGACCTGGACCTGCCTACACTCAGTGTACTGGAGAATTTCCTCAGTGAATTTCCGGGCTGCCTCCTGATCGTTTCCCATGACCGGTATTTTATGGATCGGCTGGTGGACCACCTGTTCGTATTCGAGGGCAACGGGGTCATAACGGACTACCCGGGCAACTATACGCAATACCGCGCGTCCGAAAAGGTGCCTGCAGAGCTGCCCGGCGCCGACCGAATTGCCCAGGTGCCTTCCCAGCCGGCTACGGCTCCGGCTGCAGCCGGGGAAAAGAAGCGGCTATCCTTTAAAGAAAAGCGTGAGTTCGAGCAGCTGGAACAGGAAATCGCCCGGCTGACAGCGGAGAAGCAGCATATCACCGACCAGCTCAGCAGTGGTAACCTTCCTTTCGATACCTTACAGCAACTCTCCCACCGCATCGGCGAAGTCAGTACGGAACTGGATGAAAAGGAACTACGCTGGCTTGAATTGAGCGAAGGGCTTTAATGGTTGCTGAACCGGCCAGCCTTATCTGCGGGCACAGGTGGCAGGTGCCGCCTGGCAGGCAGGGGCCCGGACCCGCTTCCGGCCAGGGACCTCGGACCATAACAGATTTTCAATTCATTATAATCAGGATTCGTAAAACTACGTATGCGCAGCCGGTATCCTGCAAAAATTATCCCGGTTGCATACTTGATGTACCCGGAAACTTTTTTAACTTAGCCCTTGTAAAGTACCCACTTTTCCGTCCCCCGAGAGAACACAGTAGTCTCCAATAGACCTTCCAAGCCATTTCCGGTACACCCTCTGGAAGCCAGTGATTTTAACCGCATTTTTGAAAACAAAAAACTTCTGTGTATGAAAAAACTCAACTCCTTTTTTCATGACGAAAAGGTTCAGGGTAACATTGTTCTGGTAACCGTTTTTGTCACCATTGCTACGATTCTGATCCTCACCTGGGGTAAATAAGATCAGTCACCGACTGATGAAAAATGTGCCCTGCAGCTTGCTGAAAAGGAAAGCCGCAGGGCTTTTTTTATTTGTGGAAAATTTAGTAATACCTGTCGCCAACTACAACACCTTGTTTTCAAAGGAGTAATCAGCTGGTTTCGTAAAATCACGATCGGCGTCAGGCTTCCGCCTAATCAAATTCATTGCTGCCCTGCCAATTTTATCCTACATTAGAGTAACGATTACCTCTATCATTCGTATCCAAGTTTCCTGCGAAACAGCCGGATTTTAATTTGTTCATGAAAACAATCTGTTATGCGCAGGAACTTCTCGCCGGACCAGGTTTTGGTCGACCGGTTACTCTCCGATGACACAGTCGCCCTGGAAGAATTGTACGATCGCTACTGGTATTCCCTGTATTCCTACTCGTATTGCAAACTTGGTACCCACCAGGAAGCCAAGTTCATCGTGAGCCAGTTGTTTGTGCGCCTCTGGGAAGGGCGCCACAAGCTCCCGGCCCAGTTTTCCCTGTCCTCCCACCTGTATGCCGAAGTAAGGCGGTCGGTGGTCCTGTGCCTGCATGAGCGGCTGAACCAGGAAGCAGAAGGAGTGGGTGCCGCGCAGGAGCCCCTACCTGAATTCAGCCTCAGGGAACTGAACAAGGCACGCCGACCGGCCGTCCCGGCCTCATCCTGGGAATGGGTCAGCCGGCAGGTGCCCCCCCGCCCGGTACAGCAGGCCGTGCCGCGTACGGCCTGGAGGGAAAAGTGGCAGATCCTGGCCCAACTCAGGTATCTCAAGCATTCCCTGCAGACCGTACTCCACCTTTTTTAACCCAGGCAGATCATCTCTCAAACCACCAGAATGAAAACGGAAATATATCAGCAAAAACTTACCAGGTACGTGAACGGCCGGGCGTTGCCGGCCGAGAAAAAACAGATCGAAAACTGGCTTTCGGTAGTGGACAAATCCGCCCTGAAGGTCTCGGAACCGGAAAAGGAAACGATCCGGGCGGAAATACTCCGGGAGATCCAGGATTACACCGCGTACCCGCTTTTTTTTCCACGCCCACGGCCCTGGTGGAAACGCATCATAACCAGGTCCTGACCGCTTCGGCAACCTGGCCGGGCGCGATTTCTTCCATGCACCGGAAATGCCGTCGCGGGCAACGGTCATACCCGATTTTGCTGCAGGGCCGGCATCGCAGGCCTTCAACCTGGAGAATCCGGGAGCTGGATGGCCCCTGACGGGCATCAAACCGTTCCCCGTAGTAGGGATACATCCCGAAGGCAGGCACGGTATTTCCCCACAGCGACACGATGGGGCGCTTGAAGGCGGCTGCGATATGCATCAACCCCGTATCGTTACTCACCACCACCTTGGCCCGCCGGACGAGATCGGCGCTTTCATTGAGACTGAATTTTCCGCAGGCATTGTACACCTTGACCGGGTCCACCGCGGCCACCTTTTCCCCGCTGGCCGCGTCTTCCGGTCCTCCCAGCAGGATGACAGGATGGTCGATCAGTCGGCAGAATGCCTGCAGGTGGTGGATCGGGTATTTTTTGGTCTGATGCGCCGCCCCGATGACCAGCCCGATGTAACCCGCCTGGTGCGAAGTGGGAATATCCTGCTGGCGGACCTGCTCCGTGGGGTCGATAAAATAATCCAGCCCCTCCCCGTCATTAGTAACCCCGAAGGGGGCAAGCGTAGCCAGGTAGCGGTCCACAATGTGTATGTCGGGCATCCGGTTCCACTTCAGGTTGGTGTACAGGAACTTTTCCATATTGAGTTTGGGGAAGGAACGGGATGGACAGCCCAGGGCCCGCTTGACACGCAGGGTCCGCAGGTTATGGTGCAGGTCGATGATGTAATCATACCGTTCCTCGCGCAGTTCATGGAGCATCAGTTCGAAGCTGTGGGCCAGCACCTGGACCTGGTCGATATGCGGGTTATGGGCTACTACCGGCAGGTAGGCTTGCTTGGTCAGGAAATGCACCTGCGCACCGGCCACCTGGTTTTTCAGGCACCGGACAACGGGTGAGGTGAGAACGATATCGCCGATCGAGGAAAAACGGATGACCAGGAACTTCATGCTGCAATGTTACCACCAAATCCGCATTTTTCTTACCGCCCCGGGCCGGTTACATTTCCACGTAATTCAGGTCCTTATGGAAGGTCTCTTCCGTATAAATTACTGAGACCAGGCCGATCAGCAGGACCAGTACGCCGGTGATCCAACCGCTGGTCAGATAGTCAAAGCGGGCCTGCAGGGCATTGAAGAGCAAGGATACCAGGGCCAGGGAGCCCCGTACCATATTGGGCACGGTAGTGGCCACCGTGGCCCGGATGTTGGTCCCGAACTGCTCGGCGGCCATGGTTACGAAAATGGCCCAGAAACCGGTTCCGAAACCCATCAGGGCGCAGGCAAGATAAAGCTGGTCTACCGGGGCCCCCCGCAGCCGGAAAAACCAGGCGATGCCGAGCGCCGTCAAGGCATAAAACAGGTAGAGTGCCTTTTTGCGGCTCCGCAGCCAGTGGCTGACAAATCCGATCAGCACATCGCCCACGGAGATCGCCGCATAAGCAAACATAACGGCTTTGCCCGGGTCAATGGCGCCGCGGATGTGCAGGTGGGTTCCGAATTCCTTGGAAAAGGTGATCAGGATCCCGATGACGTACCAGGTGGGAAGGCCGATCAGTATGGAGAGCAGGTATTTGCGCAGGCGACGGCCGTTGGTGAAAAGCATGAAAAAATTACCCCGGCGAACCCGGCTGGAAGCCACTTCCCGGAACAGGCCGCTCTCCAGCACCCCGACCCGCAGCAGCAGCAGGACAAATCCCAGGCCGCCGCCAATAAAGTAGCAGATGCGCCAGCCATCTGGCTGACCGACAAAAAGCTGTTTGAGGAAAAAGGCAAATACGGCCCCGGTTAACCCGATGCCCGCTACCAGGGAGGTGCCGATGCCCCGTTTTTCCCTGGGCAGTATTTCACTGACCAGGGTAATCCCGGCACCCAGCTCCCCTGCCAGGCCCATTCCGGTGATAAACCGCACCAGCGCATACTGAGGTACGGTCTGCACGAACCCGTTGGCGATATTACCGATGGAATAAATGATGATGGAGGCGTAAAGCACCTTCAGGCGCCCCTTCTTGTCGCCCAGCACGCCCCAGACGATACCGCCAACCAAAAGGCCGATCATCTGGACATTGAGGATCAGGAGCCCCTGGCGGGCAATGGCCTCATCACCCAGGCCAAAGGATTTCAGGGAGGGAATGCGGATGATGCTGAACAACAGAAGATCATAGATGTCCACGAAGTAACCCAGCGCGGCCACGATAACCGGCAGAGACAAAACGCCGTAATTCCGTTTTTCCATAGCAAGCAGTTCAGGTCAGGAGTCCGCCCCCGGGTCCTTTTTCTTATGGCCAAAAAATAACTTGTACAGCACGGGCAGGGTGGTTACCAGGATGATCGCCAGCGTGATACCCTCAATATGATCCTTCAGGCTGAATCCGAAGCGGGCCTCCACCCAGGATTGCAGGAAATGACCTCCCAGGATCATGGAGGAGACCCAGCAAATGCTCCCCACGACATTATAAAACAGGAAGGTGCCCCGGTCCATGCGGACGATCCCGCCCACGATGGGGGCAAAGGTGCGGATGATGGGCAGGAACTTGGCCAGGAAAATGGTGGCCTTTCCGTAATGGTCGTAAAACTCCTTGGCCCGAAGCAGGTGCCGGCGTTTGAACAGCAGGCTGTCCTTGCGCTCGAACAGCAGGGGGCCGGCCTTGCGGCCGAACCAGTAGCCGGCCAGGTTGCCCAGCACGGAGGCAAGGATGATCAGCAGGATGATAAAAACATAGTGGAGCCCGAAAAACTCCTGGGCCAGTTCATCGATGTAGATGCCGGCAGCAAACAGCAGCGAATCGCCCGGCAGAAAAAAACCGACGAACAGGCCGGTCTCGGCAAAGACGACAAACAGGAGGAAGTACAATCCGCCATTATGAATGATCCATTCGATGAACTGCTGAATAAAACCTTTATCCCCTCCCATGTTGCTATTAATTGGTTAGACTGCTTGATTAAGATCTTCGACCGGTTCCACCGGGACCACGGCCAGTTCCCCTTCCCACTTGCTCACGACACTGGTCGCCAGGGCATTGCCGACCACGTTGGTGGCGGTCCGGAACATATCGCAGAAATGGTCGATTGGCAGGATCAGGGCCACTCCTTCGGGTGGTATGTGGAACATGGCGCAGGTGGCCGTCACCACCACAAGGGAGGCGCGCGGCACCCCCGCGATTCCCTTGGAGGTCAGCATCAGCACCAGCAGCATGGTGAGCTGGGTTCCCAGGTCCATCTGCACGCCATAGGCCTGCGCGATGGCCAGGCTCGCAAAAGTCATGTACATCATGCTGCCGTCCAGGTTAAAGGAATAGCCCAAGGGCAGGATGAAGGAAACGATCTTGTCGCGGCAGCCGAAACGTTCCAGTTCTTCGGTAAGTTTGGGAAACACCGCTTCGCTGCTCGTGGTGCTGAACGCGATCAGAACCGGCTGGGTGATGCCCCTCAGGAGCCGCCGCGTCCGCCGGCGCAGGACTAGCCATCCGGCCCCCAGCAGCAGCAGCCAGAGCAGGGCGATTCCCAGGATAAAATAGGCCAGGTACTGGCCATAAAACTTGAACACCCACAGCCCTTCCGTAGCAATGACTGCCGACAGGGCACCGAAAACACCCAGGGGCGCGAAGTTCATCACGTAGCCCACCATTCTGAGGATAATATGGGAAGCTGCCTCCAGGGCGCGGATGACCGGTTTGGACTGCTCCCGCAGGGCCGTGGCGGCTATCCCGAAAAACAGGCTGAACACCACGATCTGCAGAATCTCGTTGGAGGCCATGGATTCGATGATGCTACGGGGAAAAACGTGTTCCACGAAACCGGCCAGCGAAAAGGCCTGGGTCTTTCCTACCAGGTCTTTGGCGCCCGCCACATCCTGGGTATTGAATTGCATGCCGGCCCCCGGCCGGAGCAGGTTGACCAGGAGCATACCCAGCATCAGGCTGGCCAGGGAGGCAGACAGGAACCAGGCAAGGGCCTTTCCTCCCACCCTGCCGACCGAACGCAGATCCCCCAGTTTGGCAATGCCCACCACGAGGGTGCAGAACACCAGGGGGGCGATCAGCATCTGCACCAGCCGCAGGAATATCGTGGTCAGCAGGCGGGCATTGGCAGCAAAGGCCTGGCTGATCGCAGGCCCGGAGACTTCATGGACAGCAAAGCCCACCACGGCTCCCAACCCCATCGCAATCAATATATAGTACGTCAGCCTGCTGCCGTTCATACACACCCTGGTTTAGTAAGGAATGCCGAAAATCGGAAAAAATACGCATCAGTAGAAACATTTAACCGTATAAATAAGTAGGCTGGCAGGAAATCGCGCGATAACTGAATTATTGCTTATTTTACGACCCATTGTAAACTCAATCAACCAAATCTATGAGTCTTTTCGTGAAGAAGCCACTTGAGCAGTTATTGGCGCAATCTGCTGATAATGAAAAAGGATTGAAGCGAACACTCGGAGCCGGTAACCTGGTGGCGCTGGGGATCGGCGCGATCATCGGCGCCGGGCTTTTTGTGCGCACCGCGGCGGCCGCCGCTGAAGCCTCCGGGCCCGCCGTCACCCTTTCCTTCGTGGTAGCGGCCATCGGTTGTGCCTTTGCGGGTCTGTGCTATGCGGAATTTGCGGCCATGATCCCGATCGCAGGGAGTGCCTATGCCTATTCGTATGTCACCATGGGGGAATTGATTGCCTGGATCATTGGATGGGCCCTGATCATGGAATATGCCCTGGGGGCCGCCACGGTTTCCATCGCCTGGAGTGAATACCTGAACAAGCTGTTGGGAGGGGCTATACCCTATGAATGGTGCCATTCGCCATTCGACCATGCCAACGCGGTGACCGGCAGCGCGATCAGCCAGTTCCCGGCCGAACTGGCCAAAACGGCCAAGGAAGGGGTGCTCATGCTCACGGACAAGCAGGTAAGCGGCCTGTCGGACAATCTCAAGAGCCTGGTGGCCACCCACCACGGCATCCTGAATGTTCCGGCCCTGTTCATCCTGCTGCTGCTCACCCTGCTGCTGATCAAGGGAATTCAGGAATCCGCCACCGTCAATTCCATCATCGTGGTGATCAAGGTTACCATTGTCATCATCTTCATCGCGATCGGCTGGCAATTTATCCGGCCGGAAAACCATACCCCCTACCTGATCCCGGCCAATACCCCCGGCCATGAAGGATTCTTCAAGCACGGATGGGGCGGGGTCCTGGGAGGAGCGGCCATTGTATTCTTCGCCTTCATCGGTTTCGATGCGGTTAGTACAGCCGCCCAGGAAGCCAAAAATCCCAAGCGTGACATGCCCATAGGCATACTGGGCTCCCTGGTGGTCTGTACCATATTATATATCCTGTTCGGTCACGTCCTGACAGGGGTGGCCAACTGGTCGGAGTTCAAAACCGCCGGCAAGGAAGCCTCCGTAGCTTATGCCATATCCAATTACATGCATGGCTATCACTGGCTGGCCACCGCGGTGACCGGCGCCATCCTGGCCGGGTTCAGCTCCGTGATCCTGGTGATGCTGATGGGGCAGAGCCGTATCTTTTATACCATGAGCAATGACGGTCTGATCCCGAAATTGTTCGGCGACCTGCACCCCCGCTTCAAGACGCCCTTCAAGGCCAACTGGATCCTTTTCGCGTTCGTGGGCCTCTTCGCCGCCTTCGTGCCGGGTGACGTGACCGGGGACCTGACCTCCTTCGGCACCCTGTTCGCCTTCGTCCTGGTCAGTGCGGGCGTATGGATCCTGCGGGTGAAAGCGCCCCAGATCGAGCGTCCCTTCCGGACCCCTGCCGTGCCCCTGGTATCCACCCTGGGCGTGGTCATCTGTGCGTCGATGATCATAGCCCTGGACCACCGGACCCTGGAAGTGGCATTTGGCTGGATGATCCTGGGCCTGATCATTTACTTCAGCTACAGCCGCCGGACCAGCAAGCTCCGATCGCCGGGTGAGATTCTACCCAAGGCCAGCGATTTTGAATAAATTTTGGAACCGCCCTGCCCCGAGCAGGGCGGTTTTTTCTTTAGGCCTATCTGCCTAAATTTGCAGCCCGAACCGGGCTTCCCTGCCTGGATACGGCTAGAGGAACCCGATTACGCATTATCACAAACAGACTACGACACAATGGGACGGATATTTGAAGTTCGTAAGGCCACTATGTTTGCCCGCTGGGACCGGATGGCCAAGCAGTTCACCCGGATCGGAAAGGAAATTGCCATCGCGGTAAAGGCCGGCGGCCCCGACCCGGGTACCAATCCGGCACTGCGCCGCTGCATGCAGAACGCCAAGGCGGTCAATATGCCCAAGGACCGGGTGGAGGCAGCCATCAAGCGCGCCATGGGCAAGGAAATGGAGAACTACGAGGAGATTCTCTATGAAGGTTACGGGCCCCACGGAGTGGCCATCCTGGTGGAAACAGCCACCGACAACCATGTTCGTACCGTCGCCAACGTGAAGAGCCATTTCAATAAGGGAGGCGGAGCGCTGGGTAACAGCGGCAGCGTGAGTTTCCAGTTCAAGAAAATGGGCGTCTTCAAATTAAAGCCGCAGGGGCTCAACACCGAGGAACTCGAACTGGAACTGATTGACAACGGCCTGGAAGAAATGGGGGAGGCCACCGGAGAAAACGGGGAGGAACTGCTGGTGCTGCGATGCGGGTTCACCGATTTCGGGAACATGCAGAAGGCCCTGGAAGAAAAAGGGATTACGCCCATCAGCGCGGAAGTGGAATGGATCCCCACCACCACCGTCCCGGTTACCGATGCCCAGGCCGAGGAAGTGAGCAAACTCATCGAACGCCTGGAACAGGATGAAGACGTACAGAAGGTGTTTCACAATATGGGATGACCCTGGCATGCCTGACTGACCTGCCCCTTCCCTGCCGAAGGGGCTTTTCATTAATCAGCCTACCTTTGCCTTATGGAAATCCCCAGCCAGCATCCCGTCATCCTGTTTGACGGGGATTGCAATCTCTGCAGCGGCTCGGTGCAGTTCATGATCCGCCGGGATGCGCAGCGTAAATTCCGGTTTGCCTCCCTCCAATCCCGGTTTGGCCAGGCATTTCTGCAGCAATTCGGCCTGCCGACCCATGATTTCAACTCCTTCCTACTCTACCAGGATGGTCAAATTTACACCCGGTCCGCCGGAGCCATCAAGGCTTTCTCCCAGCTACCCCGCTGGGGCTGGGTCCGGATCCTGCGGCTGGTGCCGGCGTTTCTGCGGGATGCGGTATACCGCCTCATTGCCCGTAACCGCTTTCGCTGGTTTGGCCGGCGGCCCGAATGCCTGGTGCCTACCCCGGAACTCCGGTCCCGCTTTCTGGACTAAAGGAGGATTTCGCCCTTCATGTAATAGACACACTCCCCGCCCATGGTAACCCGTTGGCCCCGCTGCTCACAGTAAATTTCTCCGCCGCGCCGGGAAAGCTGCCGGGCCTGCATGACCGGCTTGCCCAGTTTTTCGCTCCAGAAGGGAATCAGTTGCGAATGGGCGGATCCGGTCACGGGATCCTCATCGATCCCTGCGGAAGGAGCGAAAAACCGGGATACGAAATCCACTTCCCGGCCCGGGGCTGTCAGGATGACCTTGTCGCCCCTCTTTTTAATGGCCCCGAAATCCGGCTGGGCGGCGCGCACCGCCCGCTCATCGGCGACCTCCACCAGCAGGTCGCGGTAGCGGTATACACCCAGGATTTCAGGAACGCCCAGTATCGCGGCCAGGTCATCCGGGTAGTCGCTGATCCGCTCCGGTTTCCAGGATGGAAAATCCAGCAGGAACCGGTTACCCTGACGCTCGACGACCAGCGGGCCGCTTTTGGAATGGAACGTAAGACGGGGGCGGTCGTAGCCCAGGTAATTATATAAAATGAAGGCGGATGCGAGCGTGGCATGACCGCAAAGGTTAATTTCCAGGACCGGGGTAAACCACCGGATGGCGTAATCAGGGCCCTGCGGCACAAAGAACACCGTTTCCGCCAGGTTATTTTCCATGGCCAGTTGCTGCATCAGGTCATCGGGGATCCACTGCGGCAGGGGAATCACCGCGGCCGGGTTACCGCCGAATAACCGGTTGGTAAAGGCATCAACCTGGTAAAGTGTGAGGTGCATACGGGTAATTTTGACGTAAAATTCAGGGAAAACGGCAACCGGGCCATCGCCCGGCAGGATGAACGGTTCCCGAAGAAGAAATATAGCCTGCGCGGGTCATTCCGCCATCATGGCCTTGACGACCGCCTCGATTTCCTCGGCGTTGGGCTTGCTGAAATAATCCCCGTCGCTGCCATAGGCCGGCCGGTGGGCCTTTCCGGTAAGTGTCCGGGGTGCCACGTCGAGGTACCGGTAGCCGCCCTGTTCTTCCATGACCTTATTGAACAGGTAGGCCGCGGCTCCTCCGGGCACATCCTCATCCACGAACAGGATGCGATTGGTCTTCCGCAGGGACTCCAGGATCGTATGGTGAATGTCAAAAGGCAGCAGGGTCTGGACATCGATCACTTCGCAGCTGATGCCAAGTTTTTCCAGGGCGTTGGCCGCGTCCTGGATAATGCGCAGGACCGAACCGTAGGAGACGATGGTCACGTCACTGCCTTCGCGGATCACTTCGGGGACGCCGACCGGTACGGTATACTCCAGCAGGTTGGCGGGCAGCTTTTCCTTGAGGCGGTAGCCGTTCAGGCATTCCACGACCAGGGCGGGATCATTGGCCTGCAGCAGGGTATTATACATACCGGCCGCCTGCACCATATTACGAGGGACACAGATGACGAAACCGCGCAGGGCATGGAGAATGACGCCCATGGGCGAACCACTGTGCCAGATCCCTTCCAGCCGGTGGCCCCGGGTCCGCACGATCAGGGGGCAGCTTTGCAGCCCCCGGGTTCGGTAATGCAGGGTGGCCGCGTCATCGCTGAGCGGCTGTAACCCGTACAGCAGGTAGTCAATATACTGGATTTCCGCTATCGGCCGCAGGCCGCGCATGGCCATGCCGATCCCCTGCCCCATGATGGTGAGTTCCCGTATGCCTGTGTCGAATATCCGGGCTTCCCCGTGCTTGGCCTGCAGGCCGCTGAACCCCTGGTTCACGTCGCCGATGAATCCCACATCCTCTCCAAATGCCAGGACCTTCGGGTTGGCGGCAAACAGCTCGTCGAAGTAGCGGTTCAATACCTCAAATCCGTTTACCACCGGAGCGTCCTTGGGTATGACGGGCTTAACCTCCCGCACGTGCAGGACGCTTCGGCTCCCTTCATTATAGAGATGGGTATTGTACAGGGATTCGTTCTGTTTAAGCAAATCCTGGTAGTACTCCCGGACAGGGCCCGCCCCTTCGTAGGTACCGGCCAGGTCCAGCGCCGCATTCAGGGTCTGAAGCACCTCGCGGCGCTGGGGTTCCCGGTTGGCGGTCAGGTCGATAACCAGTTTCTTGATGGCCGGCGCCTGCTCCGGCATCCCGGACGCCAGGGTATTGAGGAGGTCGGCCACCCGGGCGACCTGGTTTTTGATGGGCGTGATATAGTTGATCCAGGCGCGGTTCTTGCCATCCCGCACGGCTTCCTTTGAGCGGGATTCGATCTCTTCCAGCTCGGATTCATCGGCCAGGAGATTGGACAGGATCCATTCCCGCATCTTGCGGTTGGCGTCCCACTCCCGTTCCCACTCCAGCCGTTCCTGGCTTTTATACCGCTCGTGGCTGCCCGAAGTGGAATGGCCCTGGGGCTGGGTCAGTTCCTCCACATGAAACACGGCCGGGGTATGTGTCTGGCGTGCCAGGCGGATACCTTCCTCGAATAATTCGCACATGCCGGCATAGTCCCAACCCTTTACCCGGTACAGGTTGATACCGTTGGTACCCTCCTGTTTCTGAAAGCCTGCCAGCACCTCGGAGATGGAACCCTTGGTGGTCTGGTATTTCTTGGGGACGGAAATGCCATACCCGTCATCCCAAATGAATACAACCAGCGGGACCTGCAGCACGCCCGCCGCATTGATGGTTTCCCAGAAAACGCCCTCGCTGGTGGAGGCATCGCCGATCGTGGAAAAGCACACTTCGTTGCCTTGATTGGACAGATGCTTGAACTGGTGCAGGGCCTCCACCTGGCGAAAGGCCTTGGAAGCCAGGGCCAGCCCCAGGGAACGCGGCGTCTGCCCGGCGGTCGGGGCCAGGTTGGAGGCGATGTTAATGCGGTTGGCCAGGTCTACAAATTTCCCGTTCTTGTCGGTAAATGGAGTCGCGAAATGGGCGTTCATCTGCCTGCCGGCGCTGAATGGATCATGGTTTATGTCCGGATCGGCATATAGCTGGGCAAAATACTGCTCCACGTTGGTCACACCCAGGGCAAAGGCAAAAGTCTGGTCCCGGTAGTAACCGGCCAGGAAATCGCCCGGTTTGAAAAATTTGGCTGCCGCCACCTGGGCCACTTCCTTCCCGTCCCCGAAAATGCCGAATTTTGCCTTTCCGGTTAAAACTTCCTTGCGGCCCAGCAGGCTGGTTTCCCGGCTGATACAAGCGACTTCGTAATCTTTCAGCACCTCATCCCGGAACCTGTCAAACGACAATTTTTCACCCGCAGCCATCGTTAAAGGTGTCGTATGATCCATGGGGCAAAGATAACAGGATTACCCCCTGTTTACCCCCCTGTTAAAAAAAATGGAATAGAATGCAACCCCTATGGGCCGTCTGCCATCTTTCACTTAATTTTGAACCTGTTATAATCCAATTGACATGAAAAAAAGTGTGTTCATCCTGGCTCTCCTGGTCCTGGCCCTTGGGGCCGGTGCCCAGACGGACAACCAGCCTGCTGCCGGCAACCAGGATGTGCTTGAGCTGAAAGAGACCGAATTCGATTTTGCCAAAATACCCCAGGGAAAGCCGGTGTACCATAATTTTGAAATCGTCAATACGGGAACCACCCCGCTGGCCCTCGACAAGGTACAGGCCAGTTGCGGTTGTACTACCCCGGAATGGGACCACCAGCCCATCGCGCCGGGTGCCACGGCGAAAATCCGGGTGGGCTATAACGCCGCCGCTGAGGGGGTATTCGAAAAATACATTACCATCATGTACAATGGCAACCAATCCAAACAACTTATCATCAAGGGCATGGTCTGGAAAGCCCCCCCGGGGTCCGCACCGTCCAATGCCGCCATACAATTTTTAAAACAACAAATCCAGTAGGACCGGCACCCCGCCTGCCGGGGCCTCCGGATCCGCACCACTCAAAAAAACCATGAATATGAAAAGTCTTCTGCTCGCTGCCACCGCCTTCCTGTTCAGTGCCGCCGTCATGGCCCAGGCCAAGGCCGATGATGTGATTAAGGTGAATACGGAAAAGTATGATTTCGGGAAGATCAAACAAGGCGTGCCTGTCACCTATTATTTCGAAATCAAGAATATCAGCGATAAGCCTGTTGTCGTCGAGAACTCCTGGGGTTCCTGCGGATGCACCACCCCCGAAAAACCCACCGAGCCTATTCAGCCCGGACAGACGGCCAAACTGAAGGTGCAGTACAATGCGGCCGCCCTGAACCATTTTGACAAGGACGTATATATCAAACTGGCCGGGATTGATATCCCCAAATCGGTCAAGATCACCGGAGAAGTGCTGGATGCCACGGCCTATGAGGCCTATGCCAAGTCCAAGGGTAAATCCAACTAGGCAACCTCCCTTACCCCGGCACCGAAATACCTGATCCTTCCCGGCTAGGGAGGGATTTTTTTATGGTGGCTACCGGTTCCGCCCGGGAACCGATAGCCACCAGTTCATTACCTTTGAGGTATGCTATCCATTTCAGATAGAGGCCGGCTGATGCCTCCCTCGCCCATCCGCAAACTGGTCCCCTATGCCGACGAGGCCAAGAAACGGGGAATCCGGGTTTACCACCTCAATATCGGGCAGCCCGATATTGAAACACCGCCCCAGATCCTGGACGCCGTCCGCCAAGCGGATATCCGGGTCCTGGAATACAGCCACAGCGCAGGCAACGAGAGTTACCGACGCAAACTGGCCGGATACTACGGCAAGCTGGGGATTTCCCTGACTGCCGACCAGATCCTGGTGACGACGGGAGGCAGTGAAGCGATCCTGTTTGGCTTTCTTACCTGCCTGAACCCGGGGGACGAAGTCATTATTCCCGAACCTTTTTATGCCAATTACAACGGGTTCGCCGTGGCGGCAGGCGTGCGGGTCGTGCCGATTCATTCCTCGATTGAAACCGGTTTTGCCCTGCCACCCATGGACCAGGTGGAGAAGGCCATCACGGACCGTACCCGGGCCATCCTGATCTGCAATCACAATAATCCGACCGGTTACCTATACAGCACCCGGGAACTCGAGGCATTGCGCGATATCTGCCTGCGTCATGACCTGTATTTGTTCAGCGACGAAGCCTACCGGGAATTCTGCTATGAAGGACAGGCCACCAGTGCCCTCTGCCTGGAGGGGCTGGACCGCCATGTACTGGTCATGGATACAATCAGCAAGCGGTACAGCGCCTGCGGAGCACGCCTGGGCGCCCTGGTCACCCGTAACAAGGAGGTGTATGATGCAGCTTTGAAATTTGCCCAGGCCCGGCTATCCCCTCCGGGACTGGCCCAGATCCTGGCCGAAGCGGCCGTGGACCTTCCGGAACATTATTTTGATCAGCCCCGCGCAGAATACAAGGCCCGCCGGGATTTACTGGTGAGCCGGCTGAACGCCATGCCGGGGGTTTATTGTCCCCGGCCCGGCGGCGCATTTTATGCCATGGCCCGATTGCCGATTGATGACAGTGACCGTTTCTGCCAGTGGCTTCTGGAATCCTTTTCCCACCAGAACCAGACCCTGATGCTGGCACCCGCCACCGGGTTCTACAGCACCCCCGGGCTCGGAACCAACGAGGTGCGACTTGCCTATGTGCTGAACCTGGATGCGCTGAATGCCGCCATGGATTGCCTGGAGCGGGCCCTCGAACAGTATCCGGGCCGTGTTCTGGCAGGCCGGGAAGCTGTTTCCCTGGCGCGCTCATGATGGATCATCTTTGCCGGTGCGCCGGATAGCGTAAAGAAACCAGGCTGCCCGCTTCCCGGAGCAGGTCTTCTACCTGCCGCAGGGGCAGCGCACTAAAGGGCACAGGGGGATCCGGATCCGCTGTGTATTCATTCAGGATCAGCTGCCACCAGCCCACGTCCCGCCATCCACCCAGTTTATAACCTACCCGGGGATAGGTAGCCATCCACCGGAAGCCCAGCCGCTCATGGAAGGCAACGCTTTGCGGATTGGGCAGATTGATCACGGCATACACATTGCGGAATCCCTGCAGCCTGAGCAGTCCGGTCAGTGCCCCATAAAGGGCAGTACCCACCCCGGTTCGGCGCCAGCCGTCCGCGATATAGACCGAGCTTTCCACGCTCCATTGGTACCCCGCCCGCTCCCGGTACCGGGACGCATAGGCATAACCAGCCAGCTGGCCATCCCTTTCCCAAACCAGCCAGGGAGCGTAGGCCAGATAGTGGGCAATTCTATCGGCAAAAGCCTCATCCGCAGGCACTTCCGTTTCAAAGGTCAGGGTAGTATGTCGGATATAGGGCGCGTAAATGGCCAGCATGCCGCGGGCATCGGAGGGAGTGGCAATCCGGATCTGGTTCATCCTGAAAGGTACGGCAAATGCCCAGATCGGGGTACCCGTCCGGCCCCCGGGCCGTGTTTGCGTGTGCGGGGTTCTGTCCTATCTTTACGCCATACACGATGTATGAAAATCCTGCAGACCGAGATCACACCCAGTTTGAACAGCTACATTTCCCTGCTGGAGCGGGATGACACCTATTTTCGTTCCCCTTTCCATTTCCATCCGGAACTGGAGCTCGTCTACGTAAAGGAAAGCTATGGCAAACGCATCATCGGGGACAAGATAGAGCCCTTCGAAGCCGGAGACATGGTATTTATCGGCAGTAACCTGCCCCATGTCTGGCTGAACGACGAAATCTTTTACAATAATTTCAGCAACCTGCGCGCGCGGTCCATCGTACTGTATTTCAACCGGGACGTATTGGGCCCCGTGTTCTACGACATGCAGGAGACCTCCAAGATCAACGAGTTTTTCCAGAAGGCGGCCCGTGGCCTGCGCATCGAAGGCAGGACCCGGACCCTCGTGGCGGAAAAACTTGAAAAAATGCTTACCAAGAAGGGGTTCGATAAAATCATCGCCCTCTTTGATATCCTGAATGTCCTGTCCAGTTCCCGGGATATCAGTTTCATCACCTCGGAGGGTTACTCCCCCCAGCTCAAGAATCCGGAGTCCGACCGGCTCTCCGAGGTATACCGGTATGTCCAGCAGAATTTCAAGGAAGATGTTGACCTGACCAAGGTGGCCGGCATCGCCAACCTGACGCCCCAGTCCTTCTGCCGGTTGTTTAAGAAACGGACCAACAAACACTTCGTGGAGTACCTCAACGAAATCCGGATATCCAATGCCTGCAAATACCTGCTGGATACCGACTGGAGTATTTCGGAGGTCGCCTATGCCTGCGGCTACAAGACCGTTTCCAACTTCAACAAGCTGTTCAAGGAAATTACCGGCTACAGCCCCAAGGCCTATCGCCTGAAATCAGAGAGGTAGGTTGTTGCCGGTTGGCCGGGAAGAACCGGCATGCGTTTGGCCACTGCTGAAATCCGACCACTGCGCGAGATACAGCGGCATCTCGCTGATACGGGCTGCTGGCCAGTCAGGCCAAGCAGGTGCCCCGTGGAACCCACAGACGGGTCAAGGACCCAGCTCCACGATGCATACAGCAAAGGGACCCAGCGTCAGGAAAGAACCCGCCAGCCTTCCCCGGATGGGCGGTCCTGAAACCCGGCCGGCTTCGACGAGCCCGAACCGGGCATGCCGCGCTTCCGGATCCAAATGCACGCGCAGCGGGGAGGTCTTCGTATTGATAAGCAGGATTCGCCGGCCCTGGCGGGTCTTCCAGCCCTGGGCTACCAGGGGAGAAGTCAGGGCCGGGGAATAACCGGTCTGGTGCGTGACCATCAGGCTGTCCCCCGGGTGAAACTGGTCATGCAACATTTTCAGCACCCAGTACCGGGCATTGGGCCTGGCGGAACGCCAGTCCATCAGGGTGACCTCCGGAAACATGGAAGGAAAGCCGAGAAGTTGGGACTGGCCGGCCACCTCCACCCCGATCTTGGCCAGTTCCAGGTACAGGTAGGCATACACCGCAGCCGAAAGGTTCCAGTAGGCTGCGGGTACCGGCCCGGTATATGGGACATCCAGCAGCGTCCCGATCTCATTGGCCATAGTGACGCTGCGGGGGGAAAGCCGCCGCCGGATTCTGTCGATATAATACGATAGATGGACGAACCCGGTTGCCCGGTCAAAGAAGGTGTAGGCAAGCTCGTCCAGGGACTGGCCTGCCCAGGGGGTGGCGTACATATGGTAGGAGATCGCATCCAGGGGCATGCCCGGTTGGTGGTGCGACGAATCCAGGAAATACTCGAACCAGTCTGCCACCGTCAGGCGCGAAAGGGACATGCCGACAAACCGGGTGGCTGGCGATATTTTCCGCAGGGAATCCACCACGGCATCATAGATCCTCGTGTATTCCTGCGGGGTCAGCCCATGTTCCATGTCCGGTTCATTGAGCACCTCCCAGTAGGGAATGAAATAGTGATACCCGGATGCATGATAATCGCCCCGTTCATCGGTAAACCCACCCTGGGTATACCACCTGAATACGCGGGCAAAATATCCGGCTACCTCCTGCAGGGTGGTATCGCGCAGGCGGGTACCCCGGTTATACCCGAAATCGGGCAGGTCCGGATCCCCGGGATAGGCCGGCAGCGAGTCCGTTTGCCACATCCACGCCGGGACCGTACTGAAATTAATGACAACCGGCTGTCCGCGGGTAGCCTCCATGAAGCGGATAAAGCTGCTGTCCATCCGGGAAAAGTCCCAATAGGTATGGCCCCTTTCCGGCGCACGAAGCTCAGCCACGGCCCGCTGCGGATAGGGGAACCAGGGAACATACCGGACATAGGAGGCTCCCAGGTCTTTCAGGGCCTGAAAACAGCGCTCACGCAGCAGGGAAGGATGGCTTAGGCGGGGGTTATCCACGACCTGCAGGGTGGGTACGGTATGGCAAACCGCCAGGGTCTTTTCCCAGTCGGCATGGACCGAAACAGACGGACCCTGTGCCCGGAGGCCCGCAGGAAGCCCCCAGGCTGGCAGCAGGCAGATCACCCGTAGTATACCCGGGAATATTTTGCGCATAGGCAGATCAGTTAGTATCATTCCGGGAATCAAAAGAACATTTCGGCCGGCTCTTCCGGAAAGCGGGCCCGGCGGCGGGCCGGACCCTACCCGGATTGGGCGGGAAGCACCGCACGCATGGGAAAGATCTCGTAGGCAAGAATCCGGGCGGCCGGATCGCCCTGGGTTATAGACCTGGCTTCCTCCTCTGTTTCCACCCGGATCACGCCCATACCGAAAGGTCCCCGGGGGTCCATGACCGGACCGAATACGACGACCTTGTTCCGTGTCATCAGGTCATTCCAGTAGGCGACATGTTCCTGCATCACGGCGCGCTCCGACTCGGTCATATCCAAAGCGAAGCTGGGCCGGCTGGGGACCAGTTTGGTAAAAAAATATTGCGGTGTATCCATTGGAATTAGTTAGCTCACTACTGTCGGTTTTCCCGGCTGCCAATCGCCGGATCGCCCCCGCGTCGCCCGTGCCCCCTGGTCATAAGACCAGTTTTTCCAGCACCAGGGGTTGCTGGTTACGCGGAGGGCCGCTGGGGAGCTGGGGCCTGGGTTGTGGATTCGGGTTTCCGGTAGCAGGCTGGCCCCCGGGGTTGGGAGGCGGCATGCGGCCGGCTCCCCCTCCGGAGCCACCGGCCGCATATATAGTGTGCCCGATCACGGCGGCACACATCCCGTTTCTTGCCTCCCGCAGACTGTCCAGTTCCTGCCAGGTGCTGCCGCGCAGCGGATCCAGGGAAAAGACATTTTTCCGGGGAGCGTTGGGTTCTGTATCCGTTGCCCGCTCTCCGCCCATATAATATAGCACGCCGTTCAGTGCCACCAGGGCACCACCGCCGCTGCCGAGCGGAAGCCGGGCCGGCAGGGTCGACCACCGGGATGTGGCAAAATCAAATACGTCCACATCCAGCATCGTTTTGGCAAAGAACGGGATCTTATTCTGTGGATCGCGGAAGCTGGTATTCCTGCCGCCTACCACATATAACCGGTCCCCGATGACTGCGGCGAAGCAATGGTCCCGGATATGGGGTGCATCCGGTAAGACGGTCCACTGACGGCTTACCGGATCATAACAGTCAAACATATTGGTGGTACCGGAAGAATGGCCATGCTGAATACCGTCCACCAGGTACAGTTTTCCATGGTATTCCACAGCCGCGGCACCCGCCCTCCGCCGGGCAGCCGGGACCTCCCCTTCCTTTTGCCACCGGTTGGTCCGCGTATCGTAGCTATATACGTTGGGCATATTATCCTGCACCGGAAACTGGCCGCCGGAAAAGGCGTCCAGTACATAGATTTTCCGGTGCCAGGCCACTGCCTGGAAATGGTGCATGGGAATCGGGGCCATAGCCAGGACGGTCCAGGCATTGGTTGCCGGGTCATACCGCTGAACGGGACGGGGACTGGCATCATCGCCCCCCAGTAAATACAGTTTGCCATCCACGGCCGCCATGCCGCATTCACTACAGTTGATCGCCTGGTTGCGGGTGTGCACGACCTGCCAGGTGCTTCCCTGGGCGTCTCCCGGTCGGTTTAACCCCAGGAGGACTACGAAGCACAGCACCGCTTTCAAATGGGCTTGTTGCATGGTATGGTAGTTAAATGAATTAGCAATTAGGGGGATTCAGGGCCCGGCAGCTTCGCGTTTGTACGCGGACAGAAACAGGCGGGGTCCTGCTTTCGTATCAAAGGCTGTAGGATAGGCCGTTCCTGCCAGGTTGTAACATACAACCAGGGTGTCCTTATCCAGTTTATATATAGCGGTAAAATGCTTACCTGCGTTTACCCCTGCCCTGCCGTAAATATCCATGTGACCGCCGGTATAGGAAAGAACCCCCCGGTCATGATCTGTATAGGTATAGACACTGTCCTTAATCGTCAGCAGGTAGCCGGCATACGTAGCGGAAGGTAATTCCCGGCCTCCCAGTTCCTGCCTGATGGGAATCCAACGGCCATCCAGCAGGTTATGGGTGCGCCCGTTAAGCCGTAAACCCGAACAGGCCAGGGCCAGCGAGGCGATTATCAACAATCCGGATCGAAGCATGATACCCAAATTTTTAACCAATCCTCCGTGCGGGTTATGGGAGGTACGAAACCTTTCCAATGTACCGGGTGGAGACGACGGCATGGGCCCCTAACCGTCTCCGACGTTTTACCCATTTGTTCCTGAATGTACTAATTCCGTGGCAATTGAAAAAGCAGCGGGGGAGGATTTCTCCCAGGCAGGAAGCGGATCCGCTTGGCTTTCCCCGCCGGGATTTTGCAGGATCCGCACAAGGCGCCAAGCCGGGACATCCCGGCAGGGAAAGGGATCCTCCGGGCACGGTTTTCGCAGGTTACCGATCGGAAGGTCCCCTTTTATAACCCGGCCGGCTTCATGGTCCGGGCAGTTTTACCCCGCAAGGCGGGGCCTGCCGATTACGGGACGGAGGCAACAAGATCCCTGGAAACAAAAAACTCCCATGGCTCATCGGTCCCTGTTTGGCAAAAAGCCATTTACCAGCCTGACACCAGTTCGCCTAGTGCCCCAGCTTGTCCGCGACGGCATAGATCACATTTACCTCCAGGGAGGGGATTCCCTGTTTGTCCAGCCAGGCTATATTTTTTCTGCGAACCCGTTCGGCTGCCTCCGGTCCCATCTGGTCGATGGTCCAACGAAACCCCGAACCCTTAACGATGGTCCACCAGTCTTCCGGGGTCGCCAGGGGATGCCGCGCTTCCTGCGGCAGCACCCGGACCCCGGCGATACCGGCATCCCGGAATAACTGCTCCACCGCCTCGGTCGTCGTAATGCGGTCCCAGGGATTAAAGGCGGAATACAGGTCCGGTCGCTCTTCCCGTACGGTTTCTTTCCAGACTTCATAAATGGGTGAGAACAGGCGCGGGCCCCAGGTGGTAATGGCCAGTTGCCCGCCGGGTTTTACCCGGCTCCAGAGTCCCCGGATAAGGGATGCCATATCGGCGACAAAAAATACGCCGAATACACAGACCACCACATCAAAAGATTCCTCCGGAAAGGGCAGGTCAGTCATGTCGGCGGCAAAGAATTCGAGCTGGGACAGTCCGGCACGACCGGCCTTCGCCCGGCCCAGCTCCAGCAGGTTTTCTGCCAGATCAATGCCTACGACGCGGCCGGAAGTTCCCACGGCCAGGGCAGCCGGAAGGGCCGAAGCCCCACTGCCACAGGCTACATCCAGCACGGACATGCCGGGCCGGAGGGCCAATTGCTCCACCGTGGACCGGCCGAAGCGATCCCAAAAGGAAAGCGCCGCATCATCGAAATGGTCTGCGGCCGCGTTATACGTCGCAGCCGCCTTACGTTTGGAGGGGTCTGATAACTGGATCATGGCTGTTGGTTTGACAGGTCACTTCGCCGGAAGTATTGAAATTGTGGTTTTCCTGATGAACCGGTATCCCCGCCTTTTGGCGGACCGGCTGAACATAGTACCTACCATCCTATCAGCTCAGCTGATACTGCTGATGGAGGTAATCGTAGCTTTCCTTCACCAGACGGAATACATCCC
>DASZRL010000016.1:0-28013 GCA_035549175.1 Chitinophagaceae bacterium | reverse complement strand
GCCTACGCCCTGCAATACCTGCCGTATGTGGACTGCCTGCCTTTCCGCAAGGGCAATAACCTGGCCGAACAAATGAAGATTCCGGCGGGCGCCCTGCCGGACAGTTTTGCCATCCGCTTTATCTATGCCAAAAACGGCCGGGAATATGAGTTCTCGCCTGCCGACCTGCCGGCAGACCTGGGGACCTATACCTTCCGCAAACGGATCGACAAGCTGGTCCGCAAGGGTAACGCCGAGCCCGCGATCAAAGGGTTTTCCCTGACGGGGTCCACCGATACGGATTCCACCCCGGTGATCCTGCAGGACCCTTACTGCCTGCTGCTTTTCGACGAGGCTTTTGACCAGCCGGTATCGGGATGGATCCACCAGTCGGGACAGCTACGCGAGGCAGCCCGGCAGCGCCATATCCCCCTGTATATTGCCACCACGGCCCGCGACGAAGCCCTGGAAAAACTGCGCGGGACCCCCCTGCAGGACCTGCCCGTATTCAACTGCGACTTCACGGTCATTCGGATGGCGGCGCGGACCACGCCCTGCCTTTACCTGCTGCAGGCCGGGACCGTGGTGGATAAGTGGGGCCCGCGGCAGTTCGATAAGGCCCTGGCCAGGGTGAACCAACTGGCGGCCCTGTCTGCCGCGGCGAACCAGGGAACACCGGGACAGCCGGCGCCAAGCAACCCCTGATGCTTCTGGGACTGATCATACGCAAACTGGGCTACGGGCTGCTGGTCATCACCGGGGTGGTCCTGGTCGTCTTCTTTCTTTTCCAGGGCCTGGGTGATCCCAGCCGGCTGGTCATGGGCCAGACAGGCGATGCCGCCACACGCAAGGCTATTCGGGAGGAACTCAACCTCGACCAGCCCCGCTGGAAGCAGTTCCTGTATTACCTCAATGATATTTCTCCCCTGGCCGTGCACAGCCGGGAAGCCATCCGGACCAAGCACCTGAAAGGTTTTTTCGTGGGCGGCTCCACCTGCGTGGGACTCAAGGTACCCTACCTGCGCCGGTCATACCAGACCCGCCAGGAGGTGGGCAGTATGCTGATGCGGGCCCTGCCGGGCACCCTGCTGCTGGCCGGTGCGGCTATGCTGGTCGCGATCCTATTGGGGATACCCCTGGGCGTGGCGGCCGCGGTGCGCCCCCACAGCTGGCTGGATACCGGGTCCATGGTGGCCAGTATTGCGGGCATCTCGGCACCTTCCTTCTTTATCGGGATAATCATTGCCTATGTATTCGGTTTTTTGCTGAGCCGCTACACCGGCCTTCACATCACGGGGAACTGGTATGGCGTCGATGAACTGACGGGGGCCCGCCACCTGACCCTGCAGAACCTGGTCCTGCCCGCACTCACCCTGGGGATCCGGCCGCTGGCGATTATCGCGCAGCTCACGCGCAGCGCCATGGTCGAGGTACTGGATCAGGATTATATCCGGACCGCCTATGCCAAGGGACTCAGCCGCCGGCGGGTCATCTGGCAACATGCCCTGCGTAATGCACTGAACCCGGTGGTTACCGCGGTCACTGGCTGGTTTGCCGAACTGCTGGCCGGTGCTTTTTTCGTGGAGTACATCTTTGGGTGGCAGGGTATCGGGAAGGTTACCGTGGATGCCCTGGAGAAACTGGATTTCCCGGTAGTCATGGGGTCGGTCCTGGTGACCGCGGTCTTCTTTATCCTGGTCAATATGCTTGCCGATATTCTGTACGGCCTGATCGACCCCCGCGTGCGGGTTGGCTGAGGCGGAGCCGCAGCCGCAGCCAGAGGCGTATTTAGAAGGGAACCGGTATGCAGGGGCAGGTCTTTCTCCCGGCCCCCTGCGCGGCGTGGGTATGCGGCGGACCGGTTGGCATCCTGCCTGCGGCAGCGAAGAAGTCAGGACACCCGGAAACCTACCCGGACGGGTACGCCCTTTGCCAGGGTCTGGTATACCACGCAATAACGCTCCGTGAGTCGCCGCAGGCTGGCCAGCTGCTCGGCCGTCAGGGAACCTTCCAGCTCAAACTCCAGCCGGATGGACCTAAAACAGACTACCGCATCTTTATCCACGCCCAGCGTGCCCCGGAAATCCAGCTCACCCTCCGCCCGCACGGTACCACCGGCCAGTGGCAAACCGAGGGCTGTGGAGACGGCCTGCAGAGTGACGCCGGCGCAGGCAGCCAGCGCTTCCAGCAACAGGTCGCCCGAACAGGCCAGTTCCCCGGTGCCGCCGCTGGCGGGGTGGAGCCCGGCTTCCACCAGGGCGCGGCCGGTCTGCACACGGCAGGAGATCCCCTCGCCGGGGCGTGCCTGGGCCCGCAGGGTTACCAGGGCCGCCCCGGGGTGGTTCCGGTAGGTTTCTTTCAGGGGGGCCTGGAGGGCCCGCAACTCATCAGCGTTCATGACCGGAGTTTGGGGATCCATGCTTTTCCGAGAGGTAATGGTTTCGCAGGAGGTCTTCCCCGAATTCATTTCCCTTTTCGCGCCAGATGGCGTGAATATGATTTCCGTTGTTCTGGAAGCCCCGGTTATCCAGTTCGATCAGGAATCCCGGGCCGTTCAGGATATAATAGTAGGCATGATGCACTTCGTAGGAGCCGATCCATCCGAAATAAACCTTGTCCAGGCCGGCCTGCAGGATCTTGTTATATTCCTCCACCGCCTTGTCGTATTCCAGGTTGAAGACAAATTCGCGGATGATGTACCGCACGATCGCTTTCTCCTTTTCATTCATTTCCCCTACCCGCAGGCCCCAGTAATCCACCAGGCGCCTGCCGCTTTCCGCTCCCGTGATGATGTCCTCGGGTACCTCCCGGCTCATGGTGGCGCGCCGGCGCTGATCGGGAGTGAGGCTATTTATCAATTGCATGCCCAGGTCCTCCTCCTGCCCGAGCACGCGCCAGCCGGCATATTCGGTCGTGGGGTATTCGGCCGGATCGGTGCCAACGAACATCGGGGTAACGGCGATTTTCCCGCGGGTACATGTGAAATTGACGGATAGATGGTGACCTTCCACCTTGAAGCCCCAGGAACTGTCGGAAGGCAGGCCGAAGAAGGCCAGGAAATAATTGCGGGGCGACCACTGCAGGGAGGCCAGGACGGCATGGTCCGCCGAATCCAGCTGGTTTTTGTAAAACAGGCTGTCGTAAAACCGGTTCAGCAGGTAATCCAGGTGCATGATGCTGGTGGCTTTCAGGTAGCCCTGCGAACTGAGGGCTGCCGACAGGAGCCGGTGAAACAGGATGCGCTGTTCATCGGTCATATTGCCTACACTGATGCCCGCACGCGCGCGCATCCCCACCGGCAGGTTATTCCATTTCACCCGGGCGGTATCCCCGAAATCCAGCAGGGCGGCACGTCGCTGCAGGGGAGAAAGCGTCTGGATAAAGGCAAGGGCCGGCTTGCGGATTTGCGCCTCAAATCCCTGCTGGGCCGACAGGGATAGGGTAAGCAGCAGCAAGACCAGGCCCAGGATTGGGCGGTTTAATCGGGTCATCGCAGTTGGTTTTACTAAAGATAGGCTATTTGAGGGCTGTGGCCAGCCGTAAAATCCGGCAGCAGGGGGAAGGGGCCCGGGGCAACGCTTGCCCGCCCGGGAAATCAGCAAAGCATTTCAGCGAGCACGACCGCCTGGTTGTGCTCCGTATCGCGGGCGCCGAAGACCAGGGTCAGGGTTTTATGGGAGCCGGCCAGTGCGCGCAGTTCCTCCCAGGCCGGGTTGTGCTGAAGCTCGGACCGGTATTTTTCCCGGAATGCCTCCCAGCGGGCCGGATCGTGACCGAACCAGCGGCGTAATGCATCGGAGGGGGCCACCTCCCGAAGCCAGCGGTCTATCCGGAGGCTGTCCCGGGAAAGGCCCCGGGGCCAAACCCGGTCGACCAGTACGCGGTAGCCGTCCCGCGAGGAAGCTGGCTGGTAGGCACGTTTGATCCGGATCGCCATACGGAAAGGTACGCCATTTCCTGCCGGGAATCCCGGAAATCGGAACCTGGCTATTCCGCCAGGATCCTTCCGTCATCCATGCGGATCACGCGCTGGGTACCTCCGGCGAATTCCGTATCGTGGGTGACTACCAGCAGGGTCTGGTTGAAATCTGCCGTAAGCTGCCGGAAGATGTCAAAGACGATCCGGGCGTTCTTCCGGTCCAGGTTGCCGGTAGGTTCATCGCACAGGATGATGAGCGGTTCATTGATCAGGGCCCGGGCAATCGCGACCCGCTGTTTTTCGCCCCCGGAAAGCTGGTTGGCATTCTTGCCGGCCAGGTGGGCGATATCCAGGATGCGCAGGCACTCCCTGGCCCGCTGCTCCACCTCCCGCGGGCCGTATCGTCCCAGTTTCAACCCGGGCAGCATCACGTTGTGCAGCACGTCAAACTCGCCGAGCAGGTAATGGAACTGGAATACGAATCCGATCTTTTCATTGCGGATATGGGCCAGCTGGCTCTCCCGCAGGCCGGTCATGCGCTCCCCCTGGATGAAAAGCTCCCCTTCGTAATCGGTATCCATGGTGGACAGGATATACAGCAGGGTGGATTTACCGCATCCGGACTTGCCCATGACCGAAACAAATTCGCCCCGGGTGACGGTCAGGCTGATGTCATGGAGTACCCGGCTTGGGACGGGGTCCCGGAAATACTTGCTGATGTGGTGCGCTTCCAGAATGGGTTGTTCCATATGCTTATTTTCCCCGGATGATGACGACCGGGTCTACCCGGCTGGCCTTCCGGGCCGGGAACCAGCCGGCCAGGCTGGTGGTTATTAAGGAAAAGCCGATCCCGATGAGGTAGAAAATGGGCCGGTAAGCTACCGGGAAGGTGCGGACGGTAGGCAGGGCCGGCGTCACAAAGGGAATATGGTGGATGACAACGGAAAGCAGGTAACCCAGCAGCAGGCCGAGCAGGCCCCCGAACAGGCCGATACCCAGGGCGATGCTCAGGAAAATTCCCTTCACATCCCCGCCCGAAAACCCGGTGGCCTTCAGGATGGCAATCGTATCCATTTTTTCATAGATCATCATGTTCAGGATATTATAGATGCCGAAACCGGCTACGATCAGCAGGGTGATGCCAACCGCATAGGAGATAATGGTCCGCACCGAACTGCCGGTTTCATACTGGGCGTTGGCGGTCTGGATGTCCTCCGCGTCCACCCGGAATAGCTGCCGGTATTGCCGGGCCACGGCGGGCGCCTCCCGGATATCACGCAGCTTGACCTGGATATCGGTCAGGTAGGAGGATGGCTTGCCCAGTACCTTTTGTGCGGTGGCCACCGAAGTATAACTCTGGACCTTGTCAAAATCGCCGATACCTGACTGGAATATCCCTACTACCCGAAGGGTGGTCCGTTCTCCCGTGGAACTGGTAACCTGGATCCGGTCACCCGGTCCGACCAGCAGTTTTTGGGCCACGCCCTTGCCCAGGATAATGCTGCCGGTAACATTATTCAGGTCCGCGGGCCGGCCGGCCACCACATACTCGCCAAAGAAGAACAGGCGGTTTTCGGCTTCCGGATCTATGCCGTTGATCATCCCGGTCAGGTCAATGGAACCGCTGTTGTAAAAGACCTGGGCGGTGATCTTGGGGGAGAGGCCCAGGACCCGCTTGTCCTGGCTGATCGCCTCCATCACCGGCCCGCTGTTGTAAATCTCCAGGCGGCCTTCGCTCGGCTTGACGGACCGGATGAAATTATAGGCCCCCCGGAAGGCGGGCCACTGATTGACCGGCTGGTGGGGGTTGGGCCTGATTTCGTTAAACAGGTGGACGTGGGGGGTACGGTTGATGATCAGGCCGTCCAGCAGGTCATTCAGGCCGTTCATGAAACTCAACAGGGCCACGAAGGCCATGATCCCGAAGGTGACGCCGATGGCTGCCACCAGGGTCTGCCGCCAGCGGGCCAGCACCAGCGAACGGGCTATATCGGTGATCAGGGCATAGTTCATGGGGCGGGTTTATAGATATATTCCTCCGGGGTCAGGCCACTACGGATTTCCACGAGCTGGTAATCCTTCAGCCCCGGAACCACCCGGCGTGTCCGGTTGGTGCCAATCAATACCAGGGAATCCTGGATGAGGTAGGTGCGCGGAATGGTCAGGGCCTGGCGGCGTGTGCTGATCACGATATTGGATTCCACCGACAGGTTCGGATAAAGAACCGGCGGACGGTTCAGGAAGCCGGCCTCCACCTTGAAGGTACGCGTCCGTTCGTCCATGATCGGATCAATTTTTTCCACGACCCCTTCGAATACCCGGCCCTGGTAGCTGTCCATGGTCAGCAGCAGATGCTGGCCCGGCCGGACGCGCGCAATGTCGTATTCATCCACCTGCAGTTCGGTATAAAAGGCACCGGCCGCCCCCAGCACGGCCACCGGACTCTGCGGGCTTACAAGTTCCCCCTTTTTTTTCAGGAGCTGGTATACCAGGCCGTCCACCTGGCTGCGAAGGACATAATCTCCGGCAAGGCTCTGGCTGATCTGCACATTTTTTTTGGACTGCCGGGAGGAAAAATCGAGCTGACGCCGGGTCTGCTCATAGGCCAGCAGCGAGGCTTCGTAGGCGGACCGGGCACCCTGGTAGGCCAGCAGCCGCTGGTCCAGTTCGGCGCGGGTGCCGATCTGCTGGGCCCAGAGGTTTCTCTGACGTTCCCACTGCAGGCTGTCGTGCTGAAGCTGGGTACGGGCCTGTTCGCTCTGGATGCGCAACTGGTCTAGCCGGTCCCGGTTGGCTTTCAGGTCGGCGTATTCTGCGGCCAGGCGGGCATTCTGCTCATTGAGTTGCGGGGTTTCCGCAGCCAGCCGCATCAGCGGCTGGCCCCGGTGCACGCTGTCCCCCTCTTTGACCAGGATTTCCTGGATAATGCCGCTTACGGTCCCGTAGGCTTCATACTGGTTTCGGCTTTTGACCACGCCGGAAGCATACACCGATTCGGTAATGTCCTGCCTTACCGGCCGGATGCGGTCTGCTCCCTGGCGGCAGGCGCCCAGCAGGATCCCCGTAAGGATCCAAACGGGCCAGGCAGGCCTGGAGCCGTTGCGCGGCCGATTGATTCCTGCAGATTCCATATGGGGCAAAACTCCCGGTTTTTGCCTGCCTGACTCATGATAACCATCAACCGGCCGGATGATCCGGTCAGGTGGATGGCCGGTCCGGCAGGGAACTGGGGGAATACCTTATCTTTAAGCCAATTAAATGCAGGCTATGCAATTCGAATGGAAAGGCGTTTTCCCGGCGCTGCTCACTCCCTTCACGCGAGACGGCGAGCTGGATCTGGCTTTATTTGACAGGAACCTGGAGGCCCAGCTGGAGGCAGGCGTGGCAGGCCTTATCCTGGGCGGCACCCTGGGGGAAGCCAGTGTATTAGCCACCACCGAAAAGGAGCAGCTGGTGCGACATTGCGCGGAACGGACTGGCGGCCGGGTACCGGTTATTCTCAACATCGCAGAAGGCAGTACCCGGGAGGCTGTGCGGCAGGCTGACCTGGCTCGTTCCTGGGGGGCCGACGGACTCATGCTGCTGCCGCCGATGCGTTACCGCAGCGACGAACGCGAAACCCTGACGTACCTGACCCGGGTGGCCGCCTCTACCGATCTGCCCATCATGCTTTACAATAACCCGGTGGATTATGGTACTGAAATAACCCTGAAACTGTTTGATGCGCTGGTACCGGTCACCAATATTACAGCGGTCAAGGAAAGCACCCGCGACGTCACCAATGTAACCAGGATGCTCAACCGCTTTGGGGAAAGATACCGGATCCTATGCGGAGTGGATACCCTGGCCCTGGAGGAACTTTGCCTGGGGGCCCATGGCTGGGTTGCCGGGCTGGTGGACGCCTTTCCCCGGGAGACGGTAGAGATCTATACCCTGGTAAAGACCGGCCGGCTGGCTGAAGCGGTCAAGCTGTACCGGTGGTTCATGCCCCTGCTGGAACTGGATATCCACCCCAAACTGGTTCAGTATATCAAACTGGCTGCCGCCCGGACCGGGCTGGGTAGCGAAACGGTGCGGGAACCCCGCCTGCCTCTGGAAGGAGCGGAGCGTACCCGTATCCTGGAAATCATTGACCAGGCCCTGGCTACCCGCCCATCCCTGTAAAACCGCCCGGGCCGATCTGTAAATTTTTGGCATGTCCCGTCTTTTCCACCTGGTATTGGTTTGCTGGTTGTTCCTGGCTGATTCGTGGCCTGCCGCGGCGCAGCGCCCCTGGCCTCCGGCCCGCCTGCAGGTGAGCGCCGACGGCCACTACCTCCTCTATGCAGACGGCACCCCCTTTTTCTGGCTGGGCGACACCGGGTGGGAACTGTTCCACCGGCTTACCCGGGGGGAAATCCTGACCTACCTGGAAAACCGCCGGCGCAAGGGCTTTACCGTCATACAGGCGGTCATCCTGCCTGAATTTGACGGCCTGCGTACGCCCAACCGGTACGGGCAGGTGCCCTTCCTGGGTCTGGACCCGGACCGGCCCAACCCGGCCTACTTTTCGCTGGTGGACTGGGTCGTCCAGGCCGCCCGTCAGAAACACCTGTTCCTGGGCCTGCTGCCCACCTGGGGCGATAAAGTGGCAAGGCTCTGGGGACAGGGCCCGGTCGTATTCAACCCCGCCAACGCCTACCGGTACGGCCTGTTCCTGGGCCGGCGGTATGCCGCCAGCCCCAACATTATCTGGATCCTGGGCGGCGACCGGCCGGCGCTGAACGACAGCGCGGACTGGCGCCCGGTCTGGCGGGCCATGGCCCGCGGTATCCGGGAGGGTACCGGCGGGAATGCCCTGATTACCTATCATACTTCCGGGGGGGCCTATTCCACCTCCCAACAGATGCCGCAGGAGGACTGGTTACAGATCAATACCATGCAAAGCGGTCATGGCAGTGGTCATGACGTCCCGGTATGGGCCTGGATTACGCGCGACCGGGGCCTGAATCCGGTCAAACCCACCCTGGACGCCGAACCGAACTATGAGGACCACCCGGTCAACCCCTGGCCGGTATGGAATCCCGCCAACGGTTATTTCCGGGCCTATGATGTACGTAAGCAACTCTACCGGTCTGTTTTTGCCGGTGCCTGTGGAGTCACCTACGGCCACCACGCCGTCTGGCAGTTTTACAGCCCGCGGGAAGCAAAGATCAACCACGCGGACCGCTACTGGACGCAGGCCCTGGACAGACCGGGGGCCTTCCAGGCCGGCTACCTGCGGCGCCTGATCGAATCCAGGGATCCGGTGGACCGGATCCCCGACAGCAGCCTGCTGGAGGGTCCCGCCGGGTCCGGCGGGCAGCACCGGGAGGCATTCCGCGACCGGGAAGGGCGGTATGCGATGGTCTATTTGCCGCAGGGCGGAAGCGTGGTGGTGGATGGGACAGCGCTTCGCGCACCGGTCCTGCAGGCCTGGTGGTACGATCCGCGAAAGGGCCGGGCCATCCGCGCGGGCCGGGTACCCCGTTCCGACCGGATGGCTTTTCGGGCACCCAGTGAGGGCTTCGGCATGGACTGGGTCCTGGTGCTCGATGTGCCCGCAGCCTGGTCTGCGG
Source organism: Chitinophagaceae bacterium (assembly GCA_035549175.1). Classification (GTDB taxonomy): domain Bacteria; phylum Bacteroidota; class Bacteroidia; order Chitinophagales; family Chitinophagaceae; genus DASTSN01. Next base: position 18,518 of record DASZRL010000016.1, on the reverse strand, counting down.
CTCCGGGGCAGCCTCCCGGCGGTGCAACCAGGTGATTTAGCAGGCCCTCATTATTCTAATGAACAGAGAACCTTTTAAACGGAATACTATGTTTACCGATGCGACACCTGCCGAGCTCGACCAGGTCCTGGAAAAGGCCTGGCAAGCCTTCCTGCTGTACCGCCGCTTTTCCCTGAAACAGCGCGCCGATTTTATGCGTGCGATCGCCTTCGAACTGGAGGAATCCGGCGACGAGCTGATCCTCACCGCCATGGAGGAAACCAACCTGCCCCAGGCCCGCCTGGTCAGCGAACGGGCCCGGACCATATACCAGCTTGAATCCTATGCCGCAGCCTGTGAGGGCGGCCAGTGGCTGGATGCCCGCATCGATACGGCCAACGCGGACCGCAATCCGCCCAAACCGGATATCCGGAAAATGCTGGTTCCCCTGGGTCCGGTCGTCGTCTTTGGAGCCAGTAATTTTCCCTTTGCCTATTCCACGGCCGGCGGCGATACAGCCTGTGCCCTGGCTGCCGGCTGCCCGGTGGTGGTGAAAGCCCACCCGGCGCACGCGCAGACCAGTGAACTGGTGGCAGAGGCCGTGCTGCGGGCGGCCAGCAAGCAGGGCATGCCGGACGGTGTTTTCGGACACGTGCACGGCGCTTCCAACGAGGTTGGCAAAGCCCTGGTCATGCATCCCCGAACCCGGGCCATCGGATTTACGGGTTCCTTTGGCGGGGGCAAGCAACTTTTTGACTGGGCCAACCAGCGCAGCGAACCCATCCCGGTCTTTGCCGAAATGGGCAGTGTCAACCCGGTATGCCTGCTTCCTGAAAAGCTGCGGCAATCCGCGGCTGAAATTGCCACCCAATATGCGGCGTCCATCACCCTGGGCGTGGGACAGTTCTGCACCAATCCGGGTCTGCTGATCGGCTTGGAGGGGGAGGACCTGCAGGAATTCATCTCCCGGCTGGGGCAGGCCATCCGCCGCACCCAGCCGGGCACCATGCTGCATCCTGGCATTTACCGGAGTTATGAGCAGAAGCGGGCTGCCGCCCTGTCCCAGGCTCAGGTGGAAACCATCGCGGTGGCCGAGGCCGAGGCGGCGGAGAACCAGGGTCGGCCTACCGTGGCGTCCGTGGCGGGTTCTGTTTTTATCCACAACCCGCTGTTGCACCAGGAAGTGTTCGGACCTTATTCCCTGGTGGTGCGGTGCGCGGACATGGCCGAGATGCTGCGGGTCGTCAACCTGCTGGAAGGCCAGCTTACCTGTACGCTGATGGCCACGGTAGCGGACCTGCGCGAACAGGCGGCGCTGGTCGATGCGGTCAGGGACCGCTGCGGCCGGCTGATCGTAAACGGCGTACCTACCGGCGTGGAGGTCTGCCTGAGCATGCAGCATGGCGGACCGTATCCTGCCACCACGGACAGCCGGTTCACTTCGGTGGGTGCCGACGGGATACGGCGGTTCGCCCGGCCGTTAGCCTTTCAGAACTGGCCGGACGAGATGTTGCCGCCTGAACTGCAGGCGGCCAATCCGCTGGGCATCTGGCGAACGGTCAATAATGAATTACGAAAGTGACGCGGCGGCTGTCCTGCCGGCCGCTTCTCGTCGCTGTTGCCAGCTGAACCAGGCCGTCACCAGGGTGGCGAGCAGGAAATACCCGGCGAGCAGTTTCGGTACTTCCGGCCACTGGCGTCCGGCGCCGAACCAGTCCCCGGTATAATAGATCAGCCATAGGGCCACGGCCGTTTTTACCAGCTCGGGCGCCAGGGCGTACCGGTTGCGGTCCATCAGTTCCGTATAGGCATAGACTTCCAGAAATATAATCAGCCCGTAGAGATAAATGTAGGTTGGGTCCAGGGCGTTGATCGCGGCGATATGGGCAAACAGGTAACTAACCAGCAGCAGCAGGACCGTCAGGCGCAGCCAGGACCATGCCTGCAGGGTAGCCGGGGCCGGCGGCGCGTACTTTTCAAAATCATACACGTCCCGGATCTTGTGTACCGGCCGGCTGGCCGCCACATCGGCCGGGCGCCAGCCGGTCGGCATGAACCAGATACGCCATTTATCGCGCCAGTTTCGGGTCTGCCACGCATCCTGAAGCAGCAGCCAGGCGTGCTGGAAGTTGATCCGGATCGGATTCCAGGTATGGGCAGGCCGCGTGATGCCGTAGACGGCCGGCACCCCGTCCAGTTCAGGCTGAAAGGTTCCGAACCATTTGTCCCAGAGTATCAGGATCTGGCCGTAATTGCGGTCGATATATTCCGGATTGATGGCATGGTGAACCCGGTGGTGGGAGGGAGTGACCAGCCATTTTTCCAGCCAGCCCATTTTACCGATATGCCGGGTATGATACCAGAACTGGGCAAATAAATGCAGGGGAGCCACTACGGCGATGACCTGCTGGGGCACACCCAGCAGCGCCGCCGGAAGCAATAGCACCACGAATACCCGCACAATCGAGGAAATACTCTGGCGCAGGGCGCAGGCCAGGTTGAACTCCTCGCTGCTGTGGTGGATGATGTGGCCGTTCCAGAACAGGTTCACGACATGCTGGATGCGGTGGGTCCAGTACCCGGCAAAGTCCAGGGCCAGAAAAGCCACCAGGTAGGTAAGCCAGGTTCCCTTCACATGGGTCAGGGCCATATGCCGCTCCAGCCATCCGTAGCTGATGATGGCGACACTGAGCCCGAGCACATCCTTGGTTACGTTGGTGACGCCGGAACTCAGGCTGGAAATCATGTCCATGGTGCGCACGGTATCCCGGCCGCGCAGCCAGCCATACCATTTTTCAAAAAGCACCAAAAATAAGAAGGCCGGCATGGCTATGAGTAGTATCTTTCCGTAGGTTTCCATATGCAAGCAACGTATGGTCAAATTTAATCATTTCAAGCCGCATTCCTGAGTCATGGCCAAGCACCTGTTCCATTGCATTGACGCCCATACCTGCGGTAACCCCGTACGCCTGGTACGCGAAGGCGGCCCGCCGCTGGAAGGCCACTCCATGAGTGAAAAAAGGCAGCATTTTTTGCGGGAATTTGACTGGATCCGGCGCGGGCTCATGTTCGAACCGCGCGGCCACGACATGATGAGCGGAAGCATCCTGTATCCGCCGCAGGATCCCCACAATGATGTGGCGGTGCTGTTTATCGAGACCAGTGGCTGCCTGCCGATGTGCGGCCACGGTACCATCGGCACCATCACCATCGCGATCCAGGAAGGGTTGATCCGTCCCCGCACGCCCGGAACGGTGCGCCTGGAGACCCCGGCCGGCCTGGTGCTGGTCCAATACCTGCAGGAAGGGGATAAGGTCCGCAGCGTGCGGCTCACCAATGTGCCCTCCTTCCTGCATTCCTCCGAACTGACCGCCAAATGCCCCGAGCTGGGGGAACTCGTGGTGGATGTGGCCTACGGCGGCAACTTTTATGCGATCGTCGATGTGCAGAAAAATTTCCGGGGGCTGGAAAAATACCCGGTGGATAAACTGATAGCCTGGGCCCGCGAGCTGCGCAAGAACATCAATGCCCGCTATGAGTTTACCCATCCGCATGATCCCAGCATCCACGGGTGTTCCCATGTGCTGTGGACCGGGGCCGTGCTCGACCCGAGTTCCACCGCACGCAACGCCGTGTTTTACGGGGACAAGGCGATCGACCGGTCCCCCTGCGGTACCGGGACCTCCGCCCGCATGGCCCAGTGGTATGCCAAGGGCAAACTGAAACAGGGGGAGGAGTTCATTCACGAGAGCCTAATCGGCAGTAAATTTATAGGACGGATCGAGGAGGAGACCCTGCTCAGCGGGAAAAAGGCCATCCGGCCTTCCATCGAAGGCTGGGCCAAAGTGTACGGTTACAACACCATCTGGATAGACCCCCAGGACGATCCCTATGCCTACGGGTTCCAGGTGCTCTGACCGGGTCGGTATCCTTGGTCCATTAATCAACGCCCAAACGATCAACCATGAATAAGCTTCGACTGCTCCTGGTGGCCTTCGGCCTGTCAGCCGCCTGCCGCGGCCAGGTGCCCCTGCAAAAATTTGAGTTTGTCAATTTTTCCCAGGTCAACATTACGGACGCCTTCTGGAAGCCCAAAATTGACAGGGTGGCCACCAAAACGATGGCAGCCTGCATTTATCAGACCGAAGTGGCTACCCCGCGTATCCGCAACTTCGAAAAGGTCGCCCGTGCCAAGGGGGAGAAGTTCGAAGGGATTTATTATGATGACAGTGACGTCTACAAGGCCCTTGAAGCCATGGCCTACGCCCTGAAGACCCACCCCGACCCCGCCCTGGAAAAAAAGGCGGACGAATGGATCGACAAGATTGCCGCGGCCCAGATGCCGGACGGCTACCTGGATACCTATTTTGAGCTGACCGACATCAGTAAACGCTGGACGCAGCTGTCCTACCACGAGGATTACAACGCAGGCCACCTGATTGAGGCGGCCGTCGCCTACTACCAGGTGACCGGCAAGCGGAAACTGCTGGATGTCGCTATCCGCCTGGCCAACCATATCGACTCGGTGATGCGCCAGCAGAACAAGGCCTGGTTCAGTGGGCATGAGGAAATCGAACTGGCCCTGGTCAAGCTCTACCGGGTTACCCGGGATGACCGCTACCTCAAACTGGCCAACTGGTACCTGGACCAGCGGGGCAAGAACCTGTACCCCTACGGCAAGGACTGGTTTACCCCGGCTTACTGGCAGGATGTGGTACCGGTCAAAAAGCAGACTGAAATTACCGGCCACGCCGTGCGGGCTATGTACCTGTACACGGGCGCGGCCGATGTGGCGGCCCTGACCGGCGATGCCGGTTATATGAATGCCATGGAAAAAGTGTGGCAGGATGTGGTATATCGCAATATGTACGTGACGGGCGGTATCGGTTCCAGCGGGGATAATGAAGGATTTTCCCAGGACTACGACCTGCCCAACGAGGAAGCCTATTGCGAGACCTGCGCCTCGGTGGGCATGGTGCTGTGGAACCAGCGGATGAGTGAACTGACCGGGCAGAGCCAGTACATCGACGTGCTGGAGCGCAGCCTCTACAACGGCGCCCTGGATGGCCTGAGCCTGAGCGGTGACCGATTTTTTTATGACAACCCGCTTTCCTCCAACGGGCAGCATCAGCGCCGCGCCTGGTTCGGGACTGCCTGTTGTCCCGCCAATATTGCCCGGCTGGTGGGTTCTGTGGGCAGTTACATCTACGGGCAGAGTGACAACACGCTCTGGGTGAACCTGTTTATCGGCAGCAATACCCACGTGAAACTCGGCAAGACCGATGTGGGTGTGGTCATGCAGACCGGATACCCGTACGACGGCCAGGTCAGACTGGCCATTGACCCGGTCCGCAAGGCGGCATTCCGCGTATACCTCCGAATCCCCGGCTGGGCCATGGGCCAACCGGTGCCGGGCGATCTGTACCGCTTCGATAATTTCCAGTCCGAACCCGTTACCATCAAGGTTAACGGCAAGGAGGTGCCCGTTCATCCGGAGAACGGGTATGCTATGATCGAGCGGGAATGGAACAAGGGGGATTTCATCGAATACAGCCTGCCGATGCAGGTGAACCGGATCGTGGCCAACCCCCGGGTCAGCGCGGACCAGGGTCGCTTCGCCCTGCAGCGGGGCCCCCTGCTGTATTGTGTGGAAGGGGCCGACAACGACGGGCTTGCCTGGAACCTGGTCGTACCGCAAGGAGGATCTTATACCACGAACCAGCAAATGATACTGACCGAACCCATCGTCGCCATCCGGGGCCAGGCGGTATCAGCCCGGCCTTCCCCGGACGGGGACAGTATCCTGCTGGAGAAGAAGACTTTTGTGGCCATCCCGTATTACGCCTGGGCCAACCGGGGACCGGGCCCCATGCAGGTTTGGCTGCCGATGCGGATCCGGGACGTCAAGATCGACTACCAGTCCAAGGGTCCGGACGGGGGAAATTATTAATCGAAAACCACGTATAATTTTTTTCGGATGAATGCGCGCGTCATTTTGCTGCTTGCCGCCAGCCTGCTGGGCGGATGTAAACTCATGACCAAAAAGGAACAGCCGGCTGTACAACCAACGGCCACCGAGTCCAGCCAGCCCAGGTATTGGGGGGAGATCGGAAATGACAGCGTGTTTGCCTATACGCTGAAAAATTCCCGGGGGATGGAGGCGACCATTCTCAATTACGGGGGAACCCTTGCCAGGCTCCTGGTGCCGGACCGCACCGGGCAGCCCGGGGATGTGGTGCTGGGTTTCGATTCCCTTTCCGGCTATCTGCAGCCGGGCAACCCGTATTTCGGGGCACTGATCGGCCGGTACAGCAACCGCATCGGCGGGGCCCGGTTCAAACTGGACGGGGTTACCTACCAGCTGGCCGCCAACGATCATGGCAACAGCCTGCACGGAGGACTAAAAGGGTTTGACAAGGTAATCTGGACCGTGGAGGCGCATACCGATTCCAGCCTCCAGCTGGCTTACCAGAGCCGCGACGGTGAGGAGGGGTATCCGGGCAACCTGCTGGTGAAGGTCATCTACACGGTAACCGCCGACAACGGCCTGCGTATCGATTATGCAGCTACCACCGACAAACCCACCCCGGTCAACCTGACCAACCACGCCTATTTCAACCTCTCGGCCGGCAGCGATTCCACCATCCTGGGTGAAAAGCTGGTCCTTCACGCCGACCAGTATACCGAGGTGAACGACCGGCTGATCCCGACGGGCAGACTCCCTGCCGTGGACCATACCCCGATGGATTTCCGGGTAGCCAAGCCGATCGGCCAGGACATCGGCCAGGTGCCAGGAGGCTACGATCATAACTGGGTGCTGCACCCGGCAGGCGATTCCCTGCGGCTGGCTGCCGAGGTGTATGACAGCCTTTCGGGCCGCCAGATGAAGGTATTCACCACGCAGCCGGGTATCCAGTTCTATACGGGCAATTTCCTGGACGGCAGCCTGCGCGGCAAGCAGGGACGCCGCTATATACAGCACAGCGCCCTCTGCCTGGAAACCCAGCATTTCCCGGATTCCCCCAACCAGCCGGGCTTTCCCGGGACGATCCTGCGGCCGGGAGAAACCTATCACCAGACCACGGTATACCAGTTTTCCGCAAAGTGAGGGCAGAGGCGCTGCTGCACACAGCGCACCCGCCCGTTTTGGCGGATTCATTTTTATAATTCCCGATCATGAAGACACGCCTGATTGCTTACCTGTGCCTGCTATTGCTGCCGGGCTTTGGATTTTCCGTCCGGGGGCAGATGCACCAGGCACCTGCCTATCCCCTGGTGGTACATGACCCGTACTTTTCCATCTGGAGTTTCTCCGATACCCTGAATGCCTCGGAGACCCGCCACTGGACAGGCCGGGAACAACCCCTGCTGGGCATGCTGCGCGTAGACGGCATACCCTATTATTTCCTGGGACAACCCCGCTACCCGCTTTCCACCATCCTGGCTTCCGGAGCCGGTGGTCACCCCTACAGCTGCCGGTATACCGAATCGGATCCGGGTCCCGGCTGGATGAACCCCGGCTTTCCTGACCAGGGCTGGACTTCGGCTCAGGGCCCCTTTGGCCAGGGATGGGAGGGCGATGCCGCCACTCCCTGGAAAACTCCTTCCATCTGGGTCCGGCGGGATTTTGACTGGGACGGCGGCCCGGTTGACCAGTTGGTGCTCCAGCTCCGCCACGACGAAGATGCGGAGGTGTACCTCAACGGAGTGAAAATGTATGGCTGCCAGGCCTGCTATACCAGCGACCTACGCGACTACGCCCTCGAGGACAGCCTGAAAGCCGCACTGAAGAAGGGCCGGAACCTGCTGGCCCTGCATGCCATCAATACGCAGGGGTGGAGCTGGCTGGATGCCGGCCTGGCCAACCGCCCCCGGCCTGCCGGCCTGGTGGCCGCCAGCCAGCTGAGCCGGGAACTAACGGCGACGCGCACCAGCTACCAGTTCCGGTGCGGTCCCGTACTCCTCGACCTGGAATTCCTGTCGCCGCTGCTGGCTGCCGATCCGGATTTGTTGTCCCGGCCGGTTTCATTTCTTCGGTTCCGGGTACGTTCGCAGGACAAGCTTACCCACGACGTGGAATTGTATTTCGGCGTGTCCTCGCGGCTTTGTGTGAACAAGGCTTCGCAGACCGTAGAGGCCCGTGCTGCCGGTGCGGGGCCCCTGATCCTGCTGCGGGCAGGCACGCGTGACCAGCCCGTGCTGCAGACCCGGGGGGACGATGTACGCATCGATTGGGGCTATGCCTATGTGGCCACGGCCCGCCAGCCAGGTGCCGCGCAGGGAATTAGCGGACCCTCCGCCGCCATCGATGAGTTCTCCCGATACGGCCGGGTAGCCGGAACGCCCCGGGCGAGCGGGGAAGACCTGGTGCTCAATACCGTTTTTTCGTTAGGCCGGGTCGGGCCGTCCGGTCAGTTACGTACCGTGCTGCTGGGGTATGATGACCTGTTTGCCATCCAGTATTTCGGGACCAACTGCCAGGCCTGGTGGAAAAAGGACTTTTCCTCGATGGACCAGTTGCTGCAGGCTTCCTGGAAGCAGGCGGCCTCCATTCGTGCGCGGTGCACGGGATTCGATCGCCAATTGTATACCGAGGCCACACGGGCGGGAGGCCGTACCTATGCCGATCTCTGTGTGCTGGCATACCGCCAGTCGCTGGCCGCCCATAAGTTGGTGCGTGGCCCGAAGGGAGAGCTGTTATTCCCCCAGAAGGAAAATTTCAGTAACGGATCCATCTGGACGGTGGATGTGACCTATCCCTCGGCGCCGCTCACCCTGCTGTATAATCCGGCCCTGCTCCAGGGCATGATCGACCCCCTGTTTTATTACAGTGAAAGCGGTCGCTGGACCAAAACCTTTCCCGCCCATGACCTGGGTACCTATCCCCTGGCCAACGGACAGACCTATCCGGAGGACATGCCGGTGGAGGAAGCCGGCAACATGATTATCCTTTCAGCCGCCCTGTGCCAGGCGCAGGGAAGCGCGGCGTTTGCCAGGAAGCATTGGGCCACCCTGGGGCGCTGGGTGGAATTCCTGGTAAAAGACGGGTTCGATCCGGCCAACCAGCTTTGTACCGATGATTTTGCCGGTCACCTGGCCCGCAATGCCAACCTTTCCCTGAAGGCGATTGTCGGTATCGCCGCCTACGCCCGCATGGCCGACCTCCTCGGGGACCGCGCCACCGCGTTCCGGTTCCGCGGCATTGCCTCTGGGTACGCCCAAAAGTGGCAGGAACTGGCGCGGGACGGGGATCATTATTCGCTTACGTTTGACCGCAAGGGAACCTGGAGCCAGAAATACAACCTGGTCTGGGATAGGCTGCTGGATCTGCACCTGTTTCCCCGGGAAGTGTATGACCGGGAAGTTCAGTATTACCTGACCCGGCAGCAGCCTTTCGGCCTGCCCCTGGACAGCCGCAGGACCTATACCAAGAGTGACTGGATCCTGTGGACTGCTACCCTGGCTGCGACTCCAGCTCAGTTTCAGGCCCTGATTGCCCCGGTGTACCGGTATGCGACGCAGACGCACACGCGGGTGCCGCTGAGCGACTGGCATGAGACTACGGATGGGCGCCAGGTTGGTTTCCAGGCCCGCAGCGTGGTGGGAGGATACTTCATCAAAATGCTTCAATACAAATGGAACCGATCCAACCGTTGAGGCGATGGCAGTTGCGCATCGCCTGCCTGCTGGTATGGGCCTGGCTGACGGGCGTGGTCACGGCTCAGCAACCTGCCGCCGCATCCCGGTGGACCCAGGCCCAGGCACGGGCCTGGTATGCCCGGCAGCCCTGGCTGGTAGGCGCGAATTTCCTGCCCAGTACGGCGATCAACCAGCTGGAGATGTGGCAGGCAGACACGTTTGACACGACGACCATCAACCGGGAACTGGGGTGGGCCGCCGGCATCGGCATGAATGTGATGCGGGTGTACCTGCATGACCTGGCCTGGCAGCAGGATCCCGCAGGGTTCCTGGAGCGGATGGACCGGTTCCTCGCCATCGCCCATCGCCAGGGCATCCGGATACTGTTCACCCTGTTTGACGATTGCTGGAACCCTGATCCCCGTGCCGGGCGACAGCCGGATCCCATCCCGGGGGTGCATAACAGCGGCTGGGTGCGCAGTCCGTCCCGGGCCGTACATGACGACAGTACGCACTGGGGTTATCTGCAGCAATACGTTACCGCCGTCCTTTCCCGGTTCCGCGGGGACGATCGTGTCCTGATGTGGGATCTGTACAACGAACCCGGCAACAGCGGATATGGGGAAACCTCCCTTCCGCTGTTGCGTAAGGTGTTTGCCTGGGCCTGGGCAGTAAGGCCTTCTCAGCCGCTTACCAGTGCAACCTGGTACGAAAACAAAGCCATCAGCGAATTCCAGCTGGCCCACTCTGACGTAATCACTTTCCACAATTATAATGATGCGGCCAGCCTGGAGCGCGAAATCAGGGCCAAGCTCAGGCTTGGGCGGCCGCTGATCTGCAGTGAATACATGGCAAGACCCCGGGGAAGCCGCTTTCAGACCCACCTGCCCATTTTTAAGAAATACCAGGTCGGTGCGATCAACTGGGGGCTGGTGGCCGGGAAAAGCAACACCATCTACGCCTGGGACCATCCGGTACCTGACGGTTCCGAGCCGGCCGTGTGGTTTCATGATATTTTCCGAAAGGACGGCAGTGCCTACGATGCCCGGGAAACGGAACTGATCCGGCGGCTTACGGCGCGCCCCTGACGCCAAGGCGTCTGCAGCCTGTACGGCTAGGCCTTGCGCTTGCCCGGCGCCGGCGGGGGTCCGGGATATTCCTGTTCAAGCCGGCGCTGCATCCAGGCCCGGTCAGGACCGGTCCGGGCAAGCGCATAGGCCCGGGCAAAATGGTCGCGGGCAGCCTGCTTGTCCAGCCCCCCATACAGTTCCCCCATCAGGGCATGGTAATAGGGATTTTCCGCCAGGACCGGTTCCAGGGGACCCAACTCGGCGAGTGCCGCTTCGGGACCATGCAGCCGGGCAACTACCCAGGCCCGGTTGAGGGCTGCGACGGGGGAATATCGCAGGGCCAGTAACTGGTCGTATAACTGCAGCAGGGAGCACCATTTTTCAGCCGTGTCTTCCCGCACCGTCTGCCAGTAGGCAATCGCCGCCTCCACGTGATAGGTGCTAAGCCGGTCTCCCCGGCTGGCCTGGTGAAGCAGTTCCACGCCCCGGCTGATCAGCTCCCGGTTCCAGCGGGAAGGATCCTGATCCCCGTACAGCAGGAGTTCCCCCCGCGCATCACGCCGCGCCGCGAACCGGGAGCTGTGAAAACACATCAGGGCGAGCAGGGCCCGGGCCGGCGGCTGGTCTGTCAGGGGATTCTCCGTAAGCTGGCTGGCCAGGCGCATGGCCTCCAGGCAAAGGTCCTCCCGCAGGACTTCGTCACGGCACTCGGAGTAATACCCTTCACTGAACAGGAGATAGATCGTTTGAAGTACGGTTTCCAGCCGGGCGGCCAGTTCGCCCCGACCGGGTAAATCCAGCGGTATCCGCTGCTCACGCAGCCGTTCCCTCGCACGGGTGAGTCGTTTGTGCACGGTTTCCCGGCTGACCAGGAAGGCGCTGGCTATTTCCTCCAGGCCGAATCCGCAAAGCACGCGCAGGGCCAGCGCGACCTGCGCATCGCTGGAAAGGGCGGGATGGCAGACCGCGAACAGCATGCAGAGCTGGCTGTCGGCAATATACGGGGCCGACAGGTCGAGGTCTTCTTCAGGTTGGCTCACCGTCTCGCCCACGCGCATCAGGTCCGGAGCGATCCGGGAGGAGAAATGGCGCGCCCGCAGCTGGTAATTACGGGCCTTGTTTCGGGCCACCGCATAAAGCCAGGCGGTTGGATTGTCCGGGATGCCCTGGTAGGGCCAGGTGTCCAGGGCAGCCACGAAGGCCTCGCTGGCCAGGTCCTCGGCAGCCTGGAGCTGATGGGTCCCGAATCGCCTGGTCAGTACCGCCACCAGGTTTCGGTACTCGGTGCGGAAGAAATGAGGAAGCAGGTCCTGCTGGTTCATAACCCGGGTTATTAGGTTACGAATGAATCCCGTCCCGCCGGGCAATCTTTCTGACTTCCACCGTATTGCCATCCCCCTGTAGGACCGGACATCCCCGGGCAAACGACACCGCCTCGTCCATGGAGACGGCGCGCACCATGATGTAGCCGCCGATCGTCTCCTTGATGGCTCCGAAGGGGCCGTTCGTGGCTTTCCCGCCGTGATGAACCACCCGGGCATCATCAAAGAGCAGGCCGTTGCCCCCGATAAACTTGTTTTGGGCCGAAATCCCCTCAATCCATTCCATGGTTTGTTTCATCCAAACCTGGATCTGCTCCGGGGAGGCCACCTGGTGGCCATCCATATGCCGGAAAATTAACATGAACTCATCCATTGTGAATGGTTTAAGCTGCCGAAGGCAGGTGAAAAAATGATCCTGTCCCGTATATGACAAACGGACCGGGCCGAAAGGGACGGCCACCGGCCATTTTTTTCGCTGCAGTCATCACCCGGTTTGGAAAACCGGGCGTGTGTCAGGGGTTAGCGTGCCTGGCAGACCTCTATGCGGCTCAGCCCCTTGAGGTAACGGCGACCGGTATGGAGGTCGGTCTGGGTAAAAACCAGGATCCGGTCCGGCATGTCCGTAAGGGGATGCCCCTCCTTTTCCAGGACCAGGTACGTGTGCTCACCGGTGGGCGAATTGAAAAGTTCATTCCAGGAATACACCACCCGGTAGCCATCCGAGGCTACAAATACAAAATAAAAGCGGCTGAGGGCCTTGGGGGAATCGCAGGCTATCTGCAGGCGGGACAGGACCACGGGCAGAGGCACGCCGGTCATGCGGGTGGCCGTGCCCTTCAGCACACCCCGGTGGTCCGTGACGGGCAGGTCGGGCAGGGCGTAGCAGGCAGGCGGGCCAGGTCGTTCAGAGAAAAGTGAAGTTCCTGCTTCACGGCCCCGGTGATGGTAAGGCCGTTTGTAGGCTCCACCGGGTGCTGGGCCCGGGATACCGTAAGGACTCCGGTCAGCCAGATAACCAGGGGAATGATGCGCTGAATCATGCGGGTGGCCTGCCCGGTTCAGGCCGGGGAGGTTCGGTTAAATTACGCATTTCCGGCTGCTGGCAAATACCTCAGAGCCATTTGGAAAGGAACCGGTTGAAATCATGTCGCAATTCCTGCAACAACCGTTCCAGTCCCGTGTAATCGTCCCGCAGGGCCTGGTGTTCCCGGACCAATTCCTTTTCCACGTGTCCGGCCGTGATTTTGGCCTCACTGGTGATCTTGTCATAGTGCTCGCGGATGCGGTGGCTGAGCTCATCAATATTATTTCGCTGGATCAGGAACTGATTTTGAAAATGTTCCACGCCCTGGGCGGCTTCGGACTGGGTATTTTTGATGGCGACTTCCCGCAGGCGGCGGTCGAGTATGGCAAGTTCGTCCTTGTAAAAGCTCAGCGCCCTGAGCCAGTCTTGGTGTTCATGCCCGATATGGGAAACGGCAGTATACGGCATACAGGAATGTTTTTTCCAAAGATCGAAGTCCCGGGCAACCTGGTCACTGAGCCATCTCATAATCCGGTATGATTCTGCTCGGTGTGAAGGAAAAATAATTCTGCACATTTTCGCGGCTGGCGTCCGAATGCATCCGGGAAATCGTAAATTGGCATAGCAAGCAAGCCTTATCTGTACCAGATGCAGCTTTTGACCGGAACTGCCCGAGCACCAAAGCCTGACTGCCATCATGCGTCCCCCGGGGCGTAAAAACCTATTGTATGGAAAAGCTTGTGAACATTCTGCTGCGGAAGCAGCCAAACTTTCACACTATTAGCGGATCATCCACCGTTCGCGACGCACTCTGCCAGATGAACTGCGAAAACGTCGACTACCTGGTGGTGACGGATGAGGCCGACCGGTTCCTGGGTGTGATCAGTGACCATGATATCACCTCGCAGGTAATGGTGGCAGCCAGGCCCCTGGAGCAGACCCTGGTCCGCGATGTAATGAATAACCGGCTGCCGCACGCATCGACATCCGACAGCCTGGGAGGCTGTATGCAGCTCATGCAGCGACACCGGGCTCGCTATATACCCGTTTTTGAGGGCCTGAATTTCCGGGGGGTAGTAACCAGTGATGACCTGGTTCATGAACTGGCCTACAGCGGGGGGGAAGTCCTGGATTAAGGTCCCGCCGAACCGGAGTCCGCAGCTACTGCACGATCACTTCCCGCACTACCTGTTCTCCAAGTGCCTCGTTGACCCGCTGGCGTATTTTTTCCCGCTGGTAGATCAGTTCGGATTTGAGCGGGGCCACCTGGGTGGTGATCACGAGACGGCTTCCGAATAGCTGGATCCGGTCGGTATACCGGGCCACCGTTTTACCCATTACGCTCTCCCAGATTTCTTCGATCTGCAGGGCCTGCAGGGATCCTTTGAGCTGGCTTTTATCCAGGAACTGGCGAATGGCGTCTTGAAGGGAATATTCACCCATGGGACAAAATTAACGGGTTTGGGTGGTTGGGCCGCGCGTTTTTACAGTTCGATCAGTTCAAAGGGCTCACCCAGGGGTTCGAGGTGCTGGCGGAGCCGCAGTTCATGGGTGTCGGTGATGAATACCGGCCCGTCATTTTCCCGGACCACTTTCTGCAGGAGGCTGGCGATGCGCTGTTCATCGAGTTTTTCAAACACATCGTCCAGCAGAAGGATGGGGGCGAAGCCCTTTTCCCGCTTCAGCTGCCCGAGTTCAGCCAGTTTCAGGGCAAACAGCAGGCTTTTGCGCTGGCCCTGGGAGGCTACCTGCCGGAACGTATTTTCACCGAGGGTGAACACCAGTTCGTCGCGATGCACGCCCGTGCAGGTCCGCTGGCTGATCAGATCGCGTGGCCGGCTGGCTTCCAGCAGGCCGCCAAAATCACCGGATTGCAGGTCACTTTCGTACTGCAGGGTGACCGGCTCCGGCTGGCCGGCAATGTCGCGGTACAGCGCCGCTACCTCCGGCAGCAGGGCGGCCAGGAAGTCACGGCGGCGCTTGTACAGGGCCTGGCCGGGCGGTACCAGCTGGCCGTCCAGTACGTCCAGCAGGGACAGGTCCCGGTGGCCGGTTTCGGCAAACCGCTTGAGCAGGGTATTGCGCTGCAGCAGAATCCGGTTATAGGCAATCAGGTGCTGCAGGTAATCCGGGTCCAGCTGGCTGAGCAGGGTGTCCATCCAGCGGCGGCGTTCGTCGCTGCCTTCGGTGATCACGCGGATATCGTCGGGCGCAATCATCACGCAGGGGTATTTACCGATATGCTGGGAAAACCGCTGGTAGGGTTCTCCGTTCAGCTGGAATTCCTTTTTGCCGGTTTCCCGCAGAATGCAGACCACCTCCTCCTCCCGCCCCCCGAGCGAAAACCGGCCCAGCAGGCGGAAACCCTGGCAGCCGTACTCGACATTGAGGGTCTCCAGGCGGGTGAAATAGCTCCGGGTGAAACACAGGTAATGGATGGCGTCGAGCAGGTTGGTCTTGCCCACGCCATTGCGTCCCAGGATACCGGTGATGCGCCCGGCAAAGGAAAACTGGCGCTGGTGATAGTTTTTGAACTGGTACAGCGATATCGTGTGCAGGCGGAGCATGGCGGGTTGCAAGTTAGCGGGGATGGGCAAGTTTTTCAACTTTAAATGGCGTGCCGGGACACCCGCCCCCGGATTTTACGGCCGGGCGGCGGGGGCAAACGGATCGGAGCAAATTGCCAGCTTTCCCTTATTTTTGCCACCTCAAATTTTACGCCGGTGGCAGCAAAATTTTCCAAAGAAACCTACCAGTACTGGTACGAACTCATGCAGTTGATCCGCCAGTTCGAACTGATGGCGGAAGAAAAGTATAAAATGGAAGGGAAGATCCGTGGTTTCTTCCACGCCTATGTCGGCCAGGAAGCGATTGCAGCGGGTTGCATGACCGCGACAAAACCCGAGGATTCCTTCATTACCGGCTACCGGGACCATGGCCTGGCCATCGCCAAGGGCGTATCCCTGAACAGCTGTATGGCTGAACTGTACGGCAAGGCCACCGGGTGCGCCAAGGGGAAGGGCGGAAGCATGCACTTTTTCGGCAAGGACGTCAACTTCTTCGGGGGCCACGGTATCGTGGGTGCCCAGATTGGCACCGGGGCCGGACTCGCCTTCGCGGAACAATACCGGGGCACCGATAACGTGGTCCTTTGCTTTTTCGGCGACGGGGCTGCCCGCCAGGGTCTGCTGCATGAAACCTTCAACCTGGCCATGCTGTGGAAACTTCCGGTCATCTTCATCTGCGAGAACAACAATTACGCCATGGGTACCTCCGTGGAGCGTACTTCTAACGTGATCGATATCTATAAACTGGCGGACGCCTATGAAATGCCGGGGGATGCGGTGGATGGCATGAGCGCCGAAGCGGTCCATGAGGCCGTCAGCCGCGCCGTTAAGCGGGCACGGGAGAAGGGCGGACCCACCCTGCTTGAAATGAAAACCTACCGGTACAAGGGGCACTCCATCAGTGATCCCCAGAAATACCGTACCAAGGAGGAAGTGGAAGAGTACAAGGAAAAGGATCCGATCGAACAGCTCCTGAAGACCATCCGGGCCAATAAATTTGCCAAGGAGGAAGAAATCAAGGCGATCAATGACCGCGTGGAGCAGGCAGTGGCCGAAGCCGTTAAGTTCGCCGAGGAAAGCCCGTGGCCGGATGACAGCGAAGTACTCAAGGATATCTATATCGACGAGCAGTATCCGTTTATCGTAGATTAAGATTATCAACGACTTAAAACAATCACTGAAAACAGAACTTGAAGTTATGTCTGAAAAGAAACACGCCCAGCCTGACCTGGATCCGAACGAGCTGGTGATTGCCAAAGCCAGGGACTTCTGGACCCGGTTCAACAAGCCGATCATGATCGTATGCGGACTGATCATCGTGCTGGGAGGCGGTTATCTGGCCTATAAGTACCTGTACCTGCAGCCCCAGGAGGAAAAGGCTGCGGAATATATGTACAAGGCCGAGGATTATTACCGTATGGATTCCATCAAGCAGGCCCTGAACGGCGACGGCCTCAACGCCGGATTCCTGAAGGTGATCAGCAAATATGGAAGCACCTCCAAGGGCAACCTGGCCCGCTTTTATGCCGGCGACTGTTACCTGAAACTGGGGGATAATGCCAATGCGGTAAAATACCTCAAGGAGTTCAGCACCGGTTCCCGACTGCTGCAGGCACGGGCCTACAAGCTGCTGGCGGATGCCTATGCCGACCAGGGGAAAAACGCCGATGCCCTGGATAATTATAAGAAAGCGGCGCACTACTTTGAAAAGGACGACGTGAACTCCCCGGAATACCTGTTCCTGGCAGCCTACTTTGCCGACAAGGTGATGAAGGATTCCAAGCAGGCGATCGGCCTGTACCAGGAATTAAAGGAGAAATATCCTAATACGGAAAAAGGTTTCGAGGCAGACAAGTACCTCGCCCAGCTGGGTGTTTACAAATCGGAATAATTCATGGCTGACGTAACCCAAAGTACGCTCCACCAGATGGATACAGGCATCCTGCACGCGAAGGATGCCTGTATCGTTTTGATTAAAACGGAATGGAACGCCGGGATCACCGATGAGCTGGAACGCGGCTGCCGCCGTGAGCTGGCTGCCCGCCAGGTCGGCCAGGTTACCACCCTGGTGGTCCCGGGCGCCTTTGAAATTCCCTATGCCATTAAGGCCTATTACGACCAGGCAGCCCGGCTGGGCCGCCGGGTGGATGCCTTTGTGGCCCTGGGCTGCGTCATCCGGGGGGGAACACCGCATTTTGAGTACGTTTGCCGGGCCGTGACGGACGGCGTGGTACAGTTGAACCTGCAGCTTCCCGTACCCACCATCTTCGGCGTACTGACCGTCGATAACCTCGAGCAGGCCCGTGACCGCATCGGCGGCCGCCACGGGCACAAGGGGGAGGAAGCGGCCCTGACCGCCCTGAAAATGATATCCTTTAAACAATCAATTGCCTGAGGCGGACCCAGGCTGAAGTCGCGTATGAATATCCAGCTGTTTATACCTTGCTTTGTCGACCAGGTCTTCCCCGAAACCGCCTTCAACATGATCAAGGTGCTCGAGCGGGCCGGATGTACCGTCAGCTACAATACCAACCAGACCTGTTGCGGCCAGCCGGCCTTCAATGCCGGGTTCTGGAGCGAAGCCAAGGAAGTCTGCTCCAAATTCGTACAGGATTTCCGGGGTGAGGACCTGGTGGTCGCCCCCAGCGCCAGCTGCGTGGGTTTCGTCCGCAATTACTACGGCAAACTGTTCGATAATTCCTCCCTGCACAATGAAGTCAGGGACCTGGGCCGCCGGATCTACGAGTTCTCCGACTTTCTGGTCAATGTCCTGAAGGTGGAAGATACCGGGGCGGTGCTGCCGGGGAAGGCTACCTACCATGATTCCTGCGCCGGCCTGCGGGAATGCCGCATCAAGCAGGAACCGCGCAGGCTGCTGGCTTCGGTGAAAGGACTCGAACTGCTGGAAATGAATGAC
>DASZRL010000015.1:0-62320 GCA_035549175.1 Chitinophagaceae bacterium | reverse complement strand
GCCCAGATTCCCGGTTCTATTGCAATTGACAGGCAGTCAGCCGAACACCTGTAGAAAAAAGTAGGCACAATTGATCACGCAAAACCTGTTTTATGAAAAAAAATCTCCCGGCGATTTTCGCCGTTGCCCTGGCCCTTGCGGCCAGTGCGTTCACGTGGGCGCCTTCGCAGCTGACCACCTATAACTGGCAGCGACCGGATGGTACCGACCAGTTGCTGGACAAAACGCGGGACCAGGCTATTGCCCATTACGGCTGTGACAAGGGAACCCAGCTGTGTGCAGAAGCCTATCTGGATGATTTTGTCACCCGTGTCATCTCCGCGGACCTCCACAAAAACTAGGCTTTGGCAGGCAGGCCCTGCGCGGGGTTCAGGGCAGCCGGCCCAGCAGACTACCGGGATGACTCCCGGTAGTTTTTTATCCCGGTGTTGGATTTTGCCTTCCGCTTCAAGGGACCCTGGCCTGGTAAGACTGACCGGTTGGATCCGGCGTGGTGCCCTCCACGCGGCGGTCGCTGATCACCAGCATCGGCAGGTCGCGCCGGACCGGGACCAGTTTCCAGCCGCTGGCCTGCACCGAGCCAAACAGGTCCCCGTTGCCGGTTGCCGGATCATCCACTACCGTAGCTGCCACGCCGGCCGGCAGGTTGGTTACCACCGGCAGGGGAGCCAGGGCGTTAGCCATGTTGAGAAACCGGGTCAGGTTCATGGTGCGGTGGGGTCCTGCCGGTACCGCCCCAGGCTGCGGGGTGCAAAGGCTGTCCGGGCACAGGAGCAGGCAAACGGTCTGGCGTAACCGGATACTGGCCTGCAGCCCGAAATAATCGAGGAGGTCCTGCCGCATCCGGCGGAACAGGTCCACCGGGCAGGTGTCCCGGTTACAGGCCTCGTAGCTGTAAATGTTCCGGTCTCGCCAGGCAGCCAGCCGGGAGCGGTCAGCCGGGTACCGGAACCGGTCGGGGTCGCTTACCTCCAGGACATTGCGCTTGGGATCAAACAGGAAATCGCGTGCCGGATCATTTTGGGCATAGGCGATCTGGATCAGAAACTGGATAGGCATTCCGGTGATATAGATCCGCCGGACCCGGCCGCTGCGGGGATCTTTTTCAAAGCCCAGGTCGCCCTGCCCGTTTACCCCTTCCACCCCTTTCATAAAATAGGAATACAACCGCAGGTATTTGAGCTGGCGGCCGTGGCCCTCCTGCAACAGGGAAGCGCCGTATTCAAAGGCGGGGTCTTCCTGCTTCAGGCTGAGTGATGCTTCCCCTGTCCGGAAATACCGGCGGATGCTGGCTTCATGGGTATTGTCGGCTTCCGTAATGGCAAGCACCACGCCGCGGGGACTGATCCAGACATGGGAGGGAAAGGTGGTGAACGGGAACCAGGCAGACAGCAGGGTGTCCCCGGCGACCAGGGGTAGCGTGGATTGACGCAGCAGGCCGATCCGCTGCACCAGGCGGGCTACCTCGTCCGGGGCATCCCGGGTGACCATCACCACCCGGATCGAATCGCCAAATTGCTGCTGTAATCGCTCCAGACGCGGAATCGCCTCGATACAGCTCAGGCAATGGGTGTTCCAGAAATCCAGGATCAGCAGGCGGCCGGCCAGGTCGTCGCGGCGCCATGCTGCACCGGCCGGATTGCGCAGGACCTGCAGCGTAAAGGCGGGGACGGTATCCCCGATTTGCAGGCGCCGGCCGGGCGGTTCCGGGTTCAGGGCCGGCTGTCCGCAGGCGTGCAGGGCCAGGGTCAGGGCCGGGAGCAGGATGAGGAACCGGCCCGTGAATAGGCGCCGGGCCGGCTTTTGCCGTGCCGGCCGCGGCGGGTCAGCCAGAGGGATGCTGTTCTTCATGGTTCCGCTATTTTGATTAATAACCTTCGTTTTGTGTCAGGTTGGGATCCCGGTTCAGTTCATCCAGCGGGATGGGCAGGTTGCGGCCCGACGACTTCCAGTAGGGTTTCTGGGGTCCCAGCACGCTGTCCAGGAGACCCAGCCGTTTCAGGTCGATAAACCGGTGGGCCCATTCACCCACCCATTCATGCCGGCGCTCCTCCAGTATCAGGGCCAGGCAGCTGTCCTGGCTGACGGGGCCCTGGACCGGGCTGAGTCCGGCGCGCTGGCGCACGGCATTGAGGTCATCCAGCGCCTCGTCAACCTGCTCCTGGCGGGCAAGGGACTCCGCGCGGATCAGGTACTGTTCGGCCAGGCCCAGGATGCACAGGTATTCCGGGTTTCCGCCCTGGTCCCTGTTCTTGTACTTGTACGGAAAATAATACGTGCCGCCGCCGTCCGTGCTGGTACCTACCCAGCGGGACCGGCGCTGGTCAGCCGGTTCAAAGGACTGGTACAGGTCATCCGTTAGGTAATAGGGAGGCACCCCGCTGTCGGTAATATAGATGGCTCCCGACAGCACATATCCGAAGGGGTTCCAGGCTGCGAGAATCGTCTCCGGGCTGCCCGCGCGGTACACCTGGTCCATGTTGGGCTCCAGGGCATAGTTGCCTGACTGGATGACCTGGGAGGCCAGCTCTTCCGCCCGGGCCCAGTCGCCCTGGTCCAGGCTTACGCGGGCCAGCAGGGCCTGCGCTGCCAGCTTGTTGGCCCGGGTTTTTTCAGCGCCGGGATAGGTGGAGGAAAGCAGGGTAATGGCCTCTTCCAGGTCCTGCCGGGTCCGGGTCATCACCTCGGCAGCCGGTGTGCGGGCCGCCTGGCTGTTCCGGGCCGCATCCGTGGAAAGCAGCAGCGGGACATCGCCATACAGGCTGACCAGGTAGTAATACGCCAGGCCACGGAGAAACAGTCCTTCCCCGGTGAGCTGGCCCAGGTCCGCGGCCTGATCCGCCGGAAGCTGCCGGAGTCCCTCCAGGAAGGCATTGCACTGGTAGACGACACCGTATAGCCCGCGCCAGATATCGAGATTATAGCTGTTGGCCGGGGTGAGCTGGCTGCTGTTGAACTCGGTGGTATACAGGTCGCCGGCACTGGATAGGGTCTCGTCGGCGTAACTGCTCAGCGGGTTGAGATTGGCAGCAACGGAGGCACCGACCTCGAACTGGGCGTATATATTGCCCAGGACGGCCGTCGCGCCGGACGCGGTGCTGTATACTTTTTCCGGGGTGAGCTGGTCGGCAGGGGCCCCCGCCGTGACCATCCGCCGGCAGGCAAGCTGGGGTATGCCGCAGGCCAGCAATAAGGAAACCAGCAGGTATTTTCGAAGCAAAAGCATATGATTGGTTTGAAGGATTGGGTAATTCAATTTTGGTCAATCAGGCAACCCCGTCCTACAGGGTTACACGGATCTCAGCCAGCAGGGTCCGGAAGGGGGCTATGCCTCCGAGCTGGGTTTCGGGATCATACAGGCTCGCCCGCTTTTTTACCGTAAGCAGGTTCTGGGCGTTCAGGCCCAGGTAGCACCCTTTCATTTTAAGGCGGGCCAGCGCCGCTTCCGGCAGCTGGTAGCCCAGGGTCAGATTCTTCAGGCGCAGGTAAGCCGTATTGTAAAAGAACCGGTCAGCTAGCTGCAGGTAGGTGCTTCGTGTGAAGTCCGGCGAGGGATTGGCCATGGCCCGGGGGATATCGGTCTGGTCCCCGGGCTGCTGCCAGCGGTCCATCACCACGGAAAACTGGTTCAGGCGGTAGCCCGGCAGGATGGAGGCGCCTTTGCTGAACTGCTTGGAAAATTGCAGGAACAGGTTGCATGAAAATCCTTTCCACCGGAGTTCATTCGTGAACCCGCCATAGTAGTACGGGCTGGTTCGCCCGATGACGGCCAGGTCATGGATGCGGTCAATCCTGCCGTCGCCGTTCCTATCCTGGAATTCGGCGACCCCGGTCTGGGGATCAATCCCCAGGAAATGCAGTCCCTTGACCACGCTCAGGTCCTGGCCTTCCACCAGCAGGTTGGCATAGGGGGAGGAGGCCAGGCCGGGATATCGGACCAGGCGGTTTCGGGGGATCGTCAGGTTCAGTGAAGTGGTCCACTGAAACGTGCCTGCCCGCAGCAGGGTGGCTTGCAGGTCCAGTTCCCAGCCTTCGTTCTGCACCAGGGCCGGCAGGTTAGCCTGGTAGCTGGAAAATCCCGTCAGGTAAGGCACGGGATAACTCACCAGCTGGTTGCCGCTCCGGTTGTAAAACCAGGTGAAGGTTCCCAGCAGCCGGTCGCGGAAAAACCCCAGCTCCATGCCGGCCTCCAGCTTGCGGGTGGTTTCCCAGCTGTACCGGCTATTGGCCAACCGCTCAGGCTGCAGGGTGCTGCCACCGTCGTAGGGGCTGCCTGCTCCATAGGTGCTGAGGTACTGGTAGTCCGCAATCTGGTCATTGCCCGTCAGCCCGTAGGAAGCCTTCAGCTTGCCAAAGGAGAGCCAGGGAAGGGACTTGCGCACACCTTTTTCTTCCCCGAAGAGCCAGGCGGCTCCCACCGCCCCGAAATTGCCGAACTCCCGGCCCGGGCCGAACCGGGAGGAGCCATCCCGGCGCAGGCTGGCGTTGATCAGGTATTTCTTCTGCAGGTGGTAATTGATCCGGGCAAACACGGCCCCGTACCGGTATTCCTGGGAACTCGTGGAGGCATAGGCGATCGTCCCGGCCCCGGCAATGCTTCCCATCAGGTCTTCATTGCTGTAGTTGGTGCCGTGGAGCAGGTACTGGGACCGCCGGCTCTGCTGGTAGGAGGCACCTGCCAGGATGCTGAGGGTTCCCTGGCCCAGGCGGCGTTCCAGCTGCAGCTGGGGCTCCGCAATGAGGGACTGGGAAATCATATGGCCGAATGAGGAGGATCCTTCAAAGGCCAGCAACGGGTTCTGGGCCGACAGGGGCTGGATCATGACCTGGTCGAGGTCCACGCGCGTGTATCCCGCGCTGAGCTGGAGGCTGACCTTACGGGGAAACAGGTAGTTCAGGGTGGTATTGGCCACCCAGCTGCCTGAGTTGGACCGGGCCCGCTGCCTGAGCAGCCCCAGGGGGTTATCGTAAGTGCCTGTCCAGTTCAGTTTGCCCTGGTCGTCATAGAGCGGGTAGTTGGGCGGCAGGGTAAAGACTGAGAGGGTGGAGGGAATGATGGATTTGTCCTTGTCGGTGTTGTATTGGGTTGAGACAGCCAGGCGGAACCGGTGGTTGGCGGATTCGTGATTGAGGTTTAGCAACCCGCCAGCCTGTTCGTAATAAAATTGGCCCGGCAGCAGGATGCCTTCATGGCGGAAATGTGTGCTGAACAGGAAATTCAGCTGGGCATTGCCGCCCGAGATGCTGCCGCTGGCCTGGGTCAGCGGAGAACGGTTCCCCAGCAGGTATTTTACCCAGTTGGTACCATGGGTCGTATCCCATAATACCAGGTCGGGGGCATTGGCCGCGTTGGGTTGTACCCCGTCATGGGCAAACGCTTCCCGGCGCAGGGTCAGGTAATCCCGCAGGCCGAGCAGGTCCGGGCTGGAGGAAAGCTGGGAAAATCCCTGACGCAGCCCCAGTTCGATGCGGGAAGCGCCGGCTTTGCCTTTTTTGGTGGTGATCAGCACCACGCCATTGGCGCCCCTTGAGCCGTAGATGGCGGTGGCGTCGGCATCCTTCAGGACGCTGATGCTTTCGATATCGGCCGGGTTGATGCCATTGAGCGGGCTGATATAGCCGCTGATGGGCGTAAAGTCGCTGAGCAGGTTGTTCAGCGGGGTTGATTCATACGGCACCCCGTCTACGATAAACAGGGGGCTGGTGCCGGCGGCAATGGAACCCCGGCCCCGGATCTCCACCTTAAAATTACCCCCCGGCATGCCATTCTGCGTCTGTATATAAACGCCCGGCACCTGTCCCTGCAGGACAGCCAGCGGGTTGGTGACCGGCTGGCGGCCGATCTTGTCGGCCGAAAGGGTGGAGACGCTGCCGGTCGAATACCGGCGTTTTACGGAGCCGTACCCGATCACCTGCACTTCATCCAGCCGGCTTATGCGGGTCCTTACCGTGATGCGTAGCTGGCTCCTGCCGGCGACCTTCACTTCCAGGGTTTCGATGTTGGTGCCCGTCAGAACCAGGGTGGCCTGTTCATTTACCCCTTCGAGATGGAACTCCCCCTCCCGGTTGGTGGACGTACCCCGGGTCGAACCCCTGATCCCCACGGTGATCCCTTCGAGTGGCTCTCCGGCTTCATTTTCCACCCTTCCTTTCAGGTCGATGTCCCGGCCGGTTACCCCGGCGGTGGCCGGCTGGTTTTCACGGGGCCTTACGATGATGGTCCGGTCCATGAGTTCCCAGGTAAGGGGTTGGTCCCGGAAGCAGCGGTCCAGCACCTCGCGCAGGCCGGCACCCGTCACATCCAGGTCTACCGGGGAGGCCTGACCGATAGACTCGGTGTGGTAGAGAAACAGATACCCGGTCTGTTTTCGGATTTCCCGGAACACCTTCTGGAGCGAAGCCTGGTGCAGGTGCAGGGTGATGGTCTGGGAGTGGCCGGCGGCCGCGGCCGTCAGGCAGGCCGCCAGCAGCAGGGCAGTTAGGATTTTCATACGTCGTAAGGTTTGGTTCCGTGCCCCGGGTTGCTTAGGCCAGGGGGTGGCTGGAAGTTTTTGCATAACTTCGGTTTGTCTGGGTTAAAGAATCAGGTTGAGTCACTCGATGATTAAATCTGGGTTAACCCATTCATCCCTCCGTCCCGGTGGCAGCCGGGGCGGATTTTTGGTTAAACCCGGATCGTTATCTGGATACGGTAATTTTTCGTCCTTCTACCCGCGTGCGGAGCGCACCGGTTGCCTCCAGTTTGCGCAGCACCCCCGAGATCGGTTCGGTCCGGGATACGATCGCCGTGAAGTCCAATCCCTTCATATCGCCCTGGTATTCCACGTCCACATCATACCAGCGGGTGAGCTGACGCATGATCTCCGTGATGGGCCGGTCATGGAATTCAAAGAATCCGTTTTTCCACGCCACCACCGCGGAGGTGTCTGCATCCCCAGTCAGCTCCCAGGCCCCGGTGGCGGCCCGGATCGCGAGCTGTTCGCCGGGTCGCAGCAGCTGACGGTGGCCCCGTCCCGTGGCGCGCACCGATCCTTCCAGCAGGGTGGTGGTGACGGCCGGTTCCTCCGGGTAGGCCTGGATGTTGAAACGGGTTCCCAGGACGGTTACCGTGTCCCCGCCGGGAAGCAGGACCCGGAAGGGCGAGCGCGGGTTGTGGGCCACCTCGAAGTAGGCCTCACCACGCAGTTCCACCAGGCGTTCGGCTGCCGGGAAGCGTGTGGGGTAACGCACCAGGCTGGCTGCATTCAGCCAGATGCGTGTGCCATCGCTCAGCTGCAGCCGGTATTCTCCTCCGGCCGGCGTGGTCAGGACATTGAAATGGTACTGGCTGTCGGAAAGGGTTACGGCATCATACCTCAGCTTCCCGCCTGCCGAGAGCTGAATGCGGGTTCCGGCTTCGGCCTCGAATTGGCCGCTGTCGGTCCGTGAAAGTTGCCGTGTATGTCCGTCAGAGAGCGTGAGGGTGGCCATGGGGCCGCCAGGCGGAACATCCACCGCTTTGACCATGCCGGGAGATTCCCTGGCCTCCTGCTGGGATCTGTTTCCGTAAAAAATAGCCAAAGCGCCAATTAAAATTACACTGGCAGCAATCGCCCACGGTTTAAATTTTTTTAAGAATGTGGCGGATGCAGGACGGGCAGCCGGTTCCCGGAACGGTAATTGGGACCGGATCTGCCGCAGGCGCCGTTCCGTCTCCAGGGCACTCAGCCACTGCAGGGTCTGGCGGACCTGTTCTTCCTCAGTCAGGCGCTCGAACAGTTGCATGTTCGCGTCGCTGGCGGCCACCCACTCGTCCAGTTCGTCGTGTTCGGCCGGCGTGAGTGTGCCCCGGATATAGCCTGCGATCAGCCAGGCTGTGCGGTAGGCCCGTTCCAGGTCCGGGTTGTTCTCTGGTATCCGGAACTCGTCCATAACAGTAAGTTACTTATTCTGCTCGGTTTGGTATTAAGACAAACGGATCCCCGCTTTTAACCATGCCGGATCCGTTCAAACCGGGAAGGCCCGCGAAAACGCCTGCCCGGTAGGCAGCCCAGGGCCGGGACCTGCCCGGGGCATTTCGGGCGCCGGCCTACCCGGCTTACCTTTGGCCAATGGAAAGAATGCTCGTTACCGGAGCCACCGGCCAGCTGGGGCGGCTGGTGGTCCAGGAACTGCTCCGCAGGGGGCTGTCGCAGATTATCGCCCTGTCTTCCCGGGACCAGGTGACTTTGCCCGCGGGCGTGCAACTGGTCCGGGGCAACCTGGTCACCGGGGAGGGGCTGGACCAGGCGGCCCGCTCGGCCCGGATGGTGATACACTGCGCCAGCAATTCGGCCGACCCGGCCGCCATCGACCTGGCGGGCACCCGCCTTCTCCTGGAGGCCCTTCGGACCTTTGGGCATCCGCCAGTTCACCTGGTGTATATCTCCATCGTGGGGGTGGACCGAAGCCCGTTCCCCTATTACCAGGCCAAGGCAGGCGTTGAATCACTGATCCGGGCCAGCGGCTTTCCCTATTCTATCCTGCGTACCACCCAGTTTCATGGATTCATCCGCTACCTCCTGGATAATTTTCCCCGCGTGGGAACCGAGATCCGGGTCCCGGCCGGGTTGCGGTTTCAGTCCATAGATACCGGGGAAGTGGCAGGCCGGCTCGTGGACCTGGCCTGCGGGGAACCCGCCGGGTTACTGCCGGATATGGGAGGCCCGGACATACTGACGCTCGAAGCGATGGCGCAGGATTACCTGGCTTACCAGGGGGAGGCCAGCCTGGCCTGGACCCACGAAAGCAACCCGCGTAATGATCTGTTCCGGTCCGGGGTCAACCTGTGCCCGGAGCACCGGGTCGGGCACATTACCTGGCAGCAATTCCTGGAGCGGGAACTGGGCCGGCGGTCAGGCTAGGGAATCCCGGTTTGGCCTGTTCTGTGATTACCTTCCCGGAGGAGATGATGCGGCAGGCATCCCTATTAGGATTTTACCGGGGTGAATGCATGGACGTCTTTTAAGCCGGGACTCGGGGTAATTCGGTCAGGGAAGCGGGCGGTCCCCCGCCAGCAGATTTCGCGGCGGAAAGGGGAAGGCGGTCTGCGGGTCCTTCATCCAGTCGATCAGTTTGATGATGCCAACATAGTTCAGGGCCAGTCCCACGGGAATGCCCAGCAGATAATCCAGCGGTCGGGCCAGCGGGTGGCCGGCCAGCAGATACAGGAACCAGCTGATGCAGGGAACAAAAAGCAGCCAGCAGGTTGCCAACCCCGCATTATACAAAGTCTTTCCCTTGAGGTTAAATACAAGGGTATGGGCGATGGTATTACCCAGCGAGACCAGCATGGACGCGATACCCAGCCAAACAGCCCGTTCGCCCAGGACGGCCGCGAGGAAATAAAAAAGCCAGCCAACCACCACATTTATGACCAGGGCGGTTTGTGCATTCAGGGGATACCGGTCGGGTTGCCCGCTTTGATACATTACGCGGTTTACCATTCCCGGGAAGGTCCCCACCACCCGGTATTCCTCCAATTGGTGGCAAAAAAGGGCCACGAGGCTCAGCCACATCAGGTATTCATAGGGGGTGAAGGACCGGCCTGCCCGCAGCAGGTATACAAGGACCCCAATACCGAGGAGTCCGCCGAGATCGTACCAGTGATTTCGCAGAAAGCTCATAGCATGTCCCTTTATGGGTGAGGGTTATTTTTTGTCGTGTCGCCGGCCCGTCCGCGGGCCGGTAGATCGATGGATAGCAGGTACAGGACGAGGGCCAGCGGCACCATGATATAGTTCAGCACTTCTCCCGGGGCCGTGCCGGCGGTATGGATCGGATGGAGGTGTCCCGCCAGGATACGGAGGCCGTATTCCAGGACGAGTAATAGGTATAGCAGAGGTACCAGGCTGCGGTAAAACCAGAGCGCCAGGAGGTACAGCAGACTGAGGATGCCCTGGGAAAGCCCCCGCAGTGCGAAAAGGAAAATGATGGTGGCGGCCGCCTGCGGGGAATAGTGGTCCAGGGGAATGGTGGCAATGCGTTGGGCTCCGCCATCCGGCGCAAACATATGAATCAGGCTGCGCGTTATGGTCATGGCCGCTATCGGGTAAAACAGATAGAGACTGATCCGGCGGCCTGCATACCGGTTGTCCAGCTGGCGGGGCAAGGTGAGCTGCGGATGAATCATGGTATGGGGGGTATCGGGCAGGGGCCCTGGCTTCACTGGCAGCCTTGCAGCTGAATGGATGCAAGGGCCCCCGCCGGAACACCAATATACGGCGTGTGGCGGGTATGCCCGGAAAAATTCCTGTTCAAAAAAACGCCAGGCCCTAACGGCATCAGGTTAAACAAGCCGGGATTGGTTTCCAGGCAGGCCCGCTGTACCTTGTGACGGCGCCCGGTTACCGGGCAGGCCGGGTTTCTTCATACCGGAGCCAATGACCGAACTGGAAAAATACATACAGTCCTATTTTGGAGTCAGCCGGGAGGAACTGGAGGGGATCAGTTCCCTGTTCCGGCCCCTGGACATGAAACGGGGCGATTATTTTTTGCGCACCGGGGGGCTGTCTAACCGGCTCGGCTTTGTGCAACATGGGTTTATCCGTGAATTTGTTCAGCTCGGCGAGCGCGAGGTGACCAAGTGGATTTCCATGCCGGGCTATTTTGTGGTCGACCTGGCAAGTTTCCTGTTCCGGGAGCCTGCGCGCTGGACCATTCAGGCCCTGACGGATTGCGAATTGCATGTGATTGACCAGGCAGACTATCAGGGAATCCGGGAGCGGATTCCGCGTTGGCCGGAACTGGAAAAGATGTTCATCGCCCGGTGCTTTGCGGTACTGGAGCAGCGTATCCTCCAGCACCTGTCCCTGAGTGCCGAGGAGCGTTACCGGCAATTGTTTCAGCACAACCCGGAGCTGTTCAACCAGGTACCCCTGCAATACCTGGCCTCCATGCTTGGCATGACCCCGGAAACCTTCAGTCGCCTGCGGCGTAAGTCCGGTCGCGGCCTGGTCGGCTGATTACCTTTTCCCGATATCAGGGCGTTAGCCCGTTCCTATCATTTCTTGACAAATGTCAAGCCCGGGTGCCTGCCCGCCCGCCATCTTTGTGGGGTCAACCGATCGCTAACAAAAAATCAGCTCACATGAAACCGATCAATAAACAGGCCCCTGTCTCCTGCATCCGTTCCATCCGTATCTCCGCCGCACCGGCCCCCGTCTGGGAGCTGCTGTCCGACATCAACAAATGGCCTGCCTGGCAGCCGGATATTTCCCGGGCTGCCCTGCACGGGGATCTGGCCCCTGCCACCGGGTTTTCCTGGAAAACCGGTGGCGCATCCATCCGGTCGATCCTCCATACGGTTGAGCCCGGCCACGGACTCGGATGGACCGGGAAGACGATGGGGATGCAGGCTATTCACAACTGGACGCTTCATCCCGTGGCAGGGGGTACAGAGGTCCGTGTCGAGGAAAGCCTGGAGGGCTGGCTCGTGGTGTTGCTGCGGCGAATGTTCCAGAAAAATCTCGAGCAGGGAATGGACAGGTGGCTCCGTTACTTAAAACAGGCGGCGGAGCAGCCGGCCTCCCAGCCGGTCTGACCGGGTTGCCATGCCGGCTGGAATGTGCTCAGGAACTCAGGTGCCAGGGTCCCTGTATCCTCCGGTCCCGCAAACAAGCCGGGCTACTGAGCCAGGTAACCGCCGTCGACCGCATAGTAGGAACCTGTGACAAACGAGGATTTGTCACCGGCCAGCCAGAGCAGGAGTTCCGCCACCTCGCCGGGTTCTCCCAGCCTTCCGATCGGGTGCAGGGCCGCTACGGATTTCAGGGCCTCACTGTCCAGGTTGGCCGTTACCATCGGTGTTTTGATATAACCGGGGCCCACGGCATTGATCCGGATCTTTTTATCCGAATACTCCAGGGCCGCCGTTTTGGTCAGTCCTACCACGCCATGTTTGGCGGCAACATAGGCCGGGGAAAAGCGGGTGCCCACCTGCCCCAGGATCGAGGAGATATTGATGATGCTGCCACCCCGGGCCAGCATGGCGGGGATCTGGTAGCGCAGCGCATAGAATACGCCGCTCAGGTTTATATTGATCACCTTTTGCCAGCCCTCGATCGGGTATTCTGCGGTAGGGCTGATCGGACCGGCGACGCCGGCGTTATTCACGGCTACGTCCAGGCTGCCATATTGCTGGACCGCCTTTTTGACGAGCGCCTCGTTATCCTGCGGACTGGAACTGTCCGCTTTCACAAAAAGGGCTTCTCCGCCTTCCTTTTTGATAGCGGCCACGGTTTCCTGGCCACCCGCCTCAATCCAGTCTGCTACGATTACCTTGGCCCCTTCCCGGGCAAAAAGTTCCGCGGTGGCACGCCCGATACCGGATCCTGCCCCGGTGATGATGGCGACTTTTCCTTCAAGCTGTTTCATGGTAAATGGTTTATAGCCCGGTGCCGGGCAGATGAGGGTACAAAGGTAACGGCGGCAAACCTTGCCCGGTGGCGGCCCGGGCTGATTTTAGTCAATCGCCGCATGCCTTCCTGCCTGCTTTTCCCTGTGGGGGTAACCTAACCGGCGGATGATTTTTGTCAGCCCGCCGGCCCCCGGGGTTTCAGCCGCTGTGGTTCGGGCCTTTGCCGGAGGGCCCAGGCCGGCTTTGCCAGGCGCGGACCGGGTATGCGAATCCCGTCGCGATCCGACTGGGGGGAATTGGATTCCCGGCCGGCTAAAGCTGCCACGGCCACCCGCCCCTCCGGGAAGGACGCTTACATCCGGTCACGGGTAATCGGTACCAGGTAATAATTTATTAACCTGGCCCCTGCATTTTATTGTAGTAAAATAAACGTCACCTGGATTGCCGGGTTGGTGCGCAAGAACGGACTCCTGGTCACCAGGCAAATCGGACCGATATGAACCCTGCAGACCCTTATATTGCCCTGGTCACCGGCGTCAGCAGACCCGAAGGCCTGGGGCTGGAAACAGCCAGGCAACTGACCGAACTGGGCTACCGGGTCCTGGTAGCAGCCAGAAGCCCGGAAAAGGTGGAACCCCTGGCTGCCCGGATCGGGGCGCAATCCCTGGTTTTGGATATCAGCCGGGATGCGCAGGTCAGGGAAGCTGCCCGACAGATTGATCGCCAGTACGGGAGACTTGATGTGCTGGTAAACAATGCCGGCGGCTTTTTTGACCAGGGAGGTCAACCGCTTTCCACCGATATGGAGTATGCCCGCCAGGCCTTTGACACGAACCTGCTGGTTGCCTGGCGCATGGTCATGGCTTTTGAACCCCTGCTGCGGCGCAGCGAGGCCGGTCGCATTGTCCAGGTCTCCAGCGGGGCCGGTTCGTTTGGGGATCCCGTCTTCGGACTGGGGATTCATCCGGGCTTCGTGCCGGTATACAGCCTGACCAAATTGGCCCTGAATGGGCTTACGGTCAACCTGGCCCGCCAATTCCGGGATTCCCGCATCAAGATCAATTCGGTCTGCCCGGGGTTCGTGGCGACCTATCCCGGTACTGAACAGTGGGGGGCGCGTCCCGTGGCAGATGGCGCCCGTGGGATTGTGTGGGCTGCCACCCTGGGGGAGGAGGGACCCTCCGGAGGGTTTTTCCGCGATGGTAAACCGATTGCCTGGTGATGGCTCAGGAACTACATAAAGGCCTGCCGGTGGTCCAGGTGCGCACCAGGAAACAGTGGCGCGGTTGGCTGGCCAAAAACCACGATAAGGTCAGCTCCGTCTGGCTGATCATCTTCCGGCTGGCAAGCGGCCGGGCCGGGCTACTGTATGAAGACGTTGTCGAGGAAGCGCTTTGTTTCGGATGGATCGACAGCCGTCCTAACAAACGGGACGATGCCAGTTATTATCTGCTTTTGTCCCGCCGAAAGCCTGCCAGCAAGTGGAGCCGGGCCAACCGGCTGCGTGCCCGCAGGATGATTGACCAGGGGCTGATGACAGCCGCCGGACAGGCGATGATCGATCTGGCTAAGAAGGCCGGAACCTGGGAAGCCCTGGAACCGGTGCAACAGGCTGTGATCCCTGCAGACCTTAAGGAGCAGTTTAAAAAAAACAAGCTTGCCTTCAAGAATTTCCAGGCTTTTCCACCCTCCTCCAAGCGGATCATCCTGGAATGGATCCTTCAGGCCAAGCGTCCCGCTACCAGGGAGCAACGAATCCGGCAGACCGTAACCCTGGCTGCCAGGAATATCCGCGCCAATCACTACCGCCAATAGCTACGGCTGATTCCTTTTCTGAAGACGTTGGGTAACCCTTCCCGCCAGAAGGCGGCAGGCCGGCCTGCATCCATCCTGCCCGCGGGCCTGGCAGGGATCCGTAAGACCATCCCGGCCCAAGGCATGGACTACGGCCGCGCGTCTGGCCCCGGCCGGTCGGCCGTCCGTCCAGGTTCCGGGTCGCTGCAGGCCTGCGAAACGGCCAGGTTACCGTTATTCCGGATGCATTCATTTCAGGACCGCCCGCAGCGGAGTCCCCTGGCTGATTTCGTCGGATCCTTTTATCAGCAGGGTATCCCCGTCGCGTAAGGGCCCGAATACTTCGGTCAGGGTGTCCAGGCTGATACCGGCGCGTACGTCCACCCACTGGGCCCTGCCTTCGTGCAGGCGGATGACAAAGCGCCTTTCCAGGTTGGTTACCAGGGAGCCTGCGGGTACCAGGAAGGTGGGTTCGCGGCGGGCCAGCCGCAGGATGGCCGTGGTAAGCATGCCGGGTTTGAGCATGCCCCGGTTGTTGTCGTAAAGGAACTCCCAGGTTTCCGTGCGGTTGGACTGGGCGAGGGAGCCGGCCTTTCTGGATAGCCTGGCTGTAAAAGTCTGGCCGGGAAAGGCATCGGCACTGAACAGGACCTCCGCGCGCTGCGGGATGGCGGCGGTATAATTTTCCGGGACGGGCAACCGCAGACGCAGGATATGGGTATCCTCCACCAACAGGAGCGGCTTGGCGGGCCCGGTACCCACCAGGGCACCTGCGTCCACATTGCGCTGCGTGACGACCCCATCAAAGGGTGCGTGGATTTCCAGGTAGTCTTTCAGGTGACCGTATGCGGCCAGGCGGGACCGCGCCGCCTCGTAGGCGGAGCTGTCGGCGGTCAGCTGGCTGTGCAGGCGTTCCATTTCGCCGGCAGCCACGGTGCCCTCCACCTGGGCGGCCCGCAGGATCCGCTGGTAGGCATCCTGGCTTCCCGCCAGTTTAGCCCGGGCGGTCTGCATCTCCGAGGCGAGCTGCGAATAGCTGGCCGCCATTTCGGGAGCCTCCAGTTCCGCAACCACCTGGCCCCGGCGGACGGGGTCTCCGATATCCACGTGGAGCCGTTTTACATAGCCGGCCACCTTGGCATACAGTTCAGCCCGTTGCAGGGGGATCAGTTCACCCGGAAAGCTGACTGCCTTGCTGAAGCTGTCTTTCTTCAGGAGGAATGCCGCCACGGAATCAGGCTGGACGCCGGTTGCCGGACTACCGGTGGCCGGCTGACGGCAGGAACCTGCCAGCAGGATACTGGCGAACAGCAGCCAGGCGGTATGGACCCGGTAAACGGTATTGCCTGGGCACCGGGTCAGTTTCGTGGGACTCGTTATGGTGTGCATACGCTTCATCTCAGGAGGGATTGGTTGAGTAATAACGGCTCTGTGGATCCTCCGGGTCCAGGGACGGATCCCGGAAAGGGCGCCTGCCAGCCAGGGCCTGGTAGGTGAGGGGCAGGAAAAGCAGGGTGCTCACCGCGGAGGCCACGAGGCCTCCGATGACCGCGATCCCCAGGGGCGCGGTCTGGTCACCTCCTTCGCCCAGGCCCAGGGACAAGGGCACCATCCCGGCAATCATGGCCAGGCTGGTCATCAGAATGGGGCGCAGGCGGCTGGCCGC
Organism: Chitinophagaceae bacterium; assembly: GCA_035549175.1. GTDB lineage: Bacteria > Bacteroidota > Bacteroidia > Chitinophagales > Chitinophagaceae > DASTSN01. Next base: position 46,484 of record DASZRL010000015.1, on the reverse strand, counting down.
CGCGGCTGTAACCGACGCAGGGCCGGGCCGGGATGCACGCAGGTGTTCTGCCCGGGTCAGCAGCAGGATGGCGTTGGCCAGGGCCACGCCCACCGCCATGATGATACCCAGGTAAGACTGGATATTCAGGGTCTGGCCTGTCAGCCAGAGCAGCAGGATGGCCCCTGCCACCACCGCGGGAAGGATCGATAAGGCGGCCAGGGGGATACGGAAGGACTGAAACCGGATTGCCAGCATCAGCCCGATTACGACCAGGGCGATCAGTAAACCACCTTGCAGTTCAGACTGGGTCTGGCCCAGCAGTTCGGCCTGGCCCCGGACCAGGATGCGGATTCCTTTGGGAAGCGTACCCAGGCCAGTAATGGCCTCGTTCACATCCCGGACCGCGCGGCCCAGGTCCTGGCCATGGAGGTTGGCCGTTAACGTGATAAAGCGCTGCTGGTTAAGCCGGTCATATTCCCCGGGGGATTGATAGGCCTGGGTGGTGGCCAGGTCACGCAGGTAAACCGGGCTGCCTGAAGACTGGGCTACCGGCACCAGCCCCAGCTCGTCGCTGCTGTTCATGCGATACTGCGGGTATTCCACCTGGACCTGGTACGCGGTGCCGGAGGACCTGTCCAGCCAGTAATTGGGTTGGGTGAACCGGCTCGACGACGTGGCGGCAACCGTGGATTTACTGACCTGGTCGATCGTCAGGCCGAGCTGACCGGCCCGGACCCGGTCAAACCGGACCCGGACACCGGGGTAATCCAGCGGTGTGGCAACCTGGACGTCCCGCAGATAGGGGATCCGGCGAAGCCGCCCGGTGAGATCTTCGGCCAGTTTCCTGGTCAGGGAAAGATCCCGGCCGACGACTGCGATTTCGATGGGATTGTTGGATCCGAGGTTCAGGACCTGCTCGACCTGGTCTCCCGGCTCAAAGGAAAGCGTGGCCTGGGGCAGGTACTTGGTAACGGCCTGGCGTAAGCGATCCTTGAAGGTTTCGATGGCCAGGCCGGTACCGCCGGCGAGTTTGATTTTCAGGACGGCTTCCTGCGGACCGCTCGTCCACAGGTACACGTTGTTGATGGGGTAACTGGAGGGCTGGGTTCCCACAAAGGCACTGCTGATGGCGATCCGGTGCCCGGTCAGGCTGTCTGCCAGGTGCAGCAGCGTTTGGGTGGCTTGCTCGGTGCGTTCCAGCCGGGTGCCTGCGGGGAGCCGGAGCCGAACCTGGGCCTGGCCGGCGTCTACAGCGGGAAACAGGGCCGTACCGGTGCGCAGACCGGCTACGCCCAGCAGGACCAGGGATAGGATGAGAAAGGCCCAGGCCTTCCCGGTTCCGCCTGCCAGCGAACCTGCCAGCCAGCGGCTGTACCGCTGCCGCAGGGAGGCCAGCCGGTCGGGGTGGAGAGCCGGGGAGCCAGGCCCGGTAAGGGCCGGGCCCTTCTGTTTCAAAAGGGCGTTGGCGGCTACCGGCACGAAGGTCAGGGACAGCAGGAAAGAAGCGATCAGGGAAAAGGAAACCGATAGGGCCAGGGGGCCAAAGAGACCGCGCGGGACACCTGACATGAACAGGGCCGGGGTGAATACGGCCAGCATGCTGAACAGGATCAGCAGCAGCGGCCCTGCCACCTCCCGGCATCCGTCCAGTATGGCCCGCGGCAGGGCCTGGCCGCGCTCCAGTTGCTGGTGAATATTTTCCAGGGTGACCGTGGCCATGTCCACCAGGATGCCGATGGACAGGGCCAGCCCGCCCAGGGTCATAATATTGAGTGTCTGGCCGGTCAGGTACAGCAGGGTCAGGCCGGTCAGCAGGGCCAGCGGTATCGTTAAAACCACGATCAGGGCACTGCGCCGGTCACCGAGAAACAGCAGTACCATCAACCCGGAAAGCAGCGCCCCCAGTCCCCCCTCGAAGGAGAGACTGCGCAGGGAGTTGATCACATATCCGGATTGGTCAAATTCATAAGCGACCCGGATATCCGGGGGTACGGCTGCCTGCATATCCGGCAGGGCTGCCTTTACGCGCTGCACTACGTCCCAGGTGGAGGCGTCCGCCCGCTTGGTCACCGGGATATACACGGAGCGCTTGCCGTTTACCAGGGCATAGCTGGTCGTAACGTCCGAGCCAATTTCCACTCTGCCGATGTCACGGATGAAAAGGGCCGGCCCCGCGCCGGTTTTCAGGGGTACATTCTCCAGATCCTTCACGTTATCCACCACGGTGTTCTGATCGGCGATCAGGGTCTGGTCACCAGCCCGGATATTGCCGGCCGGTGTAATAGGGTTGGCGCGGACCAGGGCCTGCACCACCTCATCGGGGGAAAGATTGTAGCTGCGAATCTTATCCGGGTCCACCTTGACGATAACCGTCTTCTGGTTGCCCCCGAAAGGGGGCGGAGCTGATACCCCCGGCAGGGTGGCAAACATGGGTCGCACCCGGAACAGGGCCAGGTCCTGGATTTCGCCAAGCGATCGGGTGCTGGAAGTAAATACCAGCTGTCCGACAGGAACGCTGCCTGCATCAAAGCGCGTGATAAAGGGCGGTACGGTACCGGGAGGCATGAAAGCCCGGGCTCGATTGACATAACCGACCACTTCAGCCATGGCCTGACTCATATCAGTGCCTTCCTGGAACTGGATCTTGAGCAGGGCTGCCCCCTGGATGGAGCGGGATTCCACGTATTTGACACCCGTGATGTACAGAAAGTGGTATTCGTAATAGGAGGTGACGAATCCCTCCATTTGTTCGGGGGACAGGCCCCCGTATGGCTGGGCCACATAGATGGTGGGCAATCCCAGGCGGGGGAAAATATCAATGCGCATGTTGCGTATGGCCAGCCAGGCAAAGAAGGCAATGGCCGGGACGGCAACCAGGACGGTAACAGGTTTTCGCAGTGCGCCTTTCAGCAGGTTCATGGATCAGGTCAGTTGAGCTGGTTGAGGAATAAGTCCAGATTACCGGCCATGGAGGTCTTGTACAACCAGGCTTTCCATACCGCTAGGTATGCCAGCCGGTCATCGGTCTCCGCTTTTACGAGTACATACTGGCCCTGGATGAACTCGGCATACGTGGCCAGACCTGCCTGGTACCGGGATTGCAGGGCCTTGTAGGAAAACCGGGCCGAGGCCAGCAACTGCGGGCTTTCCCGGGCAGCAGCCAGGCTGTGGACCACGGCGGAATCGGCCGACTCCTGCTGCTTGCGAAGCTGCCAGGCAATTTCTTCGCGTCTTTCCCGGGCGGATTGCAGGAGCAGTTCCTGCTGCTGCAACTGGGGCCGGATACGCAGGGGCTGAAGCAGCGGCACGCTGAACTGCAGGCCGATCCCGTAATTGTAGCGCTGCCAGGCAAGCCCTTCAGCGGCCATTACCGTTCCGTTATATGCGACCCCTGAGCCCCGGGCATAGGCCGTGCTCCAGACGCCCAGGGTGGGCCTGGCCGTGCGGGCCAGTGCCAGCCGGCGGGCGGCCACCGTGCCGGCCTGGGCATCATAAAGACCAAGCAGGGGATGGACCGTTGAGTCGCCGCCCGCATTCCCATAGGATGCCTGTGGCAGCCGGGAAAAAAAGAAGCTATCGGAAACAAGCCAGCTGCTGTCTGTCGCCAGTAACTGGGCCAGCAGGATGCGGGTCTGGTCCTGCTGCTGCCGGCTTGCCTGCAGTTCCATGTTGGCACGTGACAGTTCCGCGTGAAACAGGGCCGTATCCACACCCGGGCGGATGCCGCTGGCTACGAGGGTCTGTACGGCTTCCAGGTTGGTTTGGGTACGCACCAGGTTATTGAGCTGGACCCGCACCAGTTCCGTGGCCGTAATGGCATCCAGGTAGGCAGCGATCACCCTTACCTGGAGCTGGAAACGTTCGTTGCGTTCATCGGCCCCCGCAAACCGGAGGCCGGATTTGGCCAGGTTCACCTGGGCCTGCCGTTGGCCGAAGGTGACCGGCTGCCAGCTCGCCAGCAGGCTGGCCGCGCTGCCGAAAACCGGATCGTACCGGTTGGTCGAAGCGGGCGGTCCGCTGATCGGGACCAGCAGGGCAGGGTAGGCCATGCCGGTGATATTGTTATAGGTGGCATAATCCGCCTGGTAGGATGCATCCAGGCTTGGCAGCAGGGAATGATGGGCCGCTACGACGCCCTTGCGGGCCGCCTGGACATCCAGTTGCTTGGCTTTAAGAAGCGGGTAGTTTGCTTCAGCCAGCTGAAGGAGTTGTTTTAGTCCGCCGCTGTAGTGGCCCGCGTCCTGCTGCGCGAGACCTGCCTGGCTTCGGCCGGCAAGTCCCAGCAGAAGCAGGACCGCCTGCAGGACCCGGAGGCATGTACTGTTCATGGGAGGAGTAGTTCGTGTTGAGGGGGCGCCCTGGAGCATGGCCCCCGTGCCGCCGCGGCGTAAAGTTGGAGAGAGCCGGGCTGCGATCCTGGTATTTATGAAAATAGTATGGTATGAATTTCAGCGGTGGCGGAACGCCTGGGGCGTGGCACCGGTATACCGTTTGAAGTATTTGACAAAATGGGACGGATCATGAAAATCGAGGCTGAATGAAATCTCCGAGACGGTTTTGTCTGTATAGATCAGCAGCCGCTTGGCTTCCCCGATGATCTGGTCAGCCAGTACTTCGGTGGCTGACTGCCGCACGGCCTGGCGGCAGGCATTACTGAGATTTTGCGGGGTGGTGTTGAGCAGGGCGGCATAATGGGCCACGCTGTTACGCAGGATTCCGGGCCGCTCCAGCAGGTCGCGGAAAGATCCGTACAGGTCACGCTTGCGCCGCTGGGAAACCAGCGCCGGCTGACCCAGTGCCAGGATTTTTCCCAGCAAGGCCTTCAGGAGCCCTTCCTGGATGGCAAACTGTCCCGGCATCTCGGAACTGACAGCGCATTCCCGGGTCAGGAGGTCAAATAGTTGGTCCATGGTGAGGGTTTCCGTGAGGGGTAGTCTGGCCAGGTTGCCCACGCGGGACAGCAGGTCCTGCAGTTCCCGGTCCAGACTTTTTTCGAGAAATCCCTTTTTCAGCAGCAACACATACCCTTCCGGGGGACTGTCCAGGTCCCAGTGATGTACCTGCTCCTGGCGGATAAAAAACAACAGGGGCGGTTCGACGGCATGGGGTTCCTGGTCAATATAATGGGTTCCACTTCCTGCCGAAAGATAGATGAGCTCGAAATAGTTATTGTGTTTATGGGGGGCTGTCCGCCGTATTTCATTTTTAAACCGGGCGACCTTGAGCAGTTTTCCGGGCTCGCTTTTATCCTGGACACGCAGTGGCTGCGCCATGACCTTGCTTTACGGTGATTACGGGAAGGAAGGCCCTTTTTCATGCCGGACGCTCTTTCTTCCGCCGGTACAATCCGTACCGGCAGGACCAAATTAAGCAATCCGCCCATCATATGGACAGCCGTAATCCCGATTTCCGCGCATCCGGCTCACCGGACTGGCGTCGGCCGATTGGCCCCTGCTGAAGCCCGGATCTTTCAGGACAAACGAGGCTGGCTGGAAGTCATGAATTGGTTTTGATTCGAAAACGCGGACCACCTGCATCCTGGCGATTCCAGCAGGCTGCCTGCCTGTAGCCGGCTGCCAGGTTATTCACCCGATCCCGTGCCTGGTAAGGGGCGTGGTCCGTCCCAATCCTCCAGGCAGATGGGATGGTATTGGCCTGGCCGGGCACCGGTTGGTTGGGATTCATTGCCACGCCGGTATCCCGTCGTATCCAGGCCACCATGACCAGTAGGTAAATCACGCATGCGACCAGGACGCCCAGGTCCAGCAGGAGCACGGATTGCCATCTGACCCGGACGGAGGGTTTACAGGTATACAGAAAGGGTTTCATATTAATAGGTTTCATGGTTAAATATCGCTTGGGTCCTGTGGCGATTGCTAAAAAGCTACCAAGGAGGATGCCAGATGTCAAATTCCTGAAACAGAGCTTGTTGTAATCCTTATAAGGGGGATAGATTGTTCCTTTTTGCTACAGAGGATGTCCGCTTTTAATACACCCATTGAAAAAGGGCGGGTCAAACGCTACCTGATCAGGGAAGGTTTTATCTGGCTCGCATGCCTGAAAGGCCCTTTTTCTATGGCCATTACTTGCATCCCCGGATCCATAAGACTCAGATTCTCAATAACACTCCCGATCTCGAAACAAATGGCTCCCGAATTAAGAATGAATTTTCAGGTCAAAATTCCTGGCATACCTCCCTGCAGGATTACATTAGCCTCATGGATTCCCTGCTTCATATGCTGAATGAAATATATCCACTCAGCCCATCCTTAAAGTTGCATTTGTGTAGCATTCTGGAGGCGCGAAAAGTGAGAAGGCGGGCGCATCTTCTGAAGGCCGGTCAGGTGTGCAGGAATATTTGCTTTATTGAGAAAGGGTTGCTTCGATGTTATTACATTAGACATGGTGCGGAAGTCTGTTCCTGGTTTATGAAGGAGAGGGATGTGGTCATTTCTGTTGATAGTTTTTTCCGACAACAGCCGGGATATGAATATATCCAAGCACTGGAGGATACCATACTGCACTTCATCAGTTATGAACAACTTCAACAAACCTACCAGGAATTTCCAGAATTTAATTATATCGGCAGGGTATTGACTGAACGATATTATTCCTTAAGTGAGCAAAGACTATATTCTCTTCGAATGCAGCGAGCTATTGAACGCTATCAATTTATGTTAGTGAATTTTCCTGATTTGAATGGAAGGGTTCCGGGTAAGCACTTGGCTAGTTATCTGGGCATAACAAGTGTGACGTTGAGCAAGATTAGAAGTAAGTACTCCAAAAACAAAATTGATTGCATGACAAGTAATGAGATCTCATATTATTAGGTCAAAAAAATTAAATCGCTTAGTTGATTTTCCTGGTTCATGCATCTTAGTAATGGTGACATGCAGTTAGGTGTTATTTCTCATGGCCATTTTTAAATGGCAAGGGGGTGCCGCGGTTGGCACCCCCTTTTTTTTCACAGTACAATTGTAACAATAGAAAATATATGTCGTCTATATTCTTAAATAATGGTTGATTAGAAGTCCGAATTTGAAAGTGGGTAATTTGAAGTGCATATAAGTACTTCGATTTAACAAGTTTATGTAGAGAAATATTGAAAATTTAAATAGAAGTTAAAGGTAACTTTCTATTTTGTCATTATGTTGTCAATAGTAATAGCTACATAGTATAACGCACCTAGTGTCGGCCCACCAGCATATTGAATATAATTGTGGTTAAGTAAATCTGTCCCACCAATTTTTATGGAAGATTTGATATTTGGTAAGCGAAATGTTACCTGGGCGTCTATGGTCTGAAAAGCAGAAACTTTGCCAGTTACTAATGGGCTTTCCCATAAGAAGGCATTCTGCCATTTCCAGACCATATTAAAGCCTATATTCCTGAATACCTCCCTGTTTCCCACAGAAATATTCGTGGACCAGTTAGGGGTGTTGAATCCAGTAACAAATATGTCATTCGTGTTATTAGTCAGCAGCTTGTTATAACTAACATTCCCCGTCAGTGTGTATTTGTTTGGCAACGCATAGGTTATACCCAAGGAGGAACCGTAGTTATGGTACACATTCTTTGCATTCGTGTAAACCCTGTACCTGTCCTGACCCTGACTGGCGGCATTACCGCCGCTCGCCGGCGTGGCATCTCGGTTTCGGTCCAGCATAGCAAGTACGGCTGCGTCTGTGCCAACTGTGGTGTTTTTGGGTACATACACCTGCACCTGTCCTAAAAAGCCGGCATATCGATTCCAATAAGCATCAAAGTCGATAATCAAGTGGCCGTTCAGGAGAAGGGATTTATAACCAACTTCATACGAGATGATTTGTTCGGGTTTGGCTTTTGGGAGGTTGGCAACGGTTAAGATGCTTCGGTTGGCCAAGGCAGCTGAATCGGAGTTGCCAGCCGCACTTACCACAGAATTAAAATTAATCACGGAAGCCTGCGTGTAACTGTTTTCCAGGTAGCCGAGCCCTTTATCTATATAAGAAAGGCTTCCAACGCGACGGACCCTTCCGTTATTTACATAGGATAATGCCTCAAACAGGGCCGGAAACCGGTAACCTTCCTGGAAAGTAACGCGGATATGGTGATTCTGCTTGATGGTATAGACAGCTGCCAGCCGGGGTGTTACCACCGGATTAAATTCAGGATTGTAATCAAAGCGCAGAGACCCGAACAGTTTCAGTCGATCCTGGAGTATTGTTTTGGTCAGTTGGGTGAATGCTCCGAATTTCCTGTAATACACATTTTTGCCGAAGCTTCCATCTTTCTCGGGCTGGTTGCGTTGGTCAATAGGGCGGGAGAAATCCACGAAATTATTGCCATCCGGAATGATTTCATAAACCCGCGCGTCGCCTCCCGCCAGCACATCGGCAAACCGGATTTTACCCTTAAAATCATACTGACCTTCCAGGTGGTAGAGGCGGGAACGCTGGATCAGGGCGGCACCACCGGTGACGGGTGCATCGGGAATCTGTGCGGATTTGATATCCCAGTTGTTGATATGCCTGATTACGTTTTTCAGTGAATCGAAAAGGGGCGTTCCGGGCTCCGCCCTGCCTGCATCGGCCTGCTGGCGGGCGAATGCCGTGGCCTGAGCCAGGTTCGCCTCGGTCAGGGCCCCGCCATGGGTACTGGCGTATTGGTTCAGGGCCGACTTGTATTTGGTCGCCCAGGCACTGTTGGATCCGCCGCTGTACAGGTCCAGATTATCAGCCAGGGGTTTTACGTTGTAGGAGTCACCCGTGTTTTCAATGGAAACATAGCCCAGGACATTGAAGTGGTTTCCCTTAAGCTGCAGGGCATGGTTTTGCACCGATACGTTATCCAATTTGACCTTATTTCCACGCTGGAAAACGCCATCCATGGTGCCGAATCGGTAGCTGTAGGAAAGCTCCGTGTTGTCATTCAGCCGGTAATGCAGAGCGGCGTCCATTTTCAGGTTTGCGACGCCCGGATCCACCAGGTCTTTTTCCCAGTACCCGGTTCGGGCCACCCGCAGGGTGCGGTTGGCTACCCCGTCGATATTCAGGCCGCTGATGGAAACCAGGTTGCTGCCGGCCAGCGCATCGTCTCCATATTTGTTCCACCCGTCAAAGGCCGTATTGGCCGGACCGTTCAGCGCCGGGAATCCCGGGTTGGCACTCTTGAGGTTATTGGGATTCTGGTCCAGCCGGGTATTGGAAATCCAGTCAGTGCCTTTCAGGTAATCGAGATTGACCTTGAAGGCAAAACGGTTATGGTAGGCCCGGGCAAAACGAATGGCGGTTTCGGTAAGCAGGGCGGGAGCGTGGTCCCGGCCATCCACGTGGTTGACGCCGGTCTTCTGGTACAAGCTAAGCCCCTGGTGGATGAAGGGGTCCTTGGTAAGGAGGTTTGCCATACCGTTGATGGCGTTCATACCGTAAAGAGCCGAGGCGGCACCAGGCGTAATTTCCACGCTCTGGATATCCAGTTCCGTGGGCCCGATGGCATTGCCCAGGGGGACGCCGAGGGTAGCTGCCTGCATGTCGATGCCGTCTACCAGTTGCATAAACCGGAAATTGTTGGGAATATTGAACCCGCGTGTGTTCGGCACCTTGAAGGTCAGGCTGGAGGTGGTCATCTGGACCCCCTTGACGTTTTCCAGGGCATCATAAAATCCTCCGGCCGGTGATTCCCGGATCGCGCGGATATCCAGCTTCTCAATGGCTACCGGCGACTTCAGCTGGCTTTCCGGAACCCGGGAGGCGGTTACGACGACATCACTTCCCAGGACTGTCTGCGTTGCCAGGGCTACCTGCAGGTGGGACCCCAGCCCGGTCACAGCCAGTTCCTGGGGCTGGTATCCCACGGAACTGATCACCAGGACGAAGGGAAAGGGGGTGCGCGTACGCAGGGAAAAGGATCCCTGCTTGTCGGTTACGGTACCAGTAATGGTGCCTTTTATGCTCACGCTGGCTCCCTGTACCGGCTGGCGGGTCTCCTGGCTGTTCACCTGCCCGGTGATTTCAACCAGCTCCCCCCGGGCCGGGGTCTGGGCGTGCAAACCGGATACCACGAGCAGGATACCTGGCAGCCAGCTGAACAAACGGATGAAGTCGGGTCTCATAAATTGGTCGGTTTTGTAGTCTATTAAAATAGTAGACTAAATGATTAAAAAAAGAGGACACAATATGCCTGTTGGTCCTTTTCCCGGCAGGGCCCGCGGGAACAGGACGGGATTAATAGTCCACAAAAATAGTAGACTAAATGATGGGCTCCAAATTTTTTTCAAATTTCCGGAATAGACCTGGGATCCGGCAAGTACCTCAGAACGTCGAGTATATTCCGGCCCCCGAATGGCCGGTAACGGGCTTTCCCAGAGGATCCGGGCCCCAATTTACGGGGTAACCCCGTCTAATTGCCCGGCAATCTGCCTGAAATCAGCTCGCGGGAGAGCTGCGGGTGATGATGATCCGGGCCGGAATCGTCCAGCGGATGATCCAGGAAATACATGTCGATTTCCCCGATATTTTTGGCGGAAATCTTGCCCCGGTAGATGCAGGCGAACTGGTCCCGGACCAGTTCATAGGTGGCGGAGGAGATATTGATCTTGCCAGGTTCCCCGTTGCTTTCCATTCGGCTGGCGATATTGACCGTGCTGCCCCAGATATCATAGGCGTATTTCTTGCGCCCGACCACGCCGGCCACCAGGGGGCCGGTATGGATACCGATGCGGATTTCCCAGGGCTCCAGGCCGAGTTCCCGCCGCTTTTCATTGCGGGCCCGGATATACTCCCGGATTTCCAGGGCGGCGCGTACGATATGTTCGGCATGATCATCATCCCGGGCCGGGATGCCCCCGGCGCACATATAGGCGTCCCCGATGGTCTTGATTTTTTCCAGCCCGTATTTTTCGATGACTTCATCAAAGGCCATGAAGCAGGCGCTGAGCTCGGAAACCACTTCCTGGGGCGACAGGGCGTCTGCGATGCGGGTGAACCCTTTGAAATCCGTGAAAAGCACGGTGACGTTTTCGTAATACCGCGGGGTGGCTGCGCCCTGGGTCTGGAGTTCCTGCGCCACTTCGGCGGGCAGGATATTGAGCAGGAGGGTTTCGATCTGGGCCTTCTGGCTGTCGAGGATCCGGTTGACCCGGACTTTGTTGCGGTAGTTGCGGTATAATACAAAGACCAGGACCAGGATCATACCAAAGCCGGCCAGGAAGGCATTTTTCGCAAATTTCTGGCGCCTGACCTCCAGTTCCTGGAGCGCCTTGTCCTTCTGCAGGATATTGATCTGGTTCTGCTTTTTTTCCATTTCGAAATCCAGCTCATAGCTGGCCAGTTTCTGGTCAGCTTCCCGGTTGTAAATGCTGTCCTTCAGATCCAGCAGCTGCTGCTGGTACCGGAAGGCCTGGCCGTAATTGCCCAGGCGGGCAAAGGACTGCGCCAGCCCTGCATAAATATCCTTCAGGTCATAGGAGGAGTTGGCCTGCCGGGCCAGTTTCTGAGCGGCCTGGAAGGTAGCCAGTGCCTGCGGCACCTTATTCTGCATTAGGTAAATCCGGGCCATTTCCTTCTGGGCATAGACCATATTGTTCAGGGAATTGGCCAGGCGGGCGGAGTCGTAAGCCCGCTGTTCGAAGACCAGGGCGGAATCATATTGCTTCCGCAGCTCGAACATGCGACCCATATTGTAGAGCGCATACGGATAATCCGTGGTACCCCGGAAATTATCCATCTGTTTGATAAAATAATACCGCGCCGAATCCGGGTTCATCCGCTTTTCCAGGTAAAACTCCCCGATGTTACCGGAAATCGTACCCACCAGGTTCTGGTCACCGCTCTGTTCACTCATGGGCAGGGCCTTGAGGTAATATTCCAGCGCCTTGTCGTAGGTATTTTCCTTGTGGCCGTAGACCGACCCGATATTGTTCATGGCCGAGGCAATCCGGTAGGTATCGCCGTGCTGTTCGGAGTTGCGCAGGGAATTGAAGAAGAATTCCAGGGCCTTGGAGTCCTTGCCCTGGTCCTTGTATATCGCCCCGATATTATACTGGATGTTGGCTACGCCGTCGTGGTCACCCAGCTGCTGGAAAAGTTCGATGGCGCGGTTCCAGTTTTCCAGGGCGCCGATCGGGTTGCTCTGGTAATAATAGGCGATCCCGATATATTTATAAGCATAGGCCTCTCCCTTCAGGTAGCCCAGGCGGGTAGCCAGGTCCCGTGCCTCCGTGGAGACAGCCAGCACCTGGTCTGGCGAGGTATTGACCAGTGCCTTGGCGATCTGCAGCTGAAGATCCACCTTCCCGGAATCTTCTTTGGTTTCCGGCAAGAGGGCTTTCAGGCTGTCGACGTTGACATCCTGGGCCAGGACCTGCCCGGCAATCACCAGCAGCAGGAGCAGCCCGGCCATCCTGCCTCGTGTGGGCCGATTAGGATATGCGATAAACCGTCCGATCATTTAAAATTCAGCCAATTTTTCGGAAGAGGCAATTTTTTTTCTTACCTGGCAGCTCCTCCGGGTCCCCCGGAAACAGGCGCGGGTTTCGTAATGTCGAAACCCGCACCGCACCGGTCAGTTTTCTGTTATAGCTTAACGAGCCGGAAGGTCCGGGTTTCCCCTTCCGTTCGTACAACAAATACATATACACCCGCCGCCAGCGGACTCATGTCCACCAGGACGCTGCCGGCCGACAACTGCCGGACCATATGGACCGGATGGGATCTGCCCTGCACGTCATACAGGCGCAGGTACTGGGGCCGGAGGACGGCCGTACCCACGCTCACGGTAACCTGGCTGGTCGCCGGGTTGGGGTAAACGCCGAACCGGCTGTTGGGGGTCTGGGAGGCAGGGTCCACCACCACTGCCAAGGTCTGGTCATTGGCCAGCTCCACGCCGTCAGGACCCGCTGAGCCCATTTCCCGCGCAGCATAAAAATTGGTTGTATAATGTGATTTGCAACGCGAAGAGGCCGAGCTGGCAACCACCGAGCTGGCACATTTCTGACTTCCGTTTAAAGTCACCAGGGTCCATTGCAGTTTAGTGCCATCGAAATACAGGTCAAAGTACCCGGTTCCCGGCTGGAATAGCTGCGGCTGGACACCGATGTAGCTTCCCTGGGAGGTTAGCTGGTTATTGGTACCCCGGGGAACATAAACGGGGCTATTGTTCGGGTTGTAATAGGAGAAATGTGCCAGATATCGGAATCCTCCCGGGGCGTTACTTACCGTATCTACGCAGACCAGGCTTGGCTTCACGTTTTTCGCATTCCATCCCGAAGGATTGACGTACAGGGTACCATCGACATAGGTGATCTGGTAGGAGCCCGGTGAGGACAGTACAAGCCCGTAGGGATGAATCGTGTATACGCCCGGAAGCCCGCAATAGGCCGGTTGGACCGTATAGAGGGGGCCGGAAACGATAGTCGACAGGTCATTGTTAATGAATCCGGAGTATACCGACCGGAAAGCCGGCAGCCTGGCCCCCGCGGAAATGACTGTATCCATGGCCCGTACGGTCAGGGTTAGCGGCGTAACAGTCAGTGTCCCGTTGGTATATACCGGCGTATAGCTGGCCGGGCTGTCCAGGGTGACCCGGGGGATGATCCGGTAGGCGCCTGCCGGAACCGGGCTGGCCGTCACGGGCTGTCCGCCGGATGTTTGCAGGGTGAACGAAGGCGCAGCGGAAAAAACAGCGGCCGAATCATCTCCGTACTGGTAGCCCGTGACCTGGGCCGTAAAGGCCGGCAGCGGGTTCCCGTAGGCGATGGTGGCATTGTTCGCCGTTACAGCCAGGTTAACCGGGGTGATGTTCAGGTGTCCCAGCCCGTAGGTTACGTTGAAGTTTTCATTCAGGAAGGCGGCTGGAATGATGTAGTGGCTGCCCGCCTGGATACCGGTAATCAGATTAATCGGTTTCAGCGGCGAGAGGTCCACCTCCGACGACCCGACATCGGTCGAGTCAATGATGACGATGACGTTGCTGTTGGTGCTGTCGGTGACGGTCGTGCTGTTGAAGATGGCGGTACTGTTCACCACCGCCTTGCTGTTCACCACCGCCTTGCTGTTGACGACGGCCTTGCTGTTGACGACGGCCTTGCTGTTTACCAGGGTGGCCTGCGCCGAATCGGCCTGATAATTATAAATGGACAGGGGGGATACTTCCACCAGCTGGGTCGTGTCGGATATATTGGTCCCATTGACCACGGCCTTGCTGTTGACCACGGCTTTGCTGTTGACGACCGCCTTGGAGCTGGCCAGCACGGCCATGGATAGGATATCGCCCGCGCTGAGGGTGCGCTGGTTAATCACCAGCTGGTCGTTGATGAAGGCCACCGCCGTATCCACAATGGCGGTTTCATAGCTGCTTCGCAGCTGGCTGAGGAAGGCTGCCTGGTTGCCTGCTGCGATATGGCTGTTATCATAATCGTAGGTAAATCCAACTGCCTGCAGCCGGGTACCATAGGGCAGGGTTGTATCGCGCGGCGTTATGGTCAGCGGCATGCGGGAAATGTTCATGATGCCCGAAAGCGAATCATAGGTATATAATTCCAGCAGGCCTGCATCCGTACCATTGGTGGAGTCAAAGGGCCGCAGGTGGGGCATGATCAGGTAATTGTTCACGCTGCTGGTGTCCGTGGCGGTGGTCCGGAAATAAATCGTATCAATGCCCAGGTCCTTCAGGGTGAGACCCGTGCTGTCCAGGAGCACGCCGTCGACGCGCACCGTGGCCGTGAAGGCGGGGAGCTGTTCCCCGTATTTTTTGGTCTTATTATCGGCTTTGATCGTGACCTTCTTTTTCACAATGTCATAGAAGGTGACGGCATTGGACAGACCACCGTCGGAGCCTCTCGGGGTCTTGGGCGCGGTATAGGCCCTGATCGATGGGTTGCCGCTGAAGGCGGGTATCGGCGCCGTGGCCGTACTGTCATTGACGATTGTCGCCTGCAGGGTATCCTGGCGGAACAGGATCTTGGTATTGGAACTGAGGTAATCCCCTTTCACCGTTACGGTAAAGGCATCCTGCCCCGGTGTGATGCCATCCGGCACCACCAGGCGGATCAGCGAAGGGCTGGCCGAGGCCAGCCGGCTGAGAGCGGAATCCGCCCGCACCAGGCCATAACCGGTAACGAGGTCAAAACCCGGTGTATTCATATCCAGGGCCGACTGCTCCAGCAGGTTGCGCAGGAAGTCCGGGCCGTAGTTCTGGTTGTAATACCGTTTGCCGGCCTGCTTGAGGAGGGCTGCCATGGCCGCCACGTGCGGGGCGGCCGCGGAAGTGCCGAAGAAATTGTACAACCCGTCGCCTTCCAGGTCGGGAGAGCCGAAATTAACCGTGGTGTTAATACCGTCCGGCCCCATGAGGTCGGGTTTGTTGCGCACGCTTCCGCCGATCACGGTTCCGCCCCAGGAACTGAAGGATTCTGCCTGGGGATTGGGATTACCGAAGGCGGGTGTCTGGTTATAGCGGGTGGCCCCCACCGTGATAGCTCCCAGGGCATTGGCCTGCCCCACGGTGGTGGATTGGCCGGCATTATACTCGTTGATCGTGGCGTCTCCGCGGAAGATCACGTACTTGAAATTGACATTGCCGGTTCCGGCTGCGCGCACGATCAGGATATTGGTGGTCGTATTGGCGGTCACGGTGAAAGGCAGCACCTCGATCGGGTCGCCGCCCAGGTTGTTGCGGTTAAACCCGAACAGGGTCTGGCCCTGGTCGTTGGTCAGGTAGATATCCAGGTCATTGGCGGTTCCTGTCGGGCTCTGGCCCAGGGAATAAATATCGTCCTGCCATTGGAGCACGATGGTATAGACACCGGGTTTGAGGGAAATATTCTGGTAGATGTCACCGCCCCCGAAATCATGGGCATAGCCGGTCAGACCGGCCGGGGCCGGCACCGGGTTGAAATTCGCCTGGTAGGACTTGTTGGCAAAGTTTCCTGCCGCCGTGAAATACGTCACACCCTGGCTGGCCACCTGGTTGACGGCCTGGGAAACCACGCCGTCGGCCAGGAAAGGCTCCGTGATGAAGGTTACGTCGTCGACCACAATGTCGCAGCCGTCCTGCTGGAGCTGCAGGATACCCTGGGCCATGTCCCCCGGGCTGATAAAGCCGGTCCGGAAGGCGAGCCGGGCCTTGGGCGCGATATCGTGGATGATCTGCAGCATGGCGCGGCCTTCGTCCAATGCGCGGCCGAATGGATACTCACCCAGGACCTCCACGGGGTTGCTGTTCTCCGGGTTGCCGATGCCGGGGAGATCCCCGTTTTGCACATCGACGCCTGCCGGGTTGAAGGGCAGGGTATTGTAGGAATCCGAGATGACCCCCACCTTGACGCTGTCCCCGTTCAGGCCATAGCCATTGCGGACAAAATCCGTACGGATCGCCTGGTCTCCCTGGGTAGTGGCCAGTCCGGTGTTGCTGACCGCCGGGAACAGGGGCCGGCAGTAGTCAATCAGGGTGGGAAGGCTGTCCAGCTTCTTCAGGTTGGCGATGGGGTATTTCCCGGAAATAATCAGGGTGCTGGGTCCGTTGTTGATCAGGTCGGTCATCCCGTAGGGTGTCGTCTGTAACAGGGCTTTGAGGGTGGTATACTGACCCTGCAGCGAGATGACTTCAATATATACACTGTCGGAACCTAGCAGGAAGATCGTTTTGGCCGAGTCTGTCACGCGCCCGAAATTATCGGCGAGCGAATTAAGTTCCGAGCCGATCAGGTCCGTAGTCTTGCCGTTGGCCGGGGGCGGATAATAGGGGAGTATGCACGGATTAAAAGTCACCAGGGCTGTGTCGCTGGCCTGACAGCCGCCAGCCGGGTTGGTAACCGTCAGTATATAGGTGCCACTCCGGGATACGGTAGGCGTAAGGGTATTGCCTCCCTGGTCGATCTGGCCACCATTCAGGGCGGTCCAGCTGTACTGCATATTGGCGGAGGACTGGCTGCCGTTTAGCTGCACCGAGGTATGGCTGCAATCCAGCTGCTGGTCCGGCCCGGCGTTAGCCACCGGGGAGGTGCAAAGAACAAACGGGGCGAAGTTGAGTGTCACACCGCTTTGGATTCGGACCTGGGTGCCACTCCACAGGGCGCCGGTAATGCTGCTGGAGCCGCTGCCGGAGCCAATATTTATGGCCGCATACGGCGCCCACACGGTCCCATACCACTTGGTGGTATTGCTACCGGATGATCCATTGGCGATATCCCAGCATACCGTCCTATCATCCTCCCCCGAACCGTTGCCGTGCGTTTCAGAAAATATGCGTGACGGGCTTCCGCCATTAATGATCGAACAATTCACCTTGCCAAGTTCCACATCCCCGTAGATATAGAGCTGGAAGTTGCCGCTGGTCGTATTCTTGAAGTCAAATACAAAATTATTATTGCCCGGGTTGTAAATGGATTTAAAGACGTAAACGCCCGGACCGGAGAGGGTAATCGTTTTGTTGTTGGGCAGGGCGATCCTGCCATAGGCTCCCGGTGTGATCGTTGCGGTATTTTTAATATCCTGCGTACCGGCAGCCGGGAATTGTGTAACCGGGGGAAGGGCAGGCAGGCCGGGCAGGGCAGGGGGGGCCAGGATCTCCCCGCCTCCGGGTTTGGGTCCGGTATAGGTCGTGCCGGATGGGTGCGTGACCGTGCCATTCACGGTACCTCCGCTGATCAGGATGTTGCCATTAATATCCGCGTTGCCTCCCAGCAAAAAGCCTGATCCGGCTGTGAAAATATTGCCGGTAAGTCCCAGGCGGTTGGCCGCGCTCAGGCTACCTGAAACCTGGTTTCCGTTGGCGAGTTGGATGGATCCGCCGCTGATAATCCCCCCGGTCAATGTCATGTTACCATTAGTTCTGACCAGGGTATAGCTTCCCAGAAGACCCCCGCCCTGAATAGTAGCCGAAGACCCAATGGTAACACCGCAGCCGGGTGAGGCGGGAACTGTTTGCCCGGGTTCTTGCGGGGCCCGGGCGCTGCCACCGAAAACCACGAACTGGTTTATATTCAGTTGCTGGGCCCGGGCAGACAAAAAGGGTAGGGAACCAAAGAATAGAAGCGTAACCGCAATGGAGGGTAGACGTTTTCTCATGAAAGTAGTTTTGGTGGCGTTGATTTCAATTTCCTGTAACCGGTTCATGCCCGGCTGCTCTAATCAGAAACCTGACGTTGGTTGATTTTCGAGGAAGGATTTACAGGTCGTTTCTCGACAGAGGCTGTTCGGACGAAGACGCCGATAAATATACCCGGGAAGGGCTGGGCAGCCTGGTCTTGCGGTGATTATCCCTGAAAGGTTAGATATGGGTAACGGAAAGGGTAGGAAGTCGTAGGAACGTAAGGTAGGACGTTTAGGGCATATTTCCTAAGTAAATCCACCTAGACATAAAAAGAACGAGAGTAATTAATTTTCGGTAAATAATTGGTTATGTATTTGTTATATAATGAGACTGCCTCCGCTAATCCAATTATTTTAATTTCAGCAGCCGCGTTAGGACGGCCGGAAAGGCCGGGGGCCACGGGAGCCCGGTGATGGAGGTCACAAAAGGCATTGACACCCATCATCGGGCAGGGAAGCCTTTGCCGCTACCTTGCCGGGGAACCCGGGCATCAGCCCGGGCCGCCGGTACGAGACTAGTAAAATCAAAGGTGATGAAAAAGACATTCCGCCGCATGGGTTCGGCTTGGCTGGTCTGCGGGCTGGTATGGCTGATGGCCGGTTGCGGCACGCCCGCCTATGTTGGTACAGAAATCCAGTATGCCAACCCGGACTGGGCCCCGACCTATGTGCCGGGGGTGCGGTATTATTATTTTCCCGATATCGAGGCGTACTATGACCTCAGCGACCAGGAGTTCGTCTACCTGGATAACGGCCAGTGGCTGTTTTCCCCTCAACTGCCGGGCCTGTATGCCGGTTTTGACCTGTATAGCGGGTTCGTGGTCTCCCTGGACTGGCATGTATATCAGCCCTGGATGCACCACCAGTTTTATGTTTCCCATTATCCCCGCTATTACTATCGCAGCTATTACCCCGGCCAGGACTACCATAACCTGCGCGGATTTGATGAGAATTACCGCAAACCGTTTTACCGGGGAAGCCAGGGCCTGCCGGGCCAGAACCTGCCGCGCGGCCTGCCCCGCAACCAGCCTCCCGCCCAGCACCCGGTACCCCAGCCATCGCGATATTACGGCAAACCCATTGGCAGGCCCGTACGGGTAACCCCCCAGATGCGGCCTCCGGCCAGCTCAGGACAATCCGGAACCGGCCGCCAGCCCAGAACGGCTCCGAAAAGAAACTTTTGAAGGCCCGGGTAGGGTAGAAGTGGGGAGGGTTAGGGGCCGGTGCGGACCACTGCGGGGAGGGATATCCTCAGGGAGCCGTATGCGGTGACCCGGATTCCGCACCTCCCTTGCGCCGGTCCAGGTCATCGAGGATATCGTAAAGGCTGCGGATCATGGCCAGGTACTGGCCCGTCTTGCCACGCAGCGTTTCACAGTTGACATAGCGCCGGCCCCTGCGGCCGAAGTATACACTTAAGGAACCATCATCCCGGCACCTGGCATTGTCCTGCAGGACCGTGTTGTAGCGGAGGTTCGCCATCGCCTCATAGAGGGTGTCGTCCGTGGTCAGGAACAGGTCATCGCCTGCCTGGCCCGGATCCAGGTAGACGCGGCGGGCATCCCGGGTCTTTTCGCGGCCGGCCTGGTAGCTTTCGATTGAATAATAGCCCTCGCGGTTGTTATGGAGGGCGATAATGCAGGAGGCTTCGGCGGGTACCAGCCTCAGAATGCGCCGGGCCAGCCGCTGGACCTCATCGGCAGCCGCTTCACTGTAGCGGCCCTGCTGGACCAGGGTCTGCACGATGCCGGGGCGCGTGAAGATCCGGTTGGGGTCGATGGCATACCGGTGCCGGCCGAGGCGAAAATATAGCCGTCGCTGTCGCTGATTTTCGAGCTGGATCATCACGCCCCCGCGCTCCTGAAGCAGCTGCCTGGCGGCTGCCACCGAGCTGACCTCGTCGGCATGCAGGTTGATGAAAACCCGGTCGCGGCGTTCGCCGTACTGGCGGAGGCGGAACAGGACATAACCCTGGCCCAGGGGTAACCGGACCGTTTTCACGGCCGGGTGCCCATACCGGGCCGCGCTGTCTACCGCGGCAGGCTGGCCCGCCGCGGCGGGTCCGGCAGCAAGCCCCGGCAGGATAAGCAGGATATGCAGCAGGCGGGTTTTCACCAGATTTGTTTTCTCCTGGCAGGGGACCGTGGAAGGACCGATGCCGGGCAGCAAGTCGTGAAGGTACATCATGCATGGGAGTCCGCGGATAGATACACGGTTCGGGGCGTTGCGGCTACACCAGTTCCGCCTTCATCTTGCCCAGTACATCGCGGCTGATCATTTTTTCGGCCACATGGATCATATTCTTGAAGGCGAGTGCATGGGATATCCCGTGGCCGATGATGACGGGTTTGGCGACACCGAGCACGGGTGTTCCGCCATAAATTTCAAAATTGAACTGCTCGAAGAACGCGTGGCGTATCTGTTTGCGGTAGGTGATTTCGTAGAGAGACTCGGCGAGTTTCAGGATAACATTGCCGGTGAACCCTTCGCAGACCATCACGTCGGCCTTGTCCAGCAGAATATCCCGACCTTCCACGTTGCCGGTGAAATGGATGTGGCGGTTTTCCTTGAGCAGGGGATAGGCGGCCTGGGCCAGCAGGTTTCCTTTGCCTTCCTCCTCACCGACGTTGACCAGGGCCACGCGGGGCTGCTGGATACCCAGGACCTGCTGGGCATAAACCGAACCCATTACGGCAAACTGGTTGAGGTGTTCCGGCTTGCAGTCGGCGTTGAGCCCGACGTCAAGCAGGAGGCCGGTGCCGCCGTTTTCCTTGGGAATGATCGTGGAGATCGTAGGCCGTAAAACGCCTTCCAGGGCCTTGATGCTGAACAGCGCGCCGACCAGCATGGCGCCGGTATTGCCCGCACTGATGAAGGCATCGGTCTTGCCGGAAGCCAGCAGGTGAAATCCCACGGCGATCGAGGACCGGGGCTTTTCCTTGAGCGCCTTGGTCGGGTGTTCGTGCATGTCGATCACATCGGGGGCATGGACCAGCGTCAGGCCGGGGTGGGAGATTGCCTGCTCCCGCAGCAGGGCGCGGATACGCGGCTCATCCCCGATCAGGGTCAGGCCCGCGGGGCTTGAGGGCTCCGCCAGGTAGAGCGCCAGGCCCTTTATGGCTTCCAGGGGAGCAAAATCCCCACCCATCATGTCAAGCGCGATGTTCATGCTTTATAGGCAAAAATAAAAATTCCAAACACCCAAATTACGGTGAAGTAATTCATGTGTTCAGAATCGCTGTATTATGAAAGGCTTATTTATTTACCGGGGCCTTTTCGGCTACCAGTTTGCCCTTGTAGTACAGTTTGCCTTCGCTGACATGCGCGCGGTGGCGCAGGTGGGTTTCGCCGGTCGTGCTGTCCGTGCTGATGGTGGCGGCCACGGCCTTGTAGTGGGTCCGGCGCTTGGCGCTTCTTTGCTGGCTGTGTCTGCGTTTCGGATTTGGCATATACGATCAATTATAGTGATATATTTTATCTTCTGTCCTGGATGGGATCCGTCTGTCAGGATTTTCCCAGGTCCCGGAATTTTTCCAGGCCCTTCCAGATCGGGTTCTCGCCGGTTTCTTCCCCGCCGGCGGGTTTTTCCTCGGATTCCAGTTTTTTAAGCAGTTCCCGGGCGGTCTTGTTGCAATAGGGGCCATCCATCTTCTCGTACCCGCATACCTTCTGCATGGGGATACTCAGGTTGATGAATTCGTAGATCCAGCCCGCCACGTCCAGGTGGCTTTCCCCGCGGCTGATATAATAGACATCCGGGTCATCCTCCTGCTCGTTCATTAATTCGGGTTCGTCCACCATCTTGACGGTGATGGTGAACTCATCCCACAACTCCAGGGGCAGGTTCCCGCTGCACCGGTCACAGGTTACCTCCAGGGTGCCCCCGATCTCGAAGCGAAGCAGCATGAAACCGTTCTTTTTGTCTAAAAGCAATTTTACCTTTGCCTGGCAGTTGTGAAAATCCTGCTGTTGGAACTCCTCAAAGAACTTGTCCGTGATGACGTAATTGTACTCATGGACCCCAGGTTTCAACCCCACAAACGCGATTTCGAATTCCCGGCGGTGGCTCATGAAGCAATTTTTAAAGAGTTTGCAAAGGTAAGGGAATAATCGCAATTTCGGATGCCGGGAAGCACAATTTTTTGGCAGCCTGCAGGCGGGTAACGCCCTGATTTAAAATTACTTAAATTTTGTACTCGTGCAAGCATTTTTCACCCGCCTATCGCGTTGGCTGGCCAGTAACCGCAACTGGGCCCTGCTGATAGTCCTGGCCCTGGCGGTCAAGGTCTTCTCGCTGTTCCCGGCGGGGGTGGAGACCTATTATACCTATGGGGCCTATCCCTTTATTTCCCGGTTACAGCGCACCCTGCTGGGATGGATCCCGCTGAGCATCGGGGATCTTTTGTACACAGCGGTTCTGATCCTGCTGCTGGTCCGGGGAGGCAGGGCCCTGCGCCGGATGGCCCGGGGACGGCTCACCCGGGCCGGTACGGCCGCGGCCCTCCGTAACGGCCTGTTCTGGATCCTGTTCGTCTATGTCTGGTTCAACCTGCTGTGGGGCCTGAATTATGACCGCCAGGGGATTGCCCGTCAGCTCCGGCTCGAGATGAAGACCTATACCCTGGCGCAGCTGGATACCCTGACCGGTGTGCTGGAGGAGCGCCTGAATTTTTTTGCAGCCGACTCCGCCGCTCAGCGCCGGGCTGCCTTCTACAGCAAACGCAACCTGTTCCGGGAGGCCGCGGTGGCTTACCAGGCCGCCTCCGCCACCTATCCGTTCCTGACCTATGTGCCCCGCTCCATCAAACCCTCCCTGTTCAGTTATCTCGGCAACATCCTGGGTTTCCAGGGCTATTACAATCCCTTCTCGGGGGAGGGCCAGGTCAATACGACGATACCCGTGTTCATGCAACCCTTCGTGGCCTGCCACGAGATCGGCCACCAGCTGGGTTATGCCAAGGAGAACGAAGCCAATTTTGCGGGCTTCCTGGCTTGCCGCAGGCATCCCTCCCCCGTATTCCGGTATTCGGTGTATTTTGACATGTACAACTATGCCATCGGGGAGCTCTACCAGAAAGATTCGGTGGCGGCCCGCCGCCACCTCAACCAGCTGCATCCCCAGGTCAGGGCCGATTTCCGGGAAATGAACCGTTTTTTTGACCGCTACCGTAATCCCCTGGAACCGCTGGTGACCTGGTTTTACGGACGCTATCTGCGCGCCAATAACCAGCCCGCGGGCCGCCGGACCTACAGCGAAGTGGTGGCGTTCCTGATCGCCTACCAGCGGACCTACGGCATGGAATCGCTGTGAACCTGGTGGCGGAAACCTTGTTAATCAGAGTATGACAAATACCGTCCGGCTCCTTATCGCCATTGCCATTCCGCTGGTCATCGGGCTGACCGGCGGCCTGTTCACCGCCCCGGAAATCCCGGGTTGGTACCAGTCGCTTCGCAAACCCGCGTGGAATCCGCCATCCTGGCTGTTCGGTCCGGTCTGGACCACGCTGTATATCCTGATGGGGATTGCCCTGTACCTGGTCTGGAAGGCACCCGTGGGGGAGACCCTGCGGCGACCGGCCCTCGGGCTGTTTGCCGTCCAGCTCGCCTTTAATTTCTGCTGGTCCTTTATTTTTTTCAGGCTGCACCAGCCCGGGTGGGCCCTGGCGGAGATCGTCCTGTTGTGGTTCCTGATCCTGGCCACGATACTGGCCTTCGGACGGATCAGCAGCCTGGCAGCCTGGCTGCTGGTGCCCTATATCAGCTGGGTCAGTTTTGCCTCCCTGCTCAACTACACGATCTGGCAGCTGAACCGGGGGTAACCGGATGGTATAGTGGCTGCCGGAAGAGCCGGTCTCAGAATTGGTTTTTCCACATCATGCTTTCCACCGGTCGGTCGCCCTGGCCGCTGTATTTAGCGTTTTTTTTCTGGTTGTACCGGACTTCGATTTCCCCGTCAACCGGGAAATAGATCAGCTGGCCGACCGGCATGCCCCGGTACACCTTGACGGGCTGCTTGACGGAGATCTCCAGGGTCCAGTGGCCGCAGAAACCCACGTCACCCTTGCCTGCGGTGGCGTGAATGTCGATCCCCAGGCGGCCCGTGGAGGATTTTCCTTCCAGGAACGGAACATGGGCGTGCGTCTCGGTATATTCGTGGGTGACGCCCAGGTAGAAAATGTGGGGGTAGAGCACGAATCCTTCCTCCGGGATCTCGAAATACTCGATTTCGTTGTGCCTGCGGGCATCCAGGATATGCTCGCGGTAGGTGGCCAGCCATTTTCCCAGGTGCACGTCATATGAATTACTTCCCAGGCAATCCCGCCGGAACGGTTCCAGCTTGATGGTACCTTTTTCCATTTCTTCCAGTATGCGCAGGTCGGAGAGGATCATGTGCCTTGGTTAAAAAAGTTTCCGGGATGGCGATTAAATCTGCAATTTTAAATCTTAAATCGAATCGGTGCCCATTTTTTTTCAACATGTCGTCAGCGAGTCGACTCGCCTGGGAATCTGGAAAATTGAGGAGACCGAGGCCTTTTTCCGGGGCAATGTCCCCCAGCACCGGGACGTGACCCATCCGCACAAGCGGCTGCAGCACCTGGCCGGCCGTTTCCTGCTGCAGTTTCTTTTCCCGGACTTTCCCTACGGCCTGGTCCGCATCGCCGATACCCGCAAGCCCTACCTGCCCGGCGACCAGTATCATTTTTCCATCTCCCACTGCGGCGATTATGCGGCGGCCATTGTCAGCCGGGATCACCGCGTTGGCATCGATATCGAAATCCCGGTGGATAAGATCGCCCGCATTGCCCACAAATTCCTCAGCGGGGACGAACAGATCCGCTTCGGCGAGGCCAGCCACCGGGAACTTACGCGGCTGTGGTCCGCCAAGGAGTCCGTATTCAAATGGTATGGCAATGGCGGGGTGGATTTCAGGGAGATGATCCGGGTGGACAGGATCCACCAGGCAGACCAGACCCTCGAAGGGGTCTTTACCCCGACGCAGGCCAGGCTGGCCATCCACTACCGCGACCTGGAACACCTCGTGCTGACCTGGGTGGTTACGGAAAAGTGACCAGATTACGGGTGGGGCGAGCGGGGTATTCGTCCCGGACTGGCTGGCGAGTCAGGGGTTCAGGTCCCCGGCCCCGGTCCCCGGTCCTATGGGAGCCGGCAGGGACCGGCGCTCCGCCAGAAAAAAGGAAGGCAGACCGTTATCCGAACCCTGTCGGTTAAACGATTTTAGGGAGCCCGGGATATTTTGCTTTATCTTGTGAAGGGTCTTGTGGACGGACCGAAACGCCGGCACCCTGATCGGGGGCTACCCTGACCGGGCAGCCGCCAGGCGCAGGCCGGGCCGGTCACGCAGACCCGCCGCCTCCCCGGTACCCTACCCATTCCCCGATCCGTTTCCTTGGTAACCTAAAACGCCTGATATCCATGCCGGCCTGACCGGTGGCAGGTTCCCGTTGACCTGCTGCGGGGCAGCCGGCCCGGACAGCCGGCAAGTACCTTAGCCGACCAGTTTGATCCATTTTTCCGGGACGATACGGCGATGGCCGGGTGACCTGTTCCGGAGGCACACAAACCGAACCAACTGCACCATGTCCAAAGTAATTGTTTTAGGAGGAGGTGTGGCGGGCCTCAGCGCCGCCCACAACCTGATCAAAAGAGGTTTTGACGTTGAGGTTTACGAGCGCAATCCCATGTACTACGGCGGGAAAGCCCGCAGTATCGATTATGACCATGACCGGACCTATACCCATCCGCTTCCCGCGGAACACGGCTTCCGGTTTTTCCCGGGGTTTTACCAGCACGTCACGGCCACCATGCAGGAGATCCCGTTTCGCCAGGGCAAAAAAAAGCAGTCGGTATTTGACAACCTGGTGGCCACTTCCCGGATCATGGTGGCCCGGTATGACAAAGCGCCGATTAGTACGACGGCCTCCTTTCCACGCAGCCTGGCTGACTTCAAACTGCTGATCCATGACATCACGGGTGTGGATTCCGGGCTGACCCGTGAAGAGGTGGAATTTTTTGCCGGGCGGGTATGGCAGCTGGTAAGTTCCTGCCAGGAGCGCCGCCAAAACGAATACGAGCGCCTTTCCTGGTGGCAGTTCACGGAGGCCGCGCGGTTCAGCAAGACCTACCAGCACCTGCTGGTGGAAGGTCTCACCCGCACCCTGGTGGCCGCCAAGGCCGAACTTGCCAGCACCAAGACCGGCGGGGATATCTTCCTGCAGCTGATCTACTGCATGACGGATCCTTCCGTCAACACAGACCGTGTGCTCAACGGACCCACCAACGATCAGTGGCTGCTTCCCTGGGTCAGCTACCTCAGGGAAAAGCACGTGTCGCTTCAGCAGGGAATATCAGCCGTGCGTCTCAATCTGGACCCCTCCGCCCGGCAGATTGCCTCCGTAACACTTCAGGACTGGAACGGCAAACAGTGGGAGGTACGTGGGGATTACTACATCCTGGCTATGCCCGTGGAGCAGGCCGCCACCCTGATCCGCGACGACCTGGTCCAGGCGGACCAGACCCTCGGGTATATCCGCCAGCTGGCTCCCAGCGTGGCCTGGATGAACGGGATCCAGTTTTACCTGAATAAGGACGTCACCCTTAACCAGGGCCACATCATCTGCTGTGATTCCGAGTGGGCTATTACCTGTATATCTCAGGCGCAGTTCTGGGACCATTATCACCTGCAGCATCGCGGTAACGGCGACGTGCGGGGCGTGTTGTCGGTCGATATCAGCGACTGGACCACCCCGGGAAGATTTACGACCCGCAAGGCCGCCCAGGACTGCCTGCGCGATGAAGTGGCCGAGGAGGTCTGGGCCCAGCTCAAGCACAGCCTGAACACCGACCAGGTCCGGCTCACGGACGATATGCGGGTGGATTATTACCTGGACCGCGACATCCGCTACAAGACCAGCGCCCAGATCCAGCAGGAGCAGCAGGACCTGAAAAACCTGGAACCCCTGCTGGTCAACCAGGTCAACACCTGGTCGCTGCGCCCCGAATCCCACTGCGGCATCCCGAACCTGTTTTTCGCCTCTGACTATGTCCGCACCAACACCGACCTGGCCACCATGGAAGGGGCAAACGAGGCGGCGCGGCGGGCGGTGAACGATGTGCTGCAGGCCAGCGGGTCCCGGGAAAGGCCCTGCGAAGTATGGCCCCTGCACGAACCGTTCTGCTTTGCCCTGCTAAAGTGGTACGACAGCCGCCGGTATGCCAAGGGGATGCCCTGGTCGGGCACGTTTCCCCTGTGGATCCGGGCCCTGACGGTCCTGCTGGGCATCCTCTACCTGGTACGCGGCCTGTCCATCGCCCTGTTGCGGAGAGCCCGCCTGGACAAGGAAGCCATTTTTGTGATCGGAACCATGGTGATGACCCTGGGCTTTACCTATTTGGCGGCCCGCTTTAACTGGGGGCCCGTGTCGGCCTTTGTGCTGGCTTTCGGCATGTTTGCCTGGCTCAGTTCCTATGCCCTGGCCGAGCAGGACTATTTCCTGGGACGGCTGCTGGTGTTCGGCCTGACGGCGGGTATCGTGGAACTGGCGGCCGACCACTGGCTGGTCGACGGGATTCATGGCCTGGTCTACCCCCATGCGGAATTCCGTCTCTGGTCTTCCCCGCTCTATATGCCCTTTGCCTGGGCCGTGGTATTGATCCAGGTCGGCTATTTCGGCTTTCTGTTTTCCAGGCGCCACGGCCTGTGGGCCTCCTATTTGTTCACCTTCCTGCTGGGCATGTGCTTTATTCCCCTGTTTGAGTGGCTGGCCCGTTACGCCTCCTGGTGGCATTATCACAAGAGCCTGCCCGGGGTGGCCCGAACGCCCTATTTCATCATCCTGGGGGAAGGGCTCATTTGCATGGTGCTGCCGGCTATTTACAATAAAGCGTGGAAAAGGACTCACCTGGATCCGGTGATCAACGGGGCCTTGTTCGGTATCTGGATATTTCTGTCCTATTTCATCGCGTACCAGCTGCTAGGTTAAATGAAAAAGGTCATTCAATTCTTTATACCCGCCACCATTCCGGACGATCCGGAACAGCAGCGGAAGGCCCGCCTTACCGTGTCGGTCCTGCTGATCATTATCTATTTCAACCTGAACTACAGCCTGGTGTCTTACCTCATCGGGTTTTCCGGCGGGATCTACTCCCAGGTTCCCCTGATGGTGATCGGCCTGGTGATCCTCTGGCTCTACCGGGCCGGCGTTACCCCCTGGGTCCTGTACGCCGTGTATTTTTTCAATTGCTCCGTATCCATTGCGGTCACCGTATACTATACCGGCGGCTTTTTGTCCGTGATCTTTCCCTGGCTGGCGTCCACCCCGATTGTGGCCGTACTGGTCTGGAGCCGCCGCGGCGGGTTCTTCTCGATGCTGGTGGTGCTGTCCATTATCTCCTGGTTCTATTACCTGTACCAGGACAATTTTGCCTTCCCGGTCCAGATCCGGTCCCAGTACCAGCATGTTTTTAACCTGGTATGCTGCCTGGGCCTGCCCCTGATCCTGTTTCTGATTTCCATCGTTTTTGAAAACGCCCGGAACTCCGCCCTCAGGCGGCTCAATGCCACCATGGTGGAACTGGAAGCCGAAAAGGACCGGAGTACCTCGCTGCTGCTGAATATCCTGCCTGAGGAAATCGCCAATGAGCTCAAGCAGTACGGGCGGGCACAGGCCAAGCTGTTCGACTCAGTGACGGTTTTATTTACCGACTTCAAGGGATTTACGGAGGCCAGTTCACACATGTCCCCCGATGCCTTGCTCGACGAGATCAATGTCAATTTTTCCGCCTTTGACCGCATCATCCGCGACCATGGCCTGGAGAAGATTAAAACGATCGGGGACGCCTATATGGCGGTGGCGGGACTGCCTACCCCGATGGAAGACCATGCCCTGGCGGCCGTCCGGGCAGCCAGGGCTATCTGCGCCTTCGTGGACCAGCGGGTGCAGGAGCGGAAAGCCCGCCAGGAAACGTATTTCGAGATCCGCATCGGTGTCCACAGCGGCCCGGTCATGGCGGGCATTGTCGGGGACCTGAAATTCCAGTACGATGTCTGGGGTGATACGGTCAATACGGCGAGCCGCATGGAGAGCAGCGGCGTGGTCGGGGCCGTCAACATCAGCCAGCCTACCTACGAGCTGGTCCGGGATACCGTGGATTGCCTGTACCGCGGAAAAGTACCGGCCAAGGGCAAAGGGGATATCGACATGTACCTGGTTCAATGAATAACGTGGCTGCCCAGCCCGGGTGGCCCGGCGAGGGGTTTATGACGGCGGGATATTCATTCCTCGATGGCGTCGCCGCCGGATTCCAGCAGGTTAAGGTCCACCGAATCCATCCCGCTGATCCCTTCAATGGAACCCCGGATGTGGGCCGCGTTGAGGAGCACCTTTTCCAGCTGCTTTTCCCGCGCCTTCCAGAGCTTTTCCATGGCGTCGCGTTCCTTCTGGATGGAAAGCTTCATACTCATGAACCCTTCCCGGATGGCCTTCCACTGCTCGGCAAATTCCGAACTGGTCAGGTAGTTGTACAGCAGGGTCATCTTGTCCCCCTTGTTTTCCTGGGACCGGGCCGCCTGGAATACCCGGATGATGCCGTCGCGCAGCAGGAAGGCCACCGCCTGTACCTCCTCGAAGCGGCAGATCCAGACGCCATCTTTCTGGCCGAACCGCTCCAGGTCGCGCGGCAGGGCCTGGGTCACCAGCAGGGCCACGTCGGCGCCCTGGCTGCGCATATCCGCCTTCAGCTTGTCGATCCAGTCTGCTGAAAAATGGGCCGTGCGCTTGCTTTCGTAAATGATCCGGCCGCATTCCTGGCCCAGGGCGTTGCGCACGGTCTGGATGCAGTCGGCACCCCGCACGCCCTTGCCCACCTCGGTGACCAGGTCAAAGGGAAAGGCGGCCTGCAGGATTTCCTGGAGTGCCAGTTCCTGGACCTCGCCCTGCAGCTGCATGGAACCCTGCTCGGCCTTACGGCGCATTTCCTCCGCCAGCCTGCGCTGGGCTTCCAGTTTCTCCTCCATCTCCTTCAAGCGCAGCTGGAACTCGGTTTCCTTGGCGGCGATGCGCTGCTCCTCCAGGCGGCGGATGTCCTCGGCCAGCTTTTCGCGCTCGGCCTGAAGCTTTATCTGCACGGACAGTTCCAGTTCGGCTTCCCGGTTCTTCAGCTCCTGCTCGCGGCGCAGGAACTCGACCTGCTGGGCCCGGGCTTCGCGCAGTTTTTCCTCGTTTTCCCGGTTATTGCGTTCCAGCAGCCGCAGTTTATTCTCAAAGTCGGTATAGATGGATTGGCGCAGGTTTTCCTCCACCTGCTGGCGCAGCTCGGCCTGCTGTTTCTGGGCCGCCTGCTGCCATTCCCGCTCCCGGCGGGCGATCTCCTCGTCTTTCTGCTGTTTATAGGCCCGCATCTGTTCACGCAGGTCTTTTTTGTATTCCTCGGAAACAGCCTCCTCCAGCGGAAATTCATGCTGGCAGTTCGGGCACTTGATCGTAGTCGGCATCGGCGGTATTTTTTGCAAAATACGGAAACTGGCAGGCCGTAAAAAATCCCGGCGGCCATGCCGCCGGGATCGGGTTCCGTTCTGGGTCCTGCCGGCGGATCAGACCGTCTGCAGGTACAGTTCTTCGCGCAGCTGGTGAACACGCGGATCCTGCAGGTATTCGTCGAAGGTCATGAGGCGGTCGATCACCCCTCCCGGTGTCAGCTCGATCACGCGGTTGGCCACGGTTTCCATAAACGTATGGTCATGGGAGGAGAGCAGGACCACCCCCTTGAAGCCGACCGCCGATTCGTTAAAGGATTGGATGCTTTCCAGGTCCAGGTGGTTGGTGGGCTGATCCAGCAGGATACAGTTGGGGCTCTGGAGCATCATGCGGCTGATCATGCAGCGCACCTTTTCCCCACCGCTCAGCACACTGGTTTTCTTCAGGATGTCCTCCCCGCTGAATAGCATCTTGCCCAGGAAACCCCGCAGGAATGGTTCATCGGCATCCGTAACCCAGGAAGGCACCCACTGGCGCAGCCAGTCAATCAGGGTGAGGTCCTCCCGGAAATACTGGCTGTTCTCCACGGGCAGGTACGCGCTGGTAATGGTTGATCCCCACTGGTACTGTCCCTGGTCAGGCGCCTGTCCGCCGGTGATGATCTCGAAAAAACGGGTGACGGCCAGGGGATCGCGGCTGTACAGGGCGATCTTGTCGCCCTTGTTGACAGTGAAGCTGACCCCGTCAAACAGCACCCGGCCGTCCACGGTTTTGCCGAGTTTTTCCACCGACAGGATCTGGTTGCCTACCTCGCGCTGCGGCGTGAAGATGATGCCGGGGTATTTGCGGTTGGAAGGCTCGATTTCCTCGATGGTGAGTTTTTCCAGGGCCTTTTTGCGGGCCGTCGCCTGGCGGGACTTGGAGGCATTGGCGCTGAAACGGGCAATAAAGTCCAGCAGGGCCTGGCGCTTCTCCTCGATCTTTTTATTCTTGTCGCCGAGCTGGCGGGCCATCAGCTGGGAGGATTCGTACCAGAAGGTATAGTTGCCGGTATAGATCTTGATCTTCTGGCGGTCGACATCGGCCACGTGCGTGCAGACGGCGTCCAGGAAGTGACGGTCGTGGCTGACCACCAGCACGATGTTCTGGTAATCGGCCAGGAAGTTTTCCAGCCACCCGATGGTTTCGATGTCCAGGCCGTTGGTCGGTTCGTCCAGCAGCAGGATATCGGGGTTGCCGAACAGGGCCTGGGCCAGCAGAACGCGCAGCTTGAGGTTGGAGGGGATGTCCTTCATCAGGCTCTGGTGGAAGGATTCGGTGACGCCCAGGCTGCTGAGCAGGCTGGCCGCCTCGCTTTCTGATTCGTAACCGCCCATCTCCCCGAATTCGGCTTCCAGCTCGCCGGCGCGCATGCCGTCCTCTTCGCTGAAATCCGCCTTGGCGTAAATGGCTTCCCGTTCCCGCAGCACCTCCCAGAGCCGGCTGTGGCCCATGAGCACGGTATTGAGCACGGTGACCTGGTCAAACTGGAACTGGTCCTGGCGCAGCACCGCCATGCGCTCGCCGGGCGAGATCTCCACGGTGCCCTTGTTGGGCTCGATCTCACCGCTCAATATTTTCAGGAAGGTGGATTTGCCGGCGCCGTTGGCGCCGATCACCCCGTAACAGTTCCCCTTGGTGAAGTTCAGGGTCACTTCGTCGAACAGGACCCGTTTTCCGTAGGAAAGGGTTACATTTTTTACACTGATCATGGGCTGCCCCGTTTTTTGGAGCCGCAAAATTAGGACTTTATCGGGGATTCGCCGGCAATTCAGGGGACGCGGTGCGGCGCTTGGAGGCCTGGAACTTGCGGGCGATGACGTCCTGGACCTTTTCGTTGCGGATCTTGCTTTCCAGCCAGCTGATCACGTCCAGATACACGAAGGCCCTCGTTTCAAGGGGGTTGCGCTCGTATTTGCGCAGTTTTTCCAGCAATTTTTCGAATTCGGGACGCAGGGCGGCCGTCCCCAGCCGGATGCCCCGGCGCAGGAATTTGAACATTTCCTCCTCCACCTGGCTGAGGCTTTCCATCTTGGCCATGAACCGGTAGACGGACTTGGTCAGGTAATCCAGGAGCCCGAAGTTTCCGAGTTCGTAATGGGCGATCAGGTGCAGCAGGCGGGCGTAACACTGCAGGTCGGTGCGCAGGTCGCTTCGCCAGTTGATGATTTTGTTCAGGTAGTCGATCGCCTTTTCATTGCGCCCGGCCCCGAAGTACAGGCAGGCGATCTTGTAGTAAAATACCAGGACCCGGTGGCGGTCCAGGTACAGCTCGTATTCCTTGAGTTTCTCCTCGATATGGGGTACCAGCCGCAGGCCTTCGGTGAAGGTTCCCTCGATGAAATGCTTGTTGATCTTGGCCGTCATCAGGTACACGAAGGTGAGGATGCGGTTGTTCTCGTTGGTTTCCACCACGCGCCGGTGGGAGAACTTCTCGAACTGCTGGATCGCCTCGCTCAGCTTGCTGTAATTCTGCAGGTCAAAATGGGCGCCCATCAGGTTATGCATGCCCTTGATATAATGGGCCGTCTCGATCTCGATCATGGCCGGTTGTTCCTCGAACAGATCCACCCATTTCTGGGTGTAGCGGTAGTACTGCAGGAAGTCCTGCCGGATGAACGCGTCCCAGCAAAGGCACTGATACAGGTAGAGCCGCTCGTAGAAACCGGTGGACTGGCGTGCGCCGGGCGGAAGGTGCTCCTCCAGGAAGGCGGCCACGGCCTTTTCTTCCCTGGCGTTGCGGGCGTGACCGTCCCGGATATACCAGCTGTAGAGTTGCAGGGACAGGTTGCTGAGCCGGTTGACCAGGGTGAGCTGCCGGTTGACCTGGTCGG
Organism: Chitinophagaceae bacterium; assembly: GCA_035549175.1. Lineage (GTDB taxonomy): Bacteria > Bacteroidota > Bacteroidia > Chitinophagales > Chitinophagaceae > DASTSN01. The sequence continues at coordinate 13,064 of DASZRL010000015.1, read as the reverse complement.
ACTCGGCCGTGAGCTGGTCGGCCCGGTCCCGCATGCTGCGCGTGATGAACAGGGCCTCGATCTTTTTTTCAAAAAAGAGGACCTGCTGCAGGTAGGTCAGCTGGTTGGCCGCCCGCGCCGTTTCCTTCATCTTGTCCAGCAGCCGCAGGCTCTGGATATAAAGGCCCCGGTTAAACAGGATGCGGGCGTAGTCCATCTGCTCGTGGAGCAGCATGTCCACGTTGGACTCGTCGCGGATCTGGCGCAGGCTGGCCAGGATCTGGCGGTACAGCTGCGCTTTGAGGTTGGAAAGCTGCTGTTTGCGCAGGGATTTCTGGCGCCGCAGCAGCTGGGCTTCGTCATAATCCCGCATCTGGTCCAGCGCATCGAATAACTGTATGATTTTCAGCTCTTCACCGGCTGATTTCCGCTTGATAAACAGTTTGAAGTTCCGTTTTTCGGCTTTTTCCAGGGATTTTATCAGCTGGAACAGAGCATCTGTAGATCGGTTGGGCATCGTAATTTAAACGGGTTAAAATCCTTTGCTGTATTGGGTTTCAGGGGATTTGCTCCCCCGTAAGAAGCGTAAATCCCGCCCCATTTTGGTTTCCCGGGGCCGATGAACGGGGGTAACTTCGGCAGTAACAGGTTGTCCGGGTACGGCCACCCGGTGCAAAAATAAGCAGCCTGCCGCTTTTATCCACTAATATCCATACAGTATGGCTGCCGACAAAATCTATATTTTCGACACCACGCTACGCGACGGCGAGCAGGTGCCCGGCTGTAAGCTGAACACCAGTGAAAAGATCGAACTGGCTCTCGCCCTGGAAGACCTGGGCGTGGACATTATCGAAGCAGGGTTCCCGATTTCCTCACCCGGTGATTTTGCTTCCGTGCAGGAGATCGCCCGGGTCATCAAACACGCGACCGTCTGCGGACTGAGCCGCGCCGTCCAGCAGGATATCGAAACCGCTGCCGATGCCCTCAAGGGAGCCGCCCGGCCCCGCATTCATACCGGGATCGGCACCTCGGATTACCATATCCGTTCCAAATTCAACGCAACCCGTGAGGAGATCCTGCAGCGCGCCGTGCAGGCCGTAACCTGGGCCCGCAACCGGGTGCATGATGTGGAGTTCTATGCCGAGGACGCAGGGCGCACCGACAATGAATACCTCGCCCGGGTGGTGGAGGCGGTCATCGCCGCGGGCGCCACGGTGGTGAACATCCCCGATACCACCGGCTACTGCCTGCCGCACCAGTACGGCGAGAAGATTGCCTACCTGATGAATCACGTGCCGAACGTGGACAAGGCGATCCTGTCCTGCCACTGCCATAACGATTTGGGGCTGGCGACCGCCAACTCCATTGCCGGGGTGATCCATGGCGCCCGCCAGATCGAGTGTACAATCAACGGCCTGGGCGAGCGCGCCGGCAATACCTCCCTGGAGGAAGTGGTCATGATCATCCGGCAGCACCCGGAACTGGGCTTTCAGACCGGGATCAATACCACTCGGCTCAACCCCGTCAGCCGGCTGGTGTCCGACACCATGCGCATGCCGGTGCAGCCCAACAAGGCGATCGTAGGCAGCAATGCCTTCGCGCATTCCTCGGGGATTCACCAGGATGGGTTTCTCAAGGATGCGCAGACCTACGAGATCATCAGCCCCGACCAGGTGGGCGCGGAAGGTTCCAAGATCGTGCTGACCGCCCGCAGCGGCCGCTCGGCCCTGGCCTACCGGTTCCTGAGACTGGGCTACCAATACAACCGCAACGATATCGATATTCTGTACCGCGAGTTCCTCCGGGTCGCCGACAGCAAAAAGGAAGTGGCCGACGAGGACCTGCATGTACTGGCAAAAAGCTATCAACCGGTTCCACTGGTCGTATAGCAATTTTCTCTTAAGTGGATAGTTTTTGGTTGAGCGTGGCGTTTCCACGCCACGCTTTTTAAAAAATTAGGAAACGGAACATGGGTAAAACATTATTTGATAAGATTTGGGAGCAGCATGTCGTCCGCCAGGTGGAAGGCGGCCCGTCGGTGCTGTATATCGACCGGCATTTCATTCACGAAGTGACCAGCCCGCAGGCCTTCACCGGCCTGGAAAAAAGGGGGATCAGGGTCATGCGCCCCGCCCAGGTGGTGGCGACGGCCGACCACAATGTGCCCACTCTGGACCAGCACCTGCCGATCAAGGAGGAACTGAGCCGCCGGCAGGTGGAAACCCTGAAAAATAACTGTGCCCGTCACGGCATTGAATTGTACGGCCTGGGGCATCCGTTCCAGGGCATCGTCCATGTGATCGGACCCGAACTGGGAGTCACCCAGCCGGGCATGACCATCGTGTGCGGGGACAGCCATACCTCCACCCACGGGGCCTTCGGATCGATCGCCTTCGGGATCGGCACCAGCGAAGTGGAAATGGTACTGGCTACCCAGTGTCTGCTGCAAACCCGCCCCAAACTGATGCGCATCCGCGTGGAGGGCTGCCTGAACCCGGGGGTTGTCTCCAAAGACATCGTACTGTACATCCTGTCCCGGATTTCGGCCAGCGGGGCTACGGGCTATGCCGTGGAGTTCGCGGGGTCCGCCATCCGCAGCCTGTCGATGGAAGCGCGCATGACCATCTGTAACATGAGTATCGAGATGGGTGCCCGTTGCGGCATGATCGCACCGGATGAAACCACCTTTGCCTATATCAAGGGCCGCCGCTTCGCCCCGGCCGGGGCGGACTGGGACCGGCAGCTTGCGCGCTGGAAGCAGCTTTATTCCGATGAGGACGCCGTCTTTGACCAGGAGATCCTCCTGGAGGCGGCTGATATCGAACCCATGATCACCTACGGGACCAACCCGGGCATGGGCATGGGCGTCACCGGCCGCATCCCGTCGCTGGACCAGGTCGAAGAAAGCCAGCGCGTTTCCTTTGAAAAGTCCCTTCACTATATGGACCTGCAGCCGGGTACCGCTATCCTGGGGCATCCCGTGGATTACGTTTTCATCGGCAGCTGCACCAACTCGCGCATCGAGGACCTCCGCCTGGTGGCCTCCTTTGTGAAAGGCCGCCGCAAGGCTGAGGGGGTGGAAGTCTGGGTAGTTCCCGGCAGCAAGCAGGTGGAGCAGCAGGCCCGCCAGGAAGGCATCGACCGGATATTCGCAGAAGCCGGGTTCCAGCTTCGCCAGCCGGGTTGCTCCGCCTGCCTGGGCATGAACGAGGACAAAATACCGGCCGGCAAATATTGTATCTCCACCTCCAACCGGAATTTCGAGGGCAGGCAGGGACCTAATGCCCGCACCCTGCTGGCCAGCCCGCTAACGGCCGCCGCGGCTGCCGTGACCGGCCGGGTGACTGATATCCGGACGCTGCTCTGACCGGCTGCCGGATCCCGGAGGGGACCGGCCCGGGAGCAACCTGAAAAAATGTAACTGACCATCGTCCATGGAATGGAACGCGACACTATATGACACCCGCCACGCTTTCGTCTCCCGCTTCGGGGAGGACCTGATCGGCTGGCTGGAACCCCGGGAGGGGGAACGCATCCTGGACCTGGGCTGCGGCACGGGCCAGCTGGCTGCCGAAATTGCCCGGACAGGGGCGCGGGTGACCGGCGTGGATGCCTCGGCCGAGATGATCGCCCGGGCCCGGGCCGCCTACCCGGACATGGACTGGATGGTGCAGGATGCAACCGGTTTGGTCACGGCGGAGCCCTTTGATGCGGTCTTTTCCAATGCCACCCTGCACTGGATCCAGGACCAGGCTGCCGTTCTGGCACGCGTAAATGGTTGTCTAGCCGCCGGCGGCCGGTTCGTATTCGAGATGGGCGGAAGAGGTAATATCGCCCGCATCCAGTCCGCGCTGCGGCAGGCTGCGGCCGAACTGAACCTGCTGGGCAGGATGCCCGGGCAGACCTGGTTTTTTCCTTCCCTGGCCGCGCAGGCTGCTCTGCTGGAGCAGAGCGGATTTACGGTCCAGCAGGCCTGGTATTTTGTGCGGCCGACCCGGCTGGAAGGCGAGGAAGGTATGGAAAACTGGATCCGGCAGTTCGCTGCCGGCCTGCTGGAGCCGCTGGAGGACCGCGAAGCCGGCGCCCTGACGAGGCGGACCGTAGAACTGCTGCGCCCGTATTGTTACCAGGGGGGACAATGGACGGCGGATTACGTCCGGCTGCGCATGAAGGCGATCAAATCCGACACCCTAACAGCACTGACATAAAAAAGATATACCATACCGTGAGTAAAGCGATCAACCATATTCAGAGTACGGCCGTTCCGCTGGCCATCGAAAACGTCGATACCGACCAGATCATACCGGCGCGGTTCCTGAAGGCAACCAGCCGCGACGGGTTCGGCAAAAACCTGTTTCGTGACTGGCGCTACCTGCACGATGACGAGCAGCAGCCCAAGGCCGATTTTGTGCTCAACCAACCCCGCTACCGGGGCAGGATCCTGGTGGCCGGGAAAAACTTCGGCTGCGGCTCCTCCCGGGAGCATGCCGCCTGGGCCCTCAAAGACTACGGGTTCGACGTGGTCGTGAGCAGCTTTTTTGCCGACATTTTCAAGAACAATTCCCTGAATAATTTCCTGCTGCCGGTGGTGGTCAGCGAGCCGTTCCTGCAACGGATCCTGGCGGCGGTGGCGGGTGATCCGGATTCGACCCTGACGGTGGATCTGCCGGCGCAGACCATCCGGCTGGACCCGACGGGCGAGCAGGAGGGATTCGAGATTAATGCCTATAAAAAGACCTGCCTGCTGAACGGGTATGACGATATCGACTACCTGCTCAGCATCCGCGGGGAGATTGAAACCTTTGAGAAAAACCGGCCCTGATCCGGCCATGGAAAACAAATCCTTGCAGTATGTCAAAAAACATTGCGGTCATAGAAGGTGACGGGATCGGCCCGGAAGTTACCCGGCAGGCCGTGCGCGTGCTGAACGCCATTGCCGAGTCATTCGGTCACCAGTTCCAGTATACCTATTGCCTGATGGGTGCGGATGCCATTGACAAAACCGGCACGCCGCTTCCCGACGAAACGCTCGCAATCTGCCAGCAGAGCGACGCGATCCTGTTCGGTGCCATCGGGCACCCCCGGTTCGACAGCGATCCGGCGGCCAGGGTGCGGCCTGAGCAGGGCCTGCTGAAACTGCGGAAGTCCCTGAAACTGTTCGCCAACATCCGCCCGGTCAGCGCCTATCCTTCGCTGCACCACCTGTCGCCGCTGAAGGCGAAACAGATTGAAGGCGTGGACTTCCTGCTGTTCCGGGAACTGACCGGGGGGATCTACTTCGGTCAGAAGCAGCTGAGCGAGGATGGGCTGCAGGCGTCTGACGATTGCCTTTACCACCGCTCGGAGATCGAACGGATTGCCGAACTGGCATTCAGCTATGCCCGCCGCCGGCGCAGGCACCTGACGCTGGTGGATAAGGCCAATGTGCTGGAAACCTCCCGGCTTTGGCGCCGGGTCGTCCAGGAAATGGCCGCCGCCCAGCCGGACGTAACGGTCGATTATATGTTCGTGGACAATGCGGCCATGCAGATTATTATCAATCCGCGCCAGTTCGACGTCATTCTGACCGAAAATATGTTCGGGGATATCCTGAGCGATGAGGCCAGCGTGATCAGCGGATCCATCGGCCTGCTGCCTTCGGCATCCATCGGGGATAACGTGGCTCTTTTTGAGCCGATACACGGCGCGTACCCGCAGGCCGCGGGCAAGGACATAGCCAACCCCGTCGGGGCGATCCTGTCGGCGGCGATGCTCCTGGACCATCTGGGGTTGAATGAGGAGGGCCACCTGGTGCGGGAGGCCGTCAACTGGACCCTGCAGAATGGTTTTGTGACGAAGGACATCGACCCTGTGAACTTTTATTTCACCTCCACGATCGGCGAGCTGATCGCCGATTACGTGGGCGGCAAGGTACCCGGCTCGGTGAAGCAGGAGAATATCGAAATCCGCACGTCGACGATTATTTAGGTAAATCAGTACAGTTCTTTGTCAGTTGTCCCGGATGGGTGTATCTTTATAGGCATACAACCCACCAGGATGTTGCGTAAACCGGTACATATGTTCAAACGCTCCCTCGCCGCCAGGCTGGGTGTGCGTGTGATTATTGTGGGCCGGTTCAACGGAGGGGGTTTTGGTGTATAGATACAAAAACAGTTTACCATAACAAAGACCCGCCTCCTGCCAGGCGGGTCTTTTTTTGACCCCGCCCGGCAGGGAGGGGCCGAACCAAACAGCAAGCGATGGCAACCTATTATACGGATCAGACAATCGTGTATCACGACGGGGACTTTGTCCGGGCCGCCCAGGCCATGACGGACCTGTACAGCCAGTCCATGCACTATGGCTACGCGGTTTTTGAGGGGATCCGGGCGTACCGTACCCGGGATGGACAGGCCCGGATATTCAAGGCCCCCGAACACTTTGCCCGCCTCCGCGAATCCGCCCGGGCGCTGAATATGCCGTACCCTTACAGGGACGGTGACCTGATCGAGGCAGCCTACGAAGTGCTGCTCCGCAACGGGCTGCAGGATGCGTATATCCGCCCGCTGGTCTATGCGCCGGCCAATATGAGTTTTTCCCGTAACGAACGATCCCACCTGGTGATCGAGGCCTGGGAAATGGCCCCCTTCCTGGGAAGCCGCCTGCTGAAGGTCATGACCTCTTCGCTGCAGCGGCCCAATCCCCGGGCCTTCCCGATGCATGCCAAAGCCTCCGGCCTGTACGTCAATTCCATCCTCGCCAGCCAGGAAGCCAGGGCCCGCGGCTACGACGAGGCCCTGCTGACCGATGTGGAGGGGCGGGTCGCTGAAGGACCGGGCGCCAACGTATTTTTTGAGAAGGATGGCCGGCTGTATACGCCGGCGCCGGGCCATATCCTGGCCGGCATTACGCGGGCCACGGTGCTGGAGCTTTGCGCCCGGCTGAACATACCGGTGGCGGAAAAACCGGTCAGCCTGGACGAACTCCGCCAGGCGGATGCCGCCTTTTTCTGCGGTACAGCCGCCGAGGTGATCGGGTGGTCGCACCTCGACGACCGGGCCTTCCCGGTTGCCTGGGAGGCCACCCAAAGCAAGCGCATACAGGACGCCTACCTGGAATTAGTCAGACAGCCAGTTTATAAACCAACAGCCGAAACAGTATGAGTGAATTAAACAAGTATTCCAAGACCCTGACGCAGGACCCGACCCAGCCGGCCGCCCAGGCCATGTATTATGCCATCGGGTTCCGTGAAGCCGATTTTCAGAAAGCCCAGGTGGGGATCGTGAGCATGGGCTGGGATGGCAATCCCTGCAATATGCACCTCAATGACCTGGCCACCCAGATCCGCCAGTCCGTTAACGCGACGGAGGGCTTGCTGGGGCTGCGCTTCTACACCATTGGCGTCAGTGACGGTATCAGCATGGGTACCGACGGGATGCGCTACAGCCTGGTGAGCCGCGATGTGATCGCCGACAGTATCGAAACCAATGCCGGGGCCCAGTATTATGATGCCCTGATCGCTGTTCCCGGCTGTGATAAGAATATGCCCGGCGCCCTGATCGCCATGGGACGCCTGAACCGTCCCTCGATCATGCTGTACGGGGGCACCATTGCCCCGGGACACTATAAAGGGGAGGACCTCAATATCGTCAGCGCCTTTGAGGCCCTGGGTCAGAAAATCGCCGGAAACCTGAGTGAGTCGGACTTCCGGGGGATCGTACAGCATGCCTGTCCCGGCGCGGGTGCCTGCGGGGGCATGTATACCGCCAACACCATGGCCAGTGCGATCGAGGCCATGGGCATGAGCCTGCCTTTCTCCTCCTCCAACCCGGCCCTGAGTGCCGAAAAACAGCGGGAGTGTGAGGCCATCGGGCCCGCCATCCGCCTGCTGCTCGAGCGGGACATCAAACCCCGTGACATCATGACGCGCGAGGCCTTTGAGAATGCCATCACCGTGGTGATGGTCCTGGGCGGGAGCACCAATGCCGTGCTGCACCTGATCGCCATGGCCCGCAGCGTGGGCGTGGACCTGACGCAGGACGATTTCCAGCGCATCAGCGACCGGGTTCCGGTGCTGGCGGATTTCAAGCCCAGCGGCAAATACCTTATGGAGGACCTGCACCAATACGGGGGCGTACCCGCCGTCATGAAATATCTGCTCGGCAAAGGGTTGTTGCATGGTGAATGCCTGACTGTTACCGGCAAGACCGTAGCCGAAAACCTCCGGGATATTCCGGATCTCGATTTTGAGCGCCAGTCCATCATTCAGCCGCTGGAGCGGCCCCTGAAAAAGACCGGCCACCTCCAGATCCTCTATGGTAACCTGGCCGAGAGGGGCAGTGTCGCCAAGATCAGCGGCAAGGAAGGCGAACGCTTCGAAGGACCGGCCAAGGTGTTCGAAGGGGAACGTGAACTGATCAGCGGCATCAACTCCGGCCGCATTAAGGCCGGCGATGTGGTGGTGATCCGCTACGTGGGTCCGAGGGGAGCACCCGGCATGCCGGAAATGCTTAAGCCGACCGGTGCCATCATCGGGGCGGGCCTGGGCAAGAGCGTGGCCCTGATTACCGACGGACGCTTCAGCGGCGGTACCCACGGGTTCGTGGTAGGGCATATCACCCCGGAAGCCTATGACGGGGGGCTGATCGCCCTGGTGCAGGATGGCGATCTCATCGAGATTGATGCCACGCGCAATACCCTGAACCTGAAAGTCAGTGACGAAGAAATCGCCCGGCGCCGGGCGGAGTGGCGGCAGCCACCCCTCAAGGCCAGCCGCGGCATCCTGTATAAATATGCCAGGCAGGTAAAGACCGCAGCGGAAGGCTGCGTGACCGATGAAGACCCTGGTCAACCTATTAAAAAGTGATTATGGAAACACTTGCAGTAAAACAGCCGGCCGCCGCCACATCGGCCGCCCCGGTAACCATCACGGGTTCCCAGGCCGTCCTGGAGGCGCTGATCGCCGAAAAGGTGGATACCCTGTTCGGTTATCCGGGCGGGGCGATCATGCCGATCTACGATGCGCTGTACGATTACCAGGAAAAGCTCCGCCATATCCTGGTGCGCCATGAACAGGGCGCCATCCATGCGGCCCAGGGGTTTGCCCGTTCGTCGGGCCGCGTGGGCGTGGTCTTTGCTACCAGCGGTCCCGGCGCCACCAACCTGGTAACGGGCCTGGCTGATGCGATGATCGACAGTACACCTGTTGTATGCATCACCGGGCAGGTCTTTGCACACCTGTTGGGTACCGACGCTTTCCAGGAGACTGATGTAATCAATATCACCGCACCGGTCACCAAATGGAACTACCAGGTGACGGATGCCACGGAAATCCCCCATGTACTGGCCAAGGCTTTTTATATCGCCCGCAGCGGGCGGCCGGGCCCGGTTGTGGTGGACATAACCAAGAACGCCCAGTTGCAGTCTTTTGCCTACGGCGGCTACCAGAAGTGTGACCATATCCGCAGTTACCGGCCCAAACCGATCGTGCGGCGCGAATACCTGGAGGAGGCCGCGCGGGTGATCAATGCCGCCCAGCGCCCATTCGTGGTGTTCGGCCAGGGTGTGATCCTGGGTCGCGCCGAGCGGGAGTTCCGCCAGTTTATCGAAAAGGCGGGTATCCCGGCCGCCTGGACCATTATGGGCATGAGCGCCCTGCCCACCGACCACCCGCTGGCGGTAGGCATGCTGGGCATGCACGGTAATTATGGCCCCAACGTACTGACCAACGAATGCGATGTGCTGATCGCCGTGGGTATGCGTTTTGACGACCGCGTCACCGGCCGGCTGGATAAATATGCGCGTCAGGCCAAGGTGATCCACCTGGACATTGACCCGGCGGAGATCGACAAGAATGTCAAAGCCACCGTGCCGGTCTGGGGGGATTGCAAAGAAACCCTGCCCCTGCTGACCGAACTGGTCGAATCCAAGGTGTATCCGGCCTGGCTGCAGCGATTCCGGGAGTTCCAGGTCCAGGAAGACCAGACCTGCATCCATCCCGAAATCAACCCCACGGGCGAGGCGCTGACCATGGGCGAGGTGATCAAACTGCTCAATGAACTGACCCGCGGAGAAGCCATCATCGTGACGGATGTGGGTCAGCACCAGATGGTCGCCTGCCGGTATGCCCAGTTTCACCAGTCCCGCAGCAATATCACCTCCGGAGGACTGGGTACCATGGGCTTCGCGCTGCCCGCCGCCATCGGCGCCAAATTCGGGGCGCCCGGTCGCCAGGTGGTGGCTGTAATCGGGGACGGTGGTTTCCAGATGACCATCCAGGAACTCGGCACGATCATGCAGACAGGCGTGGAGGTCAAGCTGCTGATCCTGAACAATCACTTCCTGGGCATGGTGCGCCAGTGGCAACAGCTCTTCCACGACAGGCGCTATTCGTTCGTGGACATCGACAGCCCGGATTTTGTCCTGGTAGCCAAGGGTTACGGGATCGCGGGACGTCGGGTGGATCAGCGCAGTGACCTGAAGGCCGCCCTGCAGGAGATGCTGACGACACCGGGTTCCTTCCTGCTGGAGGTCAAGGTTGGTAAAGAAAACAATGTATTTCCCATGGTTCCCCAGGGCTGCAGCGTGGCCGAAATCCGCCTGAAATAAGCCGGGGACCCCTTAAAACCGTGTTATGAACAAACAGGAATATACCATCACCGTGTACACCGAAAACCAGATCGGTCTGCTGAATCGTATCGCGATCATTTTTTCGCGCCGCAAGATCAACATCGAAAGCCTGAATACCTCCCCATCCGAAATTGAGGGCATTCACCGCTTCACCATCGTGATCAGCGAGACCGAGGAGGTGGTCAGCAAGCTGGTGCGCCAGATCGAAAAACAGGTCGAGGTGCTGAAGGCCTATTACAGCACGGGCGATGAAATCGTGTGGCAGGAACTGGCCCTGTACAAGGTGTCCACGGATGCCATCGCCGAAAAGGTCAAGGTGGAACGGCTGCTGCGCCAGTACGGGGCCCGGGCGGTGGTGATCCGCAAGGATTACACGGTGTTCGAGACCACGGGGCACCGCGAGGAAACCGACAAACTGGTAGAGGTCCTGGAACCCTACGGACTCATCGAATTCGTACGCAGCGCCCGGGTAGCCATCATCAAGGCCAGCAACGGGTTCCACGAAAAACTCAAGGAGTTCGAGCAACGCCAGCCTTCCGAGGAGGTGGTGGAGAACGAATACCTGGACAAGAATCAGGAAGTGTTCACCATGTGAACCTGCCCAAACGTATAAAAACAGATCATCCGATAAACGATTCAACAATTACCTGGTAAATCAAACCAACCATTCAAAAAAACAGTTTATGGCAACATTAAATTTCGGTGGCGTACAGGAAAACGTGGTGACCCGTGACGAGTTCCCGCTCAGCAAGGCACAGGAAGTATTGAAGAACGAGACCGTGGCGGTAATCGGCTACGGAGTACAGGGGCCCGGCCAGGCGCTCAACCAGCGGGACAACGGCATCAACGTGATCGTAGGCCAGCGGAAGAATTCCAAAACCTGGGACAAGGCGGTACGCGACGGTTTCGTGCCCGGGGAAACCCTTTTCGAAATCGAGGAGGCCCTGCAGCGGGGTACCATCATCTGCTACCTGCTCAGCGATGCCGCCCAGATCCAGCTCTGGCCCACGGTCAAGAAAAACCTCACCCCCGGCAAGGCGCTCTACTTCAGCCATGGTTTCGGGATCACGTTTAATGATCAGACCGGTATCCAGCCACCCAAGGACGTCGACGTATTCCTGGTGGCCCCCAAGGGTTCCGGAACCTCCCTGCGCCGGATGTTCCTGCAGGGACGCGGCCTGAACAGCAGCTTTGCCATTTACCAGGATGCGACCGGCCGTGCCCGGGAGCGCGTCATCGCGCTGGGGATCGCGGTAGGCAGCGGCTACCTGTTTGAGACGGACTTTAAAAAGGAAGTGTTTTCCGACCTGACCGGGGAACGCGGTACCCTCATGGGTGCCATCCAGGGGATTTTCGCCGCCCAGTACCAGGTGCTGCGCGAACGCGGTCACTCACCCTCCGAGGCTTTCAACGAGACGGTGGAGGAGCTGACCCAGTCGCTGATGCCCCTGGTGGCCGAGAATGGGATGGACTGGATGTATGCCAACTGCTCCACGACTGCCCAGCGCGGCGCCCTGGACTGGTGGAAGCGGTTCCGGGATGCCACCCTGCCCGTATTCAACCAGCTGTACGACAGCGTGGCGGCGGGAAAGGAAAGCCAGCGTTCCATTGACTCCAATTCCCAGCCGGATTACCGGGAAAAGCTGGAGGCCGAACTGAAGGAACTGCGGGACAGCGAAATGTGGCAGGCCGGTAAGACGGTGCGCAGCCTGCGCCCGGAAAACCAGCAGCCGGTTACCGGCGCGCCCCAGCCGGCCGTAGCCGGATAAGGGACCGGCCCCTTGGAATACCATGGAGACAACGACCACGATACGACCTATACTGGATATCCGCGGGGCGGCCGGGCGGCTGCAGCGGGTGGTGACACGCACCCCCCTGCAGCGCCATGGCAACCTGTCGCGGCGCTATGGCTGCAACGTCCTGCTCAAACGGGAAGACCTGCAGCCGGTGAGGTCCTATAAACTGCGGGGTGCCTATAACCTCATGAGCAGCCTGGACCGGGACGTCCTGGACCGCGGAGTGGTATGTGCCAGTGCCGGGAACCACGCCCAGGGGTTCGCCTACAGCTGCAAACTGCTGGGGGCTGCCGGCGTGGTATTCATGCCGGTGATCACTCCGCGCCAGAAGGTGAACCAGACCCGCATGTTCGGGGACGGGCAGGTGGAGATTCGCCTGGTGGGGGACAGCTTCGATGATTGCGCCGAAGCGGCCAAGGCCTTCACCCGGGACCACGGCCTGACTTTCATCCCCCCCTTTGACGATCCGCGCATCATCGAAGGGCAGGGTACGGTGGCCCTGGAAATCCTGGAGGAGGAACCTTCGGTCGACTTCCTGTTTGTGCCGGTGGGGGGAGGCGGCCTCTGCGCCGGCGTGGGTACCTACCTGAAGACCTTTTCGCCGGCGACCGTGCTGGTCGGGGTGGAGCCCGAGGGGGCGCCTTCGATGACGCGGGCCCTGGAAGCCGGGCGGCCGGTCAC
>DASZRL010000014.1:0-65174 GCA_035549175.1 Chitinophagaceae bacterium | reverse complement strand
ATAAGTTCACAAATGGATCGTCAAAATGTATGCCTTGGCATCTACAAAGTAACGAAGGACACCACGGAATCATTTTCCGCCTGGTCAGTTTAACAAAAATTTACTAAGAGTTTCGTACTTCGGGGCCGCAGTAAATTTACTAATAATTCCTTACAAATCAGTGGCCTGGAAACCTGGTCCGGCGGGGTCAGCCACCAACCTTACAGGCTTTTCAGGAAGGCCAGGGTATCCACGCCGTCGGCGTAGTCGTCGACGGAAGGCGATTGGGCGCTGCCGAACGGCAAACCGCCCTTTCCGATAACGCACTGGATGTCCGCCAGGTTCTGTAAATCTTCCTGCAGGCTGCCCGCCTCCGCGTAAAAGGCATAGTTCAGCTGGCTGATGGGGGAGAACACGGCGGCACTCTCCACCAGCAGGATGGAACCATTGGTCATGTAGTAGCGCTTATTAAGCAGGTGCAGGGCCAGGTTATAGTCGTAGTTGTTCTTGTATTTGTGGTGCTCTGTCAGGTACTGGTATTTGCGGAAGGCTTCCAGCAGGGGCAGAAAATCATACCCCTCGGGAACATACAGCTGGCTCACGTTGCGGCATCCCAGGCCAAAATACTGGTAGACATCGTCGGCCAGCCGCTCCAGGTCCTCCTGGCTCTCGGATCCTTCCAGTACCGCGACCGAGCTGCGGTTGCGCCGGATGATATGGGGGTATTTGGCAAAGTAATAATCGAAGTAGCGGGAGGTATTGCTGCTGCCCGTGGCAATGTAGGCATCACAGCCGCGCAGCTGGTCGCTGAAACTGACCAGCCTAGCCACCTCCGGGTCCCAGGCCGCCAGGGTGGATACGAGGTGCCGGATCAGCACCTGGTCCCTGGAGGAGGGTTTGAGGACCAGCCGGTGGCCGCTGATAAATCCGCACAGGAAATCGTGGAATCCCACCAGGGGGATATTTCCGGCCATGACGATTCCCACGGTCCGGGGGGCCGCCTGCTCGCCCGGGAGTTCGTAGCGGCCGGTCCAGTCGCAGAGAATCTGCTCGGCAAGGAAGCCCGTTGCGATGCGGTGTACCGCCAGGTCGGTAAATTCGGGGGTGAACCAGCTGTTTTCCTGTCCGGCACGTTCCTTCGCCTCCAGCCAGGCAGGTGCCTCGCCCAGGAGGTATTCGCCCAGCCTGGTCAACAATTCAATCCGATGCGGTAAATTCATTAATCATCTATAAATTTGTTGCAAAAGTAATTCTCAACCCACTAACAAAATATTATGGCAATCAAGATTACCGAAGAATGCATCAACTGCGGCGCCTGCGAACCGGAGTGCCCCAATAATGCGATCTACGAAGGCGGTGTGGAATGGGCTATTTCGGATGGGACGACTGTGAAGGGATCCTATACCCTGCTGGACGGAACCGTGGTAGACGCCGATGCCAAAAATTCTCCCCTGAGCGTTGATACTTACTACATTACGCCCAATAAATGCACGGAATGCCAGGGCTTTCACGAAGAACCGCAGTGTGCGGCCGTCTGCCCCGTGGACTGCTGCGTTCCCGACGAGATGTATAAGGAAACCGTAGAGGAGCTGATGGCCAAGAAGGATCGCCTTCACCTGGCCTGAACAGCAGGGCGTGGATAAATTTTATCCCGGCCGGAACGGTAATTGCCAAAAAAAATTTACCTTACAGGTATCAATCAATCCAGGCAGCCTGCCTGCTGCCGAGTTAGTAACGGGTGATATGTCCCGTTGTAAAAAGGTGAAGGGAAAAACCTCCTTCACCTTTGTTATTTTTGATTTCAACCCGGTTCGACCATGAAAAAGACCTGGCTCTTCCCGTTTTTTTCAGTGCTGTTCCTGGCTTCCTGTGGCGGGAGTAAGGTAATGGATATGTCCAAGGAGGTAAATGATATCCGGCAGACGGACCTGGATTTCTCCGGTTTTTCCAAGACCAACGGCATGAAGGCGGCCTTCCTGAAATATGCTGATTCCAACACGGTATTACTGCGCAGCAATCATTCGCCGCTGGCCGGGGCGGATGCCTTTGCCTACCTGCGCAGCCTGCCGGACAGCGGCTTTACCCTGACCTGGGTTCCCACGATGGCCGAGATGGCCGCCTCCGGTGACCTGGGGTATACCTACGGCATTTACACCTTTGCCGGGCGGGATACGACCTACCAGGGGACCTATGTTTCCATCTGGAAGCGACAGCAAGACGGCAGCTGGCGTTTTGTCCTGGATTCCGGGAATCCCGGGCTGGGCGCGAAAATTAAATGATTTTTAGCCGCCCAAATTTCAAGGGGCGCCGAATTTCCTCAATATTTGCCTAAAATCCATACATGAAGAAAAACATCGCCCTGGTAACCGGCGGATTTTCCGGAGAAGCCGTTATCTCCTACAAGAGTGCACGCACGATCCAGGATAACCTTGATGCCAATCTGTTTAATGTATTCCTGATCGATATCAACCCGGAGGGCTGGTTTCACCCGCTTCCCGATGGCAGCCGCATCGCGGTGGATAAGAACGATTTCTCCCTGGCTTTGCCGCAGGGACGGATCACGTTTGACGCGGTGTTCATCGGCATGCATGGTACCCCCGGGGAAGATGGCAAACTGCAGGGATATTTTGACACCCTGGGCATTCCCTATACATCCTGCGATGCCGCCACGTCCGCCATTACATTTAACAAGCGCTATACCGTAGCCGTGGCCGCCTTCTCGGGGATCCGGGTAGCAAAATCCGTATTGCTGTTCCGGGGAGGTCCGGAATCCGCCGACACGGTGAAAAGCCAGCTGCGCTTCCCCGTATTTGTCAAGCCCAATAATGGGGGCTCCAGCATAGGCATGTCCCGGGTGGATGCCCCAACCGGGGCACTGGATGCGGCCCTGGAGCGCGCGTTCCGCGAAGACAGGCAGGTGCTCGTGGAGGAATTCATCCAGGGAAGGGAATTTACGGTGGGCGTGTTCAGGAACGGCGGGGAGATCACCGTGCTGCCGATTACCGAAGTGATCAGCAAGAAGGCCTTCTTTGATTACGAAGCCAAGTACCAGGGAGCCTCCACGGAAGTGACCCCGGCCCGGCTTGATGACGCCAAGGCGGAAAAGATCCGGGACGCAGCCCGCAAGATTTACGGCCTGTTCAACTGCCGGGGTGTGGTGCGGATCGATTTCATATACCACGAGGCGGAGGATGCGCCCTTTATGCTGGAAGTCAACACCATTCCCGGGCAGAGCGAAGCCAGTATCGTTCCCCAGCAGGTTCGGGCCATGGGCTGGAACCTGCGTGATTTTTATACCATGCTGGTTCAGGCGTGTTTCTGACCTGCCCGGCCGGGGCAGTTGTCCATAATCCCGGTACCTAATATCTTAGCCGTATGTTTAGCTTCATTACCAGACGTTCCCTGTTCTTCAACATCCTGGCCGCCGTCGTAGCCGGCCTGGTCCTGCTGCTCCTGTTCGTCCTTTCCCTGAACTGGATCACGCACCACGGCAAGGCCAGCGTGGTGCCCCTCGTTGCCGGCAGGAGCCTTGATGAGGCTAGCCGCCTGCTGGAAAAACAGGGTTTTGATGTCGTCATCCAGGACTCCATTTATATTGATACCATCCCCCGGCTTGCCGTTATCCGGCAGGTTCCTGATGCCGATGCGGTGGTGAAGGTCAACCGGACCGTGTACCTGACCATCAACCGTGCGGTGCCGCCGGTCGTGGAGATGCCCAACCTGGTAGGATACAGCTTCCGCAATGCCGACATGGTGCTCAAGAACATGGGGCTGCGCATCGGGGATACGGTCTACCGGCCGGACTTTGCGAAGAATGCCGTGCTGGAGCAACGGTACCACGACGCGCGGATTGCCCCCGGCACCAAGATCCAGCAGGGTTCCCCTATCACCCTGGTCCTGGGTACGGGCATCGGCAATACCGAATTTGTAGTACCCAATCTGGTCGGACTGCCCTTTGGTCAGGCCCGGACGCTGCTGGAATCCAATGGCCTGAGTATGGGCTCGGTCATCCCCGACCCGGATGTGACCGATACCCTGACAGCCTACATCAAGGCCCAGCGTCCCACCCGGCTGGATGCCGGCAACCGGCTGCAGCATATCCGCCCGGGTCAGATGATGGACGTCTGGCTGAGTGTGCAGAAGCCCGTCCTTTCCGATACCCTGGCACCCGCCGTCATTCCCCAACAACAATAAGGTAATTATGGAAAATATCACGGTAGAGGAACTCAAGGCCCGCATGGATCGCGGTGAGAAACTGAACCTGGTGGACGTGCGCGAGCCGCATGAGCATGCCGATTTCAACATCGGCGGGGTCCTGCACCCGCTTGGCCAGATCCAGGCGATGATGACTGACGAACTCGATGACCTGAAGGACCAGGAAGTGATCGTCTACTGCCGCAGCGGAAACCGCAGCGGCCAGGCCTGCCAGATCCTGGACATGCTGGGATTCCGGCACGTCAAAAACCTGACCGGCGGCATGCTGGCCTGGGAGCAGCGATTCGGGCGGTAAAGCATTCCGGTCGTTGGCGCGCTCCCGGATGACCGGATGCTTAAAGACGGATCGTGATCCCCGTCATGAAATTGGTACCGGCCATCGGGTAATAATAATTCTCTGTGGTGAGGCTGCCGCCATAAATATAACTGTAGGTATACCCGCTCGGCTCATATTTTCGGTTGAACAGATTATTGACCCGGGCGATCACCGCCGCATGCTTCAGCCAGCCCCTGTTCAGGGTATACTGCCCTTTCAGATCCTGCGTGTAATAGGGAGCCAGCCGGCGGTTGGCCCGCTGGGTATTGTCCAGATACTGTTCGCTCACGTATTTGCTGATGGCATCCAGCTCCAGCCGGGGACAGACCCAAAAGCGAAGGGTCGCTCCGCCCAGGATACCCGGGGAAAGCGCGATATCCGTGGAACGGTAATGAAAGGACTTTTGCCCCCCGTTATCATAATCGTCCACGTATTCGGTGAACTGCAGCACCTTGTTGCGGCTCAGGCTGAGGTTGGCATCCGCCTGCATCCAGTCGCTGAGCTTCAGGCTTCCCTGCAGCTCCAGGCCCATCCGGTAACTGCGTGGAATATTGGTACGGGTATAGGAACCGACATCATTGATCCGGCCGGTCAGGACCAGCTGGTCGCGGTAATGCATGTAATACAGGGTGATCCCGTAGCTGGCGTGGCCCCTGTGGCGCTGGGTTCCCAGTTCCCAGTCATACAGGCGCTCCGGCCGGGGCTGCTGGGTAATACCGGCTTCGTAATCGTCGCGGTTGGGTTCCTTGCCGGCCACGCTGAAGGATAGGTAGGATTGCCATTCCCCGCGGGAATAGGTAAGGCCTACCTTGGGATTGAAGAAGCTGTAGTCCTTGTGTACGATCAGGCCGGGGTTGTCTTCAAAGCCATCCAGGTGGTACACCACACGCCGGACCTGCAGGTCATAAAAATAGTTCCAGTAGCGGGCGAACTGCCTCTGCTCCTTGAAGTACAGGTTGAAGTCGGTCTTGAAGGCCCCCATATCATAGTAGCGATAGGACGGCTCCGGCATGCCGCCGGCCGCCCAGATCACGTCCCCGAAATGGGTGCCGTCATACCGGGTCCAGCCACCGCCCAGGGTATACTGGGATATTCCGGCCTTGTACTGCAGGGAAAAGATATCCCCGTAGAAGTAATTGTCCAGCCAGCGGCGGCGGACCAGGTCCGTGGTCTGCACGGTATCCTGCCCGTACACGGGGCTGGGCAGCCCGTAATCGGCATAAGCCTGGGCGGCCTTGTATTCCTCGTAATATCCTTTTCCCCGGGTCAGAAACACCGCGTTGGTAAACAGGAGGCGATCGCTGACCTGGTGGTTGAAGAAGAGCTGGTAATGATCCTGCCAGTAGTTGTCCGTCTGGTTAGCATAGGGGCTGCCCGGTTTTTCCGTACCCAGTTCGTTGTAGGTGCGCCTGCCGGCCTTCAGGTTTTCCTCGGATACGCCGTCCCAGGCCTGGTAGGTTTTTTCCTTACCTGAAATGATATTGAGCCGGACCGAGGATTTTTTGTTGAAGTAGGCCGTGGAAAAATAAAAGGATTTAAGGTCGCTGCTGGCACGGTCGATGTAGCCGTCGCTGCTGATCCGGGACAGCCGGACGTCTGTGGTAAAATGACCGTCCACCAGGCCGGAACCCGCCTTCACCGTATTTTTCCAGGTGTTGAAGGATCCGTAGGAATTGCTGAGCTCGGCGTAGGGGGTTTCGCTGGATTCATTGGTGCTGAGGTTGATGGTGGCCCCGAAGGCACCGGCACCGTTGGAGGATGTGCCCACGCCCCGCTGGATCTGGATACTGCCTACTGAGGAGGCAAAATCGGGCAGGTCCACGAAATAGGTTCCCTGGCTTTCGGCATCATTATAGGGTATCCCGTTGAGCGTCACATTGATGCGGGTGGCGTCCGTGCCCCGGATGCGGATCCCGGTGTAGCCGACCCCGTTGCCGGCATCTGAATTGACAATGACCGAGGGGGTCTGGTCCAGGATAAAGGGCAGGTCCTGGCCCAGGTTCTGCCGTTCGATCTGTTCGCGGCTCAGATTGGTCTTGGTGAACGGCGCCTTGTCCCCGGCGCGGGTGGCGCGGACCTCCACGGGTCCCAGCAAAAGAAAGCTGTCCTTTTTGGCGCGGGTTGAATCCGTTTGGGCCAGCAGGCCGGCGGCAGCCAGCGGGAAGCTGGCCAGGGAAAGCAGAATCCTCTTCATTTTTCAGTTTTAAATGGTTAAAAATGAGAGGGAATGCAATAAACAGGGGAGACATAAAAGGCTGGTCACCTTCCTGCGCAGGCATTACCCTGATCAGGTTCAACGGGTATAATCTCAGATCCGGACGCCTGTCCGGAACACCCCGGGAACACTTCCGGCAGGCCCAGAGGCCCTGCCGGGCGCCAAAGGTAAGGAAGATTTTATTTTTAGCATGCCTGTAACCTTTCCGTCAGGCGGATCGTATCACCCTAAAACCCGACGCATATGAACCGCCTTGTACTTTCCCTGTGGCTGGTGACCGGCTTTTTGGCAGCCGGTGCCCAAAAAACCATCAATGACCCGGAAGCAGAAAAAAGAACGGTATCCGGTTTCCACGGCATTGAAGTGAGTACCGGCATTCACTTGCTGCTTACCCAGGGAAATACCGAAGAAGTGGCTGTCAGCGCCTCCCGGCCCGAATACCGGGACCGGATCGAAACGGTAGTGGAAAACGGGGTGTTGAAAATACGCTACAAGACCCGGACCGGCGCGATCAACCGGATCCACGAGGATAAGGCGCTGCGCGCCTATGTCTCCTGCAGGACCCTGGACCTGCTCCATGCCAATACGGGAGCCGACATCACCATCGAGGGGAAGCTGAACGTGCCGTCCCTGGAAATGGAGGCCAACACCGGCGCGCATGTCACCGGGGAGTTTAACCTGGACCGCCTGCGCGTGGACCAGAGCACCGGTTCCAAAATGACCCTGAGCGGCCAGGTGGCCTCCATGAGCCTGGAGGGCAGCACCGGGAGTAAATTTTTCGGGGAAGACCTGCAGGTCAATACCTGCGAGGCGGAAGTCAGCACCGGCGCCGCCCTGTTCATCCGGGTTGATAAGCAACTGAACGCCCGCGCCAGTACCGGGGGGTATATCAAATACAAGGGCGAAGGCGGGCTCAGCGAGGTCAAGACGAGCACCGGCGGCCACGTCAGCCGCATCTGAACCGGGTAGCCCCCATTTCCCACCCGAAAAACAAAGCATCTATGAAGTCATTTTTTTTGCTGGTAACGCTGGCTGCACTGGTCCTGGGCGCCAAGGCCCAGGACATCGTACGGGATGCCCAGGCCCTAAAACGGGACGTAGCCGCCTTTCACGGCATTGAGGTCAGCGGAGGCATCGACCTGTATGTCAGCCAGGGCGACCCGGCCGTCGCCGTCAGCGCCGCGGATAGCCGCGTGCGGGACCGCATCCGGACTGAAGTGCGCGACGGCGTGCTGCACATCTGGTATGAGTATGCAGCCGGGCTGCACCTGGATTTTCACAACCTGCGTAGGAAGGCCTATGTGTCTGCCAGGAACCTGGACCAGCTGCGGGCTTCCGGCGGTTCCGACGTCTACGTGAAAGGTTCAATGGACCTGGCGGTTATGGAACTGGGACTATCCGGGGGGTCTGACTTCGACGGGCAGCTGCGGGCGGACGTGCTGCATATCCGGGCCACCGGCGGATCCGATGTACGGATTTCCGGTGCGGCCGGCAAACTTACCCTGGAGGTCAGCGGCGGAAGTGATTTTCACGGGTATGGCCTGGTGACCGACCAGGGTAGCCTGGAGGCTACGGGGGGCAGTGATGTCTATATTACCGTAAACAAGGAACTCGCCGTGCATGCCAGCGGCGGCAGCGATGTCCAGTATAAGGGAAGCGGCCTGATCCGGGAGATCCGGTCCGGCGGGTCTTCCTCCGTCCGGCATGTAAGCAGGTAAAAACCTATCTTCAAACTGTCAAACTGGTAGCAATGAAAAAGTTAATCATGGCAATCGGGGCCTGGCTGATGCTGGGAACCCTGGCGGCTCAGGAGGTCAATGATCCCAATGCGGAGGTGCGCGAAGCCAAAAATTTCCATGCCATCCGGATATCCAATGCATTCGATGTCTACCTCACCCAGGGGAATGATGAGGTGGTGGCGGTCAGTGCCGCTGACCCGGATGTCCGGAGCCGTATCCATGTGGAAGTGGAAGGCGGGGTGCTGAGTATCTGGCTGGACGGGGACAAAAAATTCTGGAAAGGCTGGAATTCCGGCAAAATGAAGCTCAGGGCCTACATTTCCTTCCGGAGCCTGGACAAGCTTACCGCCAGCGGAGCCTGCGATGTCAACCTTGTGGGCGTCATCAAATCCGATGACCTTAAGATCGACCTGTCGGGCGCCAGTGACCTGAAAGGGAAACTGGATATTGGCAAACTGGACGTGCAACTGAGCGGGGCCTCCGACATGACGGTGTCGGGTACCGCCTCCCAACTGAAGGCCGATCTCAGCGGGGCCTGTGATTTCAAGGGGTATGATCTGGAAACGGATTTCTGCGACGTATCCGCCAGTGGGGCCAGCGGGATGAAAATCACGGTAAACAAGGAGCTGAGCGCCCGCCTGTCCGGCGCCAGCGACATGAATTATAAGGGCAACGGCCTGATCCGCGACATCAAAACCTCCGGGGCCAGCAAGGTATCCCGGAAGTCCTGATTGCCGCCCTGCCTTCACCGGAACCAGCCGCTCCGAACCGGGGCGGTTTTTTTGTTTGGCTATTTGTTTGGTGGGAAAGGAATGTATCCGTATCTTTGCGCCTCACATCGCGAAGTAGAGCAGCGGTAGCTCGTCGGGCTCATAACCCGAAGGTCGGTGGTTCGATCCCACCCTTCGCAACCAAAAAGGCCAAACCCCGGTTTGGCTTTTGTTTTTCCTGTACAGTTGCCCTTCAACTGGCAAGGATTGATCACCTCTCAACTCCTGCACGCTGCCCCGGCAGCCCGGTAGAAGGCTGCAACCCATTCAGTAATTCATGAAAGCTGGTTTTGTCAATTTGTTCGGGAAGCCCAATGCGGGGAAAAGTACCCTGCTCAACGCCCTGCTGGGCGAAAAGCTGGCCATTGTCTCCCCCAAAGTGCAGACAACCCGACACCGCATCAAGGGGTTTCTGACCGCCCCGGAATACCAGGTGGTCTTCTCCGACACCCCGGGGATCATTGACCCGCGGTATAAACTGCATGAAAAAATGATGCAGGCCGTGAAAGGCGCCCTGGAGGATGCGGATCTGGCCCTGCTGGTCTATGACCTGACCGATGCGGACCTGGTGGGGGCAGGGGACCTGTTCGCTTCCCTGCACCTGCGCGTGCCTGCCATCGTGGTATGCAACAAGGCCGATGCGGTGGAGGAAGCGATCTGCCGGGACGCCGTGGCTTTTTTCTCCGCGCAGCCCTACGGCAGGTCCGTGCGGTGCGTGTCGGCCACCGCGGGAACGGGACTCAAGGAGCTGCTGGAGGAGATCGTGCGCCAGTTGCCGGAAGGGGAGCCCTTCTACGGCGAGGAGGATATCACGGACCTGCCAACCCGTTTTTTTGTGGCGGAGCTGATCCGGGAAAAGATCTATGAATTATTCCAGGAGGAGATCCCTTACCATACAACCGTACTGGTACGGGAATTCCGGGAAAAACATAGCCTGGTGAAGATCCAGGCGGACATCGTGGTCAACCGGGAAACCCAGAAGGGAATCCTGATCGGGGAGAAGGGGGCCATGATCAAGAAACTGGGCACCCTGGCGCGCCAGGAAATTGAAAAGTTCCTGGACCGCAAAGTATTCCTGGAGCTTTTCGTGAAGGTCAAACCCAAATGGCGGGACAACGAGCTGTACCTGAAGGAATATGGATATTAACGGAGCGTCAGGCCGGTCCGTGTCAATCAATCGCGCAAAATAATCGTATACTATGGCAGGATTCACTGTGGCAATCGTGGGAAGACCCAATGTGGGGAAGAGCACCTTTTTCAACCGGCTGCTGGAGCAGCGCAAGGCAATCGTGGATGACGTCAGCGGCGTGACGCGGGACCGGCAGTACGGCGTGTGCGAATGGAACGGGAAGCTGTTCAACGTGATCGATACCGGCGGATTCGTGCCGGACAGCGAGGATATCTTTGAACGGGAGATCCGCAAGCAGGTTCATATTGCCGTGGAGGAAGCCAATGCCGTCCTTTTCATGGTGGACGCCGCCACGGGCATCACCGACCTGGACGATACGATGGCCGGTATCCTGCGCCGCTCCACCAAACCCGTATTCCTGGTGGTGAACAAGGTAGATAATAATGAACGCCTGCTGGAGGCCAATGAATTTTACAGCCTGGGATTTGACCATATTTTTTTCATAGCCGCGGCCAGCGGCAGCGGCACCGGGGAACTGCTGGATGCCCTGACGGCCCTTATCGGAGAAGACGCTTCCGCGGAAAACCGCGAGATGGCCGGCCTGCCCAAATTTGCCATCATCGGGCAGCCCAACGTGGGCAAGTCCTCCCTGCTCAATGCCCTGGTGGGGGAGGAGCGTACGATTGTCAGCGAGATTGCCGGCACCACCCGTGACACCATCCACACCCATTACAGGCTGTACCAGAAAGAGTTTATCCTCATCGATACTGCGGGGATCCGCCGTAAGGCCAAGGTCCATGAAGACCTGGAGTTCTATTCCGTGATCCGGGCCATTAAGGCCCTGGACGAGGCGGATGTCTGCCTGCTCGTGCTGGATGCCGGCAAAGGCATCACAGCCCAGGACCTGAACATCTTCAGCCTGGCAGCCCGCAAGGGCAAGGGTATCGTGGTTCTGGTGAATAAGTGGGACCTCGTGGCCAAGCAGACCAATACCGCCCGGGAATACGAAAAGGAACTCCGTACCCGCCTGGCGCCGTTCAGCGACGTGCCCATTCTGTTCATCTCGGCCAAGGAGAAGACCCGCATTTTCAAGGCGGTGGAAATGGCCCTGGAAGTGTATGCGAGCAAGCAGCGCAAAATCCCGACCTCCCAGCTCAACGAGGTCATGCTGAAGGCCGTGGAAAGTTATCATCCACCGGTGGTGCGCGGCAACCCGGTGAAAATCAAATACGTCACGCAACTACCCACCCCGGTACCCTCATTCGTGTTTTTCTGCAACTACCCTGACGATATCAAACAGCCCTACAAGAACTACCTGGAAAATAAACTCCGGGAACAGTTTCATTTTTCGGGCGTCCCGGTGCGCCTGTATTTCCGTAAAAAGTGACAGGCTGGGATACCTGCGTGGACGGCCCGGCCGGGTGCAATGGCGCGGGAGCCGGCGGCCGGCTGCCCTGGCCATTTACCTGCCCGCACGAAACGGGAACTTGCTTTCTTAAGCTGGTCAGCAGATTATCCGTGCATCAGCGGCCCCGCCGCTCCGCGCAGGAACATCGGGCGAACAGCCACCCCTCCCTGGGAAAGGGGGCGTCTGGGGGATAATACACTTTAGAGAGGCTAATTTAAGAGAGCTCACCCGTTGGAAGGCCCACCGCAGTACG
Organism: Chitinophagaceae bacterium; assembly: GCA_035549175.1. GTDB lineage: Bacteria > Bacteroidota > Bacteroidia > Chitinophagales > Chitinophagaceae > DASTSN01. The sequence goes on along the minus strand of DASZRL010000014.1, from coordinate 53,150 downwards.
TAACCACCGAGGATCGGAGGTATGACCCGCCGGCCGGTTGTCCGTGTAAGCGACGCCCGGCAGTCTGAAGCCCCCCGCATCTGCCTGACCCGGCCGTTCACAGCTTCAGGTTCCGGATCACCGCGCGGACCTCCCGGCGAAACAATCTTAGCTCCTCCACCTGCTGGTGGATAAAACTGTTGTCTTCCATTTTTCCCACGACCCGCTCCATTTCTTCCCGGGATGCGTAAACCATGCTACGGAAGGCATTGTGGTAATCCTTGGCCCGGGATTCGTAGATCCTTTTGACCATCCATTCCTTGGTGTCCAGGGCCTGCTGAAGCAGCTGACGCAGGAGCTTCTTGTCGAAGTCGCGGAACCCGGTCCCGCTGATTTCCAGCAGGGAGGCGAAGGCATGCTGCCATTTCTGTTCGCCGTAGACCTCTCCGCATTTACGGTAAAAATCGTGCACCTCATCCCAGCTTTTCACCTTGCCGGTGTGGATCTGGCGGATCAGGGTCTGGAGGGCTGTCTCCGGGATCAGCTGACCGCCCACATTGGTCCATTTGCCGCGGCGGGCGCGGCCGGGCAGGGCTTCCCAGAGTTTTTCCCAGCTGCGCAGGTGGTGCTGCCTGATGAAGGCCAGCAGTTGGGTGATGCCATAGTAGACGACCAGCTCGCGGAAGATCTGGTAGGCCTGGGGCACTTTGACCAGTTCCGTGGGCCGGTCCAGGTTTTCAAAGCCCTCAGCCAGGATATCCAGCTCTTCCAGTTCGGGGGTCCGCGCCTCCAGCCACTTGCGTCCCAGTTTTTCCTGCTGGTTGCCGGTAAGCTGTCTGCCGCTGCGCGCTGCGGCAGCACGTCCCGTAAATCGTTCCAGGAGGGTCAGCGCCTCGAAGATTTCATTGACGCTGTCCGGAGCCAGGAAATCGAATTCCAGGTGCTGGGTGCGTTCGGTGCGATGGTCGCGCTCCACGTACTTGTGGGCGTTGCGCGCCAGGGCATACATGTTATAGAGGAACCAGTAAGCGGGCATGACCACCAGCCTGTTGCGGTGTACGTCGTTACTGACCAGGGAAAAGGGCAGGGGGATGTTGAGCTCCGCCGGGAAGTCCCCCTTGGCGATCAGGCAAAACGTGGCGAAGCGGGAATTATGCTTCAGGCTGACGCAGAGGCCCGGCCAGAAACCGCGGCCGGCCACCAGTTCCCCGTCAGCTCCCCGGCTGTTGTGGTTGGATCCGATCGTGGCGCCGGCCGCCATGTTGCTCTGGCCCATGATCAGGGCGGCACAGAGAAAGGAGTTGTTATGGTGCTGCTCGTGCGCCGGGAAGATCAGGGAGTTCAGCACCTCGCAGCAGGAAATGGTGGCGTTGTTACCCAGGTAGGAATTGATCAGGCGGGCGCCGTATTTGAGCTGGGAGTGGGAAGCCAGCACGAACCGGACGGCTTTGACGCCGTAAAAGGCCTTGCAGCCGAAGCCGATGATGCCGTTGACCAGCTCGCAGCCCTCGCCGATCTGGGATTTGGCCTCCGGGGAGGAATTGATCGTCAGGTTCTTGAGCTTGTTGGCCCCCTTGATGTAGGCGTCGCTGCCGATCCAGACGTCCTTGATGATGCGGGTGTTCTTGATGATCGTCCGGTCGCCGATCTTGCCATAGTACCCGCGCTGCCGGTCAAATTTTTTTTCCGTAAATTCCTTGAACCGGTCCATGAGCAGGTCGTCATCGCGGTGCCGGGTCCACAGGTAGGCGTCCCCGGGCAGCATCCCGTTGAACGGGATCACGCGGCGGCCGCCGTTTTCATTGCAGACCTCCAGCCAGATCCGTACGGACTCCCGCTCGCCTTCCTTGAGGATCCCGTTGCCGAACTTGGCATGGTCGGTGGTGGCCAGTTCGTTCACATTGATGATCATGACCTCGTTGCCGGTTATGTAGTGGCTCATGTAGTTGACATTGCTCACCACGACGTTGTCCCCGAAATCGCAGCTGATGATGGTGCTGTCGTAGAGGCCTACCTGTATGCGCAGGTTGTTGAACTCCAGGTACCAGGGCTCCAGCTTGCCGATCCGTACCAGCCCGAAGAACCGGCAGTTGCGGACCAGTTCGGGATTGAAGGCGTCGGATACCAGCACCTTGTTCCAGTCATCAGAGGTATTGCGGTTACGCACCAGGGTCTCGATCTCGTGGGCGGTCAGCTGCCGGTACCGGATGCCGCTGCGGTTCTGCAGGTCGCGCAGGTAATATTCGTCGCGGCCGGCCGGCAGGTACCCGGCGGCCACAAAACCATACCCCAGGGAACCGACAGGGCTTTTCTGAATCTCATTCATGGATAAACGTTTGTAGGTTGGGTTCGCATCGGTTGCCTCACTCCACCGTCACGCTCTTGGCCAGGTTGCGGGGCTTGTCTACATCCAGGTGTTTGGCCACGCCGATATAATAGGCCAGCAGCTGCAGGGGCACCACACTGAGCATCGGGGCCACGATTTCATCGGCTTCGGGGACGACCATGACGTCGTCGCAGAGGCTGCGGGTGGATTCGTCGCCTTCGGAAACCACGGCGAGGACCTTGCCCTTGCGCGCCCGGATCTCCTGCATGTTGCTCATCACTTTCTCATGGTAGGAATCCCGGGTGGCCACGAATACGACCGGCAGGGTATCGTCCACCAGGGCGATGGGGCCGTGTTTCATTTCGGCGGCCGGGTAACCCTCGGCATGGATGTAGGAGATTTCCTTGAGCTTGAGCGCGCCTTCCAGGGCTACGGGGAAATTATATCCCCGGCCCAGGTAGAGAAAGTCCCGCGCATCCTTGTATTTTTCGGCGATGTCCTGGATCTGCCTGGTGGATTCCAGGATCCGGGCCACCTTTTCGGGTATGGCGTGGAGTTCGGAGATCAGGTGGTGATACCGGTCCGTATCGATCGTGCCTTTGTCATGGGCGATTTTCAGGGCGATCAGGGTCAGCACCGCCAGCTGGGCGGTGAAGGCCTTGGTGGAAGCCACCCCGATCTCAGGGCCGGCATGCGTGTACGCACCGCCGTGGCTGGCCCGGGCGATGGAGGATCCGACCACGTTTACGACGCCCAGGATCAGGGCGCCCCTGGCTTTGGCGGTTTCAATGGCCACCAGGGTATCGGCCGTCTCCCCGCTCTGGGAGATCGCGATGATGACATCGCCGGGCTGGATGACCGGGTTGCGGTAGCGGAACTCCGAGGCATATTCCACTTCGACATTGATGCGGCAGAGTTCCTCAAATATGTATTCGGCCACCAGGCCGGCATGCCAGCTGGTGCCGCAGGCGATCATGACGATGCGGTTGGCTTTGCGGATCTGCTCGGCATGCTGCTGGATGCCGCTCAGGGTGATGGTGCCCGCCACGGCATCCAGGCGGCCCCGCAGGCAGTCATAAATGGTCTGGGGCTGCTCGAAGATTTCCTTGAGCATGAAGTGTTCGTACCCGCCTTTCTCGATGGCGGCCAGCTCAATATCCAGCTTCTGGACATACGGGGTGATCTTTTCATTGCCCAGGTTCTTGAGTACCAGTTCGTCAGGCTTGACGATCGCCAGCTCATAATCATTGACGTAGACGACCTCCTTGGTGTACTCCAGCATCGGGGAGGCGTCCGATCCCAGGAAGTGTTCTCCCTTGCCAATGCCGATGACCAGGGGACTTCCCTTGCGTGCCGCGATGATGGTTCCGGGACTGGAGGCATCCAGCAGCAGGATCACGTAGGCGCCGACCACCCGCTTCAGGGCGATGCGGACGGCTTCCTCCAGGCCGCACTGGTTGTTCACCTGGATGTCCTCGATGAAGTTGAGCAGCACCTCGGTATCCGTATCGCTGGAGAACCGGTAGCCCTTTTTAACCAGGTCCTGCTTGAGCTGGGCATAGTTTTCGATAATCCCGTTGTGGATCATAGCGAGCCGGCCGCTGGCCGAGCTGTGGGGGTGGGCGTTGCGGTCACTGGGTTCCCCGTGCGTGGCCCAGCGGGTATGGCCGATGCCGGCATGCCCGTGGAGCTGCTGGCCTACCAGGCTGTCTTCCAGCTCGGCCACCTTGCCCTTCTTTTTGTATACATGCAATCCGCTGTTCAGCAGGGCGACGCCCGTGCTGTCATATCCGCGGTATTCCAGCCTTTTGAGGCCCTTAATGAGGATCGGGTACGCTTCCCGGGGTCCGGTATAACCGACAATGCCACACATATAGGATCGATTTACGCAAACGTTTGCTTGGTGCGAAAGTCTTAAAAATTACCCATGTATACAACCCATTTACCGACAATTTGCCACCACCGGCCGTATCGGTGACTCAGAGCAGGATCCCCTTGAGGATGAGGAAGGCGACCGAGAAATAAATGACCAGGCCCGTCACGTCCACCAGGGTGGCGACGAAGGGGGCAGAGCTGACGGCCGGGTCGGCGCCGGCACGCTTCAGGACCAGGGGCAGCATCGAGCCCGAGAGGGTACCCCACAGCACCACCCCGATCAGGGAGAAGCCGACAGTCAGCGCGATCAGGAACCAATGGGGGCCGTATAGGTCCGAAATGACGCCGTGGCGCATCAGCATATGCCAGAGGAATATGCGGAAAAAGCCGATGAGCCCCAGGATGCTGCCCAGCACAATGCCCGAAAATACCTCGCGGCGGATGACGCGCCACCAGTCGCTGAGCGTCACCTCGCCCATGGCCAGGGCCTGGATGATGAGGGTGGATGCCTGGGAACCGCTGTTCCCCCCACTGCTCATGATCAGGGGTACAAAGATCGACAGGACCACCGCCTTGGCGATTTCGTCGGAGAAGTAGGCCATGGCCGTGGCGGTGAGCATTTCACTGAGGAACAGGATGATCAGCCAGCCCACCCGTTTTTTGATCAGTTTGAAAAAGGGGATTTCCAGGTAGGGTTGGTCCAGGGCCTGGGTACCCCCGATCTTCTGGATGTCCTCGCTGAACTCTTCGCTGGCCACCCAGAGGATATCGTCAATGGTTACGATGCCCAGCAGCTTGTTGCTGTTGCTGACCACCGGCAGGGCCACGCGGTTATTCATCTTGAAGGCTTCGCTGGCCATCTCCTGGTCATCGTAGGCGTTGAGGGCGATAAACCGGTGGTCCATGAGCTCGTCGACCTTCTTCTGCGGGGAGGCCAGGATGAACTCCCGGATCCGTATGTCGTCGAGCAATTCCCCCTTTTCGTTGATGACGTAGATGACGTCGATGGTCTCGCTGTCCTTGCCTACCAGGCGGATGGTCTCCAGCACCTCGGCGACGGTATTGTGTTCATACACGTACACATAGTCCGGCGTCATCAGCCTGCCGACGCTGTTTTCCGGGTATCCCAGCAGGGAGAGCGTGATTTTGCGCTCTTCCACATCCAGCAGTTTGATCAGCTCGCGGACCACGCTGCTGGGGAGCCCTTCCAGGAAGGCGGTCCGGTCGTCAGCCGGCAGTTCATTGAGCAGGCCCGCCGTCGTGCCGGGGGGCAGGGTATTGATGATGCGCTGCTGGGTGGGGAAATCCAGGATTTTGAACACACTGGCCGCCCGGTGCACGGACATGTTGGCCACGATCTGGCTCTCGTAGTCGGGAAACTCATAAACAAGGTCGGCCACATCGGTGATATTCTGTTCATTCAGAAAATCCCGGATCGCCAGTTTGTCCTCCTCCTGGATGATGGAGGCGAACCGTTCATGCAGGCTGGGCTGTTCCAGTTCAAAAGACATGCGCCAAAAATACGAAGGAACCGTTAAGGCAAGGAATTTATACGGCCTCGGCTCCCTACATTTACGCCATGATCCTGCCCCTGCTCTATATCGCCCATACGGATACCATGGGCCGCGGTGTGTTTACCTCGGGGGACCTGCCGTCCGGAACCCTGCTGGAGGTTTCCCCCGTTCTGGTGCTGTCCGGCGAGGAGCGGCAGTTGCTGGACCAGACCCTGCTGCACGATTATATCTTTGAGTGGGGGGAGGACCGCGGCCAGTGTTGCGTGGCCCTGGGCTATGTGTCCCTCTATAATCACGCCTACCAGGCCAACTGCGAATACCAGATGGATTTTGACCAGCAAACGATCTCGGTGCGGACCGTACGCGCGGTGCAGGCGGGCGAGGAACTGTTCCTCAACTACAACGGGGACTGGAACGATCCCCGCCCGGTGTGGTTCGACCCGGCCTACCTTGGGGGAGCCTGACGGTCCGCCGGGGAATACCATTTTCCCGGGGCCTGTTGAAAATATCCCGTATCTTTTAAGACCCTAAAACCAACCACATGACGGCTGTTTCCCCGCAAGCCCGCCCCCGCATCGTTTCCCTGGATATTCTCCGCGGGCTGGTCATGGTGATCATGGCCCTGGACCATACCCGTGACTTTTTTTTCCGCGCCAACATCAGCGGCTCCACGGTAGCCACCGGCCCGACGGACCTGGCTACGACTACCCCGCTGTTGTTTTTCACCCGCTGGATAACCCATTTCTGTGCGCCGGTCTTTCTGTTTCTGGCCGGCACTTCCGCTTACCTCATCGGCCTGAAAAAGGGCCGGGCCGCCCTGGGCGTTTTCCTGGTCAAGCGGGGCATCTGGCTCATCGTGGTGGAAGCTGTACTTGTCACGTTCAGCTGGACCTTCGATCCGGGCTATCATACCATCATTTTCCAGGTGATCTGGGCCATCGGCATGAGCATGGTTGTTTTCGGCCTGCTGGTCCGGCTGCCTTATGCCTGGATCCTTGTGCTGGGCCTGGTCATCGTCTGCGCACATAATCTGATGGATTATCCCTCCCTGAGCCAGGGACTCAAGGGGGGCCTGGTGAGTGACCTGGTTTATTTCGGGAACTTTTCGGTCTATCCCATCCATTCCGGCCGGGTCCTGTTCATAGTCTATTCCTTTTTGCCCTGGATGGGGCTCATGATGCTGGGCTACTGTTTCGGGCGGCTGTACGACGGACGGCTGGACCCCTCGTCCCGGCGCCGGATAATACTGCGTATGGGGGCCGGCCTGATCCTGGCTTTTGTGGTGCTGCGTGTAATCAACCGGTATGGGGACCCGGTGCCCTGGTCTGTCCAGCCCCGCGGGGCGGTTTTCAGTTTCCTTTCCTTCATCAATGTCAACAAATACCCGCCTTCCCTGCTATATGCCTGCATCACGCTGGGACCCGCCCTGGTCCTGTTGGGGCTCCTGGAACGAAGTGCCAGGGTTGGACTGGCCGGACGCTTCTTCCGCACCTACGGCCGGGTTCCTTTCTTTTATTATGTGCTGCACGTCTACCTGCTGCACCTGATCGTGGTGGCCGTTTTTTACCTGCAGCATTTCCGGGCCGACCAGATCGTTACGCCCGGCAGTCCCTTCCTGTTCCGTCCGCCGGAGTTCGGGTTTGGGCTGGTGGGGGTCTACCTGGTATGGATCAGTGTATTCCTGGCGCTCTATCCGCTATGCCGGCGCTTTGATGCCTACAAAAGCACCCACCGCGCCTGGTGGCTGAGTTATGTTTAGGCAGGCGGGTTTACCGGAGCCGGTTTTTGATTTCCTGGAGCTTGACAAGCGCTTCAACCGGCGTCAGCCGGTCAATGTCGATGCCTTCCAGCAGCTGCCGGATCTCCCGGAATGTCTCGCTGTGGGCATCGAAAATGGAGAGCTGTATCCGGGGTTCTCCGGCCTGCATGGTGCGGAGCGCGGCACCCGGCGAAGGTTCGGCCCGGGGAGCGGCCGGGGGAATTTCCTGGCCCAGCGCGTGGCCCTCGAGGTGGCCGAGAATTTCATGGGCCCGATCGATCAGGCCGGGGGGCATACCCGCCATGCGGGCCACGTGTATACCGAAGCTGTGGGTGCTGCCGCCGGGCGCCAGTTTGCGCAGGAACAGGATCCTGCCGCCCAGTTCCTGGTGGGTGATATGAAAGTTTTTTACCCGGGTTAAGGTGGTGGCCAGCTCATTCAGTTCATGGTAATGCGTGGCAAACAGGGTCTTGGGCTGCTGGGGAGCCTGGTGCAGGTATTCCGCGATGCTCCAGGCGATCGAGATCCCGTCATACGTGGAGGTTCCGCGACCGATCTCGTCCAGCAGGATCAGGCTGCGTTCCGTCATATTGTTCAGGATCGAGGCCGTCTCATTCATCTCCACCATGAAGGTGGATTCCCCCCCGCTCAGGTTGTCGGAGGCGCCCACCCGGGTGAAGAGTTTATCGGTAAGGGGTATGCGCGCTTCCGCGGCCGGTACGAAACTGCCGATATGCGTCATCAGGGTGATCAGGCCCGTCTGGCGGAGCAAGGCGCTTTTCCCGCTCATGTTCGGTCCGGTCAAAATGATGATCTGCTGACTGGTCTTGTCCAGCAGCAGGTCGTTGGCAATATAGGCCTCCCCCGGCGGCAGGTTGCGTTCGATCACCGGGTGGCGGCCCTGGCGAATGTCCAGTTCATCGCCTTCATGAAGCCGGGGCCTGCGGTATTGGAAGTTGACGGCATTGGCGGCAAAGCAGGCCAGGCAATCCAGGGTGGCCAGGGTGGCCGCATTGCCCTGCAGGGCAGGCAGGTATGCGCCGAGGTCCTGCAGCAGCTGGTCAAACAGGCTGGCTTCCAGCCGGAGGATCTTTTCTTCGGCTCCTGTTATCTTTTCCTCGTATTCCTTGAGCTCCGGGGTGATATAGCGCTCTGCGTTCGCCAGCGTTTGCTTGCGCATCCAGTGCCCTGGGACCTTCTCCCGGTGGGCATGGGTTACCTCCAGGTAATACCCGAAGACATTGTTGAACCCGATTTTCAGCGAACCGATCCCGGTCGCCTCGGCTTCCCGCTGCTGCATCTGGGCCAGAAAATGCTTACCATGGTGGGTAATCTGGCGCAGTTCATCCAGTTCGGCATGGACGCCGGAGGCCATGACACCGCCTTTGGCGACCTGTACGGGCGGCTGTTCACTGAGTTCGCGGCGGATCCTGGCGGCGATGGAAGGGCAGGGATCCAGGGAATTGCCGAGTCGCTGCAGGTAGGGTTGGGACGAGGCAAGGCATGCTTCCCGGATCTCCGCCGCCAGCTGCAGGCCGCGGGCCAGTTGCTGCACCTCGCGCGGGTTGATTTTTTTCAGCGGGATCTTCGAGGCAAGCCGCTCGATATCGCCGCAGTCCCGGAGCTGGCGGATCAGTGCATTGCGAAGGTCCTGTTCACGGACCAGGTATTCCACCAGGTCCAGCCGCTCGTTGATCCGCGCAGCGTCGCGCAGGGGGAACAGCAGCCAGCGCTTCAATAGGCGGGCTCCCATGGGGGAGACCGTATGGTCCAGGACGGACAGCAGGGTCGGGGATCCTTCCGGCTGGCCATCCTGCTGAACCCGGACCAGTTCCAGGTTACGGATGGTGAAGCGGTCCATCCACAGGAAATCATCCCGGTCAATGCGCTGCAGCGTGGTGATGTGCTGAAGGTGGGGATGTTCTGTTTCCCGCAGGTAATGGATCAGGGCGCCGGCTGCGGTCAGCCCGAGGGGAAGATTTTCCACGCCGAACCCCTTGAGGGAATGCGTCTGGAAATGCTTTTGCAGCAGCTCGCGGGCAAAGGGCTCCTGGAAGATCCATTCGTCCATGGGATAACTGTACACTTTGCCGGGAAACAGTTCGCGGAACCGGCGCTGGAAGCGGCGCGGAAAAACCAGTTCTGCCGGCCGGAAGCTTTGCAGGAGTTTATCGGCATATTCCCGGTCTCCTTCGGCTACCAGGAATTCCCCGGTGGACAGGTCCAGGAAGGCCAGGCCGTACCGGTCCTCTTCGGTGACCTGCAGGCCCGCCAGGAAATTATTGGAATGGTGTTCGAGCAGTTTGTCCTGCACGGCGGTGCCGGGTGTCACCATTTCGGTGACACCCCGCCGGACGATCCCCTTGGCCTGCTTGGGGTCTTCCAGCTGGTCGCAGATGGCCACGCGGTATCCCGCCCGGACCAGCTTATGAAGGTAGCTGTCCAGGGCATGGTGCGGAAAGCCGGCGAGTTCGGACGAGGCAGCTGCGCCGTTGTTGCGGCGGGTCAGGGTGATGCCCAGCACCCGGGAGGCGACCAGGGCGTCCTGGCCGAATGTCTCATAAAAGTCGCCCACCCGGAACAGCAGGATGGCATCGGGGTATTTTTGCTTGATGGCCCCGTGCTGCTGCATTAACGGTGTTTCCGAAGTGGTTGATTTTGCCATGGGCAGCAAAAATAAGGAAGGCAGGGGCAGAAAAAACCCGGCCGGGGCCGCCTGTTAAAAACTACCTTCCACAAGCCGGGGATAGTTCGTATTTTAGGGTGTTTGGATCCGGCTCGTTCCCCCGACAGGGTGGCTTGCGGGGCGGACCCGGCAACTGACTGCCATGAAGAAAATATTGATTTTAATCCGTAGCCTGGGATGGCTGATCCTGGCGGCCTATCTGGGCCCGGCGGCCCGCGCCCAGCAGTCCGTGGTCATGCAGCACCACGACCCTTCCGGCACCGGCTGGTACAACCAGGAGACCCAACTCACCACCGCTAACGTCCGGCCGGGAACCTTCGGCAAACTGTTCAGCCGGCCGGTGGATGACCAGGTCTATGCACAGCCCCTGGTGCTCGCCGGGGTGAATATTCCCGGTACCGGCCTGCGAAATCTGGTGCTGGTTGCCACGGTCAATAACAGTGTTTATGCCTTTGATGCGGACTCCGCCTCCGTGACAGCGCCCTACTGGCAGGTCAGCCTGACGGCCAGCGGCGGACGCCCCGTGCGTAATACGGACATGACGGGCGCCTGCGGCGGGGGATACCGGGATTTCTCCGGGAATATGGGGATCGTGGGCACGCCGGTGATCGATACCGCCACCGGAACCCTGTATGTCGTAGCCCGCAGCGTCAGTACGGCCGGCAATACCTTTTACCAATACCTGCATGCCCTGGATGTACGCACCGGGGCCGAACGTGCCGGCAGCCCCCGGCTTATAACGGCCACCGTCAACGGCCACGGCGATGGCAGCGTAAACGGCCAGATCACCTTTGATCCCCAGAAACAAAACCAGCGACCCGGTCTGGTGATGGCCGGCGGACTGGTCTACATCACATGGGCCTCCCACTGCGATTGGGGGCCCTATCACGGCTGGATCATGGGTTACGACAAAACCACCCTGGAACAAAAGGTTGTGTACAATACGACACCGGAAGGATACAACGGGGGAATCTGGATGAGCGCCGCGGCCCCGGCCGTCGATTCCTCCGGTAACCTGTATGTCGCCGTGGGTAACGGCTCGGTCGGCCGTAACGGCAACCCGTCCGACGTGGTGAACCGCTCGGAAAGCGCCCTCAAACTGACTCCCTCGGGATCCTCCCTTTCGGTCAGCACCTTTTTCACCCCGATGAATATCAGTGAGCTGGAAGCCTCCGACCTGGACTTCGGGGTGACCGAGATGCTGCTGATCCCCGGCACCAACCGGGTGATGACCAGCTGCAAGGACGGGAACATTTACCTGCTTGACCGCGATAACATGGGCGGGTACAGCAGCGGCTCCAACCAGGTGGTGCAGTCCATCAACCTGGGGACCAATGCGCACCTGCGTTCTTCCCTGGCCTATTACCACGGCACCCAGGCTGAATATGTGTATACCTGGTCCGAAAATGCCCTGCTGAAAGCCCTGCCGTACGACCGGTCCGCCGGACGGTTCAACCTGGGAGCAACCATCAGCAGCGGGGTGCAGGGACCTGTGGGCAACAACGGGGCCTTCCTGGCTGTTTCTTCCAACGGGTCGGCGGATTCCTCGGCCATACTCTGGGCCGCCTATGCCGCCAGCGGGGACGCGAACCAGTCGGTACGCCCCGGCATCCTGCGGGCCTTTGATGCCAACGATGTAACCCGGGAGCTCTGGAACTCCTCCATCTACCCTTCCGACGACCCGGGCAATTACGCCAAGTTCAACTGCCCGGTGATCGCCAATGGCAAAGTGTACCTGGCCACCTTTTCCAACCAATTGGTTGTGTATGGCCTTCAGGGGGGACCGGGGACCGATACCTGCCAGTCGGTCAACCTGGCCCTGGGACGCCCCGCCAGTGCTTCCTCGTCGGCCGATGCCAGCCAGTTTCCGGCGGGTGCGGCCGTCGATGGCAGTGCCGCCACGCGCTGGGCCAGCCTGGCCACGGACCCCCAGTGGCTGCAGATCGACCTGGGTAAGCGATACGACCTGTGCAGCGTGGTGCTGAACTGGGCGGCTGATTACGCCCGGGATTTCCAGGTCCAGGTTTCTGATGACAGCCTGAACTGGACCCCCCTGATCCGCCTTGCCGGCAACAGCAGCCTGGTGAACACGCTGCGGGTGCACGGCACCGGCCGCTACCTGCGCGTGCTGGCCACAGCCTCGGCTACCGGGCATGGATATTCACTGACTGAACTGGAAGCCTACGGGAGCCTGAGCGCCAACCAGTGCGCCGAGCCGGCGGCCCTGTCTGTCACCGATATTTATGAGAATACGGCCGTCCTGCACTGGAGCGGACCGGCTGCGGACGCCTACCTGCTGCAATACAAAACCGTGTCGGCTCCCGACTGGATCTCCGTGGTGGCGGACACGACCCGGGTGCAGTTGACGAACCTGTCCTGCGCCACGGATTACCTGTTCCGGGTGCGGCATATCTGCGGCGCCGGAGACACCAGCGGATATGCCCAGCAGTCCGCGTTTTCCACGCTCGCGTGCAACAGCCATTGCGGGCCCCTGCCCACCCGGTGGACCACCCAGGATGTGGGCGACGTGGGCGCGGCCGGTTCGGCCTGTTTCAACGCCGGTGTATTCGAACTGCATGGATCGGGAACAGATATCTGGGACACCCAGGATGCCTTCCGCTTTGCCTTCAAGACCTTTGTGGGCGACGGGGAAATCCGGGTGCGCGTGGTCACCCTGGATAACAGCAATCCCTGGAACAAATGCGGTATCATGTTCCGCGAGAGCCTGGCTCCCGGATCCCGCCACGCCTTCCTGGCCCTGACGTCGGGTAATGGGGTGGCCTTCCAGAACCGGACCCAGACGGACGGATTCAGCAACAATGTCAATACGGGCCCCGGGACTTCAGCGCCCTACTGGCTTCGCCTGGACAAAAAAGGCTCCCTGTATACGGCCTATATGTCAGTCAACGGAAGTACGTGGACCCAGGTGGGTAACCCGGTGGACGCAGGCTTCGGAGCCGGAACGCCGGTGTATGCCGGCCTGGCCCTGACCAGTCACAACAACGACGTGTTGTCGGTGGCGACCCTGGACAACTATGCGCTTGGCGGGGCCCAGGATTATGTGCTGCAGTCCTTCACCGCCCAGTTGCAACTGGATAAGACCGTCCAGCTGCAATGGGTGACCACCCTGGAGAGCAATATTGAGAACTTTGTGGTCGAGCGCAGCGCTGACAACCGGACCTATCAGGCCGTGGATACCGTGGCGGCCGTCAACGCGGGCCGGTTCACACAGACCTATACCCGCACGGATCCCTCTCCGCTGCCGGGAATCAGCTACTACCGGCTGCGCATCACCACGCAGGACGGGACGGTGACCTATTCGGCGCCTGTGTTTGTACGCATTACGGCAGCCCGGTCCCCGCTGGTATTCCCCAATCCGGCCCGGGGCACCGTCCATATCGTGGCGGGTACCGAGCCCATCCGGACAGTACAGCTTTTCGACCTGAGCGGCCGGCTGGTCCGATCGCTTTCCGCATCGGGCGCCTCCGAGGTCAGCCTGGACACCCGCGCCTTTGCCAGCGGCCTGTACCTTGTCGAGATACGGACCTCCGTCAGCGTGTACCGTCAAAAACTGCTGCTGGGCAACTAGCCGGGCGGCGTATCTTTGCGGCATGCGGAAACGAAGTATGGATGAGCTGGGACGCCTTTCGGTGGAAGAATTCCGCCGGGCCGGCAAACTACCCGTGGTCGTGGTCCTGGAGAACATCCGCAGCATGCACAATGTCGGCAGTGTGTTCCGCACCGCCGATGCCTTCCTGCTGGAAGCTATTTACCTTTGCGGCTATACCCCGCGGCCGCCGCACCGGGACATTCACAAAACCGCCCTCGGCGCCACGGAAACCGTCGCCTGGCAGTATTTTCCCGAAGGCATCCAGGCCCTGGACCAGCTGCGTGCGGAAGGATATGCCATCTATGCGGTGGAACAGACCGAGGGCAGCCGCTTTCTGCAGGAAGGCGGCTGGGAGACCGGCGAACCTGTGGCGCTTGTCTTTGGCAATGAGGTCGAAGGGGTCAGCGAAGCGGTCCTGGCACGGTGCGACGGCGCGCTGGAGATACCGCAGCTGGGCAGCAAGCACTCCCTGAACGTAAGCGTCGCCGCGGGCATAGCCCTGTGGGAACTGGTCCGAAACCGGATCAGGATGCTGGACCATCAAAAACTGCTAGACCGGAATGAAAACCGTTAAAAATTACCTGAGCCTCGTCAAATTCTCGCATACCATTTTTGCGATGCCCTTTGCGCTGATCGGATTTTTTCTGGGTGTCCTCGCGCGGCAGGGTGGGCTGGATTCCGCGCCCTGGTATACCCGCTACGGATTCAGGCTCCTGCTGGTCGTACTTTGCATGGTCTTTGCGCGCAGCGCGGCTATGGCCTTCAACCGCTACCTGGACCGGGAATTCGATGCGCGCAACCCGCGGACGGCGATCCGGGAGATCCCGGCCGGCATCCTGCATGCCAGCCAGGTGCTTTGGTTTACCCTGCTGATGAGTGCCCTGTTCCTGGTTTGCACTTACCTGATCAACCGGCTTTGTTTTTACCTGGCTCCCGTGGCGCTGCTGGTCGTACTGGGGTACAGTTATACCAAACGGTTTACCCCGCTTTGCCACCTGGTGCTGGGCCTGGGTCTTTCCCTGGCGCCCATCGGTGCCTTCCTGGCCGTCACCGGGCAGTTTGCGTGGCTGCCCCTGCTGTTTTCCCTGGCGGTCATTTTCTGGGTGAGCGGCTTCGACATCATCTATGCCCTGCAGGACGTGGAGTTCGACCGGTCCCAGCGTTTGTACTCCATTCCGGCCTGGCTGGGGAAGGCCCGCGCCCTGCACGTTTCGGAACTCCTGCACCTGCTCAGCGCGGCCTGCGTGGTCTCCGCGGGATTTTTTGGCGGATTCGGCTGGATTTACTGGGCAGGCGTGGCGGTATTTGCCGGTATGCTGCTGTACCAGCATTCCATCGTCCGGCCCAATGACCTGCGCCGGGTCAACCTCGCCTTTATGACTGCCAACGGGATCGCTTCGGTGGTGTTTGCCGTCTTTGTCATCGCGGATCTTTTCCGGGGACTTCCTCATCCGGTAAGGATTTTTAATTAATCAAATCAGCTTGCATGGCCCGCATCCTCGCCATCGATTACGGACTGAAGCGCACGGGGCTGGCCGTGACGGATCCCCTGCAGATCATCGCCTCCGGCCTGACCACGGTGGATTCCCGGGACCTGATGAGCTACCTGCAGAATTATTTTGCCCGCGAAGCGGTGGAACTGATCCTGATCGGGGAGCCCCGTAACTGGGACGATACGGCCACGCATGCCACGCCCCTGGTGGAAAAATGCGTCCGGGACCTGCAGAAGCGGTTCCCGGCCATCCCGGTCAAACGGGTGGATGAGCGCTACACGTCCAAAATGGCCCGGGATGCCATGCTGGCCATGGGGCTGAAAAAAAGCCAGCGGCGGGACAAACGCCTGGTGGACGAGATCGCCGCCACCATCCTGCTCCAGGAGTACCTGGATTCCGCCATGCGCTCTTAAGAGTATTTGCCCCCAATATGGTAAATTTGCCGATTATTCCACGTCATTACCTGTGAAGTACGTATGATTTTACCCATTGTAGCCTACGGACATCCTATCCTGCGCAAGGTGGCCGCGGATATCGGCCCGGATTATCCGGGACTGGCCGACCTGATCGGCAGTATGTGGGAGACCATGTATGCCAGCAACGGCGTAGGGCTGGCGGCACCCCAGATCAACCGGGACATCCGCCTGTTCGTGGTGGATACCTTCCAGATGTTTGCCAACATGGAAGAGGAGGAGAAGGCGGAATATCCGGATGCCCCGGGGCTCAAGCAGGTGTTTGTCAATGCCCATATCGTAGAACTGGACGGGGAAGAATGGCCCTACAACGAAGGTTGCCTCAGCATCCCCAAAATCCGCGAGGACATCGTGAGGCAGGGTACCGTAACCCTGCGCTTCCGCGACGAACAGTTTACCGAACAGACCCGCACCTTTGAGGGACTTTCTGCCCGGGTTATCCTGCATGAATACGACCATATCGAAGGCAAGTTGTTCATCGATTACCTGCCCCCGCTCAAGCGCAAGCTGATGAAGGGGAAGCTGGATGACATATCCCGCGGCAAGGTGAACGTGGATTACAAGATGCTCTTCCCCAAGAAGTAATCATTACCGCCCATGCGCGCACACGTCCTGCCCGTGGTCCTGCTGCTATGGCCTGCCCTGTTGCGTGGCCAGCAGCCGGATTCGCTGGTGGATGAGCGCGTTGTCCATATGATCAGCCTTTCGGAAGTGGTAGTGCGCTCCGGCCTGGACCCGGCCGCTTTCCTGGAACGGGTCCGCCAGGATACGACCTTCTACAAAGCCTTCCGGACCCTGCGAACGGTAGGCTACACCTCCCTGAACGATATCCGGATGCTGGACCGGCGGGGCCGGGTCCAGGCCTCGCTGCAGAGTAAAACCATCCAGCACCGCCACGGCGGCTGCCGGACGATGGACAAGATCAGTGAAACCACGACCGGTGACTTTTATGACCGCCGCGGCCGGTATAATTATTACACTGCGGAACTCTATGCCAGCCTGTTTCTCACCGAAGGCCAGGTCTGCGGGGAAACCAATATTGTGCGCGACAGCCGTTTTTCCCCGGGATCCAAGCACGGCCTGGAAAAGCACCAGGAACAGCTCGAGATGCTGTTCTTTGACCCCGGCAAAAGGATTCCGGGCGTTCCCTTTATCGGCAACAAACTCAACCTGTTCGATCCCGAGGTGGCCAAATACTATGATTTCCGGATTGACTACGGGGACTCCGAGGGCGAGCCCTGCTATATTTTTCGCGTGCAGGCGCGCGCCGACCTGGATGCTTCCGACCGGGACCAGGTCGTGCTGGACCAGATGACTACCTGGTTCAGCACGCGCACCATGGAGGTCATGGCCCGTAATTATGATCTCAGCTTTGATGCCGGCGTCTACGATTTTGCGGTGCACATGGAAGTCCGGATGGGCCGCTTCGGCGACCTGCTGGTGCCCCGGGTACTGCGTTACCAGGGGAACTGGAGTGTGTGGCTCAAAAAACGGGAACGCGGCCTTTTTACGGCCACCCTGTTTGATTTTACGCCGGATGCCCCCTGAATGCGGAGAGCCTTACCGGGCAGCCCCCCGGTTGCGGGCGTATTCCCGCCATTTGGTGATCACGGCTTCCATATCCGCAGGCAGGGGGGACTCGAAAAAGATCTCCTGGCCGGTGGTGGGATGGACAAAGCCCAGGGTGCGGGCGTGTAGCGCTTGTCGCGGGCAGAGGGCAAAACAGTTTTCCACGAACTGCTTATACCTGGCATAGACCGTCCCCTTTACAATCCGGTCTCCCCCGTAAAAATCGTCGTTGAACAAGGGGTGTCCCAGGTATTTCATATGGACCCGGATCTGGTGGGTGCGCCCCGTCTCCAGCTCACAGGCTACCAGGGTCACGTATCCGAAGCGCTCCAGGACCCGGTAATGCGTAATGGCCTCCTTCCCGTGGTCGCCTTCCGGGTAGGCTTCAAAAAGCTTACGGTGCCGCAGGTTGCGTCCGACGTGGGCCCGGATGGTGCCGCTGTCATCCTGCAGTTCTCCCCATACCAGGGCAATATACTGGCGCCGTACGGTATGGTCATAAAACTGTTTGGCCAGCAGGCGCATGGCGCGGTCTGTCTTGGCAAGGACCAGCAGTCCGCTGGTGTTTTTGTCGATGCGGTGGACCAGCCCGAAGCGGGGCAGGTTGGCCTCCGTAAGGCCGGGATGCTGCTGCTGCAGGTACCAGGCCACCCCGTTCAGCAGCGTGCCGGTATAATTGCCGCTGCCGGGATGGACCACCAGGCCTGCCGGCTTGTTGATCACCAGCAGGTCGGCGTCTTCATGGACGATGTTAAGGGGAATCGGTTCCGGCAGCACGTCGGTCTCTTCGGGATTCATGTCGGAATAGACCAGGATTTCATCCAGGGGGCGGACCTTGTAATTGGGTCGCACTTCCTTGCCATGGACCAGTACCAGGCCGGCGTTGATGGCCTGCTGCAGCTTGTTACGCGTGGCCCCTTCGATCCGGTTCATCAGGAACTTGTCGATCCGCAGCGGCTCCTGGCCCCGGTCGACGGTAAAACTGAACCGCTCATAGAGTTCATCGCTGCTGTCCGGCAGGGCCGGGTCCCGGGGATCCTTCATTTCCTTCATGTGGCTGGAGGGCTGGTTTACGCAATCCGGCAAATATAACAGAAGTGGCGGCTTGGTGGTACATTTGCAGCCGGTATGGACCCGCAAAATGTACTATTCCAGGACCTGGGGTACCAGGCCTATAAACCCGTCTGGGATTACCAGGAACAGCTGCTCCAGCAGAATGTGGCGGTCAAAGCGCTTGCCTATGCGGCGGGGCCTGCCACCGGCTCCCCGCTGGCCGAAACCACGCACCACCTGCTGCTGGTCGAACATCCGCCGGTCTATACCCTGGGTAAAAGCGGCAACCCCGGGAACCTGCTGATCACCGAAGCGGAATGCGCCAGCCGGGGAATCGCCTTTTACCGCATCAACCGCGGCGGGGATATCACCTTCCACGGACCTGGCCAGGTGGTAGGTTACCCGATCCTGGACCTGGAGCGGTTTTATACCGATATCGGCCGGTACCTGCGCAATGTGGAAGAAGTGATCATCCGCACCCTGTCGGATTATGGCATCGATGGTGACCGGTCTCCGGGGGAAACCGGCGTGTGGCTGGATCCGCAGGTCCGCGGCCGGGAGCGCAAGATCTGCGCCATCGGCGTGCGGTGCAGCCGCTGGATTACCATGCATGGCTTTGCTTTTAACGTCAACACAGACCTGTCCTACTTTGAGCATATCGTTCCCTGCGGCATCCGCGACAAACAGGTAACCTCCCTGCAACGGGAACTGAGCCGCGAAATGGACCTGGGGGAAGTCAGGCAGCGGATCCGGGCACATTTTGAAGAGGTATTTTCCGTGCGGCTCCTGGATGCCCCGGACGCGTCCGCGGGGCCGATGGGGTAAGCCTTCAGAATGGCTTGGCCAGATAGAATTTGTTCTTCTCGATCAGCTTCCCGTCCTCGTAGAGCTCAAAATGAAACCAGCCCGCATGGTAGAAGTTGGCCTTGTCCAGCAGAACCGGGGTTTCCCGGAGATCATGGATCTCGAATAACAGGCTGTTATCGTCCCCGAAGAATTTGAGGTTGTATTTGTGACCGGAGTTTTCCGGCAGGCTGATGCGCACGTTGCCGTCTTTGTAGGTAAACACATGCATGGACGGGACAAAGGGGTTGGGATTGTTTTTCCCGTTCAGGGTCGGGTTGGCGGGCAGGCCGGCAGCCTGCTGCGCGGAGTCCGCCAGGCTGATCTTGTCGATGCGGGCCTGGTCCGGCGGGGTGCGCACGGTGGAATCGACCACGGGTCTTCTGGCAGGAGAAAATACGAAGGCGCCCTGCTCAAAAACGATGAACAACCGGTAAAACATACGCGGGGACGGTGCCTTGAGATCGGCGAAACCGTTTTCGGTAGCCATGGGATCTGGTACCGACAGGATCGTCTTGTAATTGATCAGGCTGTCAAAGGAGCGCTGAATGCTGATCTGTTTCACGACGGGGTATCGGTTGATCCAGCTGACCACGATCCGGTTGCTTCCGATATTCTTTACACTGAAGCCGGGAAGGGTATCCTGGGCAAGGCCCCGCAGGGCGAGGAAGATTAAAAGGGATGCGGTGATCAGCGATTTTTTCATATTCCGTGCATGCTTAGGGGAAGCGGATTCAGGAAGCAGGTCTTCCGCTGCAAATATACTGTTTGAGGCAATTCCCGGGGGCCTCAGAAAACCAGGGTCCCCGCTGGCAGCGAGTCATTGCCCTGGAGCCCGCCGGTGTGGATCAGCAGCAGATGGCTTCCCGGCGCAAAAAAACCCCGTTTCGCCAGGTCCTCCGCGGCAAAAAAAAGCCGGGCTGTATAGACAAAGTCAGTGGGCAGGCCGGTTTCCAGGTACCACCGGTTCATGAAGGCGATCAGCTCAGCGGTGGGCCGGCCGTAGCCCCGGAAGGGGTAATCATGGCATATCTGCCAGTCGGGTGTCCCGTCCCCCTCCGGGAGCAGGGCGCCCACCAGCGCTTCGAGGCCCGAATTGTTTTTGAACACCGAAATGCCCAGAACCTGCTGGCCGGGACGCGCGGCCCGGATCAGGCCGGCCAGTGTGGTCCCGGTTCCCACGGCGCAGACAATGTGGGATACGGCCAGGTCAGGGCAGCCGGCCAGGATGGCCTCCGCGCCGCGGGCGCCGAGGAGTCCGTAACCGCCCTGGGGGATGACCAGGCAGGAACCGGCCTCCTGCCGCAGCGTAGCCGGCAGTGTCCTGCCGTCGAATTGCCGCCGCTCCTGGAAAACGAGCTGCATCCCATGCCCCAGCGCTGTCCGCAGGCTGTGGGATAGCACCGACGGCTCGGTTCCCCGCACGATGCCGGTGCTGGCAAGTCCCTGCCGGCTGCAGGCGAAGGCCGTCGCCACCAGGTGGTTGGAGTAGGGGCCCCCGAAGGTCACGATCCGCGTCAGGTTCTTCGATCGCGCCTGCGCGAGGTACCCGGTCAGCTTGAACCATTTGTTGCCGGAGACTATGGGATGCAGGCGGTCCAGACGCAAAACATGGACCGTTAGCCCGCGGTCAGTAAATACCGGGGAACGGACGGGTGTGGTGCTGATCGGGTTGAATTCGGTACTGAGCATGCGGGCCAGGGCCAGTGTGGAGTAAATGTACGGGACGGGCGGCAATTTGCTTTACCTTTGGCCCCTGAATAAAACAGATTACATGAAACCTACGTTGTTGATCCTGGCAGCAGGCATGGCTTCCCGTTACGGCAGCATGAAACAGATCGAAGGATTCGGACCGGGAGGCGAGACCATCATGGACTATTCCATTTATGATGCCATCCGGGCTGGATTTGGCAAGGTGGTATTCATCATCCGCGAGGAGTTTGCCGATAATTTCAAGGCGATCTTTGAACCCAGGCTCCGGGGCCGCATCGAAACGGACTATGTCTACCAGGAAATGGACCGCTTTACCGAGGGGTACCCCATTCCCGCGGACCGTAAGAAACCCTGGGGGACTGCCCATGCCGTGCTCTGCGCCCAGCAGGCCATCCGGGAGCCCTTTGCGGTCATCAACGCCGATGATTTCTATGGGCAGGACGCCTTTCGCAAGGCACACGGTTTCCTGGTGGACGGCTGCGATGCCAAACGGTTTGCCATCATCGGGTACGACCTGCTCAAAACCCTGTCCGACCACGGGACGGTCAACCGGGGCGTGTGCCGGGTGGACGCCCAGGGCCATCTCAGCTCGATCGTGGAACGCCTGAACATTGCCCGGGCGGAGGGACGCATCCTTTGCGACGACGAACATGAACCGAAAGAATTGCCCCTGTCTACGCATGTCTCCATGAATTTCTGGTGCTTTCATCCGGCCATCTTTCCCTATACGGCGCGGATGTTCCGGGAGTTTCTCCAGCAGCATGGCACCAAACCCAAATCGGAGTTTTTCATCCCCATCGTGGCCGACCAGTTTATCCGAGAGGGCGGCGTGATCGACCTGATCCCCACCACGGCCCAGTGGTTCGGCGTCACCTACAAGGAGGACGCGCCGGGGGTACAGCAGAGCCTGGATACGCTGATCCGGGATGGTGAGTATCCTTCCCACCTTTGGTAATCAGAACGGGCGACAGGGCCTGACCAGATATGACGAAAAGAGGTCATCCCGCCGGGAATGACCTCTTTTCGATTTCTAGGGGCTGTTATTCTTAGTCGCCCTTCACCATATAGACATAATCCTGGAGCTTTTTGGCCTGCTGGACCTTGTCCACCCCGGTAAGCGTGGATGCGGTCGGCACCCTGAGGTTGTGGTAGAGAGAATCCTTGCGTAATTCATCCAGCGCCTGAAGGATGTAGCGGGACTGGATCGCAAAGACTACGCCTTCCGCCTGCTTTTCCTTGGTGCTGAGGATGCCGATTACTTCTCCGTTACGGTTAAAAACGGGCCCGCCGCTGTTGCCGGGATTGGCTGCGATGCCGATCTGGCAGCTGAGCGTATCTCCATTGAATCCGGTCTTCGCACTCAGGTAACCTTCCCCGTAAACGATCTCGTCGCGGGGATAACCCAGCGTGAAGACGGGTTCGGCCAGGTCCGAAGCGGATTTGCGGATTCCATAGGGGAGGGAACCGGCCGGCTTATAGCGGTCGTCGTCGATCTTCAGGATGGCGATATCACGCGGGATATCCAGCCTGACCACGAAGGCCTTGAACTGGTCTCCCTTGTTATTCTGGATAAAGATGTTCTGGGAATTCTTGACCACGTGGGCATTGGTGACCAGCAGGCCCCGTCCGTCGACCAGGAAGCCGGTCCCGTTGTAACGCACCGGGGCGTTGATGACGTTATTGTAGGTGCTTTTCTGGTCCACCCGGTCAATCTTGTTATCCAGCTTCTGGGTGAAGGCCTTGATGTTGTTGACCTCGTAAACCAGCTGCTGGACCTGCTCGTTTTTGGCGTGGGGCGTGATGGAGTTGACGAGGGTGGAGATCCCGATGGCGGTAACACCCGCGATCGAAGCTGCGATGGCTGCCACCCGCTTATAGCGGTTCCACAGGTAAACCACGCGTTCGCGGCCCTTGAGGCGGTCGGCATGGATCCGTCCCTGGCCGGCCAGGTCGGTATGTACGTCGTGCAGGGTGTTCTTGAATTTCTTCCACTCGCCGAACCGGTTCATCTGCTGGATAAACAGGGTATGTTCCACCACCATCTGATCCACCTCCGGGCTGGTCTTGCGCAGTTGCTCGAAATACAGGCGTTCATCCGGGTTCATCTCGCCACGGATATACCGTTCCACCGCATCCAGTAAGGTAATTTCGTCGTTCACTTTTCCCCGTTTTTATATTGAGCAAAGAATATTTTCTTCAGTCGCATCAGGCACTTGTACTTCTGGTTCTTGGCGTTGTCGGCATTGGTATAGCCGAAATCCGCCGCGATTTCCTGCATATTGCGCTGCTGCAGGTAGTAAGCCTCCAGCAGGCTCCGGCAGGGCTCACCCAGACTGCCAATGGCCTTTTCCATCATCTCGAATTCCTGGTTGCGCTGGGCGTGGTG
Source organism: Chitinophagaceae bacterium (assembly GCA_035549175.1). Classification (GTDB taxonomy): domain Bacteria; phylum Bacteroidota; class Bacteroidia; order Chitinophagales; family Chitinophagaceae; genus DASTSN01. Next base: position 29,871 of record DASZRL010000014.1, on the reverse strand, counting down.
TTCAAGTTCCTCTTCCACCGGAACCAGTTCCTCCCCGCTGGGAATCTCGGTAAACCGGTTCATTTGCTGCAACCGCTTGAGCCACAGCCTCCGGCTGACCGAATACAGGTAGGTCTTGATCTGGCAGTGCAGCTCGAAGTTACCCGCGCGGACCTTCTCGTACAGAACGACCATGGCTTCCTGGAACAGGTCCTTGGCATCCTCGGCCGTGCCATTATTGTTGAGAATCAATGACTGAACCATGTTATAATTCTCCTTATAAATGGTGTCCACCGCCCGCCTGTCGTTCTGCGCCAATCCCTGTAATAACAACTGTTCGTTTACCGGTTGATTCACTGACTCCGTTATTTAATACGCAAATCTATAAATAGTAACCCGCCGCCGGCCCCGAAAAAAATATTTTGACCGGCCGGGTTACCTTTCCCCGTTTCGGGTATAAATGGGAAATCTTTTGTAATTACAAATTAAAAACAATTAACGCATGAAAAAGCTTTTAGCCGTTATGGCCGTAGCCGGTTTCGTAGCCTGCAACAACGCTAGCGAAGGTTCCAAGACCTCCGGGGACACCACCACCGTTCAACCCGCTCCTGCTCAGGACACTACTGCCAAGCAAGACACTTCCATGAAGATGCCTGCTGCTGACACTACCGCCAAGAAGGACACTACGAAGAAGTAAGTTTTTTTTCATATGGCAAGCAATCGTTAGAGGCCGTCCCGTTCCCGGGAGGGCCTTTTTCTTTTCCTGCTCCCTGTTTTAGGCTATTTTTGCAGTCTTTATCAAATCCCACTGACAAGACGTGACCACCTTTGAATCCCTCGGCCTGAACCAGGGCCTTTTGCATTCCGTTGAAAATCTTGGTTTTACCACTCCAACCCCCATCCAGCAGCAGGCGATTCCGGTGCTGCTCCGGGGAACCAGGGACTTTATCGGGCTCGCCCAGACCGGCACCGGCAAGACGGCCGCCTTCGGACTGCCACTGCTGCAGCTGGCCGATCCGGCCCAGCGGCTGCCCCAGGCCCTGATTATCTGCCCGACCCGGGAGCTCTGTGTACAGATCACCACCGACCTGAACCGGTTTAAACCCCGGGGATCCGGTTTCCAGGTGACCGCGGTCTACGGAGGCGCCTCCATCAGCCAGCAGATCCGCGACCTGCGCAAGGGCTGCCAGGTCGTGGTGGCCACACCGGGCCGGTTGATCGATCTGATCGAGCGGAAGGCTATCCAGCTGGATCAGATCCGGTATGTTGTCCTGGATGAGGCCGACGAAATGCTGAACATGGGGTTCCAGGAGGATATTGAGTTCATCCTGCAGAACACGCCGCGGCGCGACAGCACCTGGCTGTTCAGTGCCACCATGCCACCCGAAATCCGGCAGGTGAGCCGCCGTTATATGCAGGAGCCCACCGAGGTGACCATCGGGAAAGTGAATGCCGCCAACGCCAATATCGACCACCAGTACTACCTGACGGCCGCGGCCAGCCGCTATGAGACCCTCAAACGCATCATAGACTTCAACCCCGGGCTGTACGGCATTGTGTTTACCCGCACCAAGGCCGATGCCCAGGAGATCACCGAATCCCTGATCCGGGAAGGGTATGATATCGAGGCGCTTCACGGGGACCTGACCCAGGCCCAGCGGGATAAGGTGATGAACCGGTTCCGGGAGAAGAACCTGCAGCTGCTGATCGCCACCGATGTGGCCGCGCGGGGCATCGACGTACAGGGGATCACCCACGTCATCCATTATGAACTGCCGGACGACACCGAAGTGTATACCCACCGCAGCGGGCGGACCGGCCGGGCCGGGCGCAGCGGCGTATCCGTTTCCCTGATCACGCCGCGGGAACAGTACCGGCTGCGCCAGATCGAAAAACTGGTCAATACGCGGTTCCATAAACTGGATATTCCCAGCGGCAAGGACGTTTGCCGCAAACAATTTTTTCATTTCATCGACAAACTGCAGCAGGCCGACATCAGCCACGGCGCCTATGAAACCTACCTGCCCGTACTGCGCGAGCGCTTCGCGGCGGTGGACAAGGAAGAAATCCTGCAGCGCGTGGCGGCACTGGAATTTGACCGCTTCCTGAAATATTATGAGAACGCAGCGGATCTGAACCCGCGCGAGGAGCGCCGCACCGAACGGGGCACCAGGCCGTCCAGGACCGAATCCCGGGGACAGGCTGCCGGCAGCCGCGGCGAGTATCAACGGCTGTTCGTAAACCTGGGCACCCGGGATGGCTTTTACAAGGCGAGCTTTCTGCAGTTCATCCTGGATATGAGTGAACTCGGCAAGGACGTACTGGGCCGCATCGACATGCGGGAGATGAACAGCTGGGTCGAAGTGGAAGCGGCGGCGGCCAGAAAAATGATCCGGGCCATCGACGGCAAGAATTTCCGGGGCCGTAAAATCCGGATGAATGACGCCTCCGCGGGATATCCCAAAAAAAAGTAAATGAATAATTGTCCAATAAAGATTACGGGGCTATATTTGTAAGGTAATGACGAGCAGCAAGGCATATTTCGGCTTTTATTTTTACTACTTCTTTTTTACCAGGAAGCCGGGATTGCTTTTGTTGAATACGAACTGACAGAAACTAAAATCAACATAAAGGGTCCCGGCCAAAAGCCGGGATCTTTTTTTTAACTATGACAACACGCGTTTCGATCCAGGGGTACGAAGGCAGCTTTCACCAAGTGGCCGCCCAGGTCTATTTCGGCAACGAAGTGGAAGTGATCCCCTGCGCCACCTTCCGTGACGTCGTCCGCCTGGCGGAGGATCCCACGCAGGGCGACGGCGGGGTGATGGCAATCGAGAATTCGATCGCCGGCAGCATCCTTCCCAATTACAATTTGCTGCAGAAAAGCAACCTGACCGTTACCGGCGAGGTTTACCTGCATATCCGCCAGAACCTGCTGGTAAATCCCGGTGTGCGGCTGGAGGACATCCGCGAAGTGCATTCCCATCCCATGGCCCTGCAGCAATGCCTGGAGTTCCTGGACCGCTACAGCTGGAAGCTGGTGGAAACCGAGGACACGGCGCTCAGCGCGCGTCATCTTCACCAGCGGCATAGCCGCCATGCGGCCGCCATTGCCAGCAAACTGGCCGCGGACCTGTTCGGCCTGGAGGTGCTGGCACCCAATATCCATACCCTGAAAAACAACTATACCCGGTTCCTGGTCCTGCAGCGGGAACAGGAGGCGCCGGTGATCGAAGGGGCCAACAAGGCGTCCGTCAACTTCCATACGGATCATTCCCGGGGAAGCCTGGCGCGGGTGCTGACCCGGATTGCCGAAGGCGGCATCAACCTCAGCAAACTGCAGAGCTTTCCCATCCCGGGCAGCGATTTCAAATACAGTTTTCACGCAGACATGGAGTTTGACAGCCTGGACCAGTTCCAGGAAGTGATCCGTTCCATCCGTCCCATCACCGAGGCATTGAGAATTTACGGAATCTATAAACGAGGCATATGGAAATAGCCAAACGACTACAGGGTATCGGCGAATATTATTTCTCCCAGAAACTCCGGGAGATCGACGAGCTCAACCGCCAGGGAAAAAACGTCATCAACCTGGGAATCGGCAGCCCGGACCTTCCGCCGCATCCGGACGTGATCCGGGTACTGCAGCAGGAATGTGCCCGTCCTGACGTGCACGCCTACCAGTCCTATAAAGGATCGCCGGTGCTGCGCCGGGCGATCAGCCAGTGGTATGACCGCTGGTACGGGGTCAGCCTGGATGCGGACCGCGAAATCCTGCCCCTCATCGGCAGCAAGGAAGGAATCCTGCATGTGTGCATGACCTACCTGAACGAAGGCGACGAGGCCCTGGTTCCCGATCCCGGCTATCCGACCTACCGCAGTGCCGTACAGCTTGCCGGAGGGCGCTGCGTGCCCTACGTGCTCGAAGAAAAGAACGGGTATGAACCGGACTTCCGGGCCCTGGAACAATCCGACCTGACCCGTGTCCGGCTGATGTGGGTGAATTACCCCCAGATGCCCACCGGGCAGCTGCCTACCCGGGACCTGCTGGCCCGCCTTGTTGAATTCGGGCGCCGGCACGGCATCCTCATCTGCCACGACAACCCCTACAGCTTTATCCTGAATGACGCCCCGATGAGTCTGCTTGTCATCCCGGGCGCCCGGGAAACCGCCCTGGAACTCAACTCGCTCAGCAAGTCCCATAATATGGCCGGCTGGCGGGTCGGTATGCTCTGCGGGGCGGCCAGCCGGGTCGAGGAAGTCCTTCGGTTTAAAAGCAATATGGACAGCGGCATGTTCCTTCCGCTGCAGCTGGCCGCCGCGCGGGCCCTCAGCCTGGACCGCGACTGGTATGACCAGGTCAATGCCACCTACCGGTCGCGACGCCAGGAAGTGTTCGCGCTGCTGGATCTGCTGGGCTGCCGGTACGCCACCGACCAGGCCGGCATGTTCGTATGGGCCCGCATACCCGCGGGCTATGAAAGCGGGTTTGCACTGAGCGACGAGGTGTTGCGCGAGGCAGCCGTATTCATCACGCCGGGCGGCATTTTCGGGGAAGCCGGCAACCGGTATATCCGGGTCAGTCTGTGCAGCCCGCAGCAGCGGTTCCAGGAAAGCATCGAACGAATCCGGCTTGCCGGCCTTAAACAAAAAACAGTGCATGTTCAATAAGGTGACCATAGTCGGGGTAGGACTGATCAGCGGTTCCTTCGCCCTGGCGCTGAAAGAAAGAAAACTGGCCCGTCACGTTATCGGGGTTAGCCGGACCGAGGCCAGCCTGAAAAAGGCGCTGGACCTGGGGCTGATCGACGAGGCACTCCCCCTGGAAGAAGCCGTACCGCAGAGCGACCTGGTGTATGTGGCCATTCCCGTCGATGTAACGCCGGGGATGGTCCGCCGAATCCTGGACTTGGCGGGCAGCGGGCAGATCGTGGCCGATGCCGGCTCCACCAAGCACGCCCTCTGCGAGGCCCTGGCGGACCATCCCCGGCGCGGCCGTTTCGTGGCTACCCACCCGATGTGGGGTACCGAGTACAGCGGACCGGAAGCGGCGGTGCGGGAAGCCTTTGCCGGCCGGGCCTGCGTGATCTGTGAAAAGGAACGAAGCGATCCCGATGCCGTGGAGACCCTGGAGGATGTCTATCGCCAGCTCGGCATGCATATCGTGTATATGGACCCTTCCAGCCACGACATGCACGCTGCGTACGTAAGCCATATATCCCACATCACGTCCTTTGCGCTGGCCAACACGGTGCTGGAAAAGGAAAGGGAAGAGGATACCATTTTCGAACTGGCCGGCGGCGGTTTTGAGAGCACGGTCCGGCTGGCCAAGAGCAACCCGGCGATGTGGGCGCCGATTTTCATGCAGAACCGGGAAAACGTGCTGGACGTGCTAAACGAGCATATCAGCCAGCTGCGCAAATTCAAGGCCTGCCTGGAAAAGGAGAACTACCAGTACCTCTATGAATTGATGGAGCAGGCCAACAAGATCAGGCGGATCATCCAGTGACGGGTCCGCAGCCAGTAAAACATTAATTTTACAACTGTAATACCATGCAAGCAACAGCAACAAACTCCCTGAAAGAAATCGTCCAGCAAAAGTGGGCCAAGCGCCCCCTGATCATATCGGGCCCCTGCAGTGCAGAAACCGAGGAGCAGGTGCTGGCTACCGCCCAGCGACTGGCCGCCACCGGCAAGATCGATATGCTGCGGGCCGGAATCTGGAAACCCCGCACCAAGCCAGGCATGTTCGAGGGCATCGGTACCAAAGGACTTCCCTGGCTCCAGCAGGCCCGCAAACTGACCGGTCTGCCCACTACGGTAGAGGTGGCCACCGGCAAACAGGTGGAGGACGCGCTGACCTTCGAGGTCGATGTGCTCTGGATCGGGGCCCGCACGACGGTCAACCCGTTCAGCGTCCAGGAAGTGGCCGATGCGCTGCGTGGAGTCGACATTCCCGTACTGATCAAAAATCCGATCAACCCCGACCTGGAACTGTGGAGCGGGGCGGTGGAGCGCGTGGCCCGGGCCGGGGTGAAGCAGATCGGGCTGATCCACCGTGGCTTCTCCTCCTATGGCAATACCGAATACCGCAATGCCCCCATGTGGCACCTGGCCATCGAGATGAAGCGCCGCAATCCCGGACTGCCGATTATCAATGATCCTTCCCATATCTGCGGCCGGCGCGATATCCTGCTGGACGTGGCCCAGAAGGCGATCGACCTGGATTATGACGGCCTGATGATCGAAAGCCATATTGACCCGGACAATGCCTGGAGCGACGCCAAACAACAGGTGACCCCGGAACGGCTCGCTGAAATGCTCGACAGCATCGTGTGGAGGAAGGAGGATATCAATTCCGAGGAGTTCCATGCCGCCCTGGAAAAACTGCGCCAGCAGATCAACCACCTGGATGATGAGCTGATGCAGGTTCTCAGCCAGCGCATGAAGATCGCCGAGAAGATCGGGGAGTACAAGAAGAACAATAACATCACGATCCTGCAGACCAACCGCTGGAATGCCATCCTGGAGCGCGCATTCACCAAGGGGGACAAACTGGGACTGAGCCGGGAATTCATCACCAAATATTTCGATGCGGTCCATATGGAAAGCATCCAGCACCAGAACAAGATCATGAACAGCTGAGCTTCCGGGCCCGTCGCCCGGTAACCGATCCCACATGAACCACGTTTCTTACCAGTTTGGGCAGGCCAGGACCGACTTTTACCTGGCCGCTGCCTTCGGCCAGCTGGGCCGCATAACTGACCGCAAGACCTCGGTGCTGCTCACCGACGAGCATGTCTACCAGGCCCACCGCGCCCGTTTCCGGGGCTGGCAGACCATTGTCCTGAAACCCGGAGAGCGCTTCAAAGTGCAACCTACCGTGGACGATATCATCAGCCGGCTGATCGGCCTGGAAGCCGGCCGGAGCAGCACCCTGGTGGGTGTTGGCGGCGGGGTGGTCACCGACCTGGCCGGCTATGTGGCCTCGGTGTACCTGCGCGGGATCCGGTTTGGGTTTGTACCCACTTCCATCCTGGCCCTCGTGGATGCCTCCATCGGCGGAAAGAACGGCATCGACGTAGGCGTGTACAAGAACCTGGTGGGAGTGATCCGCCAGCCATCCTTTATCCTGCATGACCTCTCCCTGCTGCGCAGCCTGCCCCGGGCCGAATGGGAAAACGGATTTGCCGAGGTTATCAAGCACGCCTGCATCCGGGACGCGGCATTATTCCGGGAACTGGAGACGGCCAACCTGAAAAAATTCCAGGCCAGCCGCAGCCGGCTGTCCGGCCTCATTGCCCGCAATGTGGCCATCAAGGCACGGATCGTGCAGCGGGATGAAGGGGAGCGCGGTGAGCGGCGCCTGCTGAATTTCGGCCATACCCTGGGCCACGCCCTGGAAAATACCTACCAGCTTATGCATGGCCAGGCCGTGGCGATCGGCATGGCCTATGCCTGCCGCCTTTCGGAACAGCTCACCGGATTCCGGCATACGGACCGTGTAAAGTCCGTGCTGGAGCAATATGGCCTTCCCACGTCCCTTGACTTTGACAGGCCGCAGGCGATCCGCATTCTGAAGATGGACAAGAAGCGGGAGCGCAAGGAAATAAACTATATCCTGCTGGAGCGCATCGGCCGGGGCGTCGTTCAGTCCATTCCCCTGCGCCGCCTGGAAAGGCTGATTGAAAAATTGTAAATAAACCTCTTGATGAAATCAACGATCCAACCTTCGGCACTCCGGGGACGCCAGCAGGCTCCCGCCTCCAAGAGTTCCATGCAGCGTGCCTGCGCGGCGGCGCTGGTGGCCCGGGGCACGAGCCTGATCCATAACCCGGGACACAGCAATGACGACCGGGCTGCCCTGGGCATCATCCAGGCACTGGGCGCCTCCGTGGAGACCCAGGATGGCCGCCTGCTGGTAAAGAGCCCCGGGGTCCCGTTTCATCCCGGCCACTCGCCCCTGGAGGTCAGCTGCGGGGAAAGCGGGCTGGGCGTCCGCATGTTTACCCCCCTGGTGGCGCTCAGTGACGCGGAGATCCTGCTGAAGGGCGAAGGCAGCCTGGTCAGCCGTCCGATGGATTTTTTCGACTCCGTCCTGCCCCGGCTGGGGGTAACCATCCGTTCCAACCAGGGTCGATTGCCTTTATCGGTACGGGGCATGCTGCAGCCTGCGGATATCGAGATCGATGGGTCCCTGAGTTCGCAGTTTCTCACCGGCCTGCTCCTGGCCTATGCGGCAGCCGATGCCCGCGGGGTATGCATCCGGGTCAGGAACCTGAAGAGCCGGCCCTATATTGACCTGACCCTCGATGTGATGCGCCGCTTCGGCCTGAAGGTGCCGGAGAACCAGGGCTATGAACGGTTCTGTTTTGACGCCGCGCCCCACCCGGCCGGCGAGGGCCGCCACGAATACACGGTGGAGGGGGATTGGAGCGGGGGTGCATTCCTGCTGGTTGCCGGCGTGCTGGCGGGCGACATGACCGTACACGGGCTGGACATGGGATCGACCCAGGCGGATAAGGCCATAGTCGAAGCCCTGATGGCAGCCGGCGCCGGCATCGCCATCGAGGCAAAGGGAATCCGCCTGCATCGGGCCCCCATGAAAGGATTTACCTTTGATGCGACCGACTGCCCGGACCTGTTCCCGCCGCTGGTGGCCCTGGCTGCCTATTGCCAGGGAGACACCGTCCTGCGGGGGGCGGAGCGGCTTACCCATAAGGAAAGCAACCGGGCCCTGACCCTGCAGGAGGAGTTCAGGAAGCTCGGGCTGCCTATCGAGCTGGCCGGGGATACCATGGTGGTCCATGGCGGCCATCCCCTTCGCGGGGCTGCTGTCCATTCCCGGCATGATCACCGCATTGCCATGGCCTGCGCCGTGGCAGCCCTGGGTGCGCAGGGTGAGACGGTCATCGAGCAGGCCGAGGCCGTAAGCAAGTCCTACCCGGACTTTTACCGGGACCTGCAGCAGGCCGGTGCTTCCATATCATTAACCAATTCATTCGTTTTCCATGAATAGTTTCGGACGGTTATTCCGCGTGCACATATTGGGTGAATCCCATGGCGAGCGTGTTGGTATCCTGGTGGACGGCTGCCCGGCGGGTCTGCCGCTGAAGGCCGAGGATTTCCTGGAGGACCTGGAGCGGCGCAAGGGTGGCACCCGCAAAGGCACCACGCCCCGGCAGGAGGAGGACTATCCCTTTATCCAGAGCGGGGTGTACAACGGCCATACTACCGGGGCGCCGCTGGTCATCCTGTTTGAAAATAAAAACACCCGCAGCAGCGATTACGAGAAGCAGCGGGCGGTACCCCGTCCGGGGCATGCGGACTTTGTCGCCCGCCAGAAATTCGGGGGCTTTGAGGACTTTCGCGGATCCGGTCATTTCAGCGGCCGGCTGACCGTGGCCCTTGTCGCGGCGGGCGCCCTGGCTAAAAAACTGATTCACCCCGTCTGCGTGCGCAGTACCATCCTGGAAATCGGCGGGGAGACTGACCTGGACCAGGGATTGCAGAAGGCCATCGATGCCAAGGACTCCATCGGGGGTATCGTGGAATGCCGGGCCCAGGGGCTTCCGGCCGGCCTGGGAGAACCTTTCTTTGATTCAGTGGAGTCTTTGCTGGCCCATGCCGTTTTTGCCATCCCCGCCGTCCGGGGGATTGAGTTCGGCACCGGGTTTGCCGCCGCGCGCATGTTCGGCAGCCAGCACAACGACCCGATTTCCGATATGCAGGGGCACACGGTCACCAACCATGCCGGGGGCGTGGTCGGCGGAATCAGCAATGGCAATGAACTGGTGTTCCGTATTGCGGTAAAGCCCACCTCCTCTACGCCGCGCGAGCAACATACCCTCAACTGGGAGACCGGTGCCATGGAGACCGTTTCCGTAAAGGGGCGTCATGACCTGTGCATCGCCCTGCGCGTGCCGGTGGTCCTGGAGGCCGTCACGGCCATGGTCCTGGCCGACCTGATGCTGCTGGAGCAAAAGATTCATCGCGTGGTCTGAGGGCGGAACGATACCCGGTTTTTCTGATGGAATTGCTTGCCTTTCGCAGTGGCGCCGCTCAGGGCAGCCGCCGGAAATCAATGTCCAGGACGGATGAGTCCGGGTCCCCGCCATGGGGATAGCTAAAATGCCACCATTCGGTTTCCAGGCTGCGGAATCCGTATTTTTCCAGGATCGAACGGAGCAGGCGGCGGTTTTCCAGTACCGGCTCAGGCAACTGGCGGAAGTCTGTATGCGCCGAGTCTGTGAAGTTGTCAAAACCGGTTCCCATATCCAGCTCCCGGCCCGTGTCCAGCCGGATCAGCGTGAGGTCCACAGCCAGCCCGCGGTTATGGCCGCTGCCCTGGGCAGGATCGGCCACATACCGGGCGTCGTGGATTAGCCGCCACATCCGGACGGTGACGGAATAAGGGCGATACGCGTCAAAAATCTTCAGGCCCAGACCCCGGGCACGCAGGTCGGACGCTACCCGCGCCAGGGCCCTGGCGGCTCCGGCCTGCAGGAACGTACGGGTTCCCTGGCCATACAGGATCCGGCCCGTAAAATTGTTATGGCCTGCATACCGCAGGTCGTACACCAGGTCCGGGATGAGGGTGCGTAGCTCGACCAGGCGCCACGCGGAATCCCGGGCAACCAGGGCCCGGTAGGCGGCCAGGCTGCGGATTACCGGCAGGCCCGGTGCAGCAGGAACAGAACCAGTTGATTGCGCCTGGATGGCAAGAGGAAGGAGGGCTGAAAAAATAGCCTGACGGCCGGCCCGGAAATGGAAACCTTTTATTAATTTGTTCATGATACTGTTCCTACCCGGACAGAAAATTACAGTAAAAACGCGTATGCACCACGCTGTTCGACGCTTCCAGGCCGGCCGGTTCATGCTGGCGGCCTGCCTGGGCGCCCTTAGCCTTTCCTGGATACTCGGTTCCTGCAAGAGCCACAGCCGCCCCAAGGCCAGGGAGATCGTCACCTCCCCTGAGGATATCGACGCCCGGGCCTCCGACATAATTTCCCAGGCCGTGGAGGATGCGGCCGATAATTTCGGCAAACTCGATGACTCTACTACGCTGTTCCAGCCTGCGGCCACCAAATACCTGTATGACCAGGTCAGCGACGCCGTAAAGTGGTCCCGGCAGGAACACTGGCTGCCGGTGGCGGATTCACTGTTCCGCTTTCTGGGCCAGGCCCGCTATTACGGGCTGCTTCCCGAAAATTACCACCTGGCCCAGCTAGCCTCTATCCGGGACCGGATGGCCCGGGATACCGGGGGCCGGGAAGACCGGAAGGACGCCGTGCTGTGGGCCCGGGCCGACCTGCTGTCCACGGATGCCTTTTTTCAGCTGCTGCACGATATCAGGCTGGGACGTTTGCCCAATGACAGCGTTACCCTGCGGGCAGACACCGTGCTGACCGGGGCGTTTTATTACAAAAAATTCCAGGAACTGATTCAGGCAGGATCCCTCCGCGCCATGGCGCAAGCCCTGGAGCCGGATAATGCGGACTACCGGGCACTGAAGGACGCCATCCCCGCCTTTTTGGACAGCGCCCGGTTCGGCAACTACACCTTCCTGGCCTATCCCTACAAGGATTCCGCGGTATTTGTCCGGGACCTGCTTCACCGGCTGAACGAGGAGGATAGCCTGGTCCGGGACCCGGACCAGCCTGTGGATTCCTTGGAACTGGCCCGTTACCTGCTGCGATACCAGAAAAAAAGAGGCCTGACACCGGATGGAAAATTCGGGCAGCAGGTACTTAACGCCCTGAACAATACGGATGCGGAAAAATTCATCCGCATATGCATCTCGATGGACCGCTATAAGAAGCTGCCGGCACATATGCCGGACCGCTATATCTGGGTCAACCTGCCCGGCTATTACCTGGAGGTGCGGGACAGCGACAGCGTAGTCATCCAGTCGCGGATCGTGTGCGGAAAACCGGCCACCCGCACGCCGGTACTGACCAGCAGCATTTATAATATGGTCACCTATCCCCAATGGACCATTCCTACCAGCATCATCGTGAAAGAAATCCTGCCGGGCCTTAAAAAGGATCCCGGTTACCTGGCCAAGAAAGGGTACTCCCTGCTGGACGGGAAAGGCAACGAGGTGGACCCCTATTTTGTCGACTGGTCCCGGTACACCCGGGGGATCCCCTATAAGGTGATCCAGGGAAGCGGGGACGACAATGCCCTGGGCGTACTGAAATTCAACTTCGGCAACAAGTACGCCGTATACCTGCACGACACCAATCAGCGCTACCTGTTCAGTCGCGCGGTGCGTTCCCTGAGCCATGGCTGCGTCCGGGTACAAAACTGGGACCAGGTAGCCGGGTATATCCTGTCATGTGACAGCAGCGCAGTCTTCGGAGCCCGCGGGCGGTACCTGCCTTCCGACACCCTGCGGCGCTGGCTCGAGCGCAAGGAGAAGCATACGATCGTGGTGCACAACCGCCTGCCCCTGTATATCCGCTATATAACCTGCGTGGCCCGTGATGGAAAGGTCAGTTTCTATGACGATGTATACGGGGAGGACCGGCGGCTGCGCGCGTATTACACCAGCACCAGACAATAACCTGCTGACCATGCGATACCTTCCTGCCTTCCTGCTGATTCTGTGCTGCCTGGCCGGTGCCGGCGGGAACGCCCAGCGCAAGGCCGTGTCCAAAAAGAAGGCGCCACCGCGCGTTCTGTATGGGACTGCCAGCTTTTATGCCAACAAGTTCAACGGCCGCCGCACGGCCAGCGGGGAGCTGTTCAGCCAGCAAAAGCTGACGGCCGCATGCAATGTCCTGCCGCTGGGAACCTGGATTCGGGTCACCAACCTGCGCAACGGTCGCTCCGTGGTCGTACAGGTCAATGACCGGCTACATGTCCGCATGAAGCGGGTGGTGGATCTCAGCCTGCGGGCTGCACGCCAGCTGGGTTATACCGGCTCGGGCCTGGCCCGCGTCAAAGTGGAAGTGCTGGGGAAAAAACGGCCCGCGGGCGCGGCCGGATAAACAACCTTTTGCCAACCCGGCTGTTGCCCTAGACGGTGCGAAAGCCGGCCGGACTGTTGTATTGCATGTTTACCATAAATTATTTTCCGGATCTAACCCTAAGCGTTTAATTTTGTGACTAGTATAACCAAACTATCTCATTATGAAGAAGTTGTTCTTTTTCTGCCTGGTGATATATTTTCTGATTCCGCCGGTCTCCGCCCAGCAGGGCGATTATGTACGGCCCTCCGGTTTTGGATTCAGCCTTGTTCTGAATGACTTTGTAACTCCAGATCGCATTCGCAATACGACCATTACCCAGGTATTCCGGGATAAAAAGTGGGCCAAACTCCGGGATATGGGTCCGGGCCTGGCATTGACCTATTACCGGGGTTGGAGCAATCACGTCGATTTCGCTGGAACCCTGGCCGCTTCCGGGGCCGATATCCCGGATATTTCCTCGGGGGACGCCCTGCTGGTGGAAGCCGATGCTTCCGCCCAGTTTAAAATGATGACGGATAATTACTGGGTGCAGCCCTACCTGAGCGCGGGGCTCGGCGGCAGCAAGTACGGAGGCTACTACGGGGCCTTTGTTCCCCTGGGCATGGGGCTGAAGCTGAACCTGTTCAAGGATGCCTCCATCGTCATCAATACCCAATACCGAGTGCCGGTGACCAGTGAAACAAACGGGTACCACTTTTTCCACAGCATCGGGATTGCCGCCAATGTTGGCAAGAAAAAGGAACCGCCTGTCAAGGAAGTCATCATTCCCCAGATCAAGGACAGCGACAGCGACGGAGTGGCCGATGACAAGGACAAATGCCCCACGGTGCCCGGGGTTGCCAAATACGAAGGTTGCCCGATTCCCGATACTGATAAGGATGGCATTAATGACGAGGAGGATAAGTGCCCCACCGTGGCGGGCCTGTCCCGCTACCAGGGATGCCCGATCCCTGACAGCGACAACGACGGCATTAATGACGAGCAGGACAAATGCCCCACCGTGGCAGGCGTTGCCCGCTATGACGGCTGTCCGGTGCCCGATACGGACAAGGATGGCGTGAATGATGAGGAAGACAAGTGTCCCAGTGTTCCTGGCGTAAAGGAGAACCAGGGGTGTCCTGTCATTGCTGAGGAGGTCAGGAAAAAGGTAGATTACGCGGCCCAGAATATTTATTTCGCCACCGGCAGCTTTAAACTGCTGAGCAAATCTTTCAAGGGCCTCAATGAGGTTGCGCAGATCCTGAAAGACAACCCCGACACCAAGCTGTCGATAGACGGCCATACCGACAATACCGGCAAGCCGGACAAAAACCTCATCCTGAGCCAGAACCGGGCCAATGCGGTCAAGCAGTACCTGATCAGCAAGGGTGTCGATGAAACCCGCCTGACGGCTACCGGTCACGGCCAGGACCAGCCGATCGCCGATAACAAGACTTCCAAGGGTCGGGCCAAGAACCGCCGTGTGGAACTGAAACTGGGGTACTGATCACCGAACCCGTGGCCCGCAGCCCGCAGCCCGATAACCTTTCAAACACCCCGCCGGTATTTTGCCTGCGGGGTGTTTTTCGTTCACGCGCCGTCTAGCGGGCCGGGCGCCAGGTGGTGCGGGCGCAGGCTGGCCCGGGCCTGAAAGGGTTAGGGAAACTGAAACCGGGACGACGATTGCAGTTTGGTAAACGGGAAAGAAGGCGTTATATCGGCAGAAGCCAACAGCTGCCGGTACCGGTCCTGACCGTCTTGGTCTGGCTGAGACGCGAGACGGCATTTCCATCGACGGGCTCATCCATATCCGCAAATAAATCCGGGAAGCTTCCCGGTCAGCTGGCGTCCCGTCAGAGGATCTGTATCCTGCCGGCAGAAGAACGGGAGATGACCTGGCCTGTGTCAGGCTGCCGCGCATACAACTGTATACCGGTTAATCCGGAGGTTGCCGGAATCCGGCGTTACTCCTCTTTTTTACCGAAGAGCCGTTTCAGGAAGCCCTTTTTTTTCGGTTTGTCAGCAGGCTGGTAGGGATCGCCGATACGGGGATCTTTGGGTTTTACCACGACGGTATCCTTCTGGTCGTCCTTCACCGGCTGGGATTCCGGTCCGATATACTGGTTGGGCTGGATTTCAAAATCCTTTTCACTGCCGGCACCCTGGTCTTCCCCTTCAGCTCCCGGGTTGGCATTCTGGATCAGGTTCATCAGGTCGGCGTTGTTGATCTCGTTTTCCAGGTCGGCCGGACGGGAGAAGCGGGAATCCCGGTCGATCCCGAGGGTTTTGTCATTATAAACCTTGCGGAAGAACTCGCGCCAGATCGGCATGGCCGCCTGGCCACCATAGCCCAGGTTGTTTTTAAGCTGGATGAACCGGTCATCGCAGCCGATCCACACGCCCGCGAGCAGCTGGGGGGTATAGCCCATGAACCAGGCATCGCTGTTATCGTTGGTGGTGCCCGTCTTGCCTCCCATTTCCGCTGCGCCGAGGCTGGCACGCAGCCCGGCCGCCGTACCGATATCCACCGTTCCCTGCATCATCTGGCACATCTTGTAGGCCGTCACCTCGTTGATGGCTTCCTTGCGGTTCACACTGTAGTCAAACCGCTTCAGTACATTGCCGTTGCGGTCTTCTATCCGGTTGATAAAATAAGGCCGTGTGGAAAATCCCTTGCCCGGGAAAATGCTGTAGGCCCAGAGCATTTCGTACAGGGACAGATCGCAGGCCCCCAGGGCAATAGAAGGGTAGGGGTCCACTTTCGTGGGCAGGTTCAGGCGGCCCAGGAAGTCCGCGAACTGCTGCGGGCCTACCTGCTTCATGATATACGCGCTGGCACAGTTCAGGGAATGGGCCAGGGCGCCCGCCATGGTTACCTGCGGGGGGCCGATGCATTTTTTGCCGGCCGGCACCCAGCCGTTTCCCTGGAAGAACTGGGGCTCGTTATCGCACATGGTTTCCGGCGTGAACCCGCGCTCCTCCATGGCCTGGGTATACAACAGCGGTTTGATGGTGGATCCCACCTGTCGCTTGGTCTTCAGGTTGGCATGGTCGTATTTGTAGGTCTTGAAACTGATCCCCCCGACCCAGGCCTTCACCTCACCGGTCACGGGGTCCATGACCATGAAGGCGGTCTGCATCATCTGGCGGTGATACTTGATCGAATCATAGGGGGTCATGACCGTATCCTTTTCCCGCTTGGGGTTCCAGGCGAAGATCTTCATGGGCACCTTCTTGAAGAAACTGGCCCGGATCTGCTCGTCGGTCAGGCCGTCGTCCTTGAGGTTATCCCAGCGGTCGCTCTGACGCATGGCCGCCTCCAGCACGTTTTCGTGCCCTTTCCAGACACTCCCGTTGCGGATATAAGCCTGAGCATCCATCCGCTTCTGTACGGTGGGCATCCATTCGGCCGCCGACTCCTCGGCATATTCCTGCATCTTGGGGTTGATGGTTGTAAAGATGCGCAGGCCGTCGTCATAGATATTGTACTCGGTCCCGTCCGGCTTCCGGACATCCTTCAGCGCCGTGCGGATCTCGTCCTTGAGGATCTCCCGGAAATAGGGTGCATACCCCGTATTCTCATCCAGTTTCCGGTAATGGCTCAGGTCGATGGGCTGAGTCTTGTACCGGGCTGCGTCGGCCGCCGTGATATAACCGTTTTCCTGCATCCGGCTGATGACCAGGTTGCGCCGGTCCAGGGCGGCACGCGGATTAAGGCGCGGGTTATACACGCCGGGCCCGTTGACCATACCCACCAGCAGGGCGGCTTCCGGCACATTCAGGCGGTCGGGTTCTTTCTGGAAAAAGGTGCGGGCGGCGTTGCGGATACCGAACACATTATCGGAAAAGGATACCGCATTGAGGTACAGGGCGAGAATTTCCTCCTTGGTGAAGTTGCGCTCCAGTTTGATGGCCGTGATGTATTCCTTGATCTTTTCGATCACCCGCCAGGCCTTGTTCTTGCTGCCCTGGTTGAGCAGGGCCTTGGCCAGCTGCTGGGTGATGGTACTGCCGCCGCCTTCGTGGCCCAGCAGCACCACGGCCCGCAGGGTCGATTTCATGTCCACGCCGGAATGGTCGTAAAAACGGACGTCTTCGGTGGCTACCAGGGCATTGATGACGTTCTTGGAAATATCGTTGTAGTCCACATTGCTGCGGTTGCCGTTGACCCGGTAATATTTACCCATGAGGGTGCCATCGTCTGCGTAAACTTCCGAGGATTGCAGCATGGAAGGGTTTTCCAGTTCCTTGAGGGAAGGCATGGTGCCGAACACCCCGAAATTGGCCATCAGGACTACCAGCGCGAATACGCCAACGCACAGGAAAGTGAAGAGCCAGAAGATGCGCACAGATTTTTTCATACGGACATTTTATAGAGCCCGCCGTTGCCGGTGACAGGGCATGGATGCTGCGGTTTTGAACGGTCAAATCTATGAAATCACCCCGAACCGGTTGGTTAAAATTTGCCCTGGCGGAAGGGCTCAATAAATTTCAGGTAGTCAGCGAGTTTGAGGTTGGCCTGCAGGATGGCGAGGTTGCCCGCCCCGATGATGGTCAGGCTGTATTTTTCCGGTTTCAGCCAGGGAATGATCTGGGTGGCGGCAATGGGTCTGGCCTGCCGGACGTATTCGGCGGCCGCCCCGGCGCTGTCAAAGGGGCCGAACACCAGGGCCTTGTTGTCGGCATCCAGGTCAAACCCGCTGTACTCAAAGTTCCGGTTGTAGTAAGTCTGGTGGTTATACCGGGAAAAGGCGTTCTGGGCCTCGTTGCGGAATACCTTGTCCACCTTGTTCAGGATGACCAGGACATAATGCGGCTCCGAAGGCCGGTAGCTGAACTGGGCATTGATTGAGACGGGTGCCTTCCCGGCCAGGCTGTCCGCCGGGTGCAGGACCGGTTGCTCCCCGGTAATCACGGCGGGCTGCTTGATCGGCGGCCGGCGAACGACCTGGGTGGTCGAGTCTGCCGGAGCCGCAACGGGGTTTCGGGCCACTTCCTGGCGGGGCTGCTGCGGGGCCTGCTGGGCCTGGCGGAACACGGGCCGGGCCAGGTCGCTGCTGTCGGCACCGCGGATCTGGTAATTTTCCAGCTCCCGCTCGATGACGGCCCGCCTTCCCAGGACGCTGATCAGGGTGGAGGCTCGCTCGGCCAGCGGGGTGCCGGGGTAGCGGGAGGTAATCTGGGTGAGCACGCCGATCGCCAGGCTGTCATCCCGCTGTTTGACGTGGTACACTGCCTCGATATAGAGAAGCTGGGGCGTCCAGTACATGGTGCCATACAGGCTGTCGGCCTTCTTTTTCTGTTTCAGCGCTTCGGCAAAGTTCCCTTCGATGAACTGCTCATAGATGGCTTCATAGACCCGGGTGGCCTCCTGGTTATTGCGGCCGGGGGAAAGATCCCTGCCGGTGACCGCGAGCCGGGTATATTCGCTGGCCGGGTATTTGGCGGATAGCTGCGCGCGGATCTGCTGGGCCCGGGCCAGCTGACCGCTGCCCTTCTGGCAGCGGTAGACATAAAACCATACTTCATCCAGCCGGGCGAAATCCGGGAACCGCGACTGCAGGGAATCGGCCGTACTCAGGAGCGAGGGGCAGTCTTCGAGCTGTCCGGCATACAGTACGCATAGGGCATACAGGGCGTTGCGTATGGAATCCTGCGAGGTTTTGCGCTGGGCGGGCGTGAGCGGCAGCCGCTCGTACAAGGCATCGAAGGTCAGGCCCTGGTCCGGGGCCTGGCCGGCCGGTCCGCCACCGGTATTGCCGGCCAGATTGTTTGCCGCTGCGTTGATTGCGCTGGCCCGCCGCCAGTTATCGACATTGGGACGGTTACCCCAGGTCTGTTTGAAGTTGGTGGCCCCCCTTGTCCGCACTGATTCGTTGTAGAAATACCATTCGCCCTTGGCCGCCGGGTTGCCGAACAGGTCAGCGGGCTTGTCCTGTGGAAAGGAGGAGGAAAGTCCCTGTCCGGCAGCGAGGGGTTCTTCGCGAAGGCCCTGGGCCCGGCGCAGGCGCCTGACCAGCTTGCGCACGAGATCCTTGCGCTCGGCCTCCGGCAGGTCTGCTATCCGCTGCAGGCTGTCCTGCCGGTCGATCGTCCGCAGGTGATAGGCCACCTGGGCCAATAATTCCCGGGTCCGGGAGACCTTCTCGGGATCGGGCAGACCGGGGTCGTTGAGCAGCAGGCTGTCGTAATAATTGTGGGCGGCCAGGTACCGGTGACTGGCCAGGGCGATCTGGCCCAGTTGCAGGAAGGCTTTGTTGCGCTGGGCGGTATTGCCATTATTGTAGGAGGTGCTTTTGACCAGTAATTGGGCGGCCGCCGTACTGTCGGGTCGTTCCAGTTCCATTTGCGCGGCCATGAAGTAAATGATATCGCGGTAATCGGCGTAGCGGTCCCGGCGGGCCATTTTCATCAGCTCGGCAATATTGGAGACAATGTAGTCCTGTCCGCCGGACTTGTTGACCCGGATCGCATTGAGCCGGGCGTAGATTTCCATAACAGGATCGTTGGTATGGCGGATGACCCTGTCATACCAGGTGGCGGCCAGGTCAGCTTTTCCCGAGCGGTCATACAGCTGGGCGATCAGGTATTCCCAGCGGGTGCGCTGCCGCCGGTTTGTGGCATTGTCCAGGGCCCGTTCCAGGTGGGCGGCCGCACTGTCCCAGCGCTCCTGCTTGTAGTAGTAGAGGGCCTGGACCTCCTCCAGGTCATTGCGCAGCCGACCGGGAAACCGGGGATCCTGGCGAAGGGTTTCGATCAGCACGGCTGCGTCGGCCAGGCGGTCCTGGGCCAGGCGGGTGCGGATCTGCCAGATGAAGGCGTCGTTGCGGCTGGGCGGCTCTGAAAAGAGGCGTTTGGCCAGGGACTGGCTTTCGGGGCTGGCCACGCTGTTGGCCTGGTTGCCGTCCATCCGGCTGCCGATAAACCGGTAGTAACCGTCCTTCTCCTTGGGAGCAAAGGCATAATTGATGAACTGGAACATGAGGGCAGCTGAATCAAATTCCTGCCGCAGGTAATAGGCCGCCCCCCAGAGCAGGTACAGGTTGTCGGCCCAGTCATTGCGCAGGTCATGCAGCACGATCCCGGTGCGGGCCTTGTAGATCACCGAATCCAGCTGCTCACGGTCCTGGGCGGTGGCGTCCAGCGAGTAGTCATAAAAGGGCAGCAGCCGGGCATAGTCGTCCTGCTGGGCCAGGCGGGCGCGGTCGATGATCTCGTTGAGTTTATTGTTGGCGTTGAAAAAGTAGTTGTAATGGGTGAAGCCGTTCTGGAAGAAATGCCGGGGTGCGGAGAATTTCTTCTGGTCCGTCTTTTCGTAGCCCAGGACACGGTCCTGGAACTGGCGGGGTTTCTTGACGTCGATGGAAATGCCCAACTGCCCCGCGCAGGGCTGGACCGTCAGGAAAAAGAAGTAGCAGACCGTGATGAAAACGATATAGCGGTTACAACGCATTGGTCCGGGCAATCTTATCGCTTAATAACTGAATTTCAAAGTTTTTATTATAAAAATGAGCACATTTTTTGCAGGAGGACAGGACGGGGCGGTTCCTGCCAAAACCGGGGAAGCTTTCCTATCTTTAGATTCTAAACGGGAAGTATGGCAAAACTGGAGGCAGATTCCACCCTGCAGCGGCTGAGGAACCGGTACCGGCTGGTCGTGATGAACGATGATACATACGAGGAGGTGGTGACGTTTAAATTGTCGCGGATGAGCGTGTATATCGGACTCAGTACCATTTTCGTCCTGCTGGTGGGACTGACCGTAGCCCTGATCGTCTTTACCCCCCTGAAGTATTATATCCCGGGGTACGACGATCTGAAAATCGGCCGGGAATACCGCCAGATGAAGTACCGGGTGGATTCGCTGGAACAGCAGGTCAACTACCAGGCCCAGTATATCGACGGCGTGAAAAAGGTCCTGCGCGGGGATATCCCGATGAACCTGGATACATCGCGGATCCAGTTGCCCAAGGACGAGTTTTCCAATGATTAAATCGCTAGATACCTATGTTTAACAACCCAAAATCCAAATCAGACATGAGCACCGAAAAATCAGTCAACGGCAACGGCGCCACCCTGATCAGCGCCGGAACCACCCTCAAAGGGGACATCAGCAGCAACAGTGACCTGCGCATCGACGGGACCATTATCGGCAACATCCGCAGCAGCTCCAAGATCATCATCGGTACAACCGGCGTGGTCGAAGGCGACATCGAAGGCAACCAGGCCGATGTCATCGGCAAGGTGTCCGGCAATATCAAAGTGCGGGACCTGCTTCAGCTGCGCGGCGAGTGCGATGTTTCCGGGAATCTTTATGCCGGCAAGCTGCAGGTGGAACCCACAGCCACGTTCAACGGCCAGTGCCATATGGGGAGTGCCGCCGGACCGGTCGCAGGCAGCCTCGAACTGAGCCGGGAAGAACTCCTGCAATAAAGGCTTCAGACCAGAAAATCAGCCGACCGGAACGCGGCAGGCGCGGTCTCCTTACCTTTGCCGTCACACAACCTGATTACTCTTGGACACCGACACGCAAACGTCTCCCTCCCCGGCAGTTAGGCAGCGGCGCCCCTTCCTGCCCATCCTGTGGCTTTTCATCGGCTGCAACGCCCTTTTGCTGCTGGGCCGCGACCGCCTGGCGCAGTGGGGGGCGGATACTACCGTGCTGCTGCTGGGCAACCTCCTGCTGTTCGTAGTTACCGCGTTGGCCTATTGGCTGGCCCGCCGGGGGATGCACAGTCACAATCCCTATGCCTTTGTACGGGCTGTGTACGGCAGCCTGATGGTGAAATTTTTCCTGGTCCTGCTTGCCGTCCTGGCATACGGTCTCACCGCCCGGGGCCACCTGAACAAACTGGCCATATTCGGCTGCATTTTGCTCTACCTGCTCTATACCCTGCTGGAGGTAGCTGCCCTAGTGAAACGTCCCAAGTCCTGAATCCATGCCCAAAAAGGAAGCGCCTATCGGTCACCTCCAGCAATACCTGCCAGACGGCACCTTTGGTGCGGTGCTGCACTACCTCAACCAGCACCGCGTACACCTGACCATCGCCCGCCAGCGCCGGTCCATCCTCGGGGATTACCGCCACCGCACCCACCGGGATGCTCACCGGATCAGCGTGAACGGGGACCTGAACCCCTATGCCTTTCTCATCACCCTGCTGCATGAACTGGCCCACCTGCTCACTTTCGAAGTTCACGGACCCCGCGTGCAGTCCCATGGCCGGGAATGGAAATCAATTTACGGCCAGCTGCTGGACCAGTTTCTGCGCAGCCGCGTGTTCCCGGAGGATATTCACGAGGAACTCACCCGGTCGCTGCGTAATCCGGCAGCCAGCAGCTGCGCCGAGGACGGGTTGCTCCGGGTGCTTCGCCGCTATGACAACCACCCCGGCGGCCGGATGCTGGTGGAGGAGCTTCCTGCGCAAAGCCTTTTCCGTTTGGAGGACGGTAGGGTTTTTCGCAAGGGAGACCGGTTGCGTAAGCGGTTCCGGTGCACCGAGGTGCCCTCCGGACGGGTGTACCTTTTCAGCCCGGTGTATGAGGTGGAGCCCCTCCCGGGAGACTGATGGATTATCCCGGTGGAGCCTGTGCGAAACCTGCCACGCAACCCGGGGCCGGTTGGCGAACTTTTTGTACCTTTCGGGCCGAAAAACTTTCAACTAAGAAAAAAAGTGTACAGCAATCATCATCGCCAGCCTGCTTGCCGGGTTCGCGCATGCCCAGACGTCGAAGGGAGACTGGATGGTGGGAGGCAATCTCGGCCTGAACACCAATGACAATAACACCCAGATCAGCCTGACCCCGTCCGCCGGAGGATTTATCATCAACAACCTGGCTGTCGGCGGTGAATTCCTGGTAGATTACACGAAGACGGGCAATAACAAGGTGACCAATTTCGGGTTCGGCCCCTTCGTGCGTTACTACTTTACCAATGCCAACGTCCGGCCGATTGTGCAGGGAGACCTGGGGTATATCAGCCAGCACGTGAAAACCGGCGCCGGCAGTTCTACCAACAACGGCAACCACTATTTCCTGGGCGGTGGAGCCGCGATCTTCATCAGCAACCAGGTGTCCCTGGACATCCTGATGGGGTATGACCACTACAAATACTCGGATTTTGACGGTACCGGCGGGTTCAAGCTCAGCGTAGGATTCCAGGTCTACCTGCTCAAGCGCCAGATGGACCGGCTGCGCGGAAGTCATCATCGCTAGGCTGCCTGGTTCAGCTTTCTGTCCAGCAAGCGGGGATTTGGCCGGAGGCCAGTCCCCGCTTGCTTTTCCGGTGTGCCACCGAGGCGGGGGGCTATTACCCGGCAGCCTCCAGGTCCCGGAGCATCCAGATCCCGCACCCGAAATGCCCCGTATTGCCTAAAGGGCCGGGCAGGTACCGGAAACCGCTTTTTTCATATACCCGGAGGGCCTGGCGCAGTTCAGGCATACTTTCCAGGTATACGCTTCGGTAACCGGCCTGGCGGGCGGCCGCCAGGTTGCGATCGAGGAGGGTCTTACCCAGCCCGATGCCCCTTGCGGCCGGGGCCAGGTACATTTTGACCAGTTCACAGGTTCCTTCAGGCAGGCCCGGAGACGGGAAGATGCCGCCGCCCCCGACCAGGGTCCCGTCCAGTTCGGCCACCAGGTAGGAGGAACCGGGATGGCCGAACAGTTCAAACAGGGCATCGGTGGTCGGGTCATAGTAAACCGTTCCGGGCTTATTGGCTCCGAACTCCGCAAGCGCCTCCCGGATGATGCGTGCGAGCGCGATATTGTCATCCGGGCGGATGGGTCTGATGATGATGGAAGGCATGCGGCAAAGCTACGTACCGGGAGGGATTATTGTAAAGCCGGCAGGCACGTTCGTTCGCCTAGCGGCGGTTGAGGGCCCGGGCAATCGTTATGCCGGCGGCCCGGTACTGGATGACAGGTCCCCCTTCCGTATTGTCGAGGTTGGTCAAGCCCTGCGTATATTGCAGGTACACCAGCATCCGGCCGTTCTCATATCCGGCGTGACCTATCGCCGAGGCAGCATAGCGCCCGTAATGGGTAAAATCGTATAACATGCGCCGTTCGACCACCGTGCCATCCTTCAGCTGGAACCGCTCCCGCCCGTAAAGCTGGAAATCGAGGCTGGGGCCCAGTCGGACAAAAAAGTGGCTCGGCCTGTCGGAAAAATCATACTGCAGGAGCGGGGCCATTTCGAGCGTATGAACCGTGGCGTGATTATTCATGGCCAGGGCGTCAGGAGGCAGGGAGGGCCGGTCAAACGCCACGCGGAAACCCTTGAGGCTGTAATAGACAGCCGGCACAAAATAAAGACGGTGGTCAAAGTCGATGCGGGCGCTCACGCCGGCCTGCACTCCGGGAACGGCATCGCTGGTTTGGCGCTGCCCGTTGATGTGGTAGCTGGCCCGGACCGCCTGCGGGCCAATAAATAAATACACAGGTACCTGGGCCCGTACTGACTGGTAAGCCAGCAATCCTAGCAGAATGAAAAGCCGCCTTGCGGGGGGTGAAAATCGAGTCATGTTTATCTCGCGTGCAGAATGGTGGTTGCGGTGAAAATACCATTTTTCCCACCTGCATGGCCCCGGGCAGCCGGGCTGTGGAAAACTAAGGGTTATCCTTCCTGGTCCGTCCTGCTCAGGATTTGCGACGGGCCGGATCCTTGACGTGATCCCCGCTGTTATAGGCTGCCGAGCCGCCCCTGGGGATGGACAGCGAGGTCCAACTGTCGTTGCGCAGCATCCGGGCCACATAAACGATTTGGCCGACATGGTAAGGATAATGCGCCAGCTGACGGTTGATGGCATCGATCACGGTCAGGGGCTCCTGCCGGATGGTAACAGTGCGCAGCAGGTCCTTTTCCTGCAGACCACGCAGGGCTTCCAGGTAGCAGGTCCATCCTTTCTGCCAGTACGCCATCAGCTCGGTCCGTGATTGGTTGCGGACGGCAAATTCTTCGTCGCGCTGGCGCCAGGGCTTCTCGCCGTCCTCGGTCAGAAAATCGGTCCAGCGGCTGAGCATATTGCCGGCCATATGCTGGATGATAACGGCGATGCTGTTGGATTCCGAGGTGGGCTGGACATGGAAGTCCGCTTCTTCGAGCTGTGCCATCGCCCGTTCGGCCAGTTCCTTGTAATAAATAACACGTCGGATGACGGTATCAAGATATTCCTGTGCAAACATGGGAGGGATATTTTATTCGCAAATTACTGCATAGCCGGGATTAATATCCGGCGGCATCGTCCTCGCCGCGCCGGTCTGCCACCGCTTCAATCCGGCCGTCCTGGTCAACGCGGATCACTTCCGTGCGGCCGATCGCGCTGCGCTGGTAAACCTTATAACCCATGTTCTCCAGGCCCAGTCGAACCGCTTCGGGAAATCCGGCTTCCACCAGAATACTGTCGGGTAGCCACTGGTGGTGGAATTTGGGCAGGTAGACCGCATCCTGTGTACTCAGGCCGAAGTCCAGGATATTCACCAGGGTCTGGAATACAGACGTGGGGATCGTGGTTCCGCCAGGTGTACCTACTACCAGGAAAGGTTTGTTTTCCTGCAACACGAGGGTGGGCGTCATGGAACTGAGCATGCGTTTGCCCGGTGCAATGGCGTTGGCCTCTCCACCCACGGCACCGTAGAGGTTCGGAACGCCGGGTTTCATGCTGAAGTCGTCCATTTCGTCGTTGAGAAAGAATCCGGCGCCTCCGACCACGGTTTTGCAGCCGTAGGAATTATTCAGCGTTGTGGTTACGGCTACCGCATTGCCGTCCCGGTCCAGGACGCTGAGGTGCGTGGTCTGCTCGCTTTCCGGCAGCGGCAGGACCCCGGGCTGCACCCGCCGGCTGTCGGTGGCTGCATGGGGGTCATAGTCCTGCATCCTCCGGGCCAGGTAGGTATCGGAGACCAGGCTGTCCACCGGGACCCGGTAATAATCGGCGTCCCCCATGTATTTGGCCCGGTCGGCAAAGGCCCGGCGTTCCACCTCGGTCATAAGCTGCACGGAAGAAAGGGTCTGGAATCCCAGTTTATCCAGATGACGCGGTTCCACCATCTTCATCATCTGGTGAAGCAGGATGCCCCCGCTGCTGGGCATTGGCATGCCTACCACGGTATAGCCCTTATAAGTAAACACATGCGGCTCCCTGAATTTCGCGCGGTAGCGGCGAAGGTCTTCCAGGCTGACCAGGCCTCCGCCTCGCTGCATCTCCGATACGATCAGCCGGGCGGTGGTCCCTTCATAAAATCCTCGGACCCCTTTGTCCCGAATGCGCCGCAGGGTGGCGGCTAGGTCCGCCTGTACCAGGGTGTCTCCGGCCTTCCAGGGGCGGTCCCGTAAAAAGACCGGGGTTATGGTATTGTACCGCTTCAGATCCGCCTGGATGGCATTCAGGGAGGCGGCTTCTCCCCGGGTGATGGCAAAACCCTTTTCAGCCAGGTCAATGGCCGGCTGCACCAGCTCCCGGAATGGGAGCCTCCCGTACCGCGAGGCGGCTACCAGACCGGCCACCGTTCCGGGCACCCCGGCGGCCAGGTGCCCATTAATGCTCCGGTCGCCCGCCGGGTTACCCGCCGTATCCAGGTACATGTCCCGTGAAGCGCGCCCCGGAGCCGACTCCCGGTAATCCAGGGCCAGCAATTTTCCGGACTGCAGGCGGGCGACCATGAACCCGCCCCCGCCCAGGTTGCCTGCTCCCGGATATACGACGGCCAGGGCCAGCTGGGTGGCGATGGCGGCATCGACGGCGTTCCCGCCCCGGCGAAGAATGGCCAGGCCAACTTCGCTGGCCAGCGGGTGCGCCGATACCACTGCGCCGTTGGTGCAGGTCACATTCTTTTGGATCGTATAGTGAAATGCGTCCGGGACCGCCATCTGGATCCGGCGGGCGCTATGACAGGCGGCCAACAGGCAGCAGGTCAGCAGCCCGGTTTTCAGCATGATATGCATGGGTTGGCAGATTGAACAGGAAAATTAAGGAAATCGCCCCGGATCCTGCCGATTGCTTCCACAACGCGGAAAAGGTGAGGACTGGTTGCGGCAATTCCTGCGGGCTTCACTAAATTGCCGGTTCAATACTCTGCTATGCGAAAAATCCTGCTGCTGACCGCGTGCTGGCTGGTGGTCCTTTCCCACCTGCATGCCCAGATTCTGTCCCCCGAAGCTTTCCTTGGGTACAAGATCGGTACCCGGTATACACCACACTGGAAGATCGTGAGTTATTTTCAGTATGTGGCCCAGGCCAGCCCTGCCACGGTGAAGTTGCAGCAATACGGGCAAACTCTGGAAGGGAGACCCCTGATTGTGGCCTTTGTCGGGACCGAGCAGCATATTGCCCGGCTGGATTCCATCCGCCTCAACAACCTGCGGCTGGCCGGTCTGTCCGGGGACCGGGTATCCGGCCGGGAGGAAGATGCACCCGCCATTGTCTGGCTAAGCTATAATGTGCATGGGGATGAAACCTCCTCCTCGGAAGCCGCCATGCTGATGCTATATGCCCTGGTCGATCCTTCCAACACCCGCGTCCACGGATGGCTGGCTAATACGGTGGTAGTCCTGGATCCCTGCATCAACCCCGATGGACGTGACCGTTACGTCAACTGGTTCAATTCCATCGTGGGTAACCGGTATAATCCCCGCCTGGATGCCCGCGAACATCACCAGCCCTGGCCTGGCGGGCGCACCAACCATTACAACTTTGACCTCAACCGGGACTGGGCCTGGCAGACCCAGCCGGAAAGCCGCCAGCGCCTGCAACTGTATAATCAATGGTTGCCCCAGGTCCATGTCGATTACCACGAACAGGAGATCGACGCTCCGTATTATTTTGCGCCCGCTGCCCAGCCCTACCACGACGTCATTACTCCCTGGCAGAAGACGTTCCAGGTCCTTATCGGCAGGAATAACGCCCGTTATTTCGATGCCAACGGCTGGCTGTTCTTCACCAAGGAGGAATTCGACCTGTTCTATCCCTCTTACGGAGATACCTACCCGCTTTATAACGGAGCCATCGGCATGACCTTTGAGCAGGGTGGGGGAGGTGCGGGCGGCCTGGGTGCCCTGAAGGCAGAAGGGGACACCCTGACCCTCGAAGACCGGGTCCTTCACCATTACACGACCGGGCTGAGCACCCTGGAAACGGCTTCCCAGAACGCCACCCGCCTGGTCCGGGAATTTCACCAGTTTTATACCGATGCGGTCAGCAACGGCAGCGGGGAGTACAAAACGTATATAATTAAAAATACGCCTGCTGACGCCCAGCGCTTCCAGGCCCTGCTGGACCTGCTGGACCGCAACCGGATTCAGTATGGTACCGTGGGCGCGCCGGGTTCGGGCCGCGGCTACAGCTACCAGTCCGGCAGGGAGGAAATGTGCAGCTATGCCACGGGGGACCTGGTCATCAGCGCCCTGCAGCCCAAGTCCACGCTCCTGCGCGTGCTGTTTGAACCCCGAAGCCACCTGGTGGATTCGGCTACCTATGACATTACGGCCTGGGGACTGCCCTACGTATATGGGCTCACGGCCTATGCCATGCGGGACCGGGTGGCAGCCGGAGCCGGCAGCCTGCGTCCGGCTTTTCAGCCAAATCCAGTCCGGGATGCCTATGGATATGTGATCCGTTGGGAGGGCGTGCGCAGTGCCCGGGCTGTCGGGCAACTACTGCAGGAAGGGGTACGCCTGCGGTTTGTCCAGGAGCCTTTCGAGTCGGGAGGGCAGCAATTTGAACGGGGTTCAGTCCTGGTGCTGCGCAGCGGGAATGCAGCTTTTACCCAGACCCTGGATAAACTGGCCGCAGACGCCTGCAACGCCAGCCAGGTGGCGCTGTACCCGGTCTCCTCAGGCTTAGTGGATAAGGGGCCAGATTTCGGGAGTAGTAAAGTGAGTCCCCTGGCAGCTCCCCGGGTGGCCCTGGCCACCGGGGATGGCGTGTCATCCGGCGCAGCCGGCGAGATCTGGCACTTTTTCGAGCAGGAACTGGGATATCCGCTTACGCTTATCAATGCGGCAGACCTGATGCGGGCGAACTGGGATCAGATGGATGTGCTGATCCTGCCAGACGGCAATTACCGCTACCTGGCTGACAAGCGCAGCTCCGATCAGTTGCAGGACTGGATCAGCCGCGGCGGCCGGGTAATCGCCCTGGAAGGTGCCATGGCCCAGTTGGCCCGCCTGGACTGGGTCAGTATCAAGCCTAAAAAGTCCGAGGATTCCTCGGAGAACCGGGACGACTATGCGGCACTTAAAAAATACGGGGACAGGGAACGTGACCAGCTCGCCGGATCCATGCCCGGATCCATTTTCCGCGTGGAACTGGATAATACAAATCCCCTGGCGTACGGGTACCCCCCTTATTATTATACCCTTAAACTGGATGATCATATATACCAGTTCATTAAGGAAGGAGGATGGAATGCCGGGGTCATCAAAAAGCAGGAGCCTGTTTCCGGTTTTGTGGGTTCCCATCTGAAGCCCTGGTTACAGGACGGCCTGGTATTCGGAACCCAGCCCCTGGGACGGGGAACCCTGGTCTGCCTGGCCGATGACATTCTGTTCCGCGATTTCTGGGAAAATGGCAAACTGATGCTGTGTAACGCCGTGTTTCTGGTAGGGCAGTGACATGGAATAGGGTTGGTTGAGGTAAAAACGGGATATAGAGCGTAATTATATTAAGCGCCTAAATCCTTCTTTTAATTTTGAGGCGTGTCAGCCGGGACTAGCTAATTCAGGAATTTTCCATTGTTTAATCATGCCGGTTGTGGTTCTGGCGAGAACGGGTAATAAGGGGTAGGTATGGGAGTTAGTGAACTGGTATTCACCACCACCTACACCTCGGCTAATAAGGAGACCTCCCAGAACTATATCCGAACCAATGATATCTGGATGCCCGGGATCAATAGTTTTGCCCAGGCCGACCAGCTGAGCATTGGAAACAAGCAGCAAACC
>DASZRL010000013.1:0-13285 GCA_035549175.1 Chitinophagaceae bacterium | reverse complement strand
CCCGGGTCTCCTGCTCTTCGCGGTCAGGCATATGATCGACCTCGTAAAACTCCCGCTTTAATTCCGTCTAGTAATGATCCTGCTCGGTCTTGCCGGCCAGGTATCCTCCCAGGCCCATGGCGATGGAGCCGGCCGCAATTTCGGCTATGCCGGCGACCAGAATGATGCCTGTGGAGGATACCGCTCCGCTGAGGCCTGCGGCCAGGGCGAAGGGGACGGTCAGCCCGTCGCTCATCCCGATGACGATATCCGTAAGCAGGTCAGAGCTTTTCAGATGAAGTTCTTCGTGGTGCAGGTGTGTGTCCATAAATTGAAGATACGGGTTTGCACAAAAAAAGCCGGCCTTCACGGCCCGGCATTTTTCCCGCGCTTCAAGGTGCCAGGCTGCCCAGGGCTTCCCCGACCATGGTCACGCACTCCAGGACCTGGTCGCGGTTGATCAGCAGCGGAGGGGCGAACCGGATCTTGTCCCCGTGGGTAGGTTTGGCCAGCATGCCGGGGCGGCCTTCCACCGTGGCGTGTTCCATCAGGCGCAGGCAAACTTCCCACGCGGCTTCGGGGTTCGGATGGCCCATGACGATGGCATTGAGCAGCCCCTTGCCGCGTACCTGGCGGATATAGGGTGAGTGCAGGGCCTCCAGTTCCCGGCGAAGTAAAGCGCCCATGGCTTCGGCGTTATCTGCCATATGCTCGGCCTGCAGGACTTCCAGGGCCGTAACGGCAACCCGGGCCGCCAGGGGGTTGCCGCCATAGGTGGATCCATGCTCTCCCGGGTGAATGGTAAGCATGATTTCATCGTCAGCCAGCACGGCACTGACCGGCATCATGCCTCCACTCAGGGCCTTTCCCAGGATCAGGATGTCCGGGTGGACCTGTTCATGGTCACAGGCGAGCAGGCGGCCTGTGCGGCAGAGGCCGGTCTGGATTTCGTCGGCGATGAACAGGACGCCGGCCTGCTCACAAAGTTGCCGGGCCCGAGCCAGGTAGCCTTCGTCCGGTACGACGACACCGGCCTCTCCCTGGATGGGCTCGACCAGGAAACCAGCCACCATCGGATTTTCCAGGGCCGCGGCGAGCGCCTTCGTATCGTTGTAGGGGATGACCTGGAAGCCAGGCAGGTAGGGACCAAACCCCTGGCGGGCAGCGGGGTCGGTACTGAAGGAAATGACCCCGGAGGTTCGGCCATGGAAATTTCCCTCACAGACCAGGATGACGGCCTTGTCCGCGGGGAGGCCCTTTACCTGGTAGGCCCACTTGCGGCAGAGTTTGATGGCTGTTTCCACGGCCTCGACGCCGGTATTCATCGGCAGGACCTTGTCGTACCCGAATAGCCGGGTGATATAGCGTTCAAATTCGCCGAGTGCGTCGTTATAAAAGGCACGGCTGGTCAGGGTGAGCCGGCTGGCCTGGGCGGTAAAGGTCTCCAGGATGGCGGGATGGCAATGGCCCTGGTTTACGGCGGAATAGCCGCTCAGGAAATCATAGTAACGCTTGCCGTCCACATCCCAGACCGATACGCCCTGGCCGCGCTGCAGTACTACCGGCAGGGGATGGTAATTGTGCGCTCCGTGTGTTTCTTCCAGGTCAAGATAGTATTGGGTCTTTGCAGACGGGGAAATAGTTGCTTGCATAGCAGGAAATTGTTATGTACTGAAATGGGAAATGTCAGGGGGTGCCCGCCAGGGGCCAAACAGGTATCCTATCCTCGGTGATTGAGGTAATCCAGGTTCAGGTCCAGGAAGTGCGCTATGGAAGAATTACTGCGGATACTTTGTAATTTGTGGCAAGTTACAAAAATTCCTCAAACCAAATGCGTTGGGTATGGACTATATAACACCTGCCGGTACCCGGATCGGCCATGTGCACCTGAAAGTGGCGGACCTCGACCGGGCCCTTGGATTTTACCGTGACCTGCTGGGATTCGAGGTGCAACAATATTACGGCAAGGAGGCTGTGTTCCTGTCGGCCGGTGGCTACCATCATCATATAGGCCTGAATACCTGGCATAGCCGGAACGCCAAGCCCGCGCCCGTCAATGCGGCCGGCTTATACCATGTGGCCATCCTCTACCCGGAGCGGCGCGATCTGGCGCGCATCGTACGCCGGCTTCTGCAGGCGGCCTATCCGCTCACCGGGGCGGCCGACCACGGGGTGTCGGAGGCGATCTACCTGAACGATCCCGATCATAACGGGGTGGAATTGTACTGGGATAGGCCCAGGGATGCCTGGCCCCGGGACGCCGCGGGCCAGCTCTCCATGATTACCGAGGCCCTTGACCTGGATGAGTTACTGCAACTGGCCGACTAACTCCCGGACGAAATAATGCGCCGGGAATGCGGGATGAAGAACCTGTTGCCGCCGGAAAAGCCCGAAAACGGTGCTGCCGCTGCCGCTAAGGGCGGCAAACGAGGCCCCCATGGCGTACAGGGTATTCCTGATCGCCCCAACTTCAGGGTACAGGTCGAAGACCGGCTCTTCAAAGTCATTCCGCACCTGGTCCCGCCACTGATCCACGGGTTGCCGGATCAGTACCTCCAGGGGGTAGGCAGGCTGCGCAGGCCGGACCAGCGAAAAGGCCCTGGCAGTTGGGATGTGGATACCGGGGTTGACCAGCAATATCCTGTAATCGTCCAGCTTCAGGGGGATTTCCTGCAAGCGTTCTCCCCGGCCCCTGGCTAAGGCCGGTTTGTTCAGCAGGAAAAAAGGGCAATCACTGCCCAGTTTCAGGGCATACGCGGCCAGCTTTTCGGCGGACAGGCCCAGCGAATGGACGGCATTCAATAGTTTCAGGACGGCTGCCGCATCGGCACTGCCTCCCCCCAGGCCGGCACCCAGCGGAATGGCTTTGTGCAGGTGTATCCGGACGGGCGGAAGGAAAGGGAAATCCGTCTTCATCAGCTGGTAGGCCTGCTCGCAGAGATTGGCCCCGGGGGCGTCCGGCAGCGCCAGGCCACTGTGGCTGAAGGCTAGGACCGGGGTGGTCCGGCCGGGGTCCGCAGGAACGATTTCCACGATATCGCGCAATCCGACGGGAAAGAAAACCGTTTCCAGGTCATGGTAGCCGTCTTCGCGCTTGCGCAGGACGGAGAGCCCCAGGTTGATTTTGCAGTTCGGAAAGGCGATCATGGCAGGCGGGCGGTTAATTCGGGGTGTTATCCGGCGTTGGCTGGATGCGTATCGGTACCCGGCGTGGTCCGGCCGGGGAAAGTTTACTTACGCTTGCGGCTGTTGATCTCATCGCGGATCGCTATGGCCCGGATATAATCCTCTTTTTCCAGTACGTCGTTCAGCAGCGTCGTGAGCTCGTCGAGGGAAAGGCTTTTCAGGTCCTCCTTGGAGGTAAGGTCTTCCTCTTCGATTTCGGCCGGCTGCGACTTCTTTTTCTTTCCCGCCGTATCCTCCATCAATATGCCAGCGCTTTCCAGGATGTTTTCATACGTGTAGATGGGACAGCCAAAGCGGACCGCCAGGGCCAGTGCGTCCGAAGTCCGGGAATCAATCTCCACGGTATCATTCTCCGAGGAGCAGACCAGTTTGGAATAAAAGATGCCTTCCTGGAGATCGCAGATGATGATCTCGTGGAGGTCGATGGCGAATGCATTCATGAAGTTCTTCATCAGGTCGTGGGTCAAGGGGCGACTGGGTTGCATTTTTTCCAGGGCCACCGCGATCGCCTGCGCCTCAAAGCCCCCGATTACGATGGGTAACCGGCGTAATCCGTTCACCTCGCCCAATACAACGGCATAGGAATGGGTCTGGGTGATACTATGGGAAAGGGCCACGATTTCCAGCTCTATCTTCTTCATAATTATATCCTGCGAAACTAAGCATTTTATTAAAAAAAATGCGGCTGAATACTCAACCGCATTGCTATCTCTCAAGTGAACGCATTTCTAGGACAATCCCTTCAGTTTCTTGATACTCTCCGTCAGTTTGGGGACCACGTCAAAGGCATCTCCCACGATCCCGTAATCGGCCGCCTTGAAAAACGGAGCTTCCGGATCCTTATTGATAACAACGATCACCTTGCTGCGGTTCACACCTGCCAGGTGCTGAATCGCCCCGGAAATCCCGATGGCGATATACAGGTTGGGGGATATGGCGATCCCGGTCTGACCTACGTGCTCATGGTGGGGCCGCCAGTGAGCGTCCGCCACCGGGCGGCTGCAGGCGGTGGCTGCGTGCAGGACCTGTGCCAGGTCTTCGAGCATTCCCCAGTTTTCGGGTCCCTTCAAGCCGCGCCCCCCGCTGACAACGGTCTCCGCTTCGGTCAGGGGGACCTCGCCGCTTGCCTTATTCACGGAGGTCACCCGTACCCGGCCGGCCTCCACCGGGATGGCCAGCGGAACTACCTGGGCGGCTCCATCCCCGGCGCTCACAGGGAAGGCGTTGGGGTTAAGGGCGATAATGCGGGTGTCGGTCGTAAGGGCCAGGTTCAGGTAGGCCTTGCCGGAAAACACGTTTTTCTTCACCACAAATCCCTGGCTGGTATCGGGCAGGGCCACGGCGCCGGTAACCAGCCCGGCCTTCAGCCGCACCGACACCATCGGGGCAAGCCCTTTGCCATTGACGTTATTGGAAAAAACCAGCACGGAGGCGCCGGTCTGAACCACGGCCTGGGCGATTGCCTTGCTGTACACCTGGGCATCATACTGGTTCAGGGCATCGCCCGCCACCTGGTACACTTTGGCGGCACCGTATTTTCCCAGGGAGGCCAGGTCGCCGGGGGCCTGGCCGAGCACCAGTGCTTCGCAGGCGGTTTGCAGCTGACCGGCCAGTTTTGAGCCGTAACATAGCGCCTCCAGGGAGGCTTTCTTGATGTGGCCGTCGGCCGTATCGATATAGACGAGAACAGACATGGGTAATGGGCGTTTTGGGTAATTACCGGGAACGGGTTAAATGACTTTTGCCTCCTCATGCAGCAGGCGTACCAGTTCATCCACCTGGTCAGCAGGTACCAGTTTGACTCCTGCTTTGGCAGGGGGAAGTTCGTAGTTGACTACCTGGGTCAGGCTGGGGGAGGCGGCGGGCTCCCGTACGGTCAGGGGCTTGGTCCGGGCGGCCATGATCCCGCGTATATTGGGAATACGTTGCTCGGCGACTCCCTTCTGGCAGCTTATGACCAGCGGAAGGTCTGCCTCGCAGACTTCCTCTCCGCCCTCGATTTCCCGGGTCACGATGGCTGTGCTGCCCTTCAGGTCGACCTTCGTGGCCAAGGGGATGTAGGGCAGGTCCAGGAACGCGGCCAGCATGCCCCCGATGGCGGAACTGTTATAGTCGATGGTTTCCTTGCCCGCCAAAACCAGGTCGTAGCCTCCCTGCCGGGCGACTTCCGCCAGCTGGGCGGCTACGTAAAAACTGTCGTGGCTCTCGGCATTCACCCGGATGGCCTCGTCTCCTCCCAGGGCCAGGGCCTTTCGCAGAATGGGCTCCGCATCGGCTCCTCCCACGGTGACCAGGTGAATGACCGTGGACGGGTCTGCTTCCTTGAGTTCGATGGCGCGCACCAGGGAATACCATTCGTCGTAGGGGTTGATGATCCACTGTACCCCGCTTGTGTCAAATTTCGTGTTGTTATCGGTGAAGGCTATTTTTGCCGTGGTGTCCGGTGTCTTACTGACACAAACTAAAATTTTCATCCGGTAAGTTTAAGAATCCGTGAAAAAGTTGTTTATGCAACTAAAGCAAAGATAAGCCTTGGCGGTTAAAATCGGGCACATTTTGGTAAAAAATTTTGAAGCGAATGGATCGGATTGAGAAGATCAGAGTGATGCTGGCCGAGCAGCCGGGCGATCCGTTTCTGCTGCATGCCCTAGCCCTGGAATATATCAAAGGGGGCCAGGAACCCCTGGCCCGGGAAGTATTCACTTCGCTGCTCCGGGAAAACCCGGGCTATGTAGGAAGTTACTACCACCTGGCCAAACTCCTCGAGCGTACGGGGGAAACGGATGAGGCGGTCCGGGTATACCAGCAGGGCATGGAACAGGCTGCCCGCCAGGGCGACCGGCATGCCCTCAACGAACTGCGCAGCGCCTATGACGAATTAACCAGTGAACCATGAGCACACTTCCGCAGCGGTTTGCCGCCTACATACAGCAAAACCGGCTATTGTCTGCCGGCCACCGGGTGCTGGTGGCCGTCAGCGGAGGCGTGGATTCCGTGGTCCTCTGCGAACTGCTTCACCGCAGCGGTTTCGATTTTGTTATGGCCCACTGTAATTTCCAGCTTCGCGGTGCGGAAAGTGAGCGGGATGAGGCTTTTGTCCGGTCCCTGGCAACCGCCTATGGACGAAGGCTGGACGTGCAGCGGTTTGCCACGGCGGAATACGCCCGGGACAATCACCTTTCGACCCAGGCAGCCGCACGGCAACTGCGCTATGACTGGTTCCATGAATTGCTCCGCCAATCCCGCCAGCAACCCGGGCAGCCGCTGGAATACCTCCTGACTGCCCACCACCTGGATGACGCGATCGAAACCTCCGTCATGAACTTTTTTAAGGGTACCGGCATCGCCGGCCTGCGGGGTATTCTTCCCCGCCAGGGAAACCTGGTCAGGCCGCTGTTATTTGCTTACAAGGAAGAGATTCTGGATTTTGCGCGGCGGCAGGGCCTGTCCTGGGTGGAGGACAGCTCCAATGCGGAGCGTAAGTACACGCGCAATTTTGTTCGCCATGACCTGCTGCCGCGTGTGGAATCGGTTTACCCCGGGGCCCGGACGGCTCTCGCCGCCAGCCTGGAACGTTTCCGGGATACCGAGATCCTGTACCGGCAGGCCATTGCCATGCATCAGAAGAGCCTGCTGGAATACCGGGGCGATGAAGTGCATATCCCGGTGCTGAAACTAAAAAAAGTGATCCCGCTGCCTGCCGTGCTGCATGAACTGCTGGCACCCTACGGGTTTTCGGGCCACCAGGTGGACGAGGTGATCCGGCTGCTGGATGCGGAACCGGGCAAATGGATCGGATCTGCGACCCACCGCTTGATCCGCCATGGCCGCTGGCTGATCCTGGCGCCCCTGGCGGCGGAAAGGACAAGGCACGTGGTAATCGATGAGCCGGGAAGCTACACCTACCCGGGCGGCACCCTTCAAATTACCCGCCGTGTTCCTTCCGAGGTTGACTTCCGTGCCGGGGATGCCACGGCCTGGCTGGACGCCCGGTCGGTCCGGTTTCCGCTTATCCTGCGACCCTGGAAGGCCGGCGATTATTTTTACCCGCTGGGCATGGCCAAAAAGAAAAAGCTGGCCCGCTTCTTCATTGACAAGAAACTATCGCTGACCGACAAGGAGAAGGTCTGGGTGCTAGAATCAGCCGGCCGGATCTGCTGGGTGGTGGGCTACCGGATCGATGAGCGCTGCAAAGTACATCCTTCCACCCGGGAGGTGGTCCGGGTCAGGACATCCACCCCTTAGCGTGCAGGTAGAATTTTACCCCGTTGACGAATTCCCCGATGGCATCGTAATGGGCCAGGAGCCGGCCTGCGATGGTAATGAAGGCGATGCCGAACAAAGCCCCCCAGATATGGGCTGAATGGTTGATATTATCGGCTCCCCGCCGCTCCATCATGACGGAAACCAGCAGGTAAAGCGGGGCAAAAATGAATCCCGGAATGATAGGCGGGATAAAAAACAGGCCTACCTCCACGTAGGGGGCGATCAGTAAACCGGCGAACACGACCGCGGAGACGGCTCCGGATGCGCCCAGGCTCCGGTAATCGCTATCGTGGCGGTGGCGCAGGTACGTGGGGATCAGGGATACTCCCAGGGCCAGGACATACATCAGCAGGTAGAGCAGCCGGCCCCTTTCTTCGAAAATCTCGGTAAACTTGGATTCCACGAACTGCCCGAACAGGTACAGGGATAGCATGTTGAAGAGCAGGTGACCGAAATCCGCATGGATCAGCCCGCAGGAGAAGAACCGGTACCACTGGTTTTGCCGGCTGATGGCCGGGGGATAGAAGATCAGGTCATTCATCATGCGCGGGCTGCTGAAGGCACCCAGCGACACCAGGCAGGTGATGATGATAATAATTAAGGTGAAGCTCAGCTGCATCAGAATGGGATGTTTGGCAAAGAAATAGGCTGCAGGCGAATATCGGAAATCTATTTGTGGTGATACTTTTCGTTGCGCAGGATGGTGCAGGCCCGGTAAAGCTGTTCGGCCAGCAGCAGCCGTACCAGCTGGTGCGGGAAGGTCAGCTCAGACAGGCTCCAGGTAAGGTCTGCCCGCTTCAGGACCGCGTCGTCCAGCCCAAAAGCGCCCCCGATCAGAAATACCAGTCTCTTGCGGCCTGACCCGGCCTGTTTACCAAGAAAGGAAGCCAGCCCTTCCGAGGTAAACTGCCTGCCGTGCTCATCCAGCGCCACCAGGAAATCCTCCTTTTCCAGCCAGTCCAGGATCAGGTTCCCTTCCCGCTTTTTCTGGTCCGTTTCAGGGAGCAGACCGGCCTGGCGGGGCACCGGAATCAGGTTCCAGGCAACCGGAAAATACTTGCCAATCCGGCCGGTAAATTCCTGCACCCCGGCCCGGATATAAGGCTCGTGATCCTTTCCGATCGAGACTAACTGGATTTTCATCGCTACGCAAGTTAGCCATTTGGGGCATTCCCTGCCGGTGGAGGGTATTGCATCCACGGGAGGCGGCCCCGGCGGGAATGACCTGAAAATGAAAGGAAATGACCGGAAAGTTTGGGCGCAAATCAAACTATCCTTATTTTTGCCGCCCATCCTAAAAAGGTCCCGTAGCTCAACTGAATAGAGCATCTGACTACGGATCAGAAGGTTTCAGGTTTGAATCCTGACGGGATCACTGAATTTCACCTGTTGTGGGAAAAGATTGGCATCGGTTGATTGTCAATCTTTTTTCATTTCAGGAAAGGTTGAAAGACCTCTGGGTTTGCATCTTGTAGCTTGGGTGATCTGTAGTAGCCCATACCATGTACCAGGTAACCCATGCAAAAATTCACCTAAACGGCCTTCCTATAGACAGATTTCGCCTGCTGAACCTGAAAACTTTTCTCAACCCCCTGCAAAAGGGTTTGCCATTGTAACTCCGAATTCAGGGAACCACCCTGCGCTGTGGATCCCCAAGGCTCATTTCAGGATCCATGGTCCGGCTTGCCCAAGGGATTTCCCTCCACTACAGTGGCATGTAGAAAAAGTACTGGTTTGGTTACCGCACTGCACCCTGGCAGGCAGGCGATCAGGTTGCCCCGGCCTGCCCACGCTGCGGTTCTTAGGTACCTGGGATTCAGCACGGGGATTACCTGGCCGGGACGCTGCTGCCCCGGGATCCTGCCCTGGCCTATTTTCCCAGGAATTGTCCGTACTTTCAGTAAGGTACAATTCAGCAACATGAAAATATTTTCATATCGCAAAGGCGGCAGGATTCGTCTCTGGATGATGGGGGCCATGCTCGTGAGTCTTTCTGTATGCCAGGTCAGCGCGCAGAATACAACCAGGACCGGAAAACCGCGGATCGTGGTCACCTGTGATCCGGAGCTGGACGACAATAACTCCCTGATCCGTTTCCTGCTGTATAGCAGTGATCTGCAGGTGGAAGGGCTTATCTATGCCAGCAGCGGGTACCACTGGAAGGGGGATGGCAAGGGCACCAAATGGTTTGTGCCCGGTAGGGAGTACGCCCGGTTTGGCCTGGATACCTGCCCGTGCCCGTCCTGGCGCTGGGCCCCGGATGAGCATTTTATCCATGATGTGGTGGATGCCTATGCCAAGGTATATCCTAACCTGAAGGTGCATAATCCCGGTTATCCCAATCCGGCCGAACTCAGGTCCAAAATCCGCTACGGAAATATTGAATTTGATGGGGATATCTCCAAGGATTCCCCCGGATCCGAACTCATCCGGTCGCTGATGCTGGATAATAGGCCGGGACCACTCTATATCACCGCGTGGGGCGGTCAGAGCACCATTGCGCGGGCCCTCAAATCCATCCAGGAGCAGTTTGAGTATACCACGGGATGGGAGGCCATCAAAAGGAAAATTTCGCGTAAAGTCGTGCTGCTGCCATCCGGTGACCAGGACGATAGCTATGCCAAATACATCCGGATCAACTGGCCGGATATGGAGTACCGGCAGTTCCGGGATGGCCCCAACTATGCCTACGGCGCCCAGTTACGGGCCAGACCGCAGGATTCTGTATATATGACGGCCTCCTGGATGAAGGCAAATATATCAGATCGCGGATCCCTGGGAACATTATACCGGGTATGGGGTGACGGAAAGCAGATGGTGAAAGGCGACAAGATGGATTATTTCGGGTTTTCCGGCTATACCGACGATCAGTTAATGAAAATGGGGTATGTGGTCTGGATGCCAGTGCAGCCCAAGGGCTCCTGGCTGGGAGAGGGGGATGATCCCACCTTTATGAACATGCTGGGGAACGGGCTTCGTGCCTATGAAGCGGGTTCGTACGGCGGCTGGGGCGGTCGCGAATTGAGCAGGCAGGAATCGTCGCCATTTTCCCTGAAGATAAGTGATACCTCCCAGCAGGCCATGGTCTCCACCTTAAGTTCCTTCTCCAGCCGGAGTAACCAGGGGGTAAACGCCTATCCGGATTTTTTTCCCGCCGCGCAACAGGACTTTGCAGCCCGCCTTGCATGGTCTGTGACGCCCACATTCGCGGGGGCAAACCATGCCCCCGTGGTCAGCATAGAGGGGCCGCTAAGCGTTCTGGCATCTCCCGGGGAAACTTTCCGGCTGAACGGAAAGGTTTCGGATCCGGATAAGAATGAAGTTACTGTAAAATGGTGGCAGTTCCAGGTTGGAACCTATCCCGGCAACATCCTGATTTCGGGGGAAACCTCCCTGCAGCCAAGGGTTACGATACCCAAGGATGCGGTTGCCGGCCAGACGATTCATGTGGTTCTGGAAGCAACCGACAATGGCTCGCCAGCGCTAACCAGCTACCAACGGGTGATTATCACGATTCGGGATGCTACCCGGTAGGGCTCCTGTTACGCTGAGTTATTATATATAACCTGCAACGATTTTTACCCGGTTGCTTCGGGAAGTCACGGGGAATCTGTCGCGTGGGTTGCAGGCTGCGTGATCCCGGTATCCTTCCCGGGTTCATACCGTTTTGCCAAGCTCCGTAAGACCTCCCGGTTATTTCTGAACACTACGTTTCCCGCCATCAGGCCGGAAGGCACAACCAGGTTGTTTGCTTTCTGCAAGGTGGTCCTGGCGGTCCCGGCGGGTAGGAGCTGAACCGTTGAGGTTACCGGCTTCCGGGTACCTGGGACAACGGATCAAAGGAAATAGGAGAGGGTGTAATTTTGGGGCTGCTTGGTCAGCCAGATGGTACAATACCTTGTTACCAACACGCCAATCCCGTTTTATCTGTCTGCAAGTGGGTTTGCCCTGGAGGGCGTTGCCGTTATTGCCATACACCTTATCTGACTGGGCAAAAAAGATGCACTTCGAACCAGTAATTGGGCCCATGATCTGCTGGGTATGGCAGCTTTGCCAGGCTGCTTGTTTTCTGGATGAAGAACCCGGTCCATTCCTCTGTGGCAGGTATCCCGTTTTTAGCCGTGGCGGCTTAGGCAGACCTTTTCCTGTTCCAGCGTAACCTGCCCGGGTAGACCAGTCCGCACGCCCCGGCTTTCCTGCACGCCTGGCCGGCCGTTTCCTGGATGGAAGTTTTCGTATTTATCATCATTTTCTGAACGACCCCCTGTGAAATTATTCGGTCATCCGGCGCGCCGGATACTCACACACTTCCCTATGCCCTGTTTCCGGCGGGACGGGTACTCGGACTGACGGGCCGCGGGCTAGCTGACCCGCAATTTGCGCAGGCAGCCATTACCCAGCCAATCAGCTGCTTTGCCCGGTCAAATTGTTATCTTAGCCTGCAAATGGGAGACTTTAACCAACGGATACGCCAGGTCCTTCTTTTGTCCATCATCCTGCTATTCCTGTTTCTCATCTTCCGGGAGTTGTACATTTTTATTCCCGGTTTGCTGGGGGCGGTCACCCTGTACATGCTCAGCAGAGGGCCATACTTCCAGTTGGTTTACGCCCGCAAATGGAAAAAAGGCTGGGCCGCCCTGCTCTTCATCTTTTATTACCTGCTGCTGCTGGGTTTGCCGGTTTACCTGGGCATTACCTTAATCAGCCCCAAACTGGGCGCGTTCCTCAATAATCCGGGCAGTTACCTGGATGCGGCAAAGACTTCGGTGGTCATCATCCAGGAAAAGCTGGGCACCAACCTGGTTTCCGGGGATTCCCTGGCGGGCCTGTTTAACAAGGTAGCTGCGCTGGTGCCGGGCCTGATTAATAGCACCGCCAACCTGATTTCCAACCTGGGGATTATGTTGTTTGTCCTCTATTACATGTTTTACAATGGAAAGGAGATGGAACAGTACCTGTCCCGGATCATCCCGCTCAAGCCCGAGAATATTAACCTGCTTGCCTCAGAAGCCAAGCGGATGATCCGGGCCAATGCGCTGGGAATACCCATCATTTCCATCATCCAGGGGCTCTTTGCCACGCTGGGGTATTTCATATTCGGGGTAAAGGAATTTGCCATCTGGGGGTTTCTTACCGGATTGTTTGCCTTCTTCCCGGTGGTCGGAACCATGATCATCTGGGTACCCCTGGTCATCTACATGTATGTGATCGGACAGGACTGGCAGGCGACGGGCCTGCTCCTGTACAGCCTGATTGTTACCGGCAATGTGGATTATATTTCCCGGATTACCCTGCTGCGCCGGATCGGCAACGTACATCCGATCGTCACGATCCTGGGAGTCCTGGTGGGGCTGGGGCTGTTTGGATTTGTCGGCCTGATCTTCGGTCCCCTGCTGATCAGCTATGTCATCGTCCTGTTCAATATTTACATGAACGAGTTCGGCAGGACGGCAGGGGCTGGTTTGCCGGACCAATCCGGGCCTGTCTCCTGACCGGCCATCGGTGGAGAAACGATAGGGTGATGCCTGCAGGACTCAGTAATGCCAGCGGACAAAGGCTTCCATGGCAGCAAAATGCGTCAGACCGAGTTTGGCATAGAGATCGGCCGTTGCCCGGTTACGTTCTTCCGCCCGCTGCCAGAATTCCCGGGCGTCCGCCCCCTGGAAAGGCACCATATCCTTCTGGGACTGGTGAATGAAGATGCCATAGCGCTTTTTCAGCACCTGGTCCGGGCTCATAGCGATCGCCATTTCGATTTCCTCGATATTCCATTCCTGCCAGGCTCCCTTGTACAGCCAGAGCCAGCAATCCTGGATCCAGTCTTCCCCGGCGGCTTTGATTCGCTTGAGTGCCT
>DASZRL010000012.1:0-6833 GCA_035549175.1 Chitinophagaceae bacterium | reverse complement strand
AGTCATATCCTATGCTGATCACGCCTTTTTCTGCGATGCCCGGGCAAGTTATCATCCTATGGCAGCGCGGGAAGCATGGGCCCATACGCTGGCTTTCCTCAACAACCGGCTGAAGTAGCTGGTCCCGGCCCGGGTTACACGCGGCCTGGTTTTACCACCCGATCCTGCCTGTCATCCTGGAGGTAAGGTGGTAAAATGAATTTGGAGGCTGGGCAGAAATTTGCTTTTTTGTTCCGCAATTCCGCCTCATGACCGCTTCCCTCGTCCAGATAGCCCTGTTCCTGATCCTGGCCATTGCCTGCGTTGTCCTGCTTACCACACGCTACCAGGTCCATGCTTTTTTTGCCCTCCTGTTTGCCTGCGCGCTGGTTGGCCTGGGCACGGGTATGCCGGCGAGCCAGATCCTGGCTGTCGCCAAGCACGGATTCGGGGGGATCATGCAGTCGCTCGGCCTGATTATTGTCCTGGGTACGACCCTGGGGATCCTCCTGGAACATACCGGGGCCACGCGTGTTATGGCCCGGTTTATGCTTCAGCGTACGGGAGAGCGCCGGGCTCCGCTGGCCATGGCCCTAACCGGGCTGGTGGTAGGCCTTCCGATCTTTTGTGATTCCGGGTATATCGTGCTGAGCGGACTGAATAATTCCTTGTCCCGTCGTACCGGTATTTCCGTGGTGATCATGGCTACCTCGCTGGCCACCGGCCTGTATGCCGTCCATTGTCTGGTCCCGCCCCATCCGGGTGCCACGGCAGCTACCGCCACCCTGGGAGCACCCCTGGGCCGTGTGTTGGCCGAAGGTACGCTCTGCGCGATCCCTGCCATGCTGACCGGGTATGGCTGGGCACGCTACGCGGGAAACAGGGTACCCTGTGTGCTTCCTCCCGCACGGGAGCCGGCCACCGAGCTCACGAGGCTGCCTTCCGTTTGGCAGGCCTTCCTCCCCATAATAGTCCCGATTGTTTTGATTGCCTTGCGGTCCCTGTTCAC
This sequence comes from Chitinophagaceae bacterium, assembly GCA_035549175.1. Lineage (GTDB taxonomy): Bacteria > Bacteroidota > Bacteroidia > Chitinophagales > Chitinophagaceae > DASTSN01. The sequence continues at coordinate 5,845 of DASZRL010000012.1, read as the reverse complement.
GTTAGGGGGGTGGGGAACAAGCTGGCCGGGGCGTCTTCTGGACTTTTTAGGAGATCCCGAGACTGCACTTGCCGCAGGCATCCTTCTGGCATTCGTGGGCGGTACGAATTGGCAGCGGCGGCAGGTCGGCGAACTGCTTCAGGGAGCCGCAGAGCGGGCGGGGGGCATCCTGGTCATTATCGGAGCGGGCGGTTCGTTTGGAGCCCTGCTGGCAGCCACGAACCTGGGAGAGCACCTCGGGAAGGGATCCCCGCTGGCGTCCCTGGGACTTCTGTTTCCCTTCCTGGTTGCGGCCCTGCTAAAAACGGCACAAGGTTCCTCCACGGTTGCCATCATCACGGCGTCCTCCATCGTACAGCCGCTCCTGCCGGGGTTGGGGCTGGACAATCCGGAGGGCCGTGTACTTGCTGTGCTGTCGCTTGGGGCAGGATCTATGTTGATGTCCCACGCCAATGATGCCTATTTCTGGGTGGTCGCCCGCTTTTCGGGAATGGATACGCGGAGCATGCTGCGCGTCTATACGGTGGCCACCGCCCTGATGGGATGCACTACGCTGGCCGTCGTCTGGCTCCTTTCCAGGCTGGTTTGATAAAAAGGTCCTGCCCGTATTATTAATTACCCCGCTGGCATCCGGCAGCCTGTCTTCCTGGAATGTACCCACCCGTACCGCAAAAGGGGAGAAGAAACGGTAGAGAAAAAACAAAGGCCCTTCGGGGAGAAGGGCGCGGGCCTCAGAACCGGTTGCGGTCCCGGTTAAAGCCTCCGGGTTTTTTGAATCCGCCTGGACCACCGCTGCCGCGGAAACCACCGCCTCCGCCAGGGCCGCCACCCGGCCTGCCTCCGCGGTCTTCGGCCTGGCGCACGACCAGGGGTTTTTTTCCAAGGGATATATCATTGAGCCCGTCAATGGCTTCTTTGGCCTCTTCCTCATTGGGCATCTCCACGAAGGCAAAGCCCTTGCTTTTTCCGGTCTCCCGGTCCATGGCAACTTTGGCAGAGTTGACCTTTCCGAATTTTTCAAAGATTTCCATCAGTTCTGCATCATCCAGGTCATACGGCAGACCTGCAACAAAAATGGTCATTGTGTCGGATTTTTTATAAATATAAACAAGTTCTGAATAAGCAGGCCGTATCACCGCCGGATTTTTATTAACGGGGCCCGGCGGGTTTGTCCCCTCCGTATTTACCCTTAGGGGAAGGCCGACTTACGCGGACGGCGGCAGGCCGGGTCGGACTGTCGTCCTCCCCGCCCCGAAAGCCTGCTCCAACCCCGGGCGCTGGGGGAACTACGCTATCCCGGGCCACGCGGCGTAACCTAACCTATTCCGCCCATTCTGCGCATACTCATTTCGGTTTTACCCGCTGGCCGGCAGGCCGGCAAGACTACGTATCCTGGGCAAGTGGGCGGAAAATGCTGTACATTCACACAAACTATTCGGCTTATGACACGCGAAAAAAAAATCCCGCAGATTCTTTCATGGTGCCTCATCATGCTACTGGGAGGCCTGGCTCCGGTTCATGCCCAGAACCTTCCCGCGCGCTGGGATGAACTGACGGCCAGTGACTGGCAAAAGGCCCTGGTCAAGTCCAATTATACCTGCATTCTTCCCATAGGCATCCTGGAAAAACATGGACCCCATGTCCCCATCGGATCCGACCTGATCCGGGTCCGGGAGTATGCAGCCCGCGCCACCAAGAAGGAATACGCGGTTGTCTTCCCGGACTACTTTTACGGTCAGATCAATGAAGCCAAACACCAGCCCGGCGTATTCGCCCTGCAGGAACGGGTAGTCTGGGATTTACTGGAGGCCACCTGTGACGAAATCGCCCGGAACGGGTTTCGTAAGATACTCATTATCAATGGACACGGGGGAAATCCGGAGCTGATCCGGTATTTTATTCAGACACGCCTGGAGAAGCCCCGCAGCTATGCCGTCTATTTCTTTGAACCCTCATCGGACACGGCCTATGCAAGGCAGCTGGCCGCGCTCCATAAATCCGACATGCGCGGAGACCAGCATGCAGGCGAGCGCGAAACTTCCGAACTGCTTTATTTGCGGCCGGAACTGGTGCAGATGGATAGCGCCCGCAACGAATCCGGCGCCAACCAGCATCGCCTGGACATCCCCAATGTATATACGGCGATCTGGTGGTATGCCGATTTCCCCAATCATTATGCAGGAGAGGGGGATAAGGCTACCCCCCAGCTGGGAAAACTGATCGTTGAACATGTCATCAGCCAGCTGGCGACGGCGATCCGGGATATAAAGGCTGATACGGCTACCCTGAGCCTGCAAAAGGAATTTTTTGACCGCATGCGGAAATGAGCGAAAGGAATACTCTGGGGGTATCAACCCAGGAAATGGCGTAAGGCCTTGGCCACACCATCCTCGTTATTCGTGTCGGTGATGTAGGCGGCGGACTGCTTGATAGCTTCCGGGGCATTCCCCATGGCTACGCCCAGGCCTGCATAGGCAATCATTTCCTGGTCATTGTAGTTGTCTCCGAAGGCGATTGCTTCCTTTCGGTCCAGCCCGAACCGGTTAAGCAGGAATTCGAGGGCGGATTTCTTGGAAGCCTGCCGGTTCATGATCTCCAGGAAACGGGGTTGGGATTTGTAGATATTCAGCGTGCCCCGGTGAAGGGAAATCAACCGGGCTTCGATGGAGGATACCAGGTCCGGATCACCACCCACCATGATCTTGTTGGGGCCATTATCTTGACTGCGCCATTGATCCAGGATCTGGTCAAAAGGTTCAATCCGGATGGGTACGGGGGTAATCCGCTGCTCTTTGCGGATAAGCGGGCTGTCCTGGGTGGCAAACCAATCCATCTGGCTGTAGTACATGACCGAGGCTTCCTGATCCCGGATCTCCTCGTGTACGGAACGGGCGTGGTCCAGGTTAATAATTACCTGGTGGATAATCTGTCCCTGGTGGTATATGTAACTCCCATTCAGGCTGACAACGGGATTGGATTCGCTGATGACAGGGCCCGTGATGGGCAGGATGCCATGCAGGGGGCGGGCAGAAACCGGTACGACCCAGATTCCGCGCTGCTGCAAATCCCGGAGCACTTCCTGGGTGGTGGGGCTAATGGTATGGTCGCTTCGGAGAAGCGTACCATCCATATCAATAAAAACTGCCTTAAAGGCCATAGGGAATGGGGTTCAGGATGCGCAAAGATAGGATGTTACCCGGAACGTTAGGGTGATCCGTGTTTCATTACCCGGAGGTCCGTCCGGCCGGAATCACCTGCTCAGGCATCTACCACGTGGCTCAGTTTATTAAGTTCCAGCACGGTGCCGTTTTCCGTTTCCTGGTACATCGGGACGAAGCGCCGGTTCATTTCAATTTCCTGCCAGGTATAGGAAGTCCGCTGTAACACGGTATTGGAGTAGATATCATTGAACCCTCGCACCAGTACATAGACTTCCACATCAGCCGCCTTCATGTCCTCGGTATTAAATCCGAGCAGGGGGCTGTTTTCATCGATGGGGTGTACCACGGTCCAGTTCATGGGCAGGCTTTCGATCTTGCTGCGCTCCAGGGGCAGGTCATAATACTTATATACACCCTGGCCGTTTTCCTGGAGAAGCATGGCCAGGTTGACCTGGACAGTGACGTCCGTCAGGGCGTGGTGATTCTTATAACAGGCAAAGCGAAACATAAGCGCGGTCTTGTCCCGGTAAGGGCCGATGAGGGCCGTGGTGCTGAAGGCCAGGTGGGCGCGGGGCCGGGCAAACCGGCCGTATATGAGACCGGTGGCTATCGCAAAGGAGAGAAAACCGCTCATGGCCTCGATGGAAGCTACCAGGTTGGCTCCGTCCCCGATCGGATTGACACGCCCGTAGCCGACGGTGGTAAAGGTTTCCGTGCTGAAGAAATAGATCTCCTTGAAAAGATTCCAGCCCCGGCTGAATATCAATCCCGTGAACTGGCCGGCTCCGAGCGCCAGGTAAACCAGGGTGTAGACCAGGTTGATTCCCAGGAAGACCCCGATCAGGATGCTGATGAATTTCCAGGTGGGCATGGAAATCATGGAGTAATAGATGCTATGCCGGTCCCAGAAGGGCCAGCCTTTCTTATACAGGTTAAAAGTGCCGTTCCGGTTGATGAAACGCCCCCCGTTGATATTGCCCGTATTGGAAAAGCCCGTGTCGTTATTGGTCTTGACAAAGGGATTGATGCGCTTGGAAAGAGACATAGAAAGTAAGTTTGAAACAAATCTAGCCGGAAAAAAGCAGATTCAAATCCTGGAAGCGGCAGACCGGATGACCGGTAGGGAAAGGGTCCCTGCCGGAGGAATATGGAAGCCGGAAAAACCAGGATGAGCCAGGAAAATCCCGCCCGGACCGGGAATCAAGCCTGGGTATCCAGCTGACGCAGAAAGGCCTCGGCTTTTTGCAGGATACCTTGTTGTTTTACCGGGTTCCATTTGTCAAAGGTCTTAATCAGCATGCCCATCCGCGGGTTCTTCAGGAAAAAGGACCTGTGTTTGTGCATAAACCGCCAAAACAGCGCATCCCAGAGCTCCGCCCAGGGTTCCCCTTTTTTAAAATTGCTCATTTTCAGGATATAATTACTTCCGCTGATGTAGGGCTTGGTGCTCATCAGGCCTCCATCGGCAAACTGTCCCATCCCGTAAAGGTTGGGTACCATGACCCAGTCATAGGCGTCGATATACATCTCCATGAACCACCGGTATACCTCATCGGGGTCAAATTCACACAGGAGCATAAAATTGCTGAGAATCATCAGCCGTTCAATATGGTGGTTATAGGCCGTCTTCCGGAGCTTGTTAATGATGGCGTCTACCGGTTCGATCCCTGTTTTCCCGGAATAAAAGCTGGGCGGGATCTTTCTATGGAATTTCCAGAAATTACGGGTCCGCTGCCTGTTTCCCTCCCGGATATAGACCATCCGGATGAATTCACGCCAACCCAGGATCTGGCGGACGAACCCTTCCAGGCTGTTATAGGGGATCGCGTGCCCGGAAGCATAGTCAATGGCCTGATCAATGACTTCCATCGGCAGCAACAACCCGGAATTTAGCAGCGGGGACAGCACGGAGTGATGCAGGTGTACTTCTTCGTGGACGATGGCATCCTCGAACTGGCCAAAATCAGCAAACCGGGATCTGAAAAAATCCCGGAGTGAAGCGGCAGCCTGTTCCTGGTTGACCGGGTAGAAATACCGGGGATCAATTTCGCCGGGGTTGGACGCAAAATGGGTTTCGATATATTGAACAGCCTCCTGATGGTAGGGCGTGGCATCCTGCCCGGACAGGGCAGGCGGCTTTTTCCCGGACGGATATTTGGCCCTATTTTCGGCATCAAAGGACCATTTCCCGTTCAGCGGGCTAGCGTCGGGGTTGAGTAGTAAGTTCCTGGATTTACGCTGGTGCACATAAAAATCCGTCAGAAAGTAATTTTTCCTGCGGTCCTGGTAATTCGAAAGGTCGGCCCGGGAATTAATGAACATGGGATTTTCCACCCATACCAGGGTTATTCCCCATTCCCGGCAGGACCGGCGTACTCTTTTTTCCAGCCATTCATCACAGGGATCATACATGCTGATCATGGAGTATCCCTGTTTTTTCAGCTGGGCGACAAGAATCCTGATATCAGCCAGTTCCTTGGTGGCGGGGATATAGGTTACCGGGATATGGCTCTTTTGCAGGAAATTTTCAAAGGATTTCATGGTGGACCTGTGGAAAATCAGTTTCATTTTATGAAACCGGTATAACCGGAAGAATAAAAACTCCTCCACTAGAAAAACAGTGTTACTATCCCGGAGCGGGTCCAGGTGCCCAAATAAATTATTGGGAAATAGGATAAATGCGG
>DASZRL010000011.1:0-47736 GCA_035549175.1 Chitinophagaceae bacterium | reverse complement strand
CTCCAGAAAAAGCTGGAAGAGATGAAAAAGTAAGGCTGCCTCCGAATCTTACCCGGTCAGAACCTCCACCTGGCTCAGTTTTTCCAAGTATTATGCAATTGCATTACGATTTGTCTGCATGTATAACTGAATAGCCCCAATGATGTTTAATCCGTTTGCGGTGCTGGGGTTTTAAGAATCATTGATTTTAGGATTATAATCCAAAAATTCATATCAATTTTGGGATTATGATCCCAATTTCAACAAAAAAGGGTGTTGATGGGTAAAAGTCATGTAGAAAAAATTAGTATTTAACCAGATTTCCAAACCCGCTACGGTTCTTCCCATCAGGCACATATTCCGGTACCCAAGCCTTCCAAACAGAAACTATTTCCGGTGAGGTTCCTGGTCTAACCAAGCTCACCTAGTTGGACGCTTTGATGGCCTGGATAATCGTATCATAATCGCCTTGCCCTCCTTTCAGGTTATTCCGTGTCACCCAGGTGCTCCGGGGATTCCTGAGCTCAAACCGTCTATTATATTTTTCCGATTACACAGTAAGTATCCCTTTCCACCCGGATGACCGGCCGTGCCGCCAGGCTTTGTTCTACCCTGATCATGAAGCCGGGCCAGAGAAGGCAGGTTCGTTACCGCCACCTACCCGGCCTATTCTGCCCTTGCCCACCCACCTCCCTGAATTCACGCTGATTGTGTATATTTCCGGTAACAAACCCATAGCGGAAAAATCCCCGCCTCCTTGCAACCGATCGTTCACAACCCCGCTTATATGAAAAAACTGACTCTTTTTTTCCTGCTTTGGTCCGGCAGCCTGCTGACCATGGCCCAGCCCATCAACTTTGACAAGGAAGCCCTGGCCTATGGCCAGGCCGGCCTGCCCCAGGGTGAGATTGCCATCAACCGCCTGCAATGGCTTCCCGACTCCCACGATTTCTGGGTCAATGACAACGGCAATATCCTGGTGTACAGCGCCGACAACCTGGCTTCCGGGAAGACCGTGCTCCAGGCCTCCCGGGTAAGCGCCCTGGGCCTGGCCACCCGCGTGGAGAATGTGGTGTTCAGCGTCGACCGCAAGAAGGTCCTGCTCTATACCAACTCGGCCCGGGTCTGGCGCGGTAACACCCGCGGCGACTACTGGTATGTCGACCTGGCAACCGGCAAGGGCCGCCAGCTGGGTAAGGGCCTGCCGGCCTCCTCCCTGATGTTTGCCAAATTCTCCCCCGACAACAGCCAGGTCGCCTATGTCAGCAAACACAACCTGTATACGGAGTCGCTGGCCACGGGCCGGATCACCCGGCTGACCAGCGACGGCACCGACCGGATCATCAACGGGACCTTTGACTGGGTCTACGAGGAAGAACTCAGCTGCCGGGACGGGTTCCGCTGGAGCCCCGACAGCAGGGCGATTGCCTACTGGCGCGTGGATGCCACCCATACCCGCAACCACCTGATGATTAACAATACCGATTCCCTTTACCCGTTCGTCATCCCGGTGGAATACCCCAAGGCCGGCGAAAAGCCCTCCTACGTGAAGATCGGCGTGGTGGACCTGGCGAGCCGGAAAACGAACTGGCTGCAGATCCCCGGCGATCCCCAGGACAATTACCTGCCCCGCATGGAATGGGCCGGCAATAACCGGGAGATCATGGTGGTCCAGCTCAACCGCCACCAGAACGAGGCCAGCCTCTACCTGTGCAACGCCGCCACAGGCGCAGCCCGGAAAATCTTTGGCGACCGGGATGAAGCCTGGGTGGATGTGATACGCCCTTTCGTCTGGGACGGCCCTTCCTGGACCTGGATCGAAGGTGGCAGATCCTTCCTGTGGAGCAGTGAAAAGGACGGCTGGCTGCATATCTACAAGGTATCCCGCGACGGCAGCCACGAACAACTGCTGACGCGCGGCGACTTCGACGCCCAGCTGGTCAGCGCCGATCCCGACGGCAACATATATTTCATTGCCAGCCCCTGGGATGCCACCCAGAAATACCTCTACCGCGTCCGGCCGGACCAGCCCGACACGGTGCGGGTGACACCCGCCGTATTCGAGGGCACCAACTTCTACCGGCTGTCCCCGGACGGGCGCTATGCCACCCAGGTCAATGGCAATATTCACCGAAACTACAATATCCGGCTGGTGACCCTGCCGGACCACAAGAAGGTCTATCCCGCCGAACCGGACCAGTTTTCCGCGCCGCAGCTGGGCTTCAACCTGGACAAGTTCCGCGTGCGCACGGCCGACGGGGTGGAAATGGACGGTATCCTGGCCCGGCCGGTCAACTTCGATTCCACCAGGAAGTACCCGGTGTATTTCTACGTCTACGGGGAACCGGCCTCCACGACGGCCGACGACCTGCCGGGCTTTGACCATTTCATCTCGCAGCTGATCCCGGAAGGCTATATCGGCATCACGATGGACAACCGCGGCACCCCCGCCCTGAAAGGACGGGCCTGGCGCAAATCCATCTACAAGAAGATCGGGGTGATCAACAGCCGGGACCAGGCCATGGCCGCCGCCGAGATCCTGAAGTGGCCCTATATCGACACCAGCCGGGTAGCCGTCCATGGCTGGAGCGGCGGGGGTGCCATGACCCTGAACCTGCTGTTCCGCTATCCCGGGATCTACAAGACAGGCATCGCCATTGCGGCCGTCACCGACCAGCACTTCTACGACAATATTTATACGGAGCGGTACATGGGCCTGCCGCAGGAGGACAGCGCCGCCTACCGCCAGTCTTCGCCGGTTACCTTTGCCGGCAACCTGCGGGGCAACCTCCTGTATATCCACGGCACCGGGGACGACAACGTCCATTATAAAAATGCGGAAGTACTGCTCAACGCGCTCATCGCAAACGGAAAGCTGTTCCAGTTCATGGCCTATCCCAACCGCACGCATGGCATCAGCGAAGGTCCCGGCACCCGGGAGCACCTGAATGCCACTTTCCTGCGGTTTTTAAGGGAACACTGCCCTCCGGGGGCCCGGTGATTCGTAGATCTACGATTCAGGGCGGAGTACTTCTGCTCAATTTGGCCAAAAACCGGCTAATGGTTTTCATGTATTCCGGTAAGCCCTTTTATCTTTATACCCATATCCAAACATCCTGAATCTAAAACCGAAAATCCAATAGTTATGAAAAGGCGCATCCGCAAAGTGGTTAACTTTTTCGCGTTTAACCTGCTGTTCTTTGCCCTCTACCTGAACTTTATTCACCGGGACAAACCGGCTGATGCCGTAGTTTCCAGCCAGCAGGTTGCGGGCGGAACCGCCATTTCCGGGACCGTACTGGTACAGAACCCTGAAAAATACCTGCAACAGAAAACCGCCGCCATGGTGGCTTCGGATGCCCAGCAGACTGCCAGGACCGCTGTCCAGAAGTAGTCCTCCTCCTTTCGTCTCATTACAGCGTTAACTATAACTAAAAGCCCCGGTTGTCCAGCCGGGGTTTTGCTTTGGGACGGCAAGGCGGCAACCCCTGAATTGGTTACCTTAGCGGGATGGCAAAGAAACTCTTCCTGCTGGATGCGATGGCCCTGGTGTTCCGGGCCTATTACGCCCTGATCCGCAGCCCCCGGCTTACCTCCCGGGGCAAGAATACCAATGCCCAGTTCGGCTTCACCAATGCGCTCATCGACCTGATCAATAACCAGCAGCCCAGCCATATGGCGGTCTGTTTTGACACGTCAGCCCCCACCGAACGCCACAACCATTTTGAAGCCTATAAGGCCAACCGGCAGGAGGCCCCCGAAGACATCCGGGAGGCCATCCCCGACATCAAGAAGATCGTCGCCGCCTTCAACATACCCATCGTGGAGGTCGACGGCTACGAAGCCGACGATATCATCGGCACCCTGAGCCTCCAGGCTGCCCGGGCCGGTTACGAGGTGTATATGGTCACCCCGGACAAGGATTACGGCCAGCTCGTGACGGAGCAGATCAAGATCTACAAGCCCGGCTACCAGGGCGGCGATGTCGAGATCCTGGGGCCCGAAGCCGTGCGCGAAAAATGGAATATCCGGGACGTCTCCCAGGTGATCGATATCCTGGGGCTGATGGGGGACGCCGTGGACAATATCCCCGGCATTGCCGGGGTGGGAGAAAAGACCGCCTCCAAACTGCTGGCGGAATACGGCACCCTGGAAAATGTGCTGGCGCATGCCGAGGAGATCAAGGGCGCCCTGGGGGAAAAGGTCCGCAAGGGGCGTGAGTCGGCGCTGCTCTCCAAGAAACTGGCCACCATCATTACCGACGCGCCGGTCACCTTCCACGAGGAAGATTTCAGGCTGAAGGACTGGAACCGGCCGGGCCTCAGGGACGTGTTCGCGCAGCTGGAGTTCAGGACCCTGGGCAAACGCATCCTGGGCGAGGACTTCAGCGTATTCCCTACGGCGGCCGAGGGCGTGCAGACCGACCTGTTCGGCCAGCCCGCGGCCCCGGCTGCCACCGGCGCCGAACCAAAGGCCAAAACCCGAAAAGCCGCAGGCCGGGCGGCCCAGCCCGGCGCTTCCGAACCGGTGGCCGCGCCCGACGCCGCCCCCGGGACGGGCGAGCAGGTATCCCCGGACGAATCCGGACTTCCCGCCGGCCGCAATATCGCCAACACCCCGCATGACTACCAGGCGGTGGAGGGAGACGCGGCCATCGATCGGCTCGTCGCCGAACTGAAAAAATATCCCGAGATCTGTTTTGATACCGAAACCACCAATATCGACGCCAATGACGCGGAGCTGGTCGGGATGAGCTTTGCGGTCAGGCCGGGACAGGCCTGGTACGTGCCCTGTCCCGCCGACCAGCAGCGGACCCGGGAGATCCTGGCCCGGTTCGCGCCCCTGTTCAGTGATCCCGCCCGCACCTGGATCGGCCAGAACATCAAGTACGACCTGCTCGTGCTCACCTGGTACGGCGTCCAGTTGCAGGGCGCCCTGTTCGACACCATGCTGGCCCACTACGTGATCGAACCCGACGGCAAGCGCAGCATGGACGAACTCAGCAGCAAATACCTGCATTATGAGCCTGTGCACATCGAGGAACTGATCGGCAAAAAAGGCAAGGGCCAGGGCAATATGCGGGACGTAGAGCTCGACCGCATCCGGGACTATGCGGCCGAGGACGCCGACATCACCCTGCAGCTCAAGCAGGTGTTCCTGCCGCTGCTCAAGGAACGGCAGGTGGAGCGGGTCTTCGCCGAGGTGGAGAACCCGCTGGTCAAGGTGCTGACCGACATGGAATACCAGGGTGTGCGTATCGACGAGGGCTTCCTGCAGGAGTATTCCCGGGAACTGGAGCGCGAAGCCAAAAAATGCGAGGAAGCCGTCTATGCGGCGGCGGGCGTTCGCTTCAACCTCGCCTCCCCCAAGCAACTGGGCGAAGTGCTGTTTGAAAAACTCAAGCTGGACCCCAAGGCCAAAAAGACCAAGACCGGCCAGTATGCCACCGGCGAGGACGTGCTGCTCAAGCTGGCCCACCAGAACAAGATCGTGGACGATATCCTGGCCTTCCGGGAATACACCAAGCTGAAATCCACGTACGTGGACGCGCTGCCGACCATGATCAACCGCAAGACGGGCCGTGTCCACACGACGTACGGGCAGGCGGTGGCCGTCACCGGCCGCCTGGCCAGCAACAACCCCAACCTGCAGAATATCCCGATCCGCACGGAACGGGGCCGCGAGATCCGCAAGGCCTTCATCCCCCGCGATCCCGGCCATGTGCTCATCTCCGCCGACTACTCGCAGATCGAACTGCGGATCGTGGCCGCCATCAGCGGCGATCCCAATATGTGCGAGGCCTTCCGACACAACAAGGACATCCATACGGCCACCGCCGCCAAGGTATACGGTGTCGAAGAAAAGGACGTGACCAAGGAAATGCGCTACAAGGCCAAGAGTGTGAACTTCGGGATCATCTACGGGCAGGGCGCCTTCGGCCTGGCTGACAACCTGGGCATCACCCGCACGGAGGCCAAGGAAATCATCGATAACTACAAGAAGGAATTTTCGGGCATCACCCGGTATATGGACGAAACGATCCAGTTTGCCCGCGACCATGGATACGTGGAGACCCTGATGGGCCGCAAGCGCTGGCTGCGTGACATCAACTCGGCCAACTTCACCGTGCGCGGCTTTGCCGAGCGCAACGCCATCAACTCGCCGATCCAGGGTACGGCCGCCGACATGATCAAGCTGGCCATGGTGAGCGTGCACCGTGCGATGCGGGAAAAAGGATTCCGCTCCAAAATGATCCTGCAGGTGCACGACGAACTCGTGTTCGACGCGGACAAGGAGGAAGTGGAGGACCTGAAGCCCCTAATTATCCGGTGCATGCAGGCCGCCCTGCCGCTTCCCCACGAAGTGCCGGTCATTGCCGAGGTGGGTGTGGGCGACAACTGGCTGGAAGCGCATTAATCCTCCCTGCCATCATAAACCGGCGCCCTGCGCGTTATACAGGCAGGCAGGCGGCCGGCAACCGGCCGGCCGGTGCATCAACCTGTTCATTATGGGACTGATCATGCTGGCCCATTGCGGCCAATGCGGATATACCAAAGACCCCGTGCGAAGCGGCGGAGGCCGCTTCGGCGGCCCGGATTACCTGGTCCTGGCGGACCTGCGGGCCGGGATCCTGGAATCCGTGGCGGTGCGGGCCGGTGAACCCTATGGTGCACAGTATCATCGCTACAACCAGGACTGGGTCCTGGAATCCGCCGAGCAGTTTTATAACCCCCTTATCCCGAAGAACCGTGGTATCCTGGAGAAAAAAGAACTGACCCGAACCCTTTACCTGGATCCGGATGGCTGGTCGCGGAAGATCCTGCTCGCCCCCTGGCATCCCCGGGCCGGAACGAAACCCACCGTACTGGTCCAGCACAGGTGCCCTGCCTGTGGCAGCTGGGAACTGCGGTTTCAATCCAAAGGCATCCACCTGGACTGAACCGGGGCCGACCCGAGGCGCAGCCATACAGGCTCCCCGGATTCCCGGGCAGCTACAAAACGGAACGGGCGGGGAGGAAGTATTAAACGACGTTACCCTGTCTGCGTGCGCGGCAGGGGCTCATAGTTTTCCATAGATCGTCTGGAAATAACCCGTAGGCGTGTACGTGGCGTTCTTTGCCGGGTTAAAGGGCTGAAATCCGGGACTGAGCATATTCAGGATCCCCCCATCCCCGTTCCAGGCCCAGCCGAAAACCGGCCATCCCCTGGACCTGGCATAATCGACTACGGCAGGTGCCGGTGTTCCGGCGATCTTACTTCCGAATTCGCCAACCATGCATCCGAGGCCGGTGGAAGCGAGTTCGTCGAGGTCTCCGTTCTGCAGGACCTGCCACTTGTTATTCCTGTATTGTCCTGAATCATCGTAAATATGCATGGACAGGATCAGTTTCGTATCGGTGATCCGGGTTGTGCTTTGATTTTTGATGGCCTGGTAGGCGATTTGGGTTGCCTGCCCGTACCCGGGGATATCAATAATTACGGGCCCCGCATAAAACTTGCGGATGACCCCCAGGGCCTTGTTATAGGAACTGGCAAAATCAAAGGGGGTGATCCCGGCACTTCCCCACTCGTTCATCACGTTAATCGTAAAGTCTCCGGCGCTCTTGAGAGCCGCGTAGTTGCTTTCCCACCAGGTAGCCGCGGTTTGCAGCTTGGCCGCATCATCGCTGCCCAGGCAGGTGTGATCGTGGTAGGTGGCAATTACCTGATACCCGCCGGCAACGGCTTCCTGGATCCATCTTTTGACAATAGCCATCTTTACAGCCGCTTCAATTTCTATGCGCACCGCCTTGATCTTCGGATTCTTCTTCATGAGGTCCCAGCCAAGGTCCACGTCGCCGTTGTTATCATACGATGGCTGCAGGTTCACCCCGTTCCCCAGGCCGGATGTGATTCCCGAAACCTGGGGCGTGTCCGGGCCTCCATAAACCGATGGCGGATTATTTACCTTGCCATAATCATTCCCGGCATCCGGGCCCTGGCTGGTTGCATACCCTGCGCCGGATCCCGAGGACGCTGCATATCCCATATCATCTGCCATACGAATTGTTTACTGGTCCTGAAAATTACCCGGCCCGCGCGGTATCCCGCCGAACCGGGCAGTACGGCCCCTGCCGGACTACCTACCCTCCTTTCGCATCGAAGGATTGCCAGGCAGGCAGCATATCCTCCGTGATCCACTTCCAGCGGTCGGCGAATTCACCGATATTTCCCCCGGGCACATAGGCCTGGAATGACTTCCCGCCCGGAACCGGTGAATCGATCGGGGAGAGTTTGTTTTGGGTAACCCGCTTCCAAAATTCCTTATCCGCATCATAAATGTAGTGCTGCAAAACCTGCTGCTGCTCATATTTCAATAAGACGGTATTGCCATCCCATATACCAGCCATATTATTCTTTTTCACCCCCTGATCGATAAGGTACCAGCCCTGGTAGGCTTCTGAGGTAAGATCCCCCGAATGATAGAAGCTGGCAATGAAATCAATACCTCCGTCCAGGTAGCAGACATGCTGCCAGTATATATCCGTATACACCATGCGGTTTCCTTCTGCCAGGAAGGTAAAAAGCTTGTTGGGGTCCACATCGGTAAAATCCGGGATCCCCGCGACGGCCGGCGCCAGGATCCCATACCGCATGGCGGCGATGCCATTCCAGGCCGCGCTCAACCCCTCCCCGACTTTGGCCGAAGCCAATGCCGCCATGCCGGCCCATTTAAACTGTCCCTTCTTCCGGAGATACATCTTCCTGTACTGCGCCGTAATTCGCCGGTTCATATCGAAGATGTCCGGATACCCCGTTCCTTTGACCCAGCCCACCTGGGTGATCGCGTCCGTTACATAATCCAGCTTGCTCCGCGACGGCTTGGCCGGCGGGCTGCCATACGGAGATGCCGGGTTCGTTACGGTGTTGTAACCGCTACCGGGTTGCTGGGAGGTTGCATAATTACTATCACCCATGGCATAAGGGCCTGCCGGAAACAGGCAGGTGGCAGGCTAATAACTTAGGATAACGGGTAGGTTGGCAGTTTATCCTGGGTATTTCGCAGGTACACCAACTTCGTGGGAATCACCACCTCCCACGGAGCGCCGACAAACAGGGCCCCGACGGCATGTTTCAGGCTATTGGCCGTCGGATCCTCGTAAGGCCGCTCCAGCGTGATGTCCCAGGAGGAGTTATCAGCCGGATTAACCTGGCTGACCCGGACAATCCGGTACAACTTGTAATTTACCAGGATCTCCCGGTCCACATCATTGTCCAGGTTCAGCGCATTGGGCTGGTTGTTCACCAGGTCCCAGTAATAGGTACTTCCCGTCAGGCGTAAAACGGTATTGCCGTTGGTAGCCGCAATCAGGCCCGGCCGGTCGGCATAGTCGCATTGCTTGGATTCCTTCAACTCCTGGATCATGGACACATATTCATCATCTCCCGGAAGCGGCGGAACCCCCGTGGCTCCCCAGATCTGGCCTGTCTTAAGGAACCAGTTAAACACCTCCTCCATGCCGGGCCGGATGGGTACCTGGACCCGGGCCGCACCGGCCATCAGGAACTTGTCGAACAGGGGATCCCCGGAATCGGCATCCAGCAGTTCCGGCCATTTGTGCTTTCGCGCCCACATGCTGTGGTAAAACAGGTAATTGACATAACTCCATTCGAATACCTGTTCAAAGAACTGGATGACAGGTGCGTCCTTTTCCAGCTTGCTGAAATTGATTTCGGGATAACCATAAGGAGCAACCATTTCCATCATGGATCCCATGCCGTTAAAATAGTTACACATCAGGATAGCGATGATATGACGCTTAAACTCATTCCGCTCTATTTCGCGGTTCAGGAAAGGGTTCCTGCCCTTTATCTGTATCAGGTTATCCTCGCCTCCCTGGCTCGCCTTATAGGCTGCCAGTCTCCGGTTGTAATCAGCCATGATCAGGTCGTAAATTTTCAGTTGCCACTTCTGGAAAGCTTCCTCGGTAAGCCGGCAAGTGATGCTGATCGTGCCGCTCAGCGACAAAGCCAGCGTTGAAAAACCGGCAATCGCTACCGTCAGGTTTCCCTCCTCACCCAATAAATGGACGCTGTTGTGAGCCACCCAGTTTTGGTTGGTCTGGGCCCCGTTGGCAAATTCATTCAGGCTTTGGTTCAGAATGCAGGTATTTCCCACATTTACGGAAACGGCTACCTCATCATAAGGGTCCGTGCCCTTAGGGTGGCCGGTGGAGCACCGAACGTCATAGTCCATCAGGTAGGCCTTGTATCCTTTGGGGATATCCGGGGATTTGAACTCATTGGAGGAAAAGCCGGCCGTCTTGCCCGGATCCCCTTCCGAGAGGTTCTGGCTGAATGCAAATTGAATCCATACCGTATCGTCCGGCGGCTGGATTTCGTCATTGGAGGAAATGCCGTACGCAAGCAGCAGGTCGCCGAAATTATCCCGCCTGATCTGATCCGGGGTAACGGCGGGTTTGACCGGGGCGGCGGCTTCATTGTCGCGTCGCAGCTTTTCGGCATATAATTTCTTATACAAGGCGGCAGGTTCCGGAATGATGACATCGAACATCATGTGCTTCCCATAATTGAAAACCTGCGCGTGGGTGACTTTATTGACCCAATAATACAAGCCGGCCCGGTGGTGCGCACCTGGATTCGAATTGTCAATCAGATGCTTATTGTGCTCCGCCAGTTCATTGATGATCTTGCTCACCTGCAGGGTGCGGACCTTTTCCTGGATCTTGGAAACAGACCGGTCAATCAGCTCCTTGGCATAGGATCGGGCGGTACTTTCGGATTCGGATTTCGAGAAATTAGCCGTAACGTTCGCGTGGGGGGTGAGTGTCACGGTGTCTCCGTATTTCAGGGTGGCCGTCACACCTGCATCGATATTCACTTTTGAATCCACCGTATTCTTGACCTCGGATTGCAGGGTAAATTTTTCATTTACCTGATGATCACGCTCCTCGGAGGTATCGGTCTCATGCTCGGTCTCGCTGGTTTCTTCCGTACGCAACAGGGTTCTGTGCCTGCGCTCCTTCTTTTCTCCCGCCAGTATATTTTCGATATCCGCGATATCGCCTTCCTCGAAGCGGGCTAATTCCTCCTTGATAATAAACAAATCCCCCACATAGGTCCTGATGCATAGGCAATGACCGTCTGGCGGCTGGCAATGCTCTTCCCGCTTGTAATCGCAGTCCCTGGCCGACATTTCCCGGAAGGCGGGCACTTGGGGAAATTCGACATACTTCATTTGGGAGCAGTTACTTTCACATCGCGACCGGATCAGGCCCGCCGGCAGCAGGATCGGCCGGTATATAATTTCATTGACCAGCGTGGTGCTGCCGGGACCGGCCACCTGAAACTGGTCATCCCGTACCACGAGGCATAGCCTGATCAGGTAGCAAATCCGGATGAGCAACTGAAAATCCACACAGTAATTCAGGCTGATCTGCTTCTGGTAGATAGCGAGCAGCAGGTTGTCGGCATAACGATTCCATTCTTCGGTCAGGTTTAACCCGCCGGCACCTTTCAGGCTGGTGACAAATGGCTCAAAATCCGTTTCCTTGATGGGCTTTGCCTTAAAGTCAATCCATTCATAGACCGACCGGACCAAGGGGTGTACCTGACCCAGGTCAGTAATCAGATTTTTTCCATGGGCCTCCTCCCTGAACCGATTGATCGCTCCCGTATAGGACTCATCGGACATGGCAGTTTTAAGCCGGTTGGCAAAATCGGAGAGTTCCTTTTCCGGATACAGGGCCAGGCCCAGGAAGGCCTTTTGTTCTTCGGAAATTTTTTGTGGCTGTCGTAGTTGCTGATAGCGGGTGATTTCATTCATAAAACAGGTTTTTGACGGCTGGACGGCATCCGGCCGGGGATAACTAAAATCGGGTAAGTATTCCAGAAGGTAAGAAAGGGAAGGATGGGTTATGTAAATTAGAAAAGATTATGACGCGACCCAATATTTTTTACGCAGGAAACCTACGATCAAGGCGCATCAATGATATAGCGTTGCATTCCGGGTCTCCGGGAAGTAAGATACCTGAGCCCCAGCCCTGAATCTCTCCAACCTGCGTGGCAGCGGTCCTGGGTCATGGTCATAATTTACCCGGACAGGCCGGATCGATCCGGCCTGAAATACCTTCAAACCGGCTCGTCAGATCCGGTCGCATCCTAAAAATTTCTCTCCCGCGTATGGATTTGCGCCACTTTCGCTTCTCAGCATAAACATTATGTTATGCGAGCCCTCCTGCTGACAGCCTGCCTGGCGGGGATGGTTGCTGTTTGTGCTGCACAGCAAAAAGATCCCCGCCCGCCTGCCCAAACCTTTACGCCCCCGGTCATCAGAAAAGACGGTCCCGGCAAGACGCCCCCGCCGCCCCCTCCACCAAAGGAAAAACCGCCGCGTGTTCCGGCCGCCCCGCGGCACCGTTCCACGGGACCCCTCCACCGGACCGCTACCCGGCAAAAGATCCCCTTTATTCCTCCCCGGATCGTAAAGGACCCCGAACCGAAAACCAAGGAATAAATAACCTGGCTATATTCCCCGATCCCCGGGCAGAGGGCCGCCTGAACGCCCCGGCGGCCCCATTTTCGCCCGGATGGCCGTCGGGCTGGCCGGCTCCTTCCGTTCCCCGGAACCGCCGTACCTTGCAGGTCGATCATGAACTACACGCTGTATTATTGTTATGACGCCTGGTGTGGCTGGTGTTACGGGTTCAGCCCGGTGATCCGACGGATCGCGGAGGAGTACCGGGACCGCCTGCAGTTCGAAGTACTTTCCGGCGGCATGATCCATTCGGAGAAGCCGCGGCCCATCGGGGTGATGGCCGCGTATATCCGGGACGCCTACCCCATGGTGGAGGAGCGCACCGGGATACGCTTCGGCCCGGATTTTCTCTGGCATATCCTGCATCCGGAGCAGAGCGACTGGTTCCCGGATTCGGAGAAGGCGGCCATCGCCCTGTGCATCGTCAAGGAATTTTATCCCGATTACCGGCAGGTGCTTTTCGCTGCCGACCTGCAATACGCGCTGAACTACGAAGGCCGGGACCTCACCGATGACGAGGCCTACCGCCACCTGCTGGAAAAATGGGACCTGGACGCAGGGGATTTTTACCGCAAACTCCACCTGGACACCTACCGCCAGAAGGCCCATTACGAGTTTGCGCTCTGCCGGCAGCTGCAGGTGACCGGGTTTCCCACGGCCCTGCTGCAGGTGAGTGAGACCCGGCTGTACCTGCTCGCGCGCGGGTATACGGACTATGAGACGTTCCAGGGAAGGCTGGAGGCCGTCCTGCGCGAAGCAGCCACCCCGAAAACCACCTAGCATGAAACCGGACATCCAGACCCGCCAGGACATTGAACGGCTTGTTGACCGTTTTTACGGCAAATTACTCGCCGACCCCTCCATCAGCTACCTGTTCACGGAGGTGGCCCGCATCGAGCTGCCCCATCACCTGGCCGTTATTTCGGATTTCTGGGAGATGATCCTGCTGGGCGGCGAAAACTACCAGAAGAACGCCATGCGTCCCCACCTGGATATCCACCGCCAGTCCCCGCTTACCGAAACCCATTTCCAGACCTGGCTGGGATACTTTACCGAAACCGTGGATGAACTGTTCGAGGGGGAAAAGGCCTTCCTGGCCAAAGAGCGGGCGCTCAGCATCGCCACCATGATGCGCATCAAGGTCGCCCAGTTACCGCAGGCTGCCACCGGGAACGCCCCCGGGACCCGGAATGCTGAGTCAGCATAAACCAGCCGCCATAAAAAAAGCACTCCGTGGAAACGGAGTGCTTTAAACTGCCTGCTAATAAGCATGCATGAAACTTACCATTAAACCTTAAAAATTCAGCGAGTTCAGCGACCACCGCCGCCACCACCACCGCCGCCGCGCTGGGGCCGGAGTGAGGGTTCAATCTCGTCCTTCCACTTCTTGAACTGGTCGTCGGTAAAAATCTTTTTGAGTTTGTCGTCGCGGTCTGCCATCATCTTCTGCATGGTCTCGCGCATCTGGCTCCAGTCGGGGCTACCGCCTCCGGACCGCATTTCCTCGCGCTTGGCATCCATGTCCCGGTAAAACTGGGTAAAGACGGAATCGGTCTGGTCCAGCTTGTCCTTGTCCAGGTTCAGCACGCTGATTTTATCCATGACCATTTTGACCCGTTCTTCCACGGTGCGACGCGGGAATCCGCCACCCTGGGCGCCCGCCAGCAACGTGCCCGCCAGGAGCAGGGCGGTGAGCAATACGTGTTTACTTTTCATATGCAAGGCGATTAATGTTGCGCCTTCAGATTGGACGACACCGGAAAAGAAAACCTTCGGTAGGAGGAAAAAAAATATTGGAGGCTCAGGGCCGCGGGGAGGGCGTGCCGGGATGGCTGTCAGGCCGGTTGTCGGGGCTGCTGCGATGGAAGGGGCTGGCGGTCATGCGCCGGAACATCCGTTGCACCAGGGTGTCAAACCGGGGAAGCTGGTCGGGCCTACATACCTGGCGCAGTTGCCGGAAGTGGTTGAAAGCCTGCATGTCGAGGGCACGCTGGCGCTCCGCAATGCGGTCGGCCGCCCGCCGGACGGTAGAATCCGGGACACCGGGAACCGTCAGCAGCACGAAGAGGCTGTCTTTGGCGTGCCGCAGGTCCTCGAACATCGTTTTCATGACCGGCCACTGCTGGTCCTTCAGCTGACGGTAGGCGGCCACCTGCTGGTCGTTGAACCCTACCTCGCGCTTCAGGGTCTCCGACAGGCCTTCCCGTCCCCTTCCGCCCGTGCGGTCCTGGGAGGCCGGGGCCGGTTTGATCCACAGGAAATACACCAGGATAGCCATGTTGGTAAGCACCAGCACGCCGATAATGAAAAGAAGAACCCTATTTCGTGCGGAATTATTCATTTTCCCGGTCCAAGATATTTAAAATCGCGGTATTGGAGTTGCTGGCCAGGTCGTAGGCATTCTCCGGGTTCTGGACACCGGCCTGCCCGTTTTCGGCATTCAGCAACGCCTGGGTAGCCGTGGCGGCCTTCCTGTTGCCGGTATGATTAAAAAGCAACACCGTGTTGGAAGCCAGGATCAGCAGGACCACGGCCAGGGCAATCGCCGGCCGCCCCAGGAACATGCCCATGCGCTCCCAGGCGGTGCGGGGGGGTTCGGCCTCCATGCGGGCGCGCAGCCGGGTGTAGAAATACGGCCCGGGGCTGGCCCGGCGGATGCCGTCCAGGCCGCTGAGGGCTTGCTCGACCCGCTTGGTTATGTCTTGGCGCGATTCCATATTATTTCTTTTAGACGTCCTTTGGATGGCCCCCCTTGCGTGTCAGGGGTTTTTCCGGTAATAATTTTCCAGGTACTTCTTCAGGTTGTTCCGGGCCCGGTGCATCAGGGACTCTACCGAAGATACGCTGGTATTCATCACTTCGCTCACTTCCTGGTAACTCAGCCCCTCCACCTTGTGCAGGGTAAACGCGACACGCTGATTTTCAGGAAGTTGCCGGATCGCTGCGAACAGCAGCCCCGCGTGCTCCTTGCGGTCCAGCAGGATGCCGGGGTGCTGAAAATCAGCCGGATCCACCACCGGCTCGTTTTCCGCCGAAAACAGGCTGCGGACCAGGCCGAAGCGCTTCTTGCGCCGGCGCCGCCGCTGGTGGTCCAGGGCCTTGGTGACGGTGATCCGGTACAGCCAGGTGGAAAATTTCGACTCCCCCTTGAACTGGCCGATGGACTGGTGGACCTGGATAAACACCTCCTGGGCGATATCCTCGGCGTCTTCGGCCTGCTGCACAATACCCAGGGCTGTATTGTACACCATGTCCTGCCAGGTTTCCACGATGGTCCTGAAGGCGGCTTCCTCGCCCTGCCGGAGCTGTTCAATTAATAACCGTTCGTCCAAAGCCTGCTTTTAGTTGGCGAGGGGCGATATTACGCAAAATTTACGTGGGTCACGGGCCGCCTGGGTTCAATCCGTCCCCTTTTCCTGTGAGCGGTGACAGCGGACCCGCCGGTTTCACCACCCGCGTGGGTCAGAAGCCGGGCGGGCCGAAAAAGCGGCGGTCCCGGTTGAAATTGTTGTTCATCGCTTTGGCATTGCCGAAATTCTTCAGCTTATAGGTGAACGTAAGCATGAAATACTGGCGCAGCACCTGGCTCTGCACGTCCTCGATATAGGTCTCGGTAGCCGTCCGGGTGATGCTGCGGTTCTGCCTGAGCAGGTCGAACACCGAGAATTTGATCTCACCCGCCTGCTTTTTAAGGATTTTCTTGCCCGCGCTGAGGTTCCAGAGCCAGAAGTTCTGGTTGTAGCCGTCGCTCAGTCCCTTGTAGAACTGGTTGCTCAGGTCGTTCTGGAAGAACCAGCCCTTCTTGTCCAGCAGGTTGAACTGGACGCCGGCCGACTGCATGAAGTAGTGGTTGTTCAGCTGGGCCTGGATCGTGTTTTTTACCAGGTTGTAGCTGCCATTGTAGGACAGTGTAAAGTCCACGTACTCGCTGACATTGCTGGCGATCACCACCCCGCCGTTATAGGTATAGTTGTTCGACAGGGTGGACACCCCGTTGATCAGGCCGGGGGTCTTGCTGTAACTGGCCCCGGCATTCAGGTTGATGTTGGATTTGATCAGCTTCACCGGCACGCCGTAAGTGAAGAAGGAACGGACGCTCCAGTAGCCGTCGAGGTTAATGGGTTTGGTCAGCGTGGACCCCCGGAACAGGGTGATGCCGGGCGCCAGCACGGAGTCACGGACCGCCACGTAAGAGGCATTGGCGATATAGTTGGCGCTGCGCTGCACGAACACATTGGCAAAAAAGCTCTGCCCCTTGCCGGTGTTGTTATAGATGTACCGGGCAATCAGGTTATTGGAATACTGCTGCTTCAGGCCCGGGTTCCCGGTGCTGAGCTGCAGGGTATTGCTGTTATTGATCACGTCCTGGAGCTGGTTGACGGAGGGGGCGTTCACACTGGAGCGCAGAAAGAGGTTCAGGTTGCTGCGGGCCGAAAGCTTGCGGCGGAAAAAGAGGTTGGGCAGCAGGTTGCTGAAGGTTTTGTGAAGGTTGCCCACGTAGGGGAACTTCCGGTCGCTGGACAGTTCGGAATACTGGTAGTTTACGCCCACCGACAGCATTTTGTCGCGGTTGCCGAACCGGTAGTTGACACCCGTCACCTGGGTCTGGTAAATGCTGTTGAACTTATTGGACAGCGTGGTATCGAACAGCGAATACTTGCCGCCGGTATAATCATACTGGTAGGTCTCCTGGTCCGCCTGGCTGCGGGTATAGGAGGGATTGTAGTTCAGCTGCAGCTGGCCGATCTTGCCCACGGGCTCGGTGTAGGCGATATTGGCCGAAAGGGTATACCCGTCAGTCAGGTTGTCGGCGAACTGCTGCAGGGAATCGTTCTGGCTGAAGCCGCTGTTGAAGTATTTGTTATTGGCCTGCTGGTAGGTGTTGCCGGTCTTGTGGTTGAAGTTCGTGTTGAATCCGACCGACAGGGTCCGGCCCCGCTTATGGAAGGCATGGCGGATCAGCAGCAGGTTGCTGATATTGTACCCGTGGTTCAGGGACTGCAGGTTGCTCAGCGAGGTATTGGCCAGGCTGGCCGTGTCGAAGCTGGCCTGGTAGGCACTGAGGGCGTTGAGGCCGTTGGTGCTGTTGTATTTCTGGAAATTGACGCTGGGCATTTCCAGGATGGAGTTCGCGGAATCGATCTTGTATTCCAGGCGCAGGTTGAGACGGTGGTTGAAATTGCGGGCGTTGCTCAGCAGGTCTTCGTGGTAAAACAGGGTGCTGTCGGGGCTGAG
This sequence comes from Chitinophagaceae bacterium, assembly GCA_035549175.1. GTDB lineage: Bacteria > Bacteroidota > Bacteroidia > Chitinophagales > Chitinophagaceae > DASTSN01. The sequence goes on along the minus strand of DASZRL010000011.1, from coordinate 29,984 downwards.
AAAGGTCTGCCGCGTAGTGAGCTGGTTATTGCTGGTATTGCTGTTGTTGAAAAAGTAGCTGCCGCTCACCGTCATCTTCTTGCCCCACTGGTCCGAGTAGTTCAGCCCGAAGGAGTTGGTCTTGCTGATCCCGTTCTGCTGCCCTACCAGGAAATTACCCTGCTGGCCGAATCCGCCGCCGCCGCCTCCGCCGCCCCGGTTGCCACCCCCGCCGCCGCGGTTACCACCGCCGCCGCCGAACCCGCCGCGGTTGCCGCCGCTGCTGGTTACCCCCAGCAGGTCCTGGGTCGCAAAATTCTGCTGGTTGACGTCGTTGGTCAGCCCCACCAGGGAGATGCGCCGGTTGTCCTTGAAGAAACTCACATTACCCCCGGCATTGTAGTGACCATCGGTGCCGTAACCGGCATAAATGCGGCCGAACTGGCCGTTGCGCATATTATTCTTGGTGACAATATTCACGGCCTTTACCGTGTTGCCGTCGTCAAAGCCGGTAAACTGGGCCTGGTCGCTCAGCCGGTCGTATACCTGGATCTTGTCCACGACCTCGGCCGGCAGGTTACGCAGGGCCGCCGTGACATCGTCGCCGAAGAAATCGCGGCCGTCAATGGTCACTTTCTTGACCTGTTCGCCGTGCGCGGTGACCGTACCGTCCTTGTCGACGGTAACACCGGGCAGCTTTTTCATCATGTCCTCGATCGTGGCGTCGGGGTTGGTCTTGAACTGGCTGGCGTTATACTGCACGGTGTCCCCCTTCATCTGGGCCGGCGGGGTCCTGGCGACCACAACCACGTTCTGGAGCTGCCTGACGGATTTGGGCAGGGCCAGCGTGCCCAGGTCCACCAGCGTATCCCGGGCAGCCACGATCTGGCGGAAGGGATCGTAGCCTACAAAGGTGACCTGCAACATAAAGGAGTCCGCGGGAAGGCCCTCGAACCGGAACTCGCCGCGGCTGCCGGAAAGGGCTTGAAACCGGACCGTGGAATCCCTCAGGCCCTGAAGCTGCAGGGTGGCCCCCTGCAGGGGATGGTTGTCGATCAGGTCGGTCAGGCGTCCCTTCACAGCAACCTGGGCCCGGCTGCCCTGCGCCAGCGCCAGGGTCAATAGCATAATAAGGTAGATCTTTCTCAAAGTCTGATAGTAGGTAAGCCTGGTTTCGGGTCGGGTGCTCCGAATCGGGTTATCACCTGATTGGACGACAAAAGGGCGGCCCGCCTTCGTTGCCCCGGTAAAAAGCTTTCCCCTGCCGGGCAAATGCCTTAACGTGAACCGCTTGGGGACCCGGGTTATACTTCCGGGATGCCAAATTTTTTTGTTTCAATTGTTATGGCCAATTTTGCAGCGGCCGCCGCAGCGGGCGGAATGGCCGGTCCCGGGTCCCGTTGATCCGCGGCCGGCGGATCGGTAACCTGCTGAGAATCCGGCCGATCCGGCTCAGGGCCGTCAGCAGTTCCCGGGTGGTCGGCCGAAAATAACCTCACCTGAAACAAATTATGGAGTATCATAAAATCATCGCGGTCACGGGGCTTCCCGGGCTCTTCGAACTCATCAACAGCAAGAATGACGGGGCGATCATCCGCTCCCTGGAAGACCGGTCGACGCGGTTTGCGTCCAGCCGCATCCACAACTTCTCGCACCTGGAAAGCATCGAAGTATATACGACCCGCGACAATGTCAACCTGGTGGAAATCTTTCACGCCATGGACCGGGCCGGCGGTTCCCTGCCCGACTACAGGGACAACGGCGCCGTGCGGTCCTATTTTGAAAAGGTTTACCCGGAACTGGATTTCGAACGTGTATACAGCAGCGACCTGAAAAAAATGATCCGCTGGTACGACGTGCTGAAGAAAAACGGCGTGGAGATCAAGCTTTCGGAAGTACCGGCCGAGGCCGGCGACGCGGGCGACTCCGGAGACCCCGGGAACGACCGTGAAGCCGCGAAGGCTGCGGCGGAACCGCCGGCGCCGGCTGAAAAGCCCCGCAAGGCCCGGAAGGCCGCGGACACGGCTGTGAAGGAGGAACCGGCCGGGGACAATGCCGAAGCCAAGGCGCCCAAAAAGAAGAAAGCGGCCGCGGCCCCCAAGGAAAAAGAGGGCGAACCCGCCCCGGCCAAGGCAGCCAGGACTCCCCGCAAAAAATCTTCCTGAGGCACCCAGGCAGCCCGCCTGGCGGCGGCTGTGGGATCCAGCCTGAGAACCAACCGCCCTGCCGGCGCGCCTTGCCGCAAGCACCGGCCTAACCCGGCGGCCCCTGTGCCGGCGGCCGCCGATAAATAAGTAGCCATGAACTATAGTGCCGATATCCAGAAGCTTCCGCGTCATTTTGTGGCCAGCGATTTTGAGGTCCGGGACTGGGCCTCCCTGGAGCCGTATTTCCAGGACCTGCTCCAGCGGCCCCTGCCGGACCGCCAGGCCCTGGAACAATGGCTGCGGGACCTCAGCGAACTGGAGGCTGTGCTCAGTGAAGACGCCTGCTGGCGCCAGATCCGCATGACCTGCGACACCGAGAACAAGGCCCTGGAAGAAGCCTTCAACTATTTTATGCTGGAGATCCAGCCCCGCATCCAGCCGGTATCCGACCAGCTGAACCGTAAATTGCTGGACTGCCCCTTTACCCGGGAACTGGACCAGGCAACCTATTTTACCTACCTGCGCAATGTCCGCAAGAACATCGAGTTGTTCCGCGAACAAAACGTTCCCCTGCAGGCGGAACTGGCCGTGCTGGGACAGCAGTTCGGCGTGATCTCCGGCAAGATGACGGTGACCATCGAAGGCCGGGAGTATACCCTCCAGCAGGCCATGAAGTTCCTGGAGAGCCCCGACCGCAGCCTGCGGGAACGGGTGTACCGCCAGGTAAACGAACGCCGCCTGCAGGACAAGGACGCCCTGGACGACCTGTTTAATAAGCTGGTGTCCCTGCGCGACCAGGTGGCCCGCAATGCCGGGTTTGCCAATTACCGCGACTTCCGGTTCGTGGAACTGGGCCGCTTTGACTATACGAAGGAGGATTGTTTCCGGTTCCAGGAGGCGGTGCGCGACCATGTGCTTCCCCTGGTGGACCGGATCCTGCGCTACAAACAGGAAAAACTCGGCCTGCCGGCCCTGCGCCCCTGGGATACCGAGGCCGAACCGGCCGGCGTGGAGCCCCTGCATCCCTTTACGACCGGGGCGGAGCTGCTGGAAAAATCCATCCGCTGTTTCCGGGCGCTGGATCCCTTTTTCGGCGCCTGCCTGGAAAAGATGCGCAGCCTGGGGCACCTGGACCTGGAGAGCCGCAAAGGAAAGGCGCCGGGAGGCTACAACTGCCCGCTGGCCGAGAGCGGCGCGCCGTTCATTTTCATGAACGCGGCCGGCCAGATGACCGATGTGACCACCATGCTGCACGAAGGCGGCCATGCCGTCCATTCCTTCCTGGCCCACCACCTCGAACTCAACGGGTTCAAGGATTACCCCATGGAAATCGCGGAAGTGGCCAGCATGTCCATGGAACTGTTCACCATGGATCACTGGGATGTGTTCTTCGATAACCGGGATGACTTGGTGCGGGCCCGCATCCACCAGCTCGAACGGGTGATCACGATCTTCCCCTGGATCGCCCTCATTGACCGGTTCCAGCACTGGATCTACGAAAACCCGGGGCACAGCCCCGCAGAGCGCGCCAGCCGCTGGATGGAACTTCAGCAGCAGTACACCTCCCCCGTACTGGACCTGAGCGGCCTGGACGAATACCGCCGCTTCGGATGGCAGCGCCAGCTCCACCTGTATGAGGTGCCGTTCTACTATATCGAATACGGCATTGCCCAGCTGGGAGCGATCGGCATGTGGAAGCAGTACCGCGAAAACCCGTCCCAGGCATTAAACAATTATACCCGGGCGCTCAGCCTGGGTGGTACCCGCACCCTGCCGGAGCTGTTTGCCGCGGCCGGCCTTCGCTTTGACCTCTCGGGACAACATATTAAGAATCTGATGGATTTTGTGGGTGGCGAGCTGGATGCGTTAACAAAAGCATAAAGAAAAATACCACAAAAGTAGTATGCTGATAATTCGGAAATATGCGGCCGGGATATTACTTTTGGTTTACCATCACCTAAAACGAAACACTGCCTGACGGCAACTTTTTTATAAACTAGCTACTAATCAGAGCCTTAACCTAAGTCCCGCTGTTTCTACACCGGGGCTTTTTTTATGGCATGACGCGGCTGATCAGGGACAATACGTCCCTGCGTCCCGCCCCGGGGGCAGGCCGACGGGCAGGCGGCGGGTCGCAACAGCCCGCGTCCGTTACTGCCGGCAATCCTTGCAGATACCCGTTACAATGACTTCCACGGTCTCGGGAGCATAGCCTTTGGGCAGCCTGACCTCGGGTACCGTCACTTCCTCCAGGCATTCGGTCCTGCCGCACTGGCGACAGGCAAAATGCACGTGGTTGTCATGGTGGTGTCCCTCGGAACAGTTGTCCCGGCACAGGGCATAACGGACTGTGTTATCGGAGGTGGGGATGGTGTGGATGATCCCTTTTTCCACGAAGGTCTGTAGCGTACGGTATACGGTGACCCGGTCAAACTTTTCTCCTGCCTTCTTCTCGATGTCGCCATGCGCCAGGGCTCCGGCGTTGCTCATGAACAGGTGCAGGATTTTTTTCCGACTCTCCGTGACGCTGAGGTGATTTCGTCGCAGGATGTCTTCAACCTGTGTTTCCATAATATGTAAGTGTTAGATGGTAAGTTCTGCTTCGTATGGAATCAGGACGGTCGGGCAACCTGGCTGCCGGGCGACGGGCGGGGTAAGACCCGGCGCCGGGGGCGATGCTTACGGCTTTTCCTTCAGCAACGCCTCGATGGTGCCAAACATGTCCCTGACTTCGCTGGGTTTCAGGCCGTCGACGATCCGGCGCACATCTCCTTTTCTGTCGACCAGGGCGAAGAACTGGGTGTGCAGGAAATCGTCGGCCGGGTTTCTTACGTTGTTCTTGGGATCATCGCTCTGGTAGCTCAGGCGGGCCTGCCGGTACAGACTGTCCTTGCGCCCGGTGAGAAATACCCAGGTCCGGGTTGACACCCCCATCGAATCGGCGTAGGCCTTCAGCCTGGCCGCCGAATCTGTTTCAGGGTTGCAGGTATGCGACAGGATCCGGAAATCCGGCTCATTTTTGAACCGGTCGTAGACCTGACGCATGTTGTTATTGAGCCGCGGGCAGATGCCCTTGCAGGTCGTGAAAAAATACTCAGCCACATACACTTTTCCTGCAACATCGCTGTCAGAATATGGCCGGCCATCCTGGTCGGTGAAGACAAATGGCTGAACATGACTGATTGGCGGAAATTGCGGTTTTGCGAAACCCGGTATCAGTTTTACCAGAACCAGTAAAAAACCTGCTACAAGTACGGAAAAAAACGCAATATAAAAAATGACCTTCCTGCTCATTATAAACTTTTGTTGCACAAAGTTAACCCCCTCGCCTGACACCGGGGATGACTGTCATATGTTGCAAAAATATATTTTGCAACTCAGATGCAGCATAATAGTTTTGCACCACTATGCGATTTCGGATCAACTGGGACGCCGTGGGGATTGCCGCTTCCCTGGCCTGCGCCATCCACTGCGCCATCCTGCCCCTGCTGCTGACTTCCTTGCCGCTGTTCGGCGTGAACATCATTCATAACCGGATGTTCGAAGCGCTGATGATTACGGCGGCCTTTGTGATCGGCAGTTATTCCCTCTTCCACGGCCTGCGCAGTCACCATCACCGGTCCTTTCCTTTGGTGGTCTTCAGTATTGGATTTATCTTGCTGGTGCTGAAGGAATTTTACGTCCGCTACGAGACCTGGCTGCTCCTGCCGGCCGTAACCATGATCGTTTCAGGGCACCTGCTGAACTTCCGTTACTGCCGACTGGCCGACCACTGCCACGCAGACGACTGCGATCACTGATCCCCGCCGCCGTGGCCGAGCGCGTAGCGCCCAGACTAAACCGGTATATCATGAGAAAAGGACTTTTCTGCCTGCTCTGGCTGCTTGCCGCAGGCGGCTTCGCCCAGGCACAGACCCGGGATGAACTGGCCATCCGCGACCTGCTGGCCCAGCAGACCCAGACCTGGAACGCAGGCGACCTGGAAGGTTTTATGAAAAGTTACTGGCAAAGCGATTCCCTGCTGTTCATCGGGAAAAACGGGATTTCCTGGGGCTGGAAGGCGGCCCTGGAAAATTACCGCCGCGGCTACCCGGACACCGCCGCCATGGGCAAACTGGCCTTCGACATCCTGGTGGTGAAGCGTCTTTCTGAAAATTACTACTATGTCGTGGGGCGCTGGTACCTGCACCGGGTTCCCGGGGACCTCAGCGGGCATTACGATCTGCTGCTGCGCCGCGTCAGCGGGCGCTGGGTCATCGTGGCGGACCACAGCAGCTGAGGGGGCCGGACGCACCGGCAGGTTCCGGCGCAACCCGGAACGGGTTGACGTGGATGGTTACACGAAGCCAAGAGACCGTAAAAACGCAAGCGCATCCCCGCCGTCAGTATTCCGCATCATACCGGATAGCCTGGCGGGCCAGCAGGCGGCCGTACACCAGGTAGGCAGCCGCCAGGCCTACGGCGGAAAACAGGATGTCCAGGTAGTCGAACGTGCGCCCGAACAGGGGAATGAGCTGGAGGTATTCGTTGATCACCAGCAGCACAAATCCCACCAGGCAGATGGCCTTCAGCTCCGCGGCCGTCTGGACCTGGAACAGGCGCGCCCAGCGCCACGGGCGTACCGAAGCGATCCAGCAGGCCCCGAAGGGAATCAGGAAGGAACCCAGCAGGTTGGGAGCGACCCCCACCAGGAGTTTCAGGGAGGGATCATACCAGTGCAGGGGACGGATCACCCACTTGATCGCCCAGATCAGCAGGGTGCCTGCTATCACCAGCCATTGGCTGAGTTTCTTGAGTGGCATAGGAAGAATTGACCCATGGTAAAACCGGCACCGGCCTGCCCGGCTGGACCGAATGGAAAGGTATCCTATTTTCCCGTAAAACGGTAGGCCGGGGCCGGATGTTACTTTTTCCAGGTCCGGTACAAATACCAGAGCAGGGCCAGCAGGCTGAGCAGGAAGCCCGCATAAAAGAGGATGGTATCGATCCGGGGCCAGGCATCCGGAATGGCCAGCCCGAAGTACAGGCCGGCCGTCATGTTGGCCAGCAGCCAGCACATCCCCATCGAAAAGGAAGAAATTATCTTTTTGAAGTATTTTATAACCTCGGGGTCAAAGCCGCGTTCCATGCCGGTTGGTTTGAGGGGGACAGGTGGATGCCCCGGGTGAATCTACAAATCCCCTGCCGGGATGTTCACTGGACCAGCAGGTTTTTAAAGGCCAGGGAGTCGCCCGCGAACACGTTGAAATCGACCGGGGACAGAATCCCGTTCACCCGCCCGGCCTCGCTGTGCTGCCAGAACACCCAGTCGCGGCTGATGCGGGGCTGGTCGGGCTGGTAATAGTGGGCGACCCATAAGGGGTAGTCATCGAAGGCCCTGCCCAGGTTGCGTTTGTAAAAGTCCACATTCGTGTAAATGATCGGGGTTACCCCGTAATAGGTTGCCACGATGTCCAGCCATTCCCTGGCCTCCTTCTGCAGGGTGGCTGCCGGTACCCCGTAGGTCTGCTCGATGTCCAGCACGGGGGGCAGGTCGCCGGCCTCCAGTTTCACGTTGCGGATAAAATTCTCGGCCTGCAGGCGGCCGTCCTTGGTGGCCAGGAAGAAATGGTAGGCGCCGCGCACCATGCCGGCCTGTCGCGACCGGTTCCAGTTGCGCCGGAACTGGGGATCGATATTACCGATGCCCTCGGTCGCCTTGATGAACACGAAACCCAGCCTTACCCGGCGGACCTGCATGGCATGAACCTCCTCCCAGGCGATGACCTGCTGGTACTTGGATACGTCGATGCCGTGGATGGGGTAACTCTCGGGGATGGATATCCCGAATTCGGGGTAGCGGACCATGCGGGCGCGGCGGTTCATCCACCACCAGAACCCGAAAAACCCCAGGGCCGTAAGGCACAGCGCCAGGATCAGGGCGCCCACGAGCCAGTCGCCCTTACGGCGCCGTTTCCGTTTACGCGGGGGCATGAAACATGAAAAATTTTCGCAATGATACAAGGAAATTGCCCGCCATGCCCCGAAATCTGGCAGGCATCCTTCCTTGGGGGACTGGCAGTACCGTTACCACCATAAATCATGATTTTTTTTTATGCGTGGCAGGCAACAGAAAATTTCTTAACGAAAATTCACTTTTATTAGAAATTATTTGGCCGATACACCGAGGATTAACAGGGTTTTAGCCATTTGGATTAGTTCCTCGACAATATTGAACTATTTTTGCGGACTTGTTTACCAAGCCGTTTTTCATAAGCGAAATGGCATTATTCATCAAAAAACTTGCATTATGAAACTTAGATCGACCGCCTTGATTGCCATGTGCTCCGTACTGCTGTTCAGCTGCGTGAGCCAGAAGAAGTTCAAAGCCTCCCAGGCTAAGTACGACGCCCTTAACAAGCAATACACCCAGCTGCAGAGCGATCTGGGCAATTGTAATACGGCCAAGGACGATGCAAACCGCAAGAACCAGGGTTTGCAAAGCACGATCGACGATCTGAACAAGCAGATCGCCTTCCTGAAGGAAAACAACACCATGGCTCTCAAACAGCTGCAGGACCTGTCGGTGATTTCTTCCCAGCAGGCCGAGAGCATCAAGAAATCCCTGGATAATATCGGCGCCAAGGATGCCTATATCCAGACCCTGCAGCAATCCCTGGCCCGCAAAGACTCCCTGAACATGGCCCTGGTCATGAACCTGAAAGGCGCCATCGGCAACCTCGACGACCAGGATATCAATATTAAAGTGGATAAAGGCGTCGTGTACATCGACATCTCCGACAAGCTCCTGTTCAACAGCGGCAGCTATACGGTAACCAACGCGGCCAAGGAAGTGCTGGGTAAGGTAGCCACCGTGCTGAAGAACCAGCCGGATATCGAATTCATGGTGGAAGGCCACACCGACAACGTGCCCTACCGCCATGGTGACCTGCTCGACAACTGGGATCTGAGCGTGAAGCGCGCCACCGCGGTCGTGCGCATCCTGCAGAACCAGTACGGCCTGGATCCTGCCAAGATCGCCGCTGCCGGCCGCAGCGAATACCAGCCGGTCGCTTCCAACGACACGAAGGAAGGCCGTGCTGCCAACCGCCGCACCCGGATCGTGATCCTTCCGCAGCTTGACCAGTTCTTCAAACTGCTGGAAAGCAAAAAAGGCTGATCGCCCGCCGTACGGACCGGCCGCCACGCCGGCCTGAATTCAAAATTTTTCTCGCAGCCGCCCCGCCCGGGGCGGTTGCTTTTTTTCGGGGACCCGGCGAAGCGGCCTTGGCGGATTTCCGGTAATTTTGAAGACCTCCTTAGGAAAAATACACACTGATGAACCGCCTGATCTGCCTTGCCTGCCTGGCCCTCCTGGGCTGCCTGCCCGTCCGTTCCCAACCCGCCCAGCGGACATACTGCAACCCCCTGAACCTCGATTACGGCTACACGCCCATCCCCAATTTCTCGGAATGGGGCCGCCACCGGGCCACGGCCGACCCCGTGATCGTGCGCTACCAGGACGACTACTACCTGTTTTCCACCAACCAGTGGGGGTACTGGTGGAGCCACGACCTGGTCCAGTGGCATTTTATCGCGCGGTCTTTCCTGAAGCCCTACCACCACGTGTACGATGATCTCTGCGCGCCAGCCGTCTGGGTGCAGGGAGACACCCTGCTGGTCTTCGGGTCCACCTATTCCAGCAATTTCCCGATCTGGATGAGCACCCATCCCAAGGACAATCAGTGGAAGGAGGCCGTTGATTCGCTGGCGATCGGCGGATGGGATCCCGCCTTTTTCCTGGACGACGACGGCCGGCTGTACATGTACAACGGGAGCAGCAACCGCTACCCGGTCTACGGCGTGGAAATGAACCGGCGGACATTCCAACCCCTGGGCGCCCGCAAGGAATTGTATTTCCTGGAGGACTGGCGCTACGGCTGGCAGCGTTTCGGGGAATACCTGGACAACACGTTCCTGGATCCCTTTATCGAAGGAGCCTGGATGACCAAGCATAACGGAAAATATTACCTGCAGTACGGCGCGCCCGGCACCGAGTTCAGCGGCTACGCGGACGGTGTGGTCGTGGGGGACGGCCCCCTGGGGCCGTTCACGCCCCAGCCCATGCCCTTTTCCTGGAAACCCGGCGGATTTGCCCGCGGGGCCGGCCACGGCGCCACGTTCCAGGATGCCTGGAACAATTACTGGCACATATCCACCATGGTCATCTCGGTCAAGAATAATTTCGAACGGCGCCTGGGTCTCTGGCCCGCCGGGTTTGACCGGGACGGCGTGCTTTACTGCGACCAGGCCTTCGGGGATTACCCGACCTACCTGCCTGACGGGCCGGAAGACCACCTGCGGAGCCGTTTCACCGGGTGGATGCTGCTGAACTATAACAAGCCCGTAACGGTTTCCTCCACCTACGGCGACTACGCGCCCAACTATGCGGTGGATGAAAACATCAAAACCTACTGGAGCGCGGCCACCGCGAACCCGGGGGAATGGATCCAGAGCGACCTGGGCGCACTCAGCACCGTCCGCGCCATCCAGATCAATTACGCCGACCAGGACGTGGACTCCTCCTACCTGGGCAAGGTGGCGGGGATCTACCACCAGTACCGCATCTACCAGTCTGCGGACGGTAAAAAATGGTCCCTGCTGGTGGACAAGAGCCGCAACACGACCGATGTGCCGCACGACTATATCGAACTGCCCCATCCCGTCGAGACGCGGTACATCCGGCTGGAAAACCGGCACATGTCGGGAGGCAAATTTGCCATCAGCGGCCTGCGCGTCTTCGGCAGCGGCCATGGCGCCGCGCCGCCTGCCGTGAAGGACTTCATCGCGCTGCGCACCGAGAAGGACCGCCGCAGCGCCTGGCTGAAGTGGCGGCCGGTGGACAATGCCTACGCCTATAACCTCTATATCGGACCGGCTCCGGACAAACTGTACAACTGCATCATGCTCTATGGTACCAATGAATATTATTATAAGGGCATGGACCGCGAGATCCCCTATTATTTCAGCATCGAAGCCATCAATGAAAACGGGGTGTCATCCCGCACCGCGCCGGTCCGCGTGGAATAAAAAACGTCCCGCCTGACCCCGAAGGCCATGGTTTCCGGTACGACCCGGCCGGTTTTCCCCTGCAGGCCGGAAGCCCCGCCATGTAAAAATCCGACAGGCCGCCTGCGGTGCGCGCCCGCTCATGCGGCCGGACCGGTCCCTGATCCCATTTAACTACGAATCATTTCGTCTTTTAGGCATCTTCGGCCAAACAAGCAAGCATGAAACTTTTTTTACCTGCCCTGCTCTGCCTGGCCGCCTGCGGGGCTGCGGCCCGGCAGGCCCCGCTGAACCAGCCGGCTGCCACCGGCCAAGGCACCCTGGCCATCCGCATCCTTTCGGCCCAGCATGCCCCGCTGGAAAATGCCAGCGTTGAACTGCTCAGCAGCCGCGACTCCTCCCTGGTCCGGGCCGTGCTGGCGGGCCCGGACGGCGAAGCCGTCTTCGACCAGGTTTCCGCGGGCAGCTACCTGGTCCGGGCCAGCGCCGCAGGCCATGGCATGGAGTACACCGCCCCCTTTTCCTATGCCGGCCCGCCGGCTGCCCCGGAACTCCGCCTCCCGGACCTGGTGCTGAGCGGTCAGCACGCGCACAATACCCTGGGGGAGGTCGTGGTCAGCGCCCGCAGGCCCTTTATCCAGAAACTCAGCGACCGTATCGTGGTCAACGTGGATAACAGCATCGTCAATGCCGGAAGTACCGCGATGGAAGTGCTGGAACGATCCCCCGGCGTGCAGATTGACCAGAATGACGCCATCAGCCTGCGCGGCCGCCAGGGGGTAACCATCCTGATCGATGGCAAGCCCAGCCCGCTCAGCGGCACGGACCTCGCCAACTACCTGCGCGGCCTGCCTTCCTCGGCCATCGAACGCATTGACCTGATCAGCAACCCGTCGGCCCGCTACGATGCTTCCGGCAATGCCGGCCTCATCGACATCCGCATGAAAAAGGATCAGCGCCTGGGGGCCAACGGAACCCTGACCGCCGGGTATGGCCAGGGCGTCTACCCCAAGACCAACGCCGGCACCACCTTCAACTACCGCAACCGGAAGGTCAACGTGTTCGGCAATTACAACTACGCGTACCGGGTCGGTATGAACCACCTGATCCTGGACCGCAATTTCTATTCGGACGGCACCTACACCGGCGGGGACCTGAAGGATAATGCGGGGCGCTCCCCGGTCCAGGCCCATGCCGGGCGCCTGGGCCTGGATTATTTTGCCAGCCCGCGCACTACCCTGGGCGCCGTGGTCAACGGCAATTTCAACCGGTTCGACCGCCTGGGGACCAACCATTCCGTGGTGCTGGATGACCAGCATGCAGCCAGCTCCACCTTCCGGACCCTGTCCTCCAACCACGACCACACCAACAATGTAACGGCCAACCTGAACTTCCGCCACCGCTTTGATTCCAGCGGGCGGGAGCTGACCACGGACCTCGATTACGGCAGGTACCACCTGAACTCCCTGTCCCGCTCCGGCACCGGCTATTACAACCTGGACGGGACCAAGCAGCAGCCTGACTACGTCCTGGACGGTGACCAGCTGGGGCTGCTGCATTTCACGACCTTCAAAAGCGATTATACCACGACGTTACCTAAATCCGCCAGACTGGAAGCCGGCTTCAAGCTGAGTTTCGTGTCCAGCGACAACGATGCCCGTTTCGAGGATGTGAGCAGCGGCGTCCCGGTCAACGATACCACCAAAACCAACCACTTCGTATACCGGGAAAACAACCAGGCGGCCTACCTGAACTACAGCCGCGAGCAGGGACGCTTCAGCTGGCAGGCCGGCCTGCGGGCCGAACAGACCGAAGTAAGCACCCGCCAGGAAAAGGGGGACATCCGCTGGGACTCCAGTTACCTGCAGCTGTTCCCCAGCGCCTTTGTCACCTATAAGCTGGCTAAGGACCAGACCCTGGGACTCTCCGTAGGACGCCGTATCGACCGGCCGGGCTATTCCATGCTGAACCCCTTCCTGTTCCTGATCGATGTGACCACCTATGCCACGGGAGCCCCGGGCCTGCTGCCCCAGTTCACCTGGTCCTATGAGCTGAGTTATACCATGCGCAACCTGAATTTCACGCTGGGCTACAGCCATACGGTCCACGACCAGAATATCGCCATAGTCCGGTTCCGGGATGTCTTTCCCAACATCCCCTCGGCCGATAACGTAACCGTGCAGATACCCATCAACCTGGCTTCCTCGGATTATTTCGGGCTGACGGTCGCCGCGCCCCTTCGTATCCGGCCCTGGTGGAACAGCATCAACAACGGCAATTTCTATTACCAGCACTATAACGGGTACCTGGGCGGTACCACGCTGCACAACGGGAAACCGGCCTTCGATGTGCGCAGCAACAACACCTTCACGCTGGGCCGCGGCTGGAACGCGGAGGCCAACGTCAATTATAATTCAGGGGGGCAGTACGGGTTCATGGTGTCGCGGCCGCAATGGGGCCTGGCCACCGGCCTGCAAAAGACCGGTTTCCAGGGAAAGGGAACCTTTCGCTTCAGCATTACCGATATATTCTGGACAGACCGCCCCCGGGCCACCATTACCTACACCAACTACGTGGAAAAATGGCGGGCCTACCGCGAAACGCGGGTAGCTACCCTGAGCTTCACCTACCGGTTCGGGAAAAGCACGGTCGCCCAGGCACGACGCAGGAACACCGGCTCCGAGGAGGAGCGCCGGCGGGCCGGCAACTGATGCCCCGGGAAGGCGGAACCCGCGGCCTATCGCCGCATCGGCTCCAGCAGGCGCAGGTGGGGCCGCAGGTCATCGAGGGTCCTTTTCCGCAGAAAACTCCGGAGGTGCCTGCAGAAATGGCTGTAATCATAATACCCGTAACCGGCGTAATGAAAGTCCCCGGGGCAGGTCGCCAGGTGCTGGACCGCCCGGCGGATCCGCAGGATCTGGAGCGCCGTTTTGGTGCTGATCCCCGTGGCCATCTCAAAATAACGCTGCAGGGTACGTGTCGAAATGCCGTAATCGGCCGCCCAGGCCGGTACCGGCCGGCGGTAGGCCTGCTCCGTTTCCAACCGGTTCAGTACGGAGGAGACCAGGTCAAAGGCCGGTACGCTGCGGCGGCGATCGCCGGCGAGCTCCAGGAAATAACGGTTCAGCAGGGCTACACGTTCCGCGAAGTTCCCGGCCTGCTTCAGGCGGACGGGCACCTCGCGGTCGATCAGGTAACCGAGCGGTACGATGCCCTGCAGGTACTCGGAAAAATCAATCCGCTTTTCCAGCAGCAGGGGCGCTACCCGGAACTTGATGCCGAACAGGCGGTTGCCCGGCTGGTGGTGGCACTCAATGGCATAGGGGCGGGGGAGGAAAACGTCCCGGCGCACCCCGAACCGCTTTTCGCCCACCTGCATGACAAAGGGATTGGCGAGGTTGATCAGGTAGGTATAGCCGACATGGGGAAACAGCACATCGGAGAACCCCTGCGGATGGCTCTCCCAGAGGCTGTCAAAATCCGTCTCCCAGAAAAAATCGATACAGGCGCGCAGGGGTTCAGCAGGGGCCACCCGGAAATACCTCCCGGAAAAATGACCGGGATCGAAAAACTCGATATGCCTGGGACAGCGGTTCAGGATCATACCGGAAAATAGCCGGCGGAGCGGGAAAGAAGAACCCAAAGCACCGTCACCGGCCCAACCGGCGTATGAACGGCAGGACCCCGGTCAGTTCACGGTGATCTTGGCGGTCATGCCCGAATGAATCGAACAGTGGTAGGGGTAGGAGCCGGCGGCAGAAAAGGTGTGGGTGAACGTCTTGCCTGAAGCGATGCTGCCGCTGTCGAAGCTGCCGTCATCCGCGGTAACCGTATGGGCCACGGCGTCATTGTTGGTCCAGGTGACGGTGGTGCCGGCGGACACCGCCAGGTCAGATTTGGAGAAGGCCATACCGGATATGCTGACGGTATTCCCCGTTCCGGTGCCCCCGGTGTTGTTGCCTCCCGTATTGTTACCCCCCGTACCATACCCGCTGCCACCCTTGCTGCAGGCAAAAAAGATCAGGCACCCGGCGGCCAGCACGGTGGCCGCGAGGAAAAATTGCTTTTTCATACAAACTGTTTTACGTGTATAGAGGTATCGCGGGAAGGGTGCCGGGAGGTTGCCTGGCGGGGCCGGAGGCCGTAAAAAGAAAGGGAGCCGCGGGTGGTGGGTAAAATCCGGGCTGAATTGAGCGCCTAATGGGAATATCCATTAACTTAGCCGGAAATAAAAAAGGTCCTCTGTAGAAACAGACGACCTCTAACGATTGCTTGCCATATGAAAAAAAGATCGATTTCTCTGTAAGGAATACCGGTTTCCCCGTATTCTGTCCAGCGCCTCTACCGATTCTTTGCCTCCACGATTGCTTGCTTTACTTCGATTCGCTGATGACAAAGCAAATGTAAGACGCCCGCGGGGGGTCCTCAAAACAACTTGCGGGGTCTTACATTATCGCTAAACCATTAAATTAATCTTAAAACCCTTGCCAGTATTGGGTTTCAGGATAATTTTGTTATGATGTCCAACCGGATTACAGATACCTTATTCCAGTTAGTCCATTCCCTCGAAAAGTCGGAAAAAAGGCACTTCAAGCTCTACATAAAACGCAGTTCTGCCAAAGGAGACCTGAAAATCATTCAGTTATTCGATGCCCTGGATAAAATGGCCGAATACGACGAGAAACTGTTGCTCCGGAAGCTGCCGGGGGTTACCAAGCCCCAGCTGGCCAACCTCAAGACCCACCTGTACCGGCAGATCCTGGCCGCCCTGCGCCTGCTGAAGACCACGGAAAACACTGACCTGCAGCTCAGTGAGCACCTGGACTATGCCCGCCTCCTGTACAACAAGGGGCTCAAACTGCAGAGCCTGAAAATCCTCGAGCGGGCCAAGGAACTGGCGCGTAACAACCAGAAATTCAACTTCCTGGCCCAGGTGATCTCCCTGGAAAAAAAGATCGAGACCCTCCATATCACCCGCAGTTCCCTGGAAAAGACCGAACTGCTGGCCCGGGAGGCCCTGGAGATCAGCGGCCATATCGACCGGGTTACCCGGCTGTCCAACCTGGCCCTGCTGCTCTACCGCTGGTATGTCAAGTTCGGCCACGCCCGTAATGAACTGGACGAACAGGACATCCGGTCCTTTTTCCGCGCCAGCCTGCCTGAGGATATCCGGGCCGTCAATGGCTTCTATGAGAACCTGTACCTCTACCAGAGCTATTGCTGGTACGCGTTCATCCGGCAGGACTGGCTGATGTATTACCGCTACAGCCAGAAATGGGTGGACATGTTTCACGCCCAGCCTTCCATGATCGCCGTGGAAACCGGCCACTACGTCAAGGGCATGCACAACCTGCTCAACGCACATTTTGACCTGCGCAACTTCGAGGCCTTTGAGCTTACCCTGCGCCAGTTTGAAGCGTTTGCCGACACGCCGGTGGCCAGGCAGCATGACAATTTCCGCGTGCATACCTTCATCTACATTACCAGTGCGCGGCTCAACCTGCACCTGATGCGCGGCACCTTCCGCGAGGGCCTGGCCCTGGTGGATGAGATCGAAAGCAAGCTCCACGAGTATGCCCTGTTCGTAGACAACCACCGCATCGTGGTGCTGAACTACAAGATCGCCAGCCTGTATTTCGGCAGCGGGGATTACAGTACCGCCATTGACTACCTCAACCGGATCATCCAGGACAGCGCTGACCTGCGCTATGACCTGCAGTGTTATGCACGGCTCATGCACCTGCTGAGCCATTATGAACTGGGCAACTACGACCTGATGGAACCGCTGACCAAATCCGTGTACCGGTACATGGCCAAAATGAAGAACCTGACGGTCGTGGAGGATGAGATGTTCCGCTTCCTGCGCAGTTCCCTGAAACGCTCGCCCGACCAGCTGCGTCCCGACCTGGAAAAGTTCCTACACAAGATCAAGCACCTGGAGAAAAACCGCTTCGAAACGCGGGCCTTTGCCTACCTGGACATTATCTCCTGGCTGGAAAGCAAGGTCTACGGCAAGCCCATGGCCGAGATCATCTACCGCAAATACCTTGCGCGCAAACAACGCCATTACCGGGGCCAGGCTAGGCACCTGGAGCCTGCCTGATCCGTCCGCAGATCTTGCGGATATCCACCGATACCGTCGCAATGAAGCGGAACTGGTCCGTCACGGACTTCAGGCCGGACAGTTCCCGGCGGGTCTCCGTATCACCCAGTCCTGCCTGGATCTCTTCCTGCCGCTGCCGCATCAGGCCGGTGACCCGGCGTTCCAGGGCGGGGGCAAAGCGGATCATCGGTTCCTCGTCCCGCCCGCCCGGCCCGGGTGTGGCAGGTTCCGTCCGGTCCAGCAGGATGGCCCGGGCCCGGCCCAGGGTATCGAGGATGCCCTGGACAGCCGGCATAAAATCGGGGCTGCGGTACCGGGGACCCAGCCGGGTCGCATACACCGACAACGTCGCGATGTGGGAGGTAAGCATGTGGTTCAGGGCCACGAACTGGTGTAGGTCCCGCGCACGTTTCTGTTTGCTGCGGGGTTCCGAGAGCATCCGGGCGAAGGCATCGGACAGGTTGGCCAGGGATACAAAGGCTTCCTTGCGGCTCACCTTATAATCCGTCCGGGAGGCGGGCCGGTCCACGAAGGCTGCCGCGATGGTCCGGAAATACGCTGCATTCTTTTCCAGCATGGCCACCATGTAATCCGCGATCTTCTGGTGCTCCCAGACCGGCAGCAGATAGCTGTTGGCCAGCAGGGCCAGCACGGACCCGATGGCGGTGTCCAGGACCCGGTCCAGCACGATGGCCTCAAACCGCGTCTGGTAAAGCAGGTGGAAGAGCAGCAGGATATAGGGCGTCATCAGGATGACGGCCAGCATGTACCGCGTGCGCAGAAAGCTATAGGTGCCGATCATCAGAACCATCATGATGGCCAGCAGGAGGGTGTTGTTATGCACCAGGTACAGGATCCCGAAGCCCAGGCAGGCCCCGGCGATGGTACCCAGCAGGCGCTGGTAATTACGTTTTTTGGTCAGGCTGTAGGCCGGCTTGAGGATGACGATGATGGTCAGCAGGATCCAGTAGCTGTGGCCGAAAGGCAGCAGCTTGGAGACCAGGTAGCCGGCCAGGGTGGCCAGGCTCACGCGCAGCGCATGCCGGAAAATATTGGAGTCCCCCGACAGCTGATCGGTGAGCTGTTTAAGGCTGTAATCCTGGTGGGAGATGAACCGCTCGTATTCGATGGGGGGCTGCGCCGTGCTGAGCAGCCGCTTGTCATAGGTGCTGTAGGCCCGCAGGGTCTGGATGCGGGTCTCGATATCCTCCATGCTCTGCAGGATGTTGCGCAGGCTGATAAACCCTTCCAGGTTGTCTGGTGTGCGGCGGCGGTCGCGCAGGCTGTCGAGCTGCTCGCGCAGCCGCGCCAGCCCCAGGTGCAGGGAATCGTCCGGCGCGCTGGGCCGACCGCTTTTGACCGCCAGGCCCACCTCGTCGAGGGCTGCAGCCATGTCCAGGACAAGCCCGCGGAAGGCCGGCAGGATCTCCTCCTGGTCAAAATAGGCGTGGAGGGCCTGGTAATCCTGGTAGGAGGTCATGATCCGCTCAAACAGGTCGACGATGTCCACGAACAGCATGACCAGGGTGCGGCCCGTCTGGGTGGATTCGCGGATGACGCTGCGGCTCTTGAACAACAGTTCCCGCACCAGTTCCTGCTCCTGGTGCACGCGCACCTGCTGGTCCATCATCTCCCGGTACACTTTTTCGTAATCCACCCCTTGGGCGTAGAAGTCCGCCCGCACCCGCAGGTAATCGGCCGTACCCATGATGCATTCCCCCAGTGCCTGCTGCAACAACCGGTAGGGCCGGAACCCGTAAAGCAGCAGGCTCAGGCCCGTGTACCAGAGCCCGCCTGCCAGGATGTACAGGGAATGCTGCAGGAGCTCCCAGCCCCGGTAACTGCGGTCGATGTTCAGTACCATGACCAGCAGGGCCGCCACGCCCACCGAAATGGCGCGGCTCCCGTACACGGCGATCAGGGAGAACAGAAAACAGAACAGCGCGATCACCAAGCCCAGCAGGACAGGGTAAGGGGAAGCCGAACCGGTAGCGAGGGATACCAGGAAGATCAGACCCGAACAGATCAGCATCCCGTTGCGCCGGTGATGGATGGGACCGGGGTTGTCGGTGACCGATACGCAAAGGGCGCCCAGGGATACCACCACGCCTACGATCAGCAGGCCAAAATGGTTCAGGATGATGGCGGGAAGCAGGATGCCTGCCGTAATGCGGACGCCTTCGCTGAGGTAATAACTGTTGACAAACCGTTTGTATTCCCGGATATAATCCATCGGAGTGCTGCCTTGCTGCCATAAAGGTACCCCGGTGCCGGGGAATATCCGATATGCGGGTGGAGAACCGCCGCCACGGCCCCGCCCGATTGACGGGGATGGGCTAACTTAGCCGCCGCGGCCGTCCGCGGCAGCTGTCGCCGGCACTGTCCGCCCTGTCCTGTTACCTGATTCAGTTACCCAAAAACGCACCTTCTTATGCAGATCGGATTTATCGGCCTGGGCAACCTGGGTACTCCCATCGCCCTGAATTTGCTGGAACGGACCGGCCAGCTCTTTGTGTATAACCGCACCGCCTCCCGCACCGGGCCGCTGCAGGCCAACGGGGCGGTGGCCTGTGAATCGGTCGCCCAGCTGGCGGGACGCTGCGACCTCGTCTTTTCCATGGTGGCTGACGATGCGGCCCTCAACCACATCAGCCTGCCACCGGATGGCATCGCCGCCCACCTCCGTCCGGGCGGCATCCACGTTTCCATGAGCACGGTACTGCCTGCCACCGCCTCCCGGCTGGCCGGGATCCACGAGGCCGCAGGCCAGCATTATGTGGCCGCGCCCGTCATGGGCCGGCCGGAAGCGGCGGCGGCAAAAAAACTGCTCTTCCTGGCATCCGGGCCGGCTGCCGCCGTCGCGACGGTCAAGCCGTACCTGCTGCAATGCGGCGCCCTGGGCGTCTGGGAATTCGGGGAGGAGGTGGGGGCGGCCAACGTGGCCAAGCTCTGCAATAATTACCTGATCGCCTCGGCGATCGAATCCATGGCCGAAGCGCTCCGGCTGGCCCGAAAAAGTGGCCTGGATACCCAGCAATGGATGAACATGATCACGCAGACCCTGTTCAATGCCCCGGTTTATATCAATTACGGCAACCTGCTTATGAAAGAGGTGTATGAACCGGCTTCCTTCTACCTGCGCCTGGGACTCAAAGACGTCAACCTGGTCCTGGAGCAGGCTTCAACGGCGGGAACGCCCATGCCCGTCGCCGAACAGCTCAAGCGGCAGCTGGACACCTGCATGGCCATGGGACTGGGAGAACAGGACTGGACCGCGATCGCCCGGGCCCTGGACCGCCCCTGACCTGCCCCGGCCGACTATTCGATGATGACCCGCTTGATATAATAAGCATCGGGATCCACGGTCGGCGTGATGGTGCTGGGGACCAGGATTCCTTCCTGGCCGAGCATGACCTGCTGGGTGCCGCGGTCCGTGACGAAGGCCACGGGTAAGCGGCCATCGAAATTGCCGATCCAGATCCGGTACTGGTCCGTGCGGGTCTGCCGGATGTGGATCTCCAGCTTCTGGGTCGTCCGCAGGTAAAAATCAAACAGCGGTTTGAGGTCCATCCCGGTACGGTGGCTGAAAAGCTGCTCCACGTCGTCGGTGGTGATCTGGTGGGTATAGGTCGTCAGGGAATCAGTAGCCAGCTGCTTCAGGGCGGGGAAGAACAGGCTGTCCCCGACCACGTAACGAAGCGTGTGCATGAAGAAAGCTCCTTTGCTGTAGATGTCCGGAATATAGGCGGCCTCCTCTTCCATATCCTTGCCCTGGACGATGGGCTTATCATTGCGGATGCCGGGAAGGAGTTGCCGGAAGTGATCGACATAGGCACGGTAGCCTTCCTTTTCCTCGATATACAGGGCATCGCCGTAGCTGCCGATACCCTCGTGTATCCAGTAATCGGCCCAGTCCCGGGCCGTTACCTTATTGCCCCACCATTCGTGCCCGAATTCATGGTTCATCAGCCAGTCAAAATCCTCCCCGCCCACCTGGGTGTAATGGAACTGGTTGCCGTAGGCGTTCATGGTCTGGTGTTCCATGCCCAGGTGCGGCGTTTCGACAATGCCGATCTTTTCCCGGGCCCAGGGATACTCCCCGAAATACTTTTCCTTCACCCGGGCCATCCGTTCCAGCAGTTCCAGGTGATGGGGGGCCCGGCCGGCATGATAGGACAGCACGTAAAACTGCATCGGCACCCGGTGGCCGTCAATCGTGGTATACTCCCGGCTCACGACGCGGTAGTCCCCGACGTTGAACACCACGGAGTAATTATTGATGGGATAGCGCGTCTTCCAGTGGTAGGTCGCCTGGGATCCCCGGCGCACCACCGGCTGAAGCAATCCCGGGCCGGCCACGACCAGGTTGCGCGGTACCGTGACCGTCAGGTCCACGCCATCCTCCGGTTCGTCGGAAGGATGGTCCTTGCAGGGAAAAAAGATTTTACCGCCCGTGCCCTCCGCGGTAACGGCGACCCAGGGGTGCCCCAGCGAATCGGTCGCCCAGGTGAATCCGTCCTCCCAGGGCGGCCGCAGGGCTACGTGGGGCTTGCCGTCATAGCGGATGCGGACCGTGGCCGGCCCCGCCGGCAGGGAGGCCGGAGTGGTGACCGTTATGTAGTGGTGTGCGTGCTGGAAACCCGCCGGCCGGCCGTTGACCAGGACCGACCGCACGGTATAGTCGTCCATCAGGTCAAAGCCCAGGGTGCCGGTGGGCTGCAGGACATTCAGGTCGATCACGGTTTCCGCGGTAAGGCTGCGCTGGGGAATATCCAGTGTCAGGGTAATGCCGTAATGGCGGACGTCCATGACTGCCTGGTCGGGTTTAAGTTTTCCCCCGTAACTGGGGTTCTGGGACCGGGCCGAAACGGCCAGCAGCAGCAGCAGGTAAGCAAGCAGCCTTCGCATGGAAAAGATTTTGCTAAATGTAGGTAAATCCCCGAACATGCCGGGAAACCGGACACCTCCCGCGCGGTGGCCGGTCCTCAGGCCCAGATTACCCGTTTGCCGAAGGGGGCCAGGGAGATTTCCACCAGCTTAAAGTGCTGGCGGCCCCAGGGAATGCCGATGATCGTAAGGCATAACAGCAAACCCATCACGATATGAATCAGCGCCGTGTACAATCCCCCGGAGAGCAGCCAGATGATATTGCAGAGCGTACCCAGGCAGCCGGCGCCCTGGGGCTCGCTGACGACCCGCTTGCCGAAGGGCCACAGGACAAGACCCGCGAGTTTGAAACATTGCAGGCCCCAGGGAATGCCGATAACCGTCACGCAGAGCACGAGCCCGCCGAACAGGTAACCGAGGGCGGCCAGCAGGCCTCCGAAAATCAGCCAGATCAGATTGCCAAGTAAGTTCATACCCATAAAGATACGCTGCGGCGGGCTGGCGGTCCGCCCAAAATATCCGGCCGAACCTGTAACCTGGCAGCCGGTTGTGCGTCCTATTGCTTGTCCGCGGTTTTGAAATAAGGATATCCGGACCGCGGTTCATTCCAGGCAATCACCAAAAAATGAACTCATTATGAAAGGCAAATACATAACCACCCAGCTCCTGATCACCGTGCGCAGCAGCGCGGCCCCGGAGTCCGGCAAGAAACTCGCCGCCTGAGCGGCGTATCTCCCCGCCCGTTAGCGGGCTTCCCACCGCGTTTTGGCAATACCGGGTCGTGCTTGGCACGACCCTTTCTTTTTGTTAAGACGCTGCTAAAGCGACGGCGATTTGAAAAATCCCGCCCCGCGGCTGTAACCAAACCGTCGCAGCTGCGTCCCATGGATACCAGTGCACTTTGGGTAACCGCTTCCGCGGGAGCGCAGCCGCAAAAAATATTTCATCACCGGACTAAAAACATTTTTATGAAAGGTACATACATCAGCACCCAGCTCCTGATCACCGTGCGCAGCCATGCCGGCACCGGGTCAGACAAGAAACTTGCCGCCTGAGCGGCATGCCCGGACCCCGGGCCATACCAACCCGCCACCTTAGCCATGGAAATACCAAGCGTCACGCTGGGCGTGACGCTTTTTTACTGGTGGCCTCCCGTCCTACCTTTAGGATATGGAAGCCCAGCCTGCCAGCCAGCCGGAGGCACGCAACTATGCGGCCGACCAGCGGCCGGGCCATTATTTTATAGCCTTGCTGCCTTCCTCCGATCTTACCGAGGAGGTGCGCGCACTCCAGCAGGAGTTCGCAGACCGCTTCCATGCCAGCCGGGCGCTCCGGCTGCCGCCCCACCTGACCCTGCAACCGCCTTTTTTCCTGGTCCCGGGCCGCCTGGAGGCATTCACCGGGCGGCTGGCTGCGTATTTTGGCGCCCGGCAGCCCCTGGCGCTCGAGCTGGACGGCTTCGGTAGCTTTAGCCATCCGCGTCAGCCCGTCATTTTTATCCAGCCGCGTCCGCATGCCGGCCTGCTGGCCCTTTACCTGGGACTGGCCGGCCTGATGCGGGAAGCCGGCGAAGCAGGGCTGGTTCCCCGTTCGCAGCCGGTCCGGGACTGGCATCCCCACCTGACCCTGGCCTACCGCGACCTGAAACCCGCTGCCTTTGGCGCGGCCTGGGCGGAGTTTCGCCACCGGGCGTTCCGTCGCCGCATGGAGGTGTCATCGGCCTGGCTGCTTACCCGGGAGAAGGAGCGGTGGGTCCCGCGGCGAGACTTCCCCTTCCACAACTAGGCCGTTCAGTAGGCACCCCGCCGGCAGAGGACCGGCGGGGTGATGAGCGATCTTGTCTGGCGAAGTCAGGCGGCAGGTGCGGCCGTTCTGCCGCGACCCAGCCACCAGCCGACTACGGCACCTATCACTCCGCCCATCAGGGCATTGAGCAGGATGTCGATGCCGAGCAGCTTCTGGTTGTACAGGTTCAGTGTGGCATAATTGAGCAGGTCAACACCCAGCATCATTAAAAGGGTGATCACCAGCCCCGTCGTGAACCCGCCAGCCGCGGACCTGACCCCCGACCGGTTCAGCACATAGGCCAGGAGGAGTCCCCAGGCCAGGTTACCCAGGCCGATGAAGACCATATCCGGCGGGTTCTTGCTTATCCCTGTATAAGGGGTCATATTGGTCCGGTAAAAATCCATCGTCAGGATGCCGAAGACCAGCCACCCGATGAAGAAGTAAAGAATTCCGGCGATCAGGCCGCCAAGCCAAGTTTTTGTGCTCATACCAGTTGGTTTTATGTTAAAAGGGGGTCGAACAACGCAGGATACAGCAGGCGGGCGGATTGACGAACGGATTGAAAGGGTTCGGCAGGATAACAGGGGGCGGAGCAGGAGGCCAGCGCGTGGGTGTCTGCAGAAAGATAATCGAAAATTCCGGGGCGTCCTAGCGGAATTTTTACGGCCTGGTTGCGGTCGGGCCGGCAGGGGCCAAAAAATTATCCAGGCGTGAAGCCTGGATAATTGGAATGAGATACAGAGCGGTGCATGTGAGGTTAGCAATACCGGGCCCGGACCGGTCAGGAAGCCATGCTGCGGGCAAGGTGCTCAGACGGCCTGCAGGATTCCGGGGCGCTCCATGGAATCCATGGAATGCAAACCGCGGATGTGCAGGATGATCTGCTGAACCTTGTGAAAGCAGACCTCCACGACGAAGTCCTCGATCCGGTAGAGTACATAACGGAGACCCTGCTGTTCCCTTTCCCCGATGCGGGTTCCGAGTTCGTAGAGTGCTTCCGCCTGTATAGTCCTCCCCAGGTTATTGAATTCTTCTGGTGTCATATTCATGGTTTAACTTCAAATTTTTAGCAAAAAACAAGCCAAAGAGGGCCTCCCTGGGCATGGAAGTAAGGGTATTCACTTAGTGGAAGGCAAAAAAGTCCTTGACAATAGGCAAAGATCCGGTCGGATCGCAACAGGGTATCTATTTAGGGATCAGACTGTAGGGTATTGCGCCGGCCAAACGGAGAGACGGCTGCGGCAGGTCCCGGCCGGGCTGCCGCACTCGCCATCCGCTCCCATCCCGCGCTTACTAACCCTTCAGGATACTCGTAAATTAATCTGAGTGAAAACCATTATTGCATCCCTGAACCGCGATGGCTATTTTGCACCTGCGTTGCCCACCGAACTGCGTTCCTTATCCTGATCCGTTGAAAAAACCCTTTGGAATGCGTAAACTGACAAGCCCGTCCCTTACCATCCAGAAGCCTGCCGGTTCCTGGGAATGCCCCATACCGGTTGACCTGCTTCAGAAAAATTCCTCCCGCTCTTCGCATTTTGCTTCCGAACTGCTGCAACAGCGCACCGAAATGCTGCGGTGTGCCGCCGAGGCGGCGAAACTGGGTTATTTTATCCTGAACCGCCGCACGGGATGCATGGAATGGAGCCAGGAACTGCGCGCCATCTTCGAGGCTGAGCCGGGCCGGGAGCCCCTGCTGACCGGCCTGGCGGGTGAGTACCTCTCCGAAGAGGATTACCGGGTGGTCCGCCAGGCCCTGCTCGATGCCCTGCGCGGCGAGGGTCATCCGGTCACCTTCCGGATCCGGACGCCTTCCGGCAAAGTCAAGGTACTCAAAACCATCTTTTCACGCCAGGACCGCGGGGCCCATCCCGATCTTGTTTTCGGTACCACCCAGGATATCACTTCCTTCAAGGAAAGGCAGGCTGAGATCATCAACCGGGAAAAAGAGCTCCGCTCCATTACGGAATCGGCCCCGGTGCTGATCCTGAAAACCAGCCCGGCCGGCCGCATTGAATATGCCAACCGGTACCAGGAACAACTGGGCGGCCGCCTGCTGGCTGACTTGTTTGAACCGGAGTTCCGGGAAACAGCCAGTCGGCGGGTGCAAGAGGCCTGCGCCGGCACGGACGAACTCCGGTGGGAGGCCCGCCTTTGCCCGGACGCCGGCCCGGGCGGCTGGTACCAGATCACAGGGAAGCGTGTCAAGCAGGCCGGCCAGGATCTCTTCCTGCTGTGGATCCTGCAGGACATCTCCGAATCCCGCGAGGTCGAGCAGAAGATCTGCCAGGCCATCATGCAGACCGAGGAGCGGGAGCGCAACCGGATTTCCGCCGAACTGCATGACGGCGTCTGCCAGAACCTTTCGGCGATCCACCTGCTGCTCAGCACGCTGGAGAACCGCTTCGCCAGGACATCCGAACCCGATCCGGCCGCCTCGGAAATCCTTTCCAGCCTGCGGGAACTGAGCCTGGAGACCCTGGCCCTCACCCGCAGCCTCTCCCACGAGCTGATGCCCGTTGAACTCAGCGAACGAGGGCTGGTCCGCACCCTGGAAGCCCTGTTGGGCCGGCTGAACCAGGCCCGGAATACCAGGTACCGCCTGGAGCTGCTGGGCAGGGAGCTGCCGCTGGCCCAGGATCCCTCCATCCAGCTATACCGGATCACCCAGGAGTTCATCCGTAACAGCCAGCAGCATGCCGGAGCCACGGAATTACATATCCAGCTCCGGTTCGGCACCCGGAACCTGACCCTGCTGCTGACGGACAATGGACGGGGATTTGAGCCGATAACCGGTGAAAAGGCGGGGCTGGGTCTGGCCAATATGGCCAAGCGCATCCGGGCCCTGAATGGCCACTACCAGTTGCGTAGCCGGCCCGGGGAAGGAGTACGGCTGCTGATCCGGGTGCCCCTGGAGGATGTGCAGGCAGGGGATCCGGAGGGACCGCAAGCCCCAAAACACCCGGCATACTTCCGGTCAAAAAAAGCGTCTCGCAACGTTTCATAGGATAGAATTAACTGGCTGCCTGATAAACAGTCCGGTTAATGTAATGGTTAGTGCTCCCCTGGTAGTCTTGCCGGGGGACTTTTTTTAAATAAAGAGAGGCCGCCCGCTCTCTCCGGACAGCCTCCCGCGCATGGCACCAGGTGCTTTCTTTCCTAATCCGCCTTAACCGGCAGCAGGTGTTCGTCAATTATCTGCTTGAAAATGTGTTTGGGGAACGCTCCTGGTTCCAGGGAAGGCAGCCCCGACACCGGGATGAACAGGAAGGAAGGGATGCTCTGAATGCCGAACAGGGCCGACAGTTCCTGTTCGGCGTCCGTATCGACCTTATAGATATCCAGCCTGCCTGCATATTCTTCCGACAGCTGCTCAAGCACGGGCGCCACCGTGCGGCAGGGGCCGCACCAGTCGGCGTAAAAATCAATGATGGCCGGCCGGGTTCCCGAATACCTCCATTCCTTCTCCCGGGTATAATCAAAGATGGTCTCCCGGAACTGGCTGGCGGTAAGTTTTTTAGTTGGCATACGTAGCGTTTTGACCTGCAAAGCTAGGTGCCCGGTCCGGTTTTGCCGGTGACCTTTGTCACCGGGCCGTGGCCTGCCCGCCTGCTAAAATAGGCCGGGATCAGCCGTCCGGGTCTTAAAATTGGCTAACCTGTCACGACCCGTTCCGTACCGGTGCAGCCAGTTTTTATCCTCTCGGTTTAACCGCTTAACTTGCATCCATGCAGGATTATTTAAGCGGCTTGAATGAACGGCAGCGTGAGGCTGTTTTGCATATGGACGGACCCCTGATGATCGTGGCAGGGGCAGGAAGCGGAAAAACCAAAGTACTGACCACCCGCATCGCCAACCTGATGGCCCGGGGAGTTGACGCGTTCAACATCCTGGCGCTCACCTTCACCAACAAGGCAGCCCGCGAGATGAAGGAGCGCGTGGAAAAGATCCTGGGCAATAACGAAGCCCGCAACCTCTATATCGGCACCTTTCACAGCGTGTTTGCCCGGATCCTGCGGACCGAGGCCCCCCGGCTCGGGTATCCCAATAATTTTACGATTTACGATACCGACGACGCCAAGAACGTCGTCAAGACCGTCATCCATGAGCTGAACCTGGATGACAAGCATTACAAACCCAACACGGTCTATAACCGCATCTCCTCTGCCAAGAACGCCCTGGTAGGCCCTTCCGAGTACGCCGCCGACTATTATATCCAGCAGGAGGATATACGGGCCAACCGTCCGGCCATTTCCCAGATCTATGCCGCCTATGTACAGCGCTGCTTCAAGAACGGGGCGATGGACTTCGACGACCTGCTGCTGAAGTTCTATGAACTGCTGAAGCACTTCCCGGACGCCCTGAGCAAATACCAGCACAAGTTCCGCTACATCCTGATCGACGAATACCAGGATACCAACCCCGCCCAGTACGAGATCATCAAACTCCTGGGCGCCATGCACGAAAATGTCTGCGTGGTGGGCGATGATGCCCAGAGCATCTACAGCTTCCGGGGCGCGACCATCCAGAATATCCTGCAGTTCCAGAAGGATTACGACGATGTCAAGGTGGTGAAACTGGAACAGAACTACCGCAGCACCAAGAGCATCCTGCACGCCGCCAACGAAGTCATCCGCCACAACAAGGGGCAGATCGAAAAGGTCCTGTTCACCGAGAACGGGGACGGTGAGAAGATCCGGCTGGTGCGAACCATGACCGACAACGACGAAGGCAAGTTCGTCGCCGATACCATCCAGGAACAGAAACTGCGTAACCATTTTGCCAACCGGGACTTTGCGATCCTGTACCGGACCAATGCCCAGAGCCGGGCCTTTGAAGAGAGCCTGCGCCGCATGGGCATCCCTTACACGATCTACGGGGGGATCAGCTTCTACCAGCGTAAGGAGATCAAGGACCTGCTGGCCTACCTGCGCGTCATCCTGAACCCGCGCGACGAGGAAAGCCTCAAACGGATCATCAACTATCCGGTCCGGGGCATTGGCAAGACCACCGTGGATAAAGCCATCCTGCTGGCCAATGAGCAGAACATCAGCATGTGGGAAGTGCTGGAAAACGCCTCCCGCGCCGGATTCCGGGCCGCCACCCTGCAGGCCATCGAGGAGTTCGTGACCATGATCCGCAGTTTTGCCAGCATGCTGGACAAGAAGAACGCTTACGAGGTAGCCTTCCACGTAGGCAAGCAGACCAACCTGGTGAAGGAACTCTTCAACGACAAAAGCACCGAAGGGGTCCAGCGCTACGAAAACATCCAGGAACTGCTCAACAGCATCAAGGAATGGACCGAAAGCCCGGATAACGAGGAAGGGGAACTGGTGGACAAGAGCCTGGGCAGCTACCTGCAGCAGATCACCCTGCTTACGGATGCCGACGAGAAGGACCCGGACGCCGATACGGTTAAACTCATGACCATCCATGCCGCCAAGGGACTGGAATTTGAATGCGTATTTGCAGCCGGACTGGAGGAAATGCTCTTTCCCAATGCCATGGCCATCAATACGCGCGAGGAACTCGAAGAGGAACGGCGCCTGTTCTACGTGGTGATTACCCGCGCCAAACGGCGGCTCTGGATCACGTACGCCAATACCCGGTACCGGTTCGGTTCCCTGGTACAGAACGAACCCAGCCGGTTCATCGAGGAACTGCCTGCCGATCAGCTCGACCGCAGCTTTGCCGGCGGCGGTTCGCGCAACAGCTCCTCGTTCTCGGGCTCGGCCTTTGACCGCCTGCATGGCGGCGGCGGCTGGGGTGAAGTACGGCAGGCAGAAAAGCGCTATGGGCCGCCGCCTTCCAAAAAGCAGGACCAGGCACCCGCCTACCTGGCCGCCAAACAACCCCCCAAGGTGGTGGAGCATACCCCTTCGGCCGATTTTGTCCCCAGCGACACCTCGAACCTCCAGGTGGGCCAGCGCGTGGAGCACCAGAAATTCGGGTTCGGAGAGGTGGTAAAAATGGAAGGTGCCCGCCATAACCCGGTCGCCACGGTCCGGTTCCAGCTCAACGGTGAAAAAAAG
>DASZRL010000010.1:0-28513 GCA_035549175.1 Chitinophagaceae bacterium | reverse complement strand
ATCCGGTCCAGCTCACCGGCTGAAATCTCCAGGCAGGGTACTTCCCCCAGCAAGGCTTGATGGGCGGCGATCCAGGCCCCCAGGCCATACACCTGCTGGACCATCGGCCGTGCCCCTGCCAGCAGTTCTTCCACGATGCGGGGGCCCTCCGCCAGAAACAGGCCCGCTTCATTCCTGAATTTTTTATGGCCTAAACTTTGAATATATTTGACCTGCGATTTACTGAGCATATACCTGGACCCGATTTTATGTTACATGGCTCCCTGCGGACATACCTGCCTAGGCTTTTTTATTTCCTGCCTGTCCTGACGGGATTGCTGGTTTCCTCCTGTAAGATAGCCACAATCGTCAAGAATTATCCGCGAAACAAGCCCTTCGTCTTCCAGACGGATATTACGGTGGAGGGCAAATATAGCCGCGATGAGAAAACCGACCTAGCCCAGCGGCTGAAAAACCAGCTCGATGATAGTATGCAGGTACGAAGCGTCAGTAAGGTACTCTGGAATGAAATCCGCAAGCCCCCGGTCTTCGACAGCGCCAGTGCGCAGAAATCCGTCACCTACATGAGTGTGCTTTTAAACAAGCTGGGGTATTTCCGGGACAGTATCCGCTACCGGGTGGCCATCGATTCAACCCGTAAGGGCCAGTTCCGTACCACGACCACCTTTACCGTAGTCCCCGGCAAACAGGTAACGCTAGATTCCGTGGTCTACCACATCCGGGAACCGAACCTGCAGCGGCTTACTGATTCCTCGCTGAAGGATTCCTACCTGAAAAAAGGCGGTTCGTTCTCGCAGGACACTATCGGCGCAGAACTGGACCGGCTCGTGGATGTTTATCGCAACCACGGGTACCTTCGGATAACCCGGGACGAACTGGTATGCGGCTGGGACACGCTGGATGTCTCCGTGCTGGAGCCCACCTTTGATCCCTTTGAGCAACTCGCCCAGCTGGAAAAGATCCGGCAGCACCGGGAAAACCCAACCGCCAACCTGGAGATAAGGCTCAGGTCCACGGCTGATTCATCCCGCTGGACCAAGTATTATGTGGGTAATATCACCCTGTACCCCGATCTGGGGGAAGATACCTCCGGCTTCATACGCCAGGAAAAATGGATCCAGGGCATCCGGATGGTTTATTACAAAAACCTGTTCAAGCTCAATTTCCTACCCGACAATGTGTATTTCAGACGGGGTGATGTGTATAATGAACGCCTGTACCTGAAAACCGTCAACCGGTTCACCGCACTGGGCGCCTGGCGGCTTGTCAACGTGGACCAGGTTCCCCGGAAGGGAACCGACACGGTGGATTTCAATATCCGCCTTACCCCGGCGCTGAAGTACTTGTTCACCGCCAACCTGGAAGGAAGCCTGAACTCCGGCAATATCCTGACTGCCACAAACCTGTTTGGACTGGGCATCAATGTGGGGCTTCAAAACCGCAACTTTGCGCGGGCCTCCAACCAGTCGAATACCAATATCCGGTTCGGAACGGAATTCAGCGCCACCCCCGGACAGCAGTTTATACAGACCAAACAGGCCAGTATCGGGTATAACATCCTTTTCCCCAGGAATATTCCCAGGATGTCCTTGGTTCCGCAGAAATTCCGGGATAATTTCCACACCATCCTTTCTACCAACCTGGCCAATACCGACCGAAAGGATCTTTTCAACCTGACCACCATTAACGCCTCCTGGGGTTATGATTTTTCCTGGCGCAACCGCAGGCAGAACAGTACCAAGTCCCTCACCATCAAGATCCCGAATATCGAGTACAACTTTCTTACCCGGCGCGACAGCCTCAACAGGCTGATCGCCAACAATCCTTCGCTGCGCTATATATTCAATGAAGGGATGATCATTTCCCTGTTTACGAATTTTACCCTGGTAAAAGAGCATAAAAACCTGACCGATATCTTCCGGGTAAATTTTGAGGAGTCAGGCCTCGTTACGGGTCTGATCAAGACCGGTATCCTGGATTCACTCTACCGGTATGTAAAGATCGACGCGGATTTCGGACGCAAATTCCGGTTTCGCCGCGGGGAGTTGGTTACCCGGGTATTTGCCGGCGTAGGATTTGAGCTGCAGAGTCCCAGTGACAACAAAAGCCGCTACCTGCCATTTTTCAAACAGTATTTTGCCGGGGGGCCCAGCAGCATGCGGGGCTGGGGCCTTCGCCGGCTGGGCCCCGGGTCAACCATCAAATATTTTGATGAAGATCCGCTGCGTTCCGGCGATATCCAGGTTGAAGCCAACGCGGAATACCGCTTTTATGTGGCCAATATTGCGGGGGTAAAGCTAAACAGTGCCTTATTTACCGACATCGGGAATGTCTGGTTTCGGAAGAAAAATCCCGATTACGTAGGTGGAGACTTTGAATTCAATAAATTTTACAAGGACCTGGCCGTAGATGTGGGAACCGGCGTCCGGCTGGACTTTAACTATTTTCTCATCCGGCTCGATTATGCCCTCAAAGCCCGGAACCCCAGCCCGGAACCCAGCAATGCGGCCGCGCAGGACAAATGGTTTTACGGTTGGCAACCCAAAACACTGCTCCAGGGGGTGCTGCAGCTGGGAGTTAACTATCCCTTCGGTTATTGATGTTCGGACCGGATTATTTTTTCCAGGTCAGCCAGGGTCAGGGCATCTGCGACCAGAAATTCCCCTATCCGCGTCCGCCGCAGGCTGCTGAGGTAGGCTCCGCATCCCAGGGCCTGGCCAAAATCATGCGCAAGGCTTCGGATGTAGGTACCCGTGGAGCAGACCACCCGGAAACCGACCCGGGGAAGATCCACATCGACCACCTCAAACTCCTGAATCCGGACCGGCCGGGGTTCCAGGCGGACTTCCCGGCCCTTTCTGGCCAGTTCATAAACACGCTGGCCACCGACCTTTATGGCTGAATGGGCCGGCGGAACCTGCTGGATCTCGCCGGTAAACCGGTTGATGGTGGACCTGATGAGGTCTTCAGTGACCGACCCGACGGGCCGGAAATCCTCCGGCTCGCTTTCCAAATCATACGTAGGCGTACTGGCTCCCAGTGTGAAATGACCGGTGTATTCCTTTTCCTGGGCCATAAATTCATTGATTCGCTTGGTGAATCGTCCCGTACAGACAATTAAAAGCCCGCTGGCCAGGGGGTCCAGGGTACCGGCATGACCCACCTTCCGGGTCCGGGTGAGGTTACGTACCTTCCGCACCACATCGAAGGAGGTCCATTGCAGAGGCTTGTCGATCAGTAAGACCTGGCCTATATCGTACTTGTTCAGGTTGGTGGTATCCATGGACGGAAACATATGGTTGGGCAAAAGTACGATCCCGCGCCGATTCAGATGGACATGCGGGTTTTTAGTTCCAGGTATTTATTGACTGTATTTACAGTCAGGTTTTCGGGGCTGGTGAGGATCGACAGGATGCCATGGCGGTAAAGTTCCTTGACCATCAGCCGCTTTTCAAAGGCGTATTTTTCCGCTATGGTCTTAATATATATCTCTTCGATACTGGAAGCAGGCTGGCGGATCAGGGAGGCCAGCTCCGTATTCTCAAAAAATACGACCAGGAGCAGATGATAGCGGGCGATCCGTTTAAGGGAGTTGAGATCCCGTTGCAGGCTTTCGAGAGACTCAAAATTGGTAAACAATAAAAGCAGGCTGCGGTGTGTGATGCGGCTTCGCACCAAGGAATACAATTTCTCGAAATCAGGTTCCAGGAAATCCGTCTGCTGGCCGTAGAGGGCCTCCTGCAACTGATTCATCTGGCCTGGTTTTTTGTCCGCAGGCACAAAGTCATCCACCTGCTGGGACAACGTAATCAGTCCGGCCTTATCCTGACGGGCCAGGGAAACATGCGAAAGAACCAGGCTGGCATTTATGGCATAATCCAGCAGGGAAAGTCCTCCGAAAGGCATTTTCATGACACGCCCCTTGTTTATAATGGAATAGATCTGCTGGCTCTTTTCGTCCGTGTAATTGTTGACCATCAAATCTCCCCGCTTTCCTGTGGCTTTCCAGTTGATAGTCCGGTAGTCGTCTCCCCGTATATACTCCTTGATCTGTTCGAACTCCAGGCTGTGCCCCAGCCTGCGAATCCGTTTGGCACCTGCCTCCTGCAGCCGGTCGGTGGCCGCCAGTAACTGGTACCGGCGCAGCTGAAGAAAGGCGGGGTAAACTTTCACGAGGTGGCGGGCAGCCAGGACATAACGCCGCTCCACGAGCCGCAGCGGACTGCTGACGAACAGGTTGATGTTCCCGAACTGGTATTCCCCCCGGACGGTGGGCCGGACCTGGTAATCCACCCGCCCCACTCCTTCCTTATCTACGCGCAGTTTGCGCTCCCAGTGGCCTGTATGCAACTGGTAAGGCAGTTCCTCGAAAACCCGGATGGTCACAGGAAAGGAATAGCGGCTGATCACCCGGATGCGGACCTGGTTGATATCCCCGTTGCTGAGGCGGTCGGGCACCTCCCTTCCGCCGGCCAGGCCGTTGGTCCGGCTGTAGAGCAGAACCACGTCCATCAGCAGGGCAAGCGCGCCCAATACCAGGATGCCATGCCCCACCACGAGGAGCGGCGGGTAAAAATAACTGACCACATAGACCAGGGAGGCCAGCCCTGCCAGGTAATACGCCCATTTCTGCAGATAAAAGGACCGGATCATTGACATCGTTGACACTTTATTTTATGGCGGTCCGTTATCGGGGAATTTCCATGGTTTGCAGAATCTGTCGAATGACTTCGTCCTCGGTAATACCTTCCATTTCCTTGTCCGGGGCCAGTAGGATCCGGTGGCGAAGAACCGGGGGTACAATGTCCAGGATATCTTCCGGCGTGACAAAGTCTCTTCCTTTCATGGCAGCGACCGCCTTGGCTGCCTGCATGAGGGCCAGGGAGGCCCTGGGAGAAGCCCCGAGATAAATCGATTTATGGTTGCGGGTCTGCTGGACAAGGCGGGCAATGAATTGCAGCAGGCGGTCCTCGATAACCAGGTTACGGATCTGCCGGCGCAGGGACGCGATGGTGGCAGCATTCAGTACAGCCTGCACGGCATCCTGGGCCCGCGTGTTGCCCAGCGCATGAAATTCCTTCAGCATGGTCACCTCTTCCTCTTCCGTAGGATAAGGGACCAGGATTTTAAACAGGAACCGGTCCAGCTGAGCTTCGGGTAACCGGTAGGTTCCCT
This sequence comes from Chitinophagaceae bacterium, assembly GCA_035549175.1. GTDB lineage: Bacteria > Bacteroidota > Bacteroidia > Chitinophagales > Chitinophagaceae > DASTSN01. The sequence continues at coordinate 23,338 of DASZRL010000010.1, read as the reverse complement.
CCTGCTCGATGGGGTTCTGGGTTGCCAGCACCAGGAAGGGGTCGGCCATACTATAGGTCTTTCCATCGATGGTTGCCTGACGTTCTTCCATGATCTCGAAGAGCGCCGACTGGGTTTTGGCAGGAGCCCGGTTAATCTCGTCGATCAGTACAATCTGGCTGAATACCGGACCCTTTCGAAATTCAAAACTGGCTTCCCTGGGATTGAATACCGGCGTGCCCAGTACATCCGAGGGCATCAGGTCCGGGGTAAACTGAATCCGGGAGAAGCCCACATCAACGCAGCGAGCCACCAGCTTGGCGGTTAGTGTCTTTGCGACGCCGGGCACCCCTTCGATCAGCACATGACCATCCGCCAGCAGGGCGGCGATGATGAGGGTTACCATCTGGTCCTGCCCCACTATGATCTTGCGGATCTCCTGCCGGATAGCTTGTATGGATGCCTGCAATGGCTCCAGGTCGGTTCGTGGCTGAAATACTTGTTCGTCCATTATGGTGTGGATTGGTAAAAGGTTTCCAATTGTTTGTAAAAGGCAGCCAGTTGATTTTCTCCCAGGGCCTGTACCGTGTCCAGTTGGCTGATCCGGGAGACGATGGATTGAAGCGCTTCTTCCGGGTAGCCGGATTTCAGGTGAAGGGCCTGGACGAAAGCGTTATCCAAGGTAGTGGTGGGCAACTTATACCGGTTGCGTACGTAATCCAGGAAATATTGCGCCATTTTCCGGGCAAGATTCCGGTGATCCTGCCTGTCATAGTATAACCTGCCCAGGGTCTTCACAAAATCCAGAGACTCATTCCGAAGGGGCTGCATTTGCGGAATATACGCCTGCCGGCGCCTCATTTCAAGCACGATAAATACCAGCAGGGTGATTAGGGCCGTCAGCAACCCCCATCGGAAGGCCGGAAAACGCAGCAGTACGCCAAGCCACGCCCGGTTATCCCCATCATCCTGTTCATAACGCTTGCGTAGGTAAAACTCATCCCAGATAAGCCGGGTGACTCCCGGTGAAATCAGCGAAAGGACCTGGGCATAATAGTCGGCGTTCTGTTTATGCAGCAGGAAATAGTTGGTGAAGGCAGCGGGCGCCAGATGAAGGAAAATATGGCCCCGTCCGCTGGTCAGTTGGATGAAGTTGGCCGCTCCCTGTTCCGAACGTCCGAGTTCGCGTGTGATGGTGGTATCGTATTTATTGAAGTAGCTGCTGAACCGGGTACCGGGATAGACATAGTCCCTGCCCGGCGGAAAGGGCGGATTACTGAGGATCACCCGGAGGCTGTCTTCGTCCTCCCCGCCATTATCTTCCTCAGGCCCGGCAGGAACCTGGGCCGCCTGGCAGTGCAGCATTTCCTGGGCTTTGAAAGACAGCATACGGGTGCTGATGAAAAGATCATTGCCATGCTGGACAAATGCCAGCAAACGGTTCATTTCTTCCTCATTGGCCAGGAACCGGGGCGTAATAACCACCAGCGCCTGCCCTGCTGATACCAGGCTGAGGGAGTCCCACTGTGCCGGGGAGACATGATTTATACTTCGTACAGCGCGGGGAAACAAGTAGCCAAGGGCCTGGTAGGCCACATAGGTTCCGTAAGGAATCTTATCCTGCTTGTTCAGGGTCACCCGGTCATCAAACTGGCGCACCTTACGGTCAGCAGCCAGGAAGGTAAGCAGCATCAGAATGCCCAGGACCAGGAGCCCGGCCAGGTATGGGAACAACTTTTTCATGTGGATCGGCCCAGCTGCTTTTGGAAGTCAAGAAATACCTGCTTCACCTGTCGGAACTGTTCTTCGCTCACGGGAAAACCACCGTACCAGATGTATTCAAAATACCGAATCAGTCTGAAAAACGCTGGGTAAAGTGGCGTAGATGCCAGTTGATCCAGGTATGCCTGGTTGGTCTGTTCCGGACTGTAACGAAGCCGTTTTTGTTCAGTAAGCAGGGTCAGAACCTGCCAGAACAGCAGCCGGGTGGCAAGCCGGTAATCCCCTGCCTGTTGGGCCTTGTCCAGCAGGACGGGATAATCCAGGGAGAAGATATTGTCCGCTTCTGCGGTCTCCTGGCCGGATGCGCTGAGGGACCTGGCACGCTGCCGCAGGATCCGTACATCGCTGAGGACAAGAAACCAGATCAGTGCGGCCAGGAAGCCGCCCACCAGCACGATCCAGATCAAGGTCCGGTACCACCCCTGTCCGGCAAGCCATTGCACCCAGGAGCCATCCGGCGATTGGGCGGCATTTTCCCTGCGGCGGGAGCGGCTGAGACTGGCATACCAGAACGCATCTTCGCGGCGCAAGGCCCGAACAATACTATCCGGGACCGGCCGGGTCCGAAAGATGTCGGCGGTGTCCCAATCCTGCCGGGCTGTATAATAGTCATAAGGAACCGTCCTGGCCGTATCCGTGTGGGCAGCGTTCGTGTCTGCCTGGCGGGCCTGTGCCAGCAGGCTGACCAGTACCCAGCCCAGGATGAGTGCGACCCGCCGGCCAGGGCCGGCGGAGCATAGCGTGCCGCCAGGGTCGGCGAAAAGGTCAGGCCTGATTTGCATGGGCAGTACGGTCCAGTTGTTGTTGTAAAACGATCGGATAAACCAGAAAATACCAGATAACAAAGGAAACCGACCCCAGTAACATCAGGATACTAAGCCAGCGGGGCATGCCGGCATGCCGGGTTACGAAACCCTCAAAAAATGCCGCCACCCCAAAAACCGGCAGCAGGCCGATGACGATTTTCACCCCATCCTTGGTGCCCTGCTTCCACGAGGCCAGCCGTGTCCGGGTGCCGGGAAAAAGGACGCTGGTGCCCATGACAACTCCCGCGCTGCAGGACATGATGATGGAGGATATTTCCAGAATGCCGTGAATGGAAACCACCAGCACCGACTGCCATCCCAGGCCCCTGGCAAAAAAGTACTGCTCAAAGGCACCCAGTCGGATCGCTTCCTTGATCATGGCCGTCAGGCTGAGAACGCCCAGCGCAAGCCCCTTGACAAAATACATGAGAGACACTACGATATTATTGATCATGATGCCGATCCACATCCAGAATGGGCTGCCTGCGTTATACACGCCGAAAGGGTGCCCCTGGTCGATATTCTGCTGGGTCATGTTCACATAGCTGTCACCCAGTACCTCCCGAACAAAGGATTCGTCCTGGGAAGAGGAAAAGAACCCCACGGCGAAAAAAACCACGAATAAAAGCAGGCTGAAAAACAGGATCCTATGGTGGCGTCGGATGGTTAGCGGCAGATCGAGCCGCCAGAAGCGAACCAGTCGGTTGGTCTCTTCCTTCCGGTTTCTGTAGATGCCGAGGTAGATCCGGGCGGCCTGGCTGTTCAGAAACCGGGTAACCTTGCTGGCCGGATAAAAGGTCTTGGCATAAGCCAGGTCATCCACCAACCGGGTAAAGTCGGCCGCCATTTCATCGGCATCCCGGGGTGTCTGCTCCTGTATCCTCTCCCACCGGTCTTTATTTTTCTTTATGAATAAAGCCTCCCGCACGTGTTAGGATTCGTTTTGTAAAATACTATTTTTTGCTTGGCGGGAACGCCGACCCTTGTTTTTTTACCTGGTAAATTAGGTAAATTGCCGGGGGGCTATCCCTGTTCTGCTGTATGGGAATTGTCAAGATACAGACAAACTTCAATATCGATCTGGAATTTGAGTCAGCCGAATTTCACCGGCGCCTGATTGCCTGGGTCATCGACCTGGTGATCCAGGTAGCCTATGTGATCCTGGTCTTTAAACTATTCAGTTTCCTGCGGGATGGCCGGGGGCTCGACCCGGATGACTCCACCGATAGCTGGGCGATCGGTCTGGTGCTGATACTACCCTTTTTTCTTTATCACCTCGTCTGCGAGATCCTGCTTAATGGCCAGAGCCCGGGCAAGCGGGTCATGGGGATCCGGGTGGTAAACGAAAACGGTGGCCGGGCCAGCATCAGCCAGTACCTGATCCGCTGGCTGATCCGGACTTCGGACTATTCCGCGTTACTGGTTCTATTTTACCTGCCCTACGCCGCGGCTTCCTACGGGCTCCGGGCTGTTTTTGCCATACTGGGATCGTTTCTGCTACTCCTGCTGGATATCATATTGGTAGCCTCCACGCGCAAAGCCCAGCGGCTGGGGGACATGCTGGCCGGTACCATCCTGATCCGGACCAATCCCCGAGGAGATATCAGGGAAACCGTATTTCAGGAGGTATCGGGATATTACATTCCCACGTTTCCGCAGATCATGCAGCTTTCCGACAAGGATATCAACGCGATCAAGAGTATACTGGACAGTTCGCGTAAGAAGAGTGATTACCAGCTGGCTGCCATGGCATCCGACAAAATCAAGCGGCACCTGCATATTGAATCCGCCTTGTCCCCGTTCGACTTTCTGGATCTGCTGCTCAAGGACTACAATTACCTGTCCACCCAATAAATAACCCCGCGGAGCGGGGTTAGAGGTTTCTTATATAGCGGGTTTTCTCAGAGTCTGCTCATGCCGGCCCCCAGTAGCAGGAAAATCAGGCTGATCCCGTATATGACCAAAATGATAATCGTAATTATGCCCACGTACCGGTAGAGGACTTTGAGATTCTGGAAGGAAATATTCAGGGAATCCTGGTTCTCAGTTGCCAGGGCCATTTTCATCCGGCTTCCGAACCGGTACAGGAACAGGCACATGAAAAAGTAAAAAAGGGCAATTAACAGGTACAGGACAGCCACGGCTCCTCCCATGGCTGCCATGGGCCCCATCCCGTACGCGCCGGGAAATGAGGATATGATGGTGCTGAAAAACAGGCCCATGATGACAATCAGGCCACAAAGAATAAACCCTACAATGGAAAGGAACCTGGCCCAGCGGGCCGCCTCCGCCAAGTGGACGCGACCTGTGGCATCAATATGCAGGCTGAAAAGGGGTTGGTTTTGATTTTCTTCCATACTGAAGCAGTTTTGGTTTTGGAAATCCGGGTTGACTCCAGTAAAATACTTTCAATCGGCGGTTTTTTCAATTTTTTTTTACCGGCAGGCATAAAAAAAGCTGCCGGGGTTACCTGCAGCTATTTTTACGGTCGTGCCGGCCTAATAGGCGCGGGCAAAAAGGACTCGCTGCCCGGAAGGCCGGCTGGTCAGGATACACTTTCCTTCTTCCGGGGGATTGTTGAGGGGAATGCAACGGATCGTGGCCTTGGTCTTTTCCTTGATGATCGCCTCGGTTTCTGCCGTGCCGTCCCAATGGGCCGCGATAAATCCGCCCTTTTCATCCAACAGGCGTTCAAATTCCTCCCAGGTCTCAGCCTTCGTGATATGCTGGTCCCGGTATTCCTTGGCTTTACGGAACAGATTATGCTGGATTTCGATCAACAGACCGTCTATATACTGGGCGATACCGTCCAGGCCAACCGTCTTCTTTTCCTTGGTATCCCGCCGGGCAATCTCGACGACGTTGTTTTGCAGATCCCGCGCACCCAGGGCCACCCGGACGGGCACTCCCTTCATTTCGTATTCCGCGAATTTCCAGCCCGGCCGGCTCGTATCGCTGTTATCATATTTGACACGCACACCCAGCCGGCGCAACTGTTCTTCGATCTCCCGGGCCTTGGCATCGATGAGTTGGCGGGATTCATCCCCTTTGTAAATCGGTACAATGACAACCTGGAGCGGCGCAATCCGCGGGGGCAGTACCAGGCCCTGGTCATCGCTGTGCGCCATGACAAGGGCGCCGATCAGCCGGGTACTCACCCCCCAGCTCGTTGCCCAGACATACTCCTGCTGGTTTTCTTTGTTGAGGAATTTTACGTCGAAGGCTTTGGCAAAATTCTGTGCCAGGAAATGGGAGGTCCCGGCCTGCAGGGCCTTGCCGTCCTGCATAAGTGCTTCAATGCAATAGGTGTCCTCGGCACCCGCGAACCGTTCACTGGCCGTTTTTACCCCGCGAACGACCGGCAGGGCCATAAATTCCTCGGCGAAGGTTGCATACACCTCCAGCATACGGTGTGCCTCCTGGATGGCTTCCTCCGCCGTGGCATGGGCCGTATGGCCTTCCTGCCATAGGAATTCCGCCGTACGCAGGAACAGGCGGGTCCGCATTTCCCAACGTACCACATTGGCCCATTGGTTTATCAATAGCGGCAGGTCCCGGTAGGACTGTACCCAGTCCCGGTAAGTATTCCAGATAATGGTTTCACTGGTCGGGCGAACGATAAGTTCTTCCTCAAGTTTGGCCTCCGGGTCAACTACCACCCCCCCGGTGGCCGGGTCACTCTTGAGCCGGTAATGGGTTACTACCGCGCATTCCTTGGCAAATCCCTCGACATGGGCCGCTTCCCGGCTGAGGAAACTTTTGGGTATAAACAGCGGGAAATAGGCATTAACATGGCCTGTCTCCTTAAACATCCGGTCCAGGGCCTCCTGCATTTTTTCCCATAAGGCGAAGCCGTAGGGCTTTATGACCATGCAGCCCCTGACCGCCGAATAGTCAGCCAGGCCTCCTTTAATCACCAGATCGTTATACCATTGGGCATAATCTTCGGCTCGGGAGGTAATTTCTTTGCTCATAAAAAATGTTTAGTCTGATGCGAATCTTTATCGTTTAGTTAACAACAGATTATGCAACTTTATAAGGGTGCGGGTTGTCTGGTTTGGGTACCCCGGCCCGGCTCCTTAAAAGTCGCACAAAAGTAGTAACTTACATCTTAAACGAATAAACCATTTGCCATGAAACCTTCCCTTCCGGTACTGGCATTCGTCGCTGCAGCTGCCCTCAGCAGCTGCACTGCGGCCTATAAATCCGGCCAGACGCCTGACGACGTGTATTTTTCCCCGGAACGGCCGCAGGCGGAATATGTCACGACCAATACGGACGAAAACCGGTATTATGGTGAGGATTATTACTCCGACCGGTACCTGCGTATGAAGGTCCGCGACCGCGCTCTCTGGTCCCAGCTCGATGACCCATATTATTTCGGGTCACCCTACAGCTACAGTTATTACAACAATTATTACCTGGGTAACCCCTGGAATCCCTACATGTACTGGAACTATTATTACAACCCGTATTATACTCCCTGGGTGATCGTCAATCCCAAAACATCCTATGTGTACAGCCGTCCCAGGATGTACAACCTGGGAACCTACAACAACGCCCAGCTTACCCGCGGAAACTATTCCACCCGCAAGTTCAGCATGACACTGCCGAATACCAATCAGGCGCCCAACCGGTATTACAATTACCAGAGGTCAGGTTCCAATGCCGGAGGCTTTTTGCGCAACGCATTCGGTGGAAATAACGGAAACCCGGGATCTGGCTCCCGGTCCTTCAGCAGCCCCGGCAGTTCTTCGAGCTCCGGCTCACGTTCCGGCGGTGGCGGAGGTGGTGGCGGCAGCGCCCCGGTCCGCAGGTTTTAATACACCCTGCCTGAGTCGTCTGCCTCGTCGGGTTCCACGGGAGATCAGCCCGGCCGGTTCCATCCTGTATATTTTAAACAGCCCCAATGAAAAGACTGATTTTCATAGCTACCCTTGCGTTGCCAGTACTAACCCTCCGTGCCCAGGAACCAGCCGACGCCCTCCGGTATTCATGGGTTACTCCGGGCGGAACGGCCCGTGAACAGGCCATTGGAGGCGCCATGGGTTCGCTGGGTGGAGACCTTTCGGCCGCTTATGTCAATCCGGCCGGTTTGGGCATGTACAAGACGGGCGATGTGGTTTTTTCACCGGGTTTCAATTTTCTGGCAAACCGGGGGACCTATTATGACCGGACCGAAAAGGACCATAAAAACCAGTTTGTCTGGGGCGCAACCGGGTTTGTGATGGGATGGGGCAACGGTAATAATGGCAGAAAGTTGCGTTCCAGCGCCTTCAGTATGGCGGTGAACCGACTGGCTGATTTTAACAGCAATATTCTGTACAGGGGATCCCAGAACCAGAGTTCCTTTTCCCAGAAGTTCCTGGAAGAAATCCAGAACAACAATGACCACGATGCCAACCACGTAGCTTCCAGCTATCCGTTTGGAACCAGCCTGGCCCTGAATACCTACTGGATAGACACGGTGGCCGGAGGCTCAGCCGGCAATTACCAGTTTCAGACCCGGTCCCCGATAGCCACCGGCCTGCTTCAGCAGAATACCTTGAACAGCAAAGGGGGTATTACCGAATTTGCGATGGCCGGTGCGGCCAATATCAGTGACAAATTCTATTACGGGGCCACCCTGGGCATTCCCATTCTTCGCTACGAACGGACGACCGAGTTCCTGGAAGCCGACGCGACCGACAACCCCAACAACCAGTTCAATTACGCGGCCTTCAGTGACCACCTGAAGACCACCGGGGTCGGCGTTAACCTGAAGGCCGGCATCCTGTACAAGCCGGCAGATTTTCTGCGTCTGGGCCTGGCCTTTCATTCACCGACCTATTACAGCCTGGAGGATAAATACGATGCATCGATCACTACGGATACCGAAGGCTACCAGGGCCTGCTGACCCAATCCAGCAACGATCTGATCGGGGGTCCTTCCGATTTCAAGTATGCCCTGGTCACCCCCTACCGCGTTATAGCCAGCGCCTCCTATGTTTTCCGGGAATCGGAAGATGTAACCCAGCAACGGGGTTTCGTCACAGCGGATGTGGAATATATTAATTACAAAGCGTCATCCTTCCACCAGGACGCCGGAGCGAGCTATGACCAGTCCACCAAAGATTATCTGAAGCAACTCAACACGGCCATTGATAATGCGTACAAAGGGGCCATCAACCTGCGGGTCGGCGGTGAGTTGAAATTTACCACGTTCATGGTGCGAGCCGGCGGTGCTTATTACGGGAACCCGTATAAAAATCTGCACGGGGAGAAAGGCAGCCATCTGCAGCTTACCGGGGGATTGGGTTACCGCAACAAAGGGCTTTTTATTGACCTGGCCTACGTTCAGAATATAAACCGGGATACCAATTTTCCCTACCGCCTCCAGTATGCTCCTTTCCAGGGAGCCCGGATCAAGGGAAGCGGCGGCAATGTCATCCTTACGTTCGGGTTCAAAATCTGAGCGGGGCATTATCCCCGAAAAGCCGCCTTATTCCTCTTCCCCGCCCCGGTTATTTCCCGAATTCTTTTTGAACAGGGAAAAATCGGACTTGCCGAACTTATAACTCAGTACAACGCGGAAACTGCGTACATTCCATCGGCCGTAGGAATACTGGTAGAAGTTTTCCGTATCGTAGATGGTGCCATACCGGTTGGTGTTAAATACATCGTTCACATTAAAGGTCAGGCTGGCGCGCCGGTTCTTGAGAAATTCCTTTTTCATGGCCAGGTCTACACTGTATCGTTCAGCCCGCTTTCCCTGGGGTATCACCATGGGTGACCGGTATTCGCCAACCAACTGGAAACTCAGGTTATTAAGCAAGGATGCGGTACTCGTTTCAATTTTATAGTTGGAAATCAGTTTAGAGGACCAGTTAAAGCCCTCGTTGCTGAGATCCAGGTTATTGATCCGGGCGTTGACCTTCCGGTACTGAAATTCCAGGGTAGGCGTTATATCGAAATTTTTACCGATTTTCTGCTGGACGGTGAATTCGGCTCCCAGGCGGTTGGTGCTCTGTGCGTTGAGGAAGGTATTCAGGATGGCGTTGGGATCGATTGCCGCATTGTGGAGTCGCTGGTATTCGGCTGCGGTCAGGGTATCGCTGTAGCCGGTGATATCGCCCTGGTTGTTCCGGTAATACAGCGAGACCAGCAAATTGCTGCCATGACCATATTGCAGGCTGTAGTTCAGTTCAAAGGAATTGGTAAACTCCGGCTTGAGTTGCGGATTGCCCTGGCGGAGGTTCAGCGGATCGGAAATGTCGATAAACGGATTGAGCTGCCAGAAGTTTGGACGGCGGATCCGGCGGGAATAGTTGAGTTGAAGGTCAGCGTGGTCTGAAATCGGCTTGGTCAGAAACACACTCGGGAAAAAGGCATCCCAGATATTGCGGATTTTGGATGGATACTGGTACCCGAATTTAAAGGAACTGTCCACCAGCAACCCGTCAAACTTCGACTGTTCCCCGCGAAGTCCCAGCTGATACCCAATGTCTTTCCATTTCCCGGTATAGGTAACATACAGGGCATTAATAATTTCGGTATACCTGTAATCATTGCTCAGGGGCAGCTTTTCGGGCGAACCATTGTTGAGGCTGAAGGCACTGAACACACTGTTGTATTCATTAATATAACTGCGCATGCCGGTCTCCAACTTGGAATCCTTCCCCCTGGGATCGGTGAAATCAACCTGGAACGTCCACTGGTTATTGCCATCCGTTCCGTAATTATGGACGGTATTGGGATCTGCGTACGGGCTGCCATCAGGTTTCGCATAGGTATTGACAAGGTGGGTGTTGTCATGATGCCCTCCCCCGTTGTAATTGACATCGGCCGAAAGTTCCTTGCCTTCCTGGGGGAATTTATGAATAAAATGCAGGTTGGTGCTGTGACGGTCAAATCCGGAGGTATCCAGGGAAGTCCTCAAACCGGTATACTGCAGGGTTTGTGACGCATCCAGGTTTTCCTGGTTTTGGGTCTCATCAGTGGCAAACCGCCCGCGGACCAGGCCTTGCGAAAGGGAAAGCGTATTGCGGTTATCCAGGAAGTAGTCCACGCCAAAACGGACGGACTGAAACCGGCGCAGCCGGTCATCGGTTGAATGCTGGTTAAAATAGCTGTCCACCATGCCATCCGTTTTGTTCTGGCGCAAGGCCTCGCCGGTCGCTACTCCCCCGGACCGGTTGTACCCTCCGCTGGCGAAAAAATTAAACTTTCCCTGACGCAGGCTCAGGTTTAGATTTCCGTTCAGGATGCCCGGCGTGCCCGCACCGGCGGAAGCAATGCCATTCAGGCCGAGCCGCCGGTTTTTTTTCAGAATGATATTGATAATCCCTCCGCTACTGGCTGCATCAAATTTGGCGGAGGGGTTGGTAATCAGCTCCACCTTTTCAATATCCCCGGATGGAATCTGGTCCAGGGTCAGGATCGTAGGCCGCCCGTCGATATAGATCGTTGGCGTACTGTTTCGCAATTCCACAGTACCATCCACATTGACCGAAACAGAGGGGATATTCTTGAGGACATCCAGGCCGGTTCCTCCCGTAGCGGTGATATTCTTTTCTACGTTGAACACTTTCCGGTCCACGCCCAGTTGCATCATGGGCTTCTGGGCTACTACCGTAACCATTCCCAGCTGACGGGCTTCCGTTTCCAGAGACAGGTTCCCGAGGTCTTTTTCAAAGGCCGATTCCTGGCCCGGTCCTGCCAGGGTTACGGGTAATTCCAGCCGCTGGTACCCCACCGCGGTAATTACCACCTTATAGGTTGAAAAGACCGGGAATCCAGAAAACCGGAAATCCCCGTTGGTTTTGGACAATACCACGGCCAGCAGGGTATCCCGGCCGGCGTCCGGATCCTGGGTCCGGCTGCCATACAATTCCACCGATGCGGCCGCAATCCCCTTGTGCGATGCGTCCACCAGTTTGCCGTATACCTTATTCCGGTTTAATTTAATGTTGCCGGATTCGGACAGATCCTGGGATTCCCGCTCCACCTGGGCAGAGGCGGCTGCTGTAATACCTATCACAAAAGCGATAAGGCCAATAACCTTCATTCCGTTCATGTTTTATGCTGGGCTTTAGAAATTAACCATTAAAACAACCTGTCACCACGCCGGTCGGGCGGGGTCAGTTAAGGGGTAATATGCACAGATAACGGTTAATGGTAAGAGACGGTTCAGAAACAGCACGCAAAATTATAGCATTCAGCGCAGTATGTGAGGGTAAAGCAGGCAAAAAATTGATCAGGTTATTTTACCGTTCATACATAATGGAAGCGGGCTATTCGATGAATTTAGTATGCAAAAAATTCATCATGCCCTCCAAATCCTCGGGCGCAAACCAGGTAATCGAAGGATCCTTGCGGAACCAGGTCAGTTGGCGCTTGGCATATTGCCGGGTGTGCAGGGCAATGCGCCCGACCGCTTCCTCCAAACTGAACCTGCCGTCCAAGTACTCGAATATCTCGGCATATCCCACCGTCTGCAATGCGTTCAGTTGCCGGTGGGGCACCAGGTTCACCACCTCCTCCACCAGGCCGCGCTGCACCATCGCCTGGGTCCGCACCTGAATGTTTCGCCACAGCAGGTCAGGGGCTAATTCAAGACCTATCTTGACCAGGTTGAAATCCCGCTGACGCGGCTGCCTCTTGCGGAATTCCAGGATGGATTTTCCCGTCGATTCGGCCACTTCCAGAGCGCGCAAAAGACGGTGCGGATTTTTCATTTCTCCGTGCCGCAGAAAGGCGGGGTCCTTCCGGGCGACTTCCTGTTGTAACCAGGCCAGTCCGAAAGCCCGGTATCCTTCCCGGACGCGATCCCGAACCGATCCGGGCACCTCCGGGATATCATCCAGCCCCTCGCAAAAAGCGCGAACGTACAAGCCGGTACCTCCGGCCAGGATCAGCTGGTTATGCCGCGAAAAGATTTCCTGGGCTTTCTGCATACCATACCATTCGAATTCAGCGGCGTGTACGGTATCCCGTATGCTGTGGGAGGCGATGAAATGGTGAGGGACCCGGGCCAATTCCCCGGGCGCAGGACGTGCTACCCCGATATCCAGTTCCCGGTAACATTGCCGGCTGTCAGCCGATAGGATTTCCGTACCCAGCCTTTCGGCCAGGGCTATGGCGGCTGCCGTTTTCCCTACGGCTGTGGGGCCGACCACCACGATCACAGTCTTGGCAGATTCCTGTATCACGGTTCGATTCCTCGCATTGATTCCTGAATCTTAGGGGGACGAGAGTGAATAATAGTAGGAACCGGGCTAAAGATCGTCTTCCTCCCGGGTTTCTTCCCCCAGATTGGATCCTTCGGCTTCCTCGCCCTCTTCGCCGAATCCTTCGGCATCCTGGGTGAGGTCGTATTTTTCTTCGACGTCAGCGAATTTTTCCCCCAGCAGGCTTTTGGTCCCATACTGGCTCGGGGCTATTCCTTCCGCCCGCAGGACGGCCGGATAGGTTAGTTTGGGATTCTCCTCCTTGCTGACGTTAATGAGTTCGACCAGGAAGATCCAGTTCTTATTGAAGTCGTACTGGTAAACAAATTTCTGGTTGGGATTCCGGATTTCTGAACCAATCGGCGTTTCCGCCATAAGCAAAGGGGGCGCTTTGTACTCCCGGTCATATTTTTCCAGGGTAATTTCCCGGCCACGCTGCCAATTGTCGTTGCTGCGGTAAAACGTGGCCTTATGCTTGTTGTCAAATTCAAAGGCCTTCAGAATTGCGTCATGCAGATCCTTAAAATGCTGGGTATGGCGGATGGCCACGTCCCGGTAAACGCTGTCGTCTTCTTCAAAATAGACCCTGAATCGTAGAATTGCCATGAATAAAGGCTTGATTACATAACAAAAATAAGCAATTTTGGCTGCTACCTGACCGGCTGCAGGTTCATTTCCCCGGCCTTGCGCAGCAGAAATTCATAGGCCGCCTCGTATTCATTGGGAATTTCCCCGTCCAGGATGGCATTCCGGATTGCGGTTTTTAAATCGCCCACCGGCTTGGAGGGGGGAAGATTGAACAGTTCCATGATCATTTCCCCGGTAATCGGGGGCTGCCAGTTGCGTATGCGATCCTTCTCCTCCACTTCCTGGCACCGTTTGCGAACCAGTTGAAAATTCTCCAGGTACTTTTTCACTTTTATGCGGTTCTTGGAGGTGATATCCGCCTCGCAGAGAAGCATCAGGGATTCAAAATCCTCCCCGGCGTCAAACAGCAGTCTGCGGATGGCAGAATCGGTTATATTTTCCTTGGTCAGGCTAATCGGCCGCAGGTGTAATTCCACCAGCTTACGGACGAAGCGCATTTTTTCATTTTGGGGCAGACGCAGCCTGGCAAATAGCCTGTCAACCATTCTGCCACCCACTACCTCATGTCCATGAAAGGTCCATCCGTGGCCTTCTTCGAACCGTTTGGTCAGCGGCTTGGCGATATCATGAAGAATCGCTGCCCACCGCAGCCAGAGATCGGGAGACTTTTCGGCCACATTGTCGAGCACCTGCAGCGTATGGTGAAAATTATCTTTATGCCCCTTCCCGTCCTTGTATTCAGCCCCCGCCAGGTCAACCATTTGCGGCAGGATCAGGTGAAGCAGGCCGGTATCATACAGCAGCTGGAAACCGATGGATGGTCTCGGCGCGCTCACTATCTTGTTTAATTCATCCGTAATACGTTCCTGAGACACAATTCGTATCCGATCGGCGTGCTCCCGGATGGATGCCAGGGTCTTTTCTTCGATGGTAAAGCCGAGCTGGGTGGCAAAACGAACGGCCCGCATCATGCGTAAGGGATCATCACTGAAGGTCGTGGCTGGATCCAGGGGCGTTCGCAGGATCCGGTTTTCCAGATCCCTGAGCCCGCCGAACGGATCGATCAGCCGACCATAATCCGATTCGTTTAAGCTGATGGCCAGGGCATTAATCGTAAAATCCCGCCTGTTCTGGTCATCCTGGAGACTTCCGGGGCTTACCAGCGGGTTACGGGAATGGGTCTGGTAGCTTTCCTTACGGGCGCCTACAAATTCCAGGTCGAAACCGTCCGTTTCGCCAGCTGTTTCGGCAACCTGTCCGGAACACACTGCCTCCTTTCGTTCGAAGGGCACCCGGATATGCGCGGTTCCGTAGGTTTTGAAAAAATTAACGGTGGGCTTGGGTACGAATCGCTGAGCCACGGCATGGGCCAGCGCAATCCCGTCCCCCACGCAGACAATATCGGCGTCCTTGGAGGGCCGGCCTATCAGTTTATCACGTACAAATCCCCCGATCAGGTAGGTCTCCAGGCCAAGTTCCTGGGCGGCATGGGCGACCTTTCTGAACAAAAACAACTCCCGTTCGGTACAATTGATGTCCATAGCGCCGCAAAGATAGGATAAGTATACGCAGCCTCCGGCAGGACCGCTACGCTGCCGGCCGGGACTTCCGATCAGCTCCGGTGGTAATCCGCGTCATTCCCGAAGCACCGTAACCGAGCCGTCCGGATTCCATTGGATCAAACGGGAAGGTGCGGCCTGCCCCTTCTCCGTCTGGCGGTACTTCACCACATAATCCACTCCGGCGCGGATGCGCGGGTCAATGTCGGCGAACCCAGCGGGGGATGGATTACCCGAAAGATTGGCTGAGGTGGAGACCAGGGGCTTTCGAAACCGCTTCAGCAGGCTCTTGCAAAAAGGATCCCGGCATATCCGGATGGCGATACTTCCATCCGGGGCGACCAGGTTTTCGGCAAGCCCGACCGCCTGCGGGTAGATGACGGTGGTGGGCCTGGCTGACTGTCGCAGGTAATCAAACACGCGCAAATCGGGGCTGGCCGTATACCGCAATACATCCCGCTCCTCGGCCACCAGGACAATCATCGCCTTCTGGTCCGGACGGTTCTTCAGGGAAAATATCCGGGCAACCGCCCCGGCATGGGTGGCATCGCAACCAATGCCCCAGACGGTATCAGTCGGATAGAGAATCAGGCCCCCGGACTGGAGGACTGTGAGGGCCTGTTTTATATCATCCTCGAAACTTACCATATGGATTGATATACCTGCATGACCGACCGGGCATACCTGTCCGGTGCAAAAAGCCGGGCGTGCTCCCGCCCCCGGGCAATCATGTCCCGGCGCAGGGATTCCTGGCTGAGGACCCTTTCCAGGGCATCTGCAATGGATTCAGGCTGGGCTGGGTCGACATACACCGCAGCCGTCCCCCCCACCTCAGGCAGGCAGGAACTCCGCGACGTAATGACCGGCAGACCGGCGCTGATCGCCTCCAGTACGGGCAGGCCGAATCCCTCAAAAAAAGAAGGGTAGACCAGCGCGGAGGCTGACTGGTAAATGGCCGCCAGGTCCTGCGTGCCCAGGTAGTCCGGTTCCTTCATTGCTTCCGGGCGCTCCGACAGAAACCAGACCCGTTCACCGAGCTGCTGCTGATCGATAAAAGACCTGACCGACCTGTAGTAGGCGCCCCGTCCCGTTCCCACCACGACCAGCGGGGGAACCCGGTCAGCTCCCAGAACCTGCAGGGCCCTGCACAGACCCAGCAGGTTTTTGCGTTCGATAACGGACCCGACATACAGGATGTACTCAGCCGGCAGTCTGTATTTGGAAGCCACCCGTTTGCGCAGCTCCTGCGGCACCTCCTGGGAAAAGGCCGGATCGCAACTCTGATAACAGACCGTAATCTTTTCAGGGTTGGTCCGGTAGAAGGCCAGGATGTCCTGCCGGGTCTGTTCACTGGTAGCGATAATATGGTCCGTTGTCCGGCAGGCATACCGGAATTTGCGCGAATAAATCCTGACATCAATGGGGTTATACTGACCGGGGAACCGCTCGTGGATAAGATCATGGATGGTAACCACCGACCTGATACCGGTGGCGGCTATTCCGATCGGCACCTCGTGGCTGAGTCCATGATACAGGCCTATGGAAAGGCGGCCCAAATCCCGTTTCACCCGGTGGCTTCGCCACCAGGATGAAAACATCCGGTCCAGCCGGGTTGCCGGCAGCACTTCCTGCACACCGGGATCGCTGAAACGGTACCTGCCGGAAGGCCGGGGATTGAACAGGTAATACGCATGTTCCGGATAATACCTGGCCAGCAGCCGGATCAGGGTCCGGCTGTAATAGCCCAGCCCGGTGGTATTATGGAAGGCCCGTTTGGCATCAAATCCGATGTTCATGCACGCGGTATTGACCGCAATTTATCAAATGGAAGCTAAACCCGGCTTCCGGAAATATCGATCGAAGGCTGTCCCGTCGCAACGGCCAGCGTGCGGAGCATGATGAATTTACCTATTTTTGACTGCCTGGCTTCCGTTCCTCACGGAATGATCAGCCTGCCAACAAAGCCATCTCCATGAAGGTATCCGGATTCTCCTTTATTAAAAATGCCGTACGCTACGGCTATCCCATCCTGCCAGCCATTCGGTCGGTTCTTCCGCTCTGCGACGAATTTGTCATTGCCGTAGGGGACTGCCAGGACGGGACGCGGGAACTGATTGAATCCCTGAAGGAATCCCGTATACGGATCCTCGATACGGTATGGGATGAAAGCCTGAAGACGGGAGGCCGGGTTTTGGCTGATGAAACCAATAAGGCATTTGCCGCCGTGGCAGCCGATAGCGACTGGGCCTTTTACATCCAGGGGGATGAAGTCATGCATGAACGCTACCTGGACACGGTTCGTCAGGCCATGACTACCTACCGCGACGATCCCCGGGTGGACGGCCTGCTTTTCAACTACTACCTTTCTGGGGATCCTATGACTATGTGGGGGCTTCCTCGCGATGGTACCGAAAGGAAATCCGGGTCATCCGCAACGACCGAAGCATTTATTCCTACCGGGATGCCCAGGGATTCCGCAAGGGGGACAATCAAAAGTTACGCGTGAAGCCGATCGATGCCTGGATCTATCATTACGGCTGGGTCCGTGAACCCCGGGCCATGCAAAACAAAGCGGTCGGCGTAACCAAATACTGGAGCGAGCACGGATACGATGAGAATCAGGTGGTTTTCGACGAAAATGAATTCGATTACGGGCAGATTGATGTTCTCAGGCGGTTTGAGGGGACCCACCCGGCCGTCATGCAGGACCTGATCGCACGAAAAAACTGGCACTTCAGTTATGATATCTCCAAGAACCGTCCCCGCCTGAAGGACCGGTTTAAGGACGCCCTGGAAAAACTAACCGGCCGGCGCTATTTCGATTACAAGAACTACCGGATTATCTGAGTCTCCCCCTACCCGACTGATCAGAATTTTATGACGGCTTCCAGTTGTACGACCCAGCTGTTCTGCAGGGCTTCCGAGGTCAGGACGTTATTGACCTTCAGGGTGGCGGGGTGTACGGGAATAAAATAGGTTGGCGTAAAGGTCAGCCGCCACCGGTTCGTTTCGTATTTCACAGGAAGGCTGGCTTCATAGTCCATAATGGTAAACGCATTGGCCGACACCACTTGAATGACAGCCGTGGCGCCTCCGCCCCCATTCCGATTACGCTTGTGAACGTTCCGGGACCGGCCATGTTTGTAGTACTGGTCATAAAAGTTTTGAGTTCCGGCATTGAATTTAAAGCCGGGAGTAAAGGAAAGCCGGTTATCCAGGGCATCCACCTCGCGGCTGAGGCCTCCTTCCGCTACCCAGTCGGTGGCACTTCCCAACTGGGTGCTGATCCCTGCTTCCAGCGAAACAACCCCGGGGTCATACTGGGCATAGGCTCCTGCGCTGGTATTCACCTCTGACCGGATGGCATAGCTGGAGGCATCATAGAAATATTTTCCGGCATAGAAGCCTCCGTTAAACTGGCTTCCCAGGCTGAAATCATAGCCTGCCTCCAGGGACACCACGTCAATGCGGGAAGCGGTTGAGGCCGGAGCGTAGGAAGCGCCTCCCTGGATATAAAAACCGGACCGGTGATGGTATCCGATCAGGGGGGTGATGTAAGAGAGTCCCGCGGAGTCTTTCCTTCCCAGGTAGACATTATTGGAGAGATATTGCAGTCCGGCATACCCGAAAGATTGGGTCGCATCCGGGTCTGATTGCTGGGCCATGGTCAGGGACGGAATCAGCAACACGGTTACCAATAAACGGTAAATGGTAGTTTTCATGCGTTGGATTTGCCGTAAAAAACGTAAAAGTTGGTTTTTCCAGTGTGGCCAATCGCCCAATAGGGCCAAAAGATCGGCCGGATGGCCTGTCCGCCGGGCATTCAATGAGCCAGGTTCCGTTAATCCTCTCTATTTCAACGGCATGAAGTATGTTTGCAAAAAAGTACAGGAAATGAAAGAATTAATTACCCAGGCCTGGGCCAACCGCGACCTGCTGAAAGAGCTGAAGTATTCAGATGCCGTGCATGCCGTAATCGAGGAGCTCGATAAGGGTAGGCTCCGGGTGGCTTCCCCCGGGGAAAACGGATGGGAAGTCCATGAATGGGTAAAACAGGCCATCCTGTTGTACTTCGGGATACAGCAAATGCATACCTGGCAACTGGAGCCTTTTGAATTTTACGATAAGATGCCCCTGAAAAAGAATTACCGCGACCTGGGCGTACGGGCGGTGCCGCATGCCGTAGCGCGGCATGGAGCCTACCTGGCCCGCAATGTGGTCCTGATGCCATCCTATGTCAATATCGGTGCCTATGTGGATGAAGGCACCATGGTGGACACCTGGGCCACGGTCGGCAGTTGTGCCCAGATCGGAAAAGGGGTTCACCTCAGCGGCGGAGTAGGTATCGGCGGGGTCCTGGAGCCCCTGCAGGCCTCCCCGGTAATTATTGAGGACGGCTGTTTTATCGGCAGCCGGAGCATCGTGGTGGAAGGCGTGGTAGTCGAAAGGGAGGCTGTCCTGGGGGCTAATGTGGTGTTGACCCAGTCCACCAAGATCATCGATGTTAGCGGGCCGCAGGCGAAAGAGTATCGTGGCCGGGTTCCGGCCCGAAGCGTGGTGATTCCGGGGACCTACCCGAAAAAATTTCCTGCCGGGGAATACCAGGTCGGTTGCGCCCTGATCATCGGACAGCGTAAGCCCAGTACCGATCTGAAGACCAGCTTGAACGACGCCCTGCGGGATTTTAATGTTTCCGTATAACCGGCCAGGGCCTCTGTATCCCGCCGCCTTTTTTCATGCCGACAACCTTGCCACCCAGCCAGCCCAGCCCCGCGCAATCGCTTTCAGGCTTCCTGATCACCCTGGCCGGCGCGGTCTTGTTTTCGACAAAGGCCATCCTGGTCAAGCTGGCCTTCGGACATACGCAGGTAGACGCCCTCACGCTGCTCACCCTGCGTATGCTGTTTTCGCTGCCTTTCTACCTGCTTGCCGCGTGGTTGGGAAGTGCCAGGCAAACGGCCTCCCGCCTGTCCCGGCGTCAGTGGGTTCAGGTGATCACCCTGGGCTTGTTTGGCTATTACCTGAGCAGCCTGTTTGATTTTCTGGGGCTGCAGTATATTTCGGCCGGCCTGGAAAGACTGATTCTATTCCTATATCCCACGTTTGCCGTCCTGATCAATGCGTTTGTCTTCCGGCAACGAATCACTCCCGTTCAGCGTTGGGCGCTTGTCCTGACCTATGCAGGTATCCTGCTGGCCTATCTGGGTGAGTTGCACCTGGATACCGGAACTTCGCACTTTTTTGGGGGCAGTTTATTGATCTTTGCCTGTTCCATTACCTATTCCATTTACATTGCCGGCAGCGGTCGCCTCATACCCCAGGTGGGGGCCACGCAATTCACCGCCTATGCCATGCTCGCCGCCTCCGCCGGCGTCTTCCTGCATTTCGCCATTTCCGGTAAGGTTTCCAGTCTCATAGGCTCTCCGGCATATGCCTGGTACGGGCTGGCCCTGGCCATCCTGGCCACGGTCATTCCCAGTTTCATGCTTTCCGCAGGCATGAAGAAAATCGGCTCCAATAATGTGGCCATTATTTCTGCCATCGGACCCGTTTCCACGATCGTCCAGGCTAATCTCGTGCTGGGGGAAAGGATATTTGCCGCCCAGATCCTGGGAACCCTGCTGGTAATTCTGGGGGTCGTATTAATTGGATGGAGATCAGGTAAAAATTTGGAAAAAAACTGAATATTCCCCTATATTTGCACCCCCAAGTACCGCCCAGGTGGCGAAATTGGTAGACGCACCGTCTTCAGGTGGCGGCGCCGCGAGGTGTGCTGGTTCGAATCCAGTCCTGGGCACCTGATAGGATTGGCTCCCAAAAATGGGAGCCAATTTCTTTTTAGAACGGCTTGAATCCTTATCAGCATTGGCTATCAGCAATACCACTTCATTTACCCGCTAGGTTCGAAACAAATTATTTTCAAAAACTAATTTTTCGGGGTGTCTTAACCCCCGATAGACTGGACAGTTTTTTCAAAATGGTTTGCTACTAAATGATCGATATCCTGGTCACCTGTTAGGCGACGATAGGCCGGTTCGCTGTACTTGTCAAGGCTATACATAGCGGACCCTTCCCACCCGGCCTGGCTGTCCGGCCTTGACAAGTCCACCGTCCCCGGCGCAAATGGTGGCCTAGCAGTTGGCCAGGAGAAGTCCTGTGCCTATTTTTGCACAGGGGTGATATAGCACGATCGTACCGTGCTTTCTTTTACAGTTGTACCAGGGTAAGTATTTTTCTATGTGCTGTTTAGCCCCATAATAGCTTGAAAAACTATGGCGGTCGATTAACTCCCTTTGCTGGATGGAATGAAAGGCTTCGATATATGCATTTTCCTCAGGCGTAGCGATATGCGTAAATTCCTGTTGTGCCTCCAATGACTGCAATACTTCACGCACCTTATGGGCGATAAATTGGGAGCCATTGTCACTTCGAATGATTACGCCTTTAAGGCCAAAACGCAGGTCCAGCCAGCGCATTAAGGCAACAACATTCTTGCTGCGGAAACTGCGTTGAAAGATCCAGCACAGGATCCTGCGACTGAAAACGTCCATGATGGCCAGCTGGTAATACCAGCGGCGCTCACCTTCCACCCAAATGTATTTTATGTCAAGGCATAAATACTCCATGGGACGTTTTGCTTCGATTCGGTGGTGCCTTACCCATTTTCTTTTACCCTCCACGGTGATACGCTTGCCACTCAATAACCGGTTTTCTTTCATCAACCGGTATACTTTTTTGTGGTTGATCAGGTACTGCAAATCCTTCAGCTCTTCGGTCATTTTACGGTATCCGTACACACAATAATCCATGGAAAGGACTGCTCGTATTTGTTCTACCACCGCGCTGTTTTCTACCAATCCAAAGCTTGCTGTCATGGTATGTGTACCGGGCCTGATTCCTTTGTGACCAGTAAGGGCATGGTAATACAGGCTGCTTTGGGCAACATCAGCCCAAAGGCAAAGCTTTTCAACACTTGCCTTGTCTTTATACTGCTCGATCATTTTCTTACTTTCTGGTAATGGGCATCGTTTTTTTTCAAAAGCTCGGTTTTGAATTCCAGTTCCAGGGCCTGGTCGGCGATTATTTTTTTAAGCCGGGCATTTTCTTCTTCCAGTGCCCGCATCTGAGGGTCTACCCTTTTATAAGATATCTTTAACCCTTCTTTGCCTTTGGAGGGTATTTTCTTTTCCAATACGTTAATACCGAGCCGGCCAGGTTGTACTTGCGGCAGGTCTCCGTGAACCCGGCCCGTTCCGATTCCTGGAGGATACTGTACTACTCCTCCGGTGAAAATTGGCGTCTTGTCTTGGTCATACTTCCTAAATGTACTGTGACTAAATTGATTTACAATTTTAGTTCAGTCGTATAGGGACTAAGACACCTGGCCGTTTCATGCGTCTTTCTACTGGCTTGGCATAATAGTTTATGTTTCCCCTTCTTAACCTAGGACCTCAGTAAGATAATAATTATCCGGAAAAATTAATTGAAGGCCGTTTCAGTTGTTCAAACCGGTATACTGCCGAATGACCCACCTTGTTGGTATTAAAGCCAAGCCAGGGTTATTCACTCTTCATAGGCTGTCCACCATATAACTGAGTTCGGTTACCCCGGAACTAAATTGACGGGTGGTCAACAGGTTCAGCTTTATTTTCTCCCTGGTATCCTTAAACAAGGGTATGCCTCGCCCCAGGATGATTGGATTCACAAATAGCCAGTATCCATCAATCAGGCTTAGCTGCATAAGGGAATGTGTTGCTGTCGGACTACCAAAGACCAGGATTTCAGTACCTGGCTGTTGCTTTATTGCCAGGATCCTGTCGGAAAGCTTATCTCCTATGATTGTTTTGTTAGCCAGCTCTTCCTTTTTCAGGGTATTGGACAGGACAATCTTATGCGCCTTGTTATACCAGGCGGCATGCTCCCTGTCGTGCCTGGAGGCATTGGGCTTGTCTGCAGCGGTGGGCCAGTAATTTTCCATCATCTGATACGTGGTCCTTCCGTATAAGGCTGTGTCTGTCTGGCTGATCCGCCTGCCAACATGATCGAAAATTTCTTCATCCACTGTAATCCAGTTCATTTCCCTGTTCGGGCCTGCCACGAACCCGTCCAGCGATATGTGCATAAAAGAAATCAGTTTTCGCATATATTATATTGCTTATGGGCGTTTCTGGTGAATTGACGGGTTATCCGAGGAGCGCTAAAGGTTATGCTTTGGCGACGTGCCGTCCTGGGCACCCCGTCCTCCGGTATCCGGGATGCACTAAAGATATAAAACCTTGTGGTTTATCCGGGTTCCGGCCCATGGAAATACAGATATACTCCGGCATGACCGGTTGGTACCGTCGGCCGGAAATCGAATCGATCGCCCTGGTACCGGGAAATGGGTAGGAAGTCTGCTTGCTGAACCTAATGGTGG
>DASZRL010000009.1:0-14536 GCA_035549175.1 Chitinophagaceae bacterium | reverse complement strand
CGTGCCTGGCAGCATCTGGGAGACGACCTGTTCAATGATATCCGCCGCCACCACACCGGGGTCCAGCACAACCGGCTTCCCCGGGCCGTTGAGCAGGCAGCTACCGGCATCCAGGCCGTCGATGCGGCCATCCGGGGTCTCTATGAAACCGGCTATATGCACAATCACCTGCGCATGTATGTAGCCTCCATTACCTGCAATGTCGCGAAGGCCTACTGGCAGCTTCCGTCCCGCTGGATGTATTATCACCTGCTGGACGGGGACCTGGCCAGCAACACCGGTAACTGGCAGTGGGTCGCCGGCACCTTCAACGGCCGTACCTATTACTGCAACCAGGATAACATCAACCGGTTTACCCTATCTGCCCAGCAGGGCACGTTCCTGGACCGGTCGTATGAGGAGCTGCGGTCAGCTCCCATCCCGGCACCACTGCAGGACACCCTGGTTCCTCCGTTGACTTCCCGGTTGCCGCAGACGGGTTCACTTAGCCTGGATCCGTCGCTTCCCCTGCTGCTGTATAACAGCTATAACCTGGATCCCCGGTGGCGGGCCGGTCAGCCTGCCAACCGCGTCCTGCTGCTGGAACCCTCCCACTTCCGGCAGTTCCCGGTCAGTGAGCGGGTGATCCGCTTCCTGCTGGACCTGGCCGCCAACGTGGAGGGCCTCCAGGTATTTACCGGTGAGGTGCAGGAGATCCCCGGGCTGGCGCAGTTCCCGGCCATCTATTCCCGGGAACACCCGGCATTCACCCATTACCCGGGCATCCGGGATCCGAGGGACTGGATTTTTCCTTCGGTACAGGGTTTTTACTCGTCCTTTTTCGCCTACTGGAAAAAATGCGAGTCGCTGCTCGCGAAAAAAGAAGTCCGGTCAGCCGTCGCGGAACAGGCGTAGGAGCCGGCTGCTGCGTATATTTGCGTATATTTTATACGCATATGGAACCCAGAAAGGCCAGCCAGAGTCTGACAGTGATGACCGAACTCGTTCTGCCTAATGATACCAATATCTTCGGCAACCTGATGGGAGGACGCCTGATGTACTGGATGGACATCGCCGCAGCGCTATCCGCCCAGAAACACTGCAACGCCCCGGTTGTGACGGCCTCCGTCGACAACATCTCGTTTGAAAATCCCATCAAACTGGGTAACGTGGTGCATATTGAAGCCAAGGTAACCCGTGCTTTCAATAGTTCTATGGAGATCCACCTGCGGGTCTGGGGGGAGGACCTGACCCACCAGTATAAATACAAGAGCAACGAGGCGTATTACACCTTTGTGGCCCTGGATCCCAACCGCAAACCCCGTAAAGTACCAGTGCTGGTTCCTGAAACCGAGGAAGAAAAGGCCCTCTTTGATAGCGCCCTGCGCCGCCGCCAGGTACGCCTGATCCTGGGTGGAAAAATGAAGCCCGATGACGCGGCCGAGCTCCGGGCGCTATTTATCAAGGATTGATTTCTCAGGCTTCGGCCGGTCCTGCCCCCGCCGAGGACGCCAGGCGGTGATGGGCACCCCGCATCATGTAGGAACGGCTCTGTTCAATGGCATCCATGATTTGGTCCAGAATGACCTCGGAGGGTGCCTCGTAGTCGATTTGCAGGGGTTCCTTGAACCGGACGGAGAGCGTGACCCCCCGCTTTTTGAACTTCAGCCCTTTCTTGTTGAAGGCCCTCCAGAATCCGTTGATCACTACCGGAACGACCACGGGACGGGTCAGTTTGATAATATAGGCAGTCCCCTTCCTGCCCGGAGCAAAGGGCTTGGTTGTTCCCTGGGGAAAAGTGATCACCCAACTGTTTTCCAGCGCCCGCGCGATCTTGCGGGTATCGGAAGGATCCAGGCCTTTACGCGCCTCCCGGGATTCCTTATTCCAGGCCCGCTTGACGGTCAGACCGCCTGCCAGGGTGAAAAAGCGGCTGATCCAGCTGCCTTTCATGGTCTGTTCGGCAGCGACATAATACACATTGGTGAATGGATTTAACAGGTAATACGGGATCCCCAGGCGGTTCTGCTTGCGCCACTTTACCGCGCAGAAGATATGCAGGAAGGTGATGACGTCCGCAAAGTAGGTCTGGTGATTGCTCACAAAAAGGACATTGCGCCGGGGCAGTTTGCGCAAATGCTCGGTCCCGGAAATTTTCAGGCGGTTTACCCACACCAGTCCGGGATAGGACAGAATCCCCACTACGGCATACACGAAAGCCTTGACGATCCGGACGCGCTTCAATTTTTCAGTCAGTTTGCTCATATGGCCAGGCGCTGTTCAGCCCTCAATTTAGCGAATAGATTTTACTTCTCCCGGCTCCGAACTGGCGTAAAAAAAACCCCGGCGACTGCCGGGGTTTTGCCAGTATGCGGTTGAACCGGAGCCAGGCTTACTTGGATTCCGGGTTTTCTGTTTTTCCGGCCTCGCCGCTCTCCATCTTCTTCTTCAGGTCGGCCAGGACACCCAGGTCGCCCAGGGTAGCCTTTTCCACCTTGTTCTGGATGTTCTTTACCGCCTTCTTGGTCTTCTCGGCTTCGACGCGTGCTTCCTTGCGGGCACTCTCCTTTTCCTCGACATGCGCCTGTTCCCAGATGCGGGTATGCGATAAAACGATCCGTTTTTCGTTGCGGTCGAATTCGATCACCATGAACTGGGCGGTTTCATCGGCTCCGATGCTCTTACCGTCTTCCTTGTTCAGGTGGCGGTTGGGAGCAAAACCTTCCAGGCCGTAGGGGAGTTGCACAATCGCCCCCTTGTCGTCGCGGCGAATGACCGTTCCCTCATGGATGCTGCCGATGGCGAAGGTATCCTGGAGCGTGTTCCAGGGATCTTCCTCCAGCTGCTTATGGCCGAGCTGCAGTTTGCGGTTATCCTTGTCTATGCCCAGGATCACCGTATCGATGTGCTCGCCCACCTTGGTATATTCGGAAGGATGGTTGAACCGCTTCAGCCAGCTCAGGTCGCTGATGTGGATCATGCCTCCGATGCCGGGAGCAAGTTCCACGAACACCCCGTAGGGGGTAATGTTCTTGACCAGGCCCTTGTGGCGGCTGCCCACGGGGAACTTCACCTCGATGTCACTCCAGGGATCGGGTGAAAGCTGCTTGATGGACAGGCTCATCTTGCGGTTATCCTTGTCCAGGGTAACAATCTTGGCTTCATGCTCGTCGCCCAGTTTGAAGAACTCCTTGGCGTTGATCGGCGTATTGGCCCAGGTGATTTCGCTGACGTGCACCAGGCCTTCCACACCCGGCAGAATTTCCAGGAACGCACCATAATCTTCGATGTTGACCACACGACCCTTGACGATATGGCCTTCCGCAATGTGCGGCGGCAGCACGTCCCAGGGATGGGGAGTCAGCTGCTTCAGGCCCAGGCTGATGCGCTTCTTCTCGTCGTCGAAGTCCAGTACGACGACATTGACCTTCTGGTCGAGCTTCAGCACTTCGCTGGGATGGGAAATCCTACCCCACGAAATATCGGTGATATATAACAGGCCGTCCAGACCACCCAGGTCCATGAAGGCACCGAAATCGGTGATATTCTTCACGGTTCCCTCGAGTACCTGGCCTTTTTCCAGCTTGCTCATGATTTCGGCACGCTGGGCCTCGATATCGCTTTCGATCAGGGCCTTGTGGGATACCACTGCGTTTTTGATGGCTTCATTGATCTTCACCACCTTGAACTCCATGGTCTTGCCGACGAACTGGTCATAATCGGTAACCGGCTTGACATCGATCTGGGATCCGGGCAGGAAGGTCTCCATGCCGAACACATCGACGATCAGTCCACCCTTGGTCTTGCTGGTAACCACCCCGGTAATCACTTCCCCGGTCTTGTGTACCTCCACGATACGCTCCCAGGCACGTGTAATGCGGGCCTGCTTGCGGCTGAGGTTCAGGTGCCCATCCCGGTCTTCTTTTTCAACCACCATGACTTCCACCTCGTCCCCGATCTTCAGGTTCGGCTGGTCGCGGAACTCATTGAAGGAAACCAGGCCATCACTCTTGAAACCGATGTTGAGCACTACGTCCGTCTTGGTCAGGCCGACAACCGTACCCTTGATCAGTTCCCCGTCATTGATGGTAACAAATGTATTTTCATACACTTTGTCGTACTTCTCTTTTTCATCGCGGCTGTAAGAAGCCACATTGCGTTTGTCAATGCTCCAGTCAAAATCGTCGTGCGCCGTCTCAACGGGAGCCGTCACAGGTGCAGTAGGTGTCGCTGTAGCCACTTGCTCACCGGCGGGTGAAGCAGCAGGCTCCTGTGCATCAGCGTTTAGTTGTTTAGTAATCAGATTTTCTAACATGATCGTATCCCGAGGGTTTAAAATTCGGGGCAGCAAAGATACCATAAACTTTCCGGCTTTGGCGCCGGAGGGAGCCTATTTTTTCCGGGCCCGGGTCCGGTCAATTCCCTGACAGCCAAGGGGCTGGAAATTTTGTTCCGGGCGGCATGCCCGGCACTGGGACCCCTGCCTTATATTCACCCTAAAAAGGCGTTGCTGTACAGGGCATTGAAAGGAATCGTCCGGCTGGCCATGCTGCTGTTCTGCCGGCACATCCGGATTAACCGGCCGGAGGCGCTGCGGTCCCGGGGCCCGCTGCTGCTGGCCTGCAACCACCCGAATTCCTTTCTGGATGCGGTGATCCTGGACGCCTTGTTTGAACGCCCCATTTATTCCCTGGCGCGCGGCGATGTATTCCGCCACCCCTGGCTGAACCGGCTGCTGGGAAAGCTGAAAATTCTCCCGGTGTACCGCACCAGTGAAGGCGTGGAAAACCTCGGTGAAAATTACAGGACCTTTGATACCTGCCTGGAACTTTTCCGCCGCGGCAACATCGTGCTGATCTTCAGTGAGGGAAAATGCGTCAACGAGTGGCACCTGCGCCCCCTGCGAAAGGGAACGGCCCGCCTGGCGGTGCGCAGCTGGGAAGAGAATATCCCCCTGGAGGTGCTGCCGGTGGCCCTTACCTACAGCTCGTTCCGGCGATTCGGCAAGAATCTGCTGCTGGATTTCGGCGACCCGATCCGTCAGGTGGACCTGGAGGGCCTGGCTACCGAAGGACAACGCCTGGTGCGGTTCAACCAACTGCTGCAGGGGCAGTTAAGCCGGCTCGTGCCGGAGATCAGCCGGTCGGACCTCGACCGGCAACGCGTCCTGCTGGAGCGCCCTGTCACGCCCACAGCCCGGTGGCTGCTCGCCATGCCCGCCGCCCTGGGCTGGCTGCTACACGCCCCGCTCTACCTGCCGGCTAAAAACTGGGCCCTGCGCCGCGGCGGGCATACGGACCACTACGATTCCCTGCTGATGGCCCTGCTGCTGTTCACCTACCCTGTCTACGCCGGACTGCTGACGGCTTTGCTCTGGTGGCAGACCCGAAGCCCCTGGTCCCTGCTGGCCTTGCTGGCGCTCCCGGCCACAGCCTGGGCCTTTACCCGGCTCAAGGGCCAGCTGGACCACCCGCCGGCCCGGGCGGCCGGCGCAACCGGAAAAGGCCGCTTCAGCCCAGGTGGCGGGCCGCGATAAATCCGCTGGTCCACGCGTGCTGAAAATTATACCCGCCCGTCACACCATCCACGTCGAGAACTTCCCCGGCAAAGAACAGCCCAGGCACGATCCTGCTTTGCATGGTGGCCGGGTCCACGTCGGACAGCCGGATGCCCCCCGCCGTCACAAACTCCTCCTTGAACGTAGTTTTTCCCTGTACCTCCAGGGTCTGCTGGACCAGCAGGCGGATCAGGTGGTTCTGCCTGGCGGCATTCAGGTCGGCCCAGCGCAGGTCGGAGCCGATAGCGGCCTGGCCCGCCAGAAATTCCCAGAGGCGCTGGGGAAGGCCGGGCGGATTGCGGTTGTATACCCGGCGACTTCCGGATGTCTCCCGTACCCGGCGGAATACCTGGCGCAGTTCCGGTTCGGGATACCCGGGTACCCAGTTAACCTGGACCTGGAACCGGTACTGTCGTTCCGCCAGCAGGCGGGCTCCCCAGGCACTCAGCCGCAGGACGGCCGGCCCGCTGAGTCCCCAGTGCGTAACCAGTACGGGTCCGCGCTGCTCCAGGGACGTGCCCGTGACCCTTACCCGCGCATCTTCCACACTCAGACCCATAAGCTCGCGCAGGGGATGACCGGGGAGGTTGAAGGTAAACAGCGAAGGTACCGGGGGCTCGATGGGGTGGCCCAGCCGCTCAAGCCAGGCAAACTGCGCGGCCTTAGGTAACCCACCGCAGGCAACACAAACCGCATCGGCTTCCAGCGGCTGCCCGCCGGCCAGGTGAACCAGGAACCGGTCCCCTGTTCGCTCCACCGCCCGTACGTCAGCCTGCATGCGCAGCTGAACCTGGTAGCGGCCGGCCTCACGCAACAGGCAGTCGATGACGGAACGGGAGGAGTCACTTACCGGAAACATGCGGCCATCCGCCTCGGTCTTGAGCGGCACCCCGCGTCCGGAAAACCAGGAAATCGTATCGGTGGTAAAAAACTGATGAAAGGCTTTTCTGACAAAATGCTCGCCCCGCGGATAGGACCGGCTCATCCGGGCTATGTCGGTTTCCTGGTGGGTCAGGTTACAGCGCCCCCCGCCGGAAACCTGCACCTTGGAAAGCAGGCGGGCCGACTTTTCCAGCAGGATCACCTCCAGGCCGGGATGCATGCGGGCCGCGTTGACCGCGCAGAAAACGCCTGCTGCGCCGCCGCCGATGATCACGGCCCTTTTTGAACGGGAGGATGCTTGCGCTGGCATATGCCTGAGTAGGATTTGGGATCCGCCGGGCGGAAAGAACCGGGACGGATGCCCGGGGGAATCAGTTTTCCGTGACGCCCTGGCCGGCCAGGTCCGCCACAAAGAGATGCGGATTGGACCGTTCGGCTGCCTCAATGGGTCCGTAATCGGAAAGAATATCGGGTCCGTTTTTCCGCACGCAGACGTCATGCTCAAAGTGCACGGAGGCCTTGTGGTCCGCGGTGCGAACGGTCCAGCCATCCGCTTCGGTATACACCTCTTTTTTACCCAGGTTGATCATGGGTTCGATGGCCAGTACCAGGCCTTCCTTGAGCTTCGGTCCGGTGCCCCGCTTGCCGTAATTCGGTACCTGGGGATCTTCATGAAGATGCCGGCCCAGTCCGTGCCCAACCAGTTCACGCACCACGCCGTAACCGTATTTTTTTTCCGTATGTTCCTGAATGGCATAGGAAATGTCGCCGATCCGGTTACCGGCAACAGCCTTCTCGATGCCTTTATAGAGCGACTCCTTGGTTACCCGGATCAGGCGGGCTACTTCCGGGCCGGGGTCCCCGATGGCAAAGGTGTAGGCATGGTCCCCGTGCCATCCTGCCAGGATCACTCCCACGTCTACGGATATTATATCCCCTTCCCGCAGCGGCTGCTCATTGGGAAACCCGTGTACCACCACATCGTTGACCGAAATGCAGGAATTGAACGGATAGCCGTGGTAGTTCAGAAAGGAGGGGACGGCCCGGTGGTCCCGGATGAATTCACCGATCATCCGGTCGATGGACAGGGTGGTTATTCCCGGCCGCAGGCGCGAGGCTACTTCAGTCAGCGTCCGGCTTACCAGCAGGGCGCTCTGGCGCATCAGCTCCACTTCGGCATTTGTCTTGTACAGGATCATGTTGCAAAAAGCCGCTTTGAAAAACAAAACCTGGTAAGTGCGGCACCTACCAGGTCGGATATGGTATTCCCGTGGGGGAAATCGGTCAATACTGAACCTGGGTGGCGGTCTGTCTTCCCTGGATCCGTCCCGTCTTCATCAAGCCATCGTACTGGCGCATCAGCAGCTGCGTTTCGATCTGCTGCAGGGTATCCAGGATAACCCCGACCATGATCAGCAGGGAGGTTCCTCCGAAAAAGGTGGAGAAACCCTGGGTCACCCCCATCAGTTTGGCAATACCGGGAAGGATGCCCACGACGGCCAGCAGGATGGCACCCGGCAGGGTGACCTTATCCATGATGGCACCGATATAATCGGTGGTCGGCTGACCCGGTTTGACGCCGGGAATGAACCCATTATTCTGCTTGAGGTTATCAGAGATCTGCTTGGGATTAAAGATCAGCGCGGTATACAGGAAGGTAAACCCGATCACCACCGCCGCGTACACCACCATATACCAGACATTGGAATGGTCGGAAAAAATCCGGGCAATACCCTTGCCGGACTCCAGATTCGTATAGGAGAACAGGGTCGGCAGGAACATGATGGCCTGGGCAAAGATGATGGGCATGACCCCGGCGCTGTTCACCTTGATGGGCAGGAACTGGCGCGCGCCGCCGAACTGGCGGTTTCCCACGATCTGCTTGGCATAGTTGACCGGGATCTTCCGGGTGCCCTGGATCAGCAGTACGCAACCCAGGATGATCGCAATCAGGATAGCTATTTCGATGATGAACACCAGGATCTGGCCGCTGCGAACCGACTTGGCAGTCAGTTCCTGCACAAAGGACTGGGGCAGCCTGGCGAGAATCCCGATCATGATGATCAGGGAAGTACCATTGCCAAGCCCCTTGTCGGTAATCTTCTCGCCGAGCCACATGACAAACAGCGTACCGGCCGTCAGGACGATCACGGTGGTCAGCCAGAAATAACTGGCGAAGGACTCCAGGATGGCCCCGCTCTGGCTGGTCATCTGACGCAGGTAAGCCACGTAGGCCGAAGCCTGTACCGCGGTTACCGCCACGGTCAGGTACCGGGTATACTGGTTGATCTTCTTGCGCCCGCTGTCCCCCTCCTTCTGCATTTTCTGGAAGGACGGTACCAGGACCGTCATCAGCTGCATGAAGATGGATGCGGAGATATAGGGCATGATGCCCAGGGCAAAGATGGAAGCCTGGGAGAAGGCCCCGCCGGCAAACGTGTCGATGAGTCCCAGCATCCCGCTCTTGGAGGACTCGCTGAACTGCTGCAACCTGGCATGATCGATGCCCGGCAGGGTGACGTGCGTCCCCACCCGGTAGATCAGGATCAGCGCCAGGGTATACAGGATCTTGCTTCGCAGTTCCTCGATGCTCCAGATATTGCGGAGCGACTGTATTAATTTCTTCACGGGATTTACAATGATTTTTTAGGCCCGGTCGGGGGTGCTGCCACGCTCCACCGGGGTGCGTCCGTGCAAGTTACGAATTACTTTACAATCTCAACAGAACCGCCCGCGGCTTCAATGGCTGTCCTGGCCTTTCCGCTCACCGCGTTGATTTTGAAGGGAAGTTTGGCCTTCAGCTCCCCGTTGCCGAGTACCTTGACGCGGTCGGTCTGGCTGATCAGTCCGTTAATGTAAAGATTTTCCAGGCTGAACTCCTGCAGGGAGTATTTTTCGACCAGCTGGTCGATCTGGCCCAGGTTGAAGACCTTGTATTCAATGCGGTGGACGTTATTGAACCCGCGCTTGGGGATGCGGCGCTGGATGGGCATCTGGCCGCCTTCGTGGGCCATCTTATTTTTAAAGCCGCTGCGGCTCTGGTGGCCCTTGGTACCCTTGGTGGAGGTTCCACCGTGTCCGGAACCATCTCCGCGGCCGATACGTTTTTCCTTGTGGGTTGCGCCCTTGGCAGGGCGAAGTTCGTGCAGTTTCATGTTTATGATTTTTGACTTACGGGGAATCACCCCTCGCTTACTAAATGGGTTATGTTACCGGGGAGTCGGGAAGGGCGCTCAGGCTTCCTCCACCTTCACCAGGTGATTGACTTTACGCACCATGCCCAGTACCTGGGGCGTTGCCTCCAGTTCGCGGGTGGAATTGGTTTTGTTCAGCCCCAGCGCCTTCAGGGTCAGTTTCTGCCGTTCCGGCCGGTCAATCGGGCTCTTTACCAGCGTTATTTTGATCTTTTTCATGTCACTTTGGTTATTGCGAATTCTCAATGGGTCTTCGGCTCGCCGGCCGCAGGCCGCCTTCACCGCCTACCTTATCCGTTGAAGACCTTTTTCAGGCCCAGGGACCTTGTCTTGGCCACATGGATCGGCTCGCGCAGCGTAGCCAGTGCCTTGAAGGTGGCTTTCACCACATTATGGGGATTGGCCGAACCCAGCGACTTGGCCAGCACGTCGGTCACTCCGGCGCTTTCCAGCACCGCACGCATGCTGCCTCCCGCAATCACACCCGTACCATGCGCGGCCGGTTTGATCAGGACTTTCGCTGCCCCTTCCTTGGCCCACTGGTCATGAGGGATGGTGCCATGCATCACCGGAACCTTGATCAGGTTCTTTTTGGCGTCCTCAATGCCCTTGGTAATGGCTTCCTGGACTTCCTTGGCTTTGCCCAGACCGTGTCCCACCACGCCGTTTTCATTGCCTACCACCACGAGCGCCGAAAAACTGAAGGCGCGGCCGCCCTTGGTTGTCTTGACAACCCGGTTAATGGCCACCACTTTCTCTTTCAGTTCGAGGTCGCCTGCTTTGACTCGGTTTAAATTGACTTTAGACATTTATCAGGGAGATTAAATGATTTACATAATACTTAAAACACCAGTCCGGCTTCCCGGGCTCCGTCCGCCACCGCTTTGACGCGACCATGGTAGAGATACCCCCCGCGGTCGAACACCACTTCCTTCAGGCCGAGCTCAACGGCTTTGCGGGCGATGGCGGCCCCCACCAGTTTGCTCTTCTCGGTCTTGGTACCCTGCTGGGCTTTGATATCCTTGTCCTGCGAGGAGGCGGATGCCAGGGTCAGCCCCTTGTTGTCGTCGATGATCTGTGCGTAGATCTCGGCATTGCTCCGGAACACGGACAGCCTGGGCTTCTGCGTCGTTCCGCTGATCTTCCGGCGGATCCGGTAGCGGATATTCTGCCTTCTTTGCGATTTAATCTTCGGATTCATATTTGTTTACCCCCGCTCCTTTATGGGGAGCTTTTTGACGTCTCTGATACTGCCAGAAACCTATTGTGATAAAACATTTTTCAAACCACCGAGGTAGCCAGGTCTTATTTACCGGCTGCCTTGCCTGCTTTCTTGCGGACCACTTCACCCACATAACGCACCCCTTTACCCTTGTACGGCTCCGGTTTGCGCAGGCTGCGCAGTTTGGCGGCCACCTGGCCGATAAGCTGCTTGTCGATTCCTTCCAGCGTGATGGTGGGGTTCTGTCCCTTTTCCTGGGCTGTGGCCACCTTCAGTTCCTTGGGCACTTCAAAGAGAATGTTGTGCGAATAACCCAGCGACAGGTCAATCACATTTCCCTGGTTGGAGGCCTTGAAACCCACCCCGATCAACTCCAGGCGGCGCTGGTACCCTTCGGTTACGCCCCGGACCAGGTTGGCCACGGTGGCGCGGTACAGCCCGTGCAGGGCGCGGTGGCGGATCTGGTCGGTCGGGCGCAGGAACTGAACCTGCCCGTCCTTGATCTCCACCTGGATATCCCGGTCAATGGCCTGCTTCAGCTCTCCCTTGGGACCCTTCACGGTGATCACGTTGTCATTTCCGACGGTAACCGTAACCCCGGCGGGAATTTGAATCGGCTTCTTTCCTATACGAGACATAATTACTTGATTTTTGGGTTTAATTCCTGCCTGCCGACCGGATCAGCCTATATAGGTTCGGCTTAATGTATCCGCAGGCGTTGTATTGCCGGGCCGGACCGGGCCGGCCAACTCATTAGTACACGTAGCAGAGCACTTCTCCCCCTACATTCTGGGCCTTGGCCTCCTTATCGGTCATGACTCCCTTGGAGGTGGACACGATCGCAACACCCAGCCCGTTCTTCACCCGGCGGAAATCAGCCGGCCTGGCATACTGGCGCAATCCGGGACGGCTCACACGCTCCAGGCTCTGGATGGCGGGCTGCTTGGTCGCGGGATCATACTTCAGCGCGATCTTGATCACCCCCTGCTTGCTGTCATCTTCGAACTTATACTTCAGGATATACCCCTGGTGGTAGAGGATCTCCGTCATACGCTTTTTCAGGTTGGACGCGGGGATCTCCACAATACGATGACCGGCCATCTGGGCATTCCGGATGCGGGTAAGGAAATCTGCTATAGGATCTGTTACCATTTTTATTTCAATTACTCAGTTTGACAATGTTGTTGCGCGGGCCGGTCTTACCAGCTGGCTTTCTTCAAACCCGGGATCTTGCCGTTCAGGGCCATATCGCGCAGGGCAATACGGGAAATACCGAAATACCGGATATATCCCTTGGGACGGCCGCTGATCTGGCAACGGTTCTTCAGGCGCACCGGGGAGGCATTCTTCGGCAGCTCGTCCAGTGCCTTCCAGTCGCCGGCCTTCTTCAGGGCTTCCCGCCTGGCGGCATACTGGCTGACCAGTTTCTCGCGCTTGTTCTGCCTGGCCTTTACTGATGTTTTAGCCATGTTCTCTTACTTTATTTGAATTAAGATGATTATTTCTTGATGTTCCGGAACGGCATGCCGAGTTCCTTCAGCAGCTCATAGGCCTCTTCGTCGGTCTGCGCGGTGGTTACGAACGTGATATCCAGCCCCGTGATCTTGCTTACCTTATCGATGTCAATTTCCGGGAAAATAATCTGCTCGGTGACACCCAGGGTGTAGTTGCCCCGTCCGTCAAAGGATTTTTCGCTGACCCCCTTGAAATCCCGCACGCGCGGCAGGGCCACGGCGATCAGGCGGTCCAGGAATTCATACATATGATCGCCCCGGAGCGTTACCCGCGCGCCGATCGGCATGTTCTTGCGCAGTTTGAAGTTCGAGATATCCTTCTTGGACATCGTCGCCACGGCCTTCTGGCCGGAAATGGTGGTCAGCTCTTCCACGGCCACATCCACGGTCTTCTTGTCGGAAACCGCACCGTTCACCCCCCTGTTCAGGCAGATCTTCTCGAGTTTGGGCGCCTGCATCACGGAGGTATAACCGAATTTCTTGACCAGCGCAGGTACCACTTCCTTCTTGTACTTCGCTGCTAACCTAGGAATATATGTCTTCGTTTGCATAATCTATGACTTTGATCCCGGCTTGCCGGGAGTGGATTTATATTTTTTCCCCGGACTTTTTGGAAACACGAACCACCTTGCCGTTCTCGCGGGTCCTTTTCACCTTGGCCGGCGCCTTGGCCTTGGCATCCCAGAGCATGACGTTGCTGATGTGGACCGGGGCTTCCTTGCGGACCAGGCCACCCTGGGTGTTCTGAGCGTTCGGCTTGGTATGGCGGGTGACCAGGTTGACACCCTCAATGAGGACCTTTCCTTCCTCGACCAGCACTTCCTTCACCTTCCGCGGCTTGGACAGGTCCTTGTCATCACCGGCGATCACGACCACGCTGTCGCCCTTTTTGATATTGTACTTCGGTTTAAAACGTGTCTTCATACCCTAACTCCCCGAGGGGATATTTAATGATTATATGTAAAGTTCAGGTTCTTATCGGTTGACTGACCCCGCCGGCGCTTACAGCACCTCGGGAGCCAGG
This sequence comes from Chitinophagaceae bacterium, assembly GCA_035549175.1. GTDB lineage: Bacteria > Bacteroidota > Bacteroidia > Chitinophagales > Chitinophagaceae > DASTSN01. The sequence goes on along the minus strand of DASZRL010000009.1, from coordinate 1,164 downwards.
GAAATAATCTTCATGTATCCCTTGTCGCGCAGCTCGCGGGCCACGGGGCCGAAAATCCGGGTACCCCGGGGCTCATCGGACTGGTTCAGCAGTACCACCGCATTGTCATCAAACCGGATATAGGAACCGTCCTTGCGGCGCAGCTTATTGGTCGTCCGGACAATAACGGCCTTGGTTACCGTACCCTTCTTAATGCCGCCCGCCGGTATGGCATCCTTAACAGTCACCACAATCTTATCGCCAATCTTCGCATATCGCTGGCCGCTGTTGCCCAGGACACGAATGCAAAGCACTTCCTTGGCTCCACTGTTATCGGCAACATTCAAACGGCTTTCTTGCTGGATCATCTTACTTAATTTTTAAAACGTTGTTTATGGTATAGCAAAAGATTATTTCACTTTCTCCACAATCTCCACCAGCCTCCACCGTTTGGTCTTGCTCAGCGGACGGGTCTCCATGATTTTCACCAGGTCCCCGATGCTGCACTCATTCTTTTCATCGTGCGCGTGGAACTTGGTGGTTTTCTTCACGAACTTGCCGTAGATCGGGTGTTTTACTTTTCTTTCCACGGCAACCGTGATGGTCTTGGCCATCTTATTGCTGGTTACCACCCCGATACGTGTCTTGCGTAAATTTCTTTCAGCCATGTTCTTATTTTTTGCGGCTCCTGTTTCCAGAAGGCCTTACGGTTTGAGTCCAATTTCTTTTTTCCTGAGTTCGGTTTGCAGCCGGGCGATCTCCCTGCGAAGGCTCCGGATGCTGACCGGGTTCTCCAGGGGGGAAATAGCATGCGCGAATTCCAGCTTCTTCAGGCGCAGCTGGTCTTCCTTGATCCGGGCCTTCAGGTCGCTCTCGCTGAGTCCCTCGATGCTTTTTAAAAAATCGACTTTCTTTGACATCACTAATACGGTTTATATTGTTGATTACGCAACCAGGTCCCTGCGTACAATGAATTTGGTTTTGATCGGAAGCTTGCCGGCGGCCAGTTCCAGGGACTCGCGGGCGGTCTTCTCATCCACGCCGTCCACCTCGAACAGGATGCGGCCCGGCTTCACCACGGCGGCCCAGAATTCCAGGTTACCCTTACCCTTACCCATCCTCACTTCCAGCGGCTTGCGGGTGATCGGCTTGTCAGGGAAAATGCGGATCCACACGTTACCCTCA
>DASZRL010000008.1:0-1739 GCA_035549175.1 Chitinophagaceae bacterium | reverse complement strand
GGTCGTGCCGCTGCCGTTCTGGTTGAAGCTGGCCCCGGTCAGGCGGTTGACCCGGTCATAGGTAAAATCGTACTTACGGTTCACCCCGTCGCCCTGGGATTTCCAGAGGGTGCCGGTGATATTGCCGTTGTACTGGGGGGCCGCGTAGCTGGTGGAGCTGACCGCCGCCGTGGTCCGGTCGTAGGCCAGCTCCATCCCGAAATAATGGGAGGCACTGCCGGCCAGGTAGTCCTTGTTGATATGGGTCAGCCAGCCCCGGATCGTATAGGCGTAGGCCAGGTTTTCCAGGCCGCTGCCCAGAGCCTTGTTTTGCAGCTGGCCCAGTTCATTATAAGTACTCGTAGCGATCAACTGGTCGCCCGACGCATCATCCACGTTCTTATACAGGGTGGACAGCCTGCCCCCGCATCATAGTTCAATTTGGTCAGCACCTTTGTTCGGGTGCGGATGGCTTCCTGCAGGCATGGCCCCTTTTTACGCCGGTGGTTTCGGCTGGTGGCAAATTGCCACTATATTCGCTTTTTAAACCAACTCGATGAAACGGATTGCTTCTATCCTGGCCGGCCTCCTGCTTTCCGGGGTCATCCTGGCCCAACGGCCGGTCAGCTGGACTTCAGCTGATATGTACCTGGCACTGCGCAAACTCAACGTATTGGGTTCCGTACTCTATGTGGCGGCGCATCCCGACGACGAGAATACCCGGCTGCTGGCCTACCTGTCCAAGGACCGGCTCTACCGGACCGGCTACCTGGCCCTGACGCGTGGTGACGGAGGGCAAAACCTCATCGGAGACGAGCAGGGCATTGAGCTGGGGCTGATCCGGACCCAGGAACTGCTGGCTGCCCGGCGCATCGACGGGGCGGAGCAGTTCTTCACCCGCGCCTTTGATTTCGGGTTTTCCAAGGGACCCGAGGAAACCTTCACCAAGTGGGACCGGGAAAAAATCCTCAGCGACGTGGTCTGGGTCATCCGGAAATTTCAGCCCGATGTGATCATCACCCGGTTTCCCACCACCGGAGAAGGCGGCCATGGCCACCACACCGCCTCGGCGATCCTGGCCAATGAAGCGTTCCTGGCCGCCGCCGATCCGAACCGCTTCCCCGAACAGCTCGCTTACGTGAAACCCTGGCAGGCCAGGCGCATTCTGTGGAACACTTTCAATTTCGGTTCCGTCAACACGACCAGTGCCGACCAGTTTCATGTCGATGTGGGAGGCTACAGCCCCCTGCTGGGTAAAAGCTACGGTGAAATCGCGGCCGAAAGCCGCAGCCAGCATAAAAGCCAGGGGTTCGGGGTGCCTGCCTCGCGCGGCCAGGCCTATGAATATTTCAAGACCACGGGTGGCAGCGACCCAGTCACGGACCTGATGGACCAGGTGGACCTCAGCTGGAACCGGGTAGCCGGAGGAGCGCCGATTGCCCGCATGGTGGACAGCCTGTCAGCCGCCTTTGACCTGATGCATCCCGAGCGCCTCGTGCCCGGCCTGGTCCGGCTGTACCAGGCGATCAGCAGGCTTCCGCAGGGATACTGGCGGGACCGAAAGCTGCAGGAGACCCAGCAGCTTATTGCCCAGTGCAGCGGGATGTGGATGGAAGCTTTCACTGCGGAGCCCTTCGCCGTCCAGGGGGACGCGATCCGGCTGAACTTTTCCTTCAATAGCCGCCTGGGTGTCCCGGCCCGGCTAACTGGTGTGACGGTTGACCAGTTCGATACCACCCTGAACCAGAACCTGGAGCCCA
>DASZRL010000007.1:0-27503 GCA_035549175.1 Chitinophagaceae bacterium | reverse complement strand
TCCCGGCGGGCCGATCAGCACCGCCACAACCTTGACGCTGATAAACCCGGTCATCATCCTGATCAGGGTGGCTACCGCGTTCAGGGAGGATACTTTCACCAGGTCGGACGAAAAGACTTTCTTCAGTTTCAGGATCATGGAACTCGTTTGAATAACCGCCCGGAAACAAACTGCCATAGCTGCCTGCCCGGAAGAAATCGGCCGCGTAATGCATCAACTACAATATAATTACCTACCCCATTAAGAGTGTGAATACCGAAAAATTCCCTGCCCAGTTGTGCAGGATTAATGGTAAGATAAGGTTCCTCTTTAAATTCATTTTCATTCAGCAAAAGGACCCGGTTGACAGTCAATGATTCACCATACCACCTGGCGCAGTTCTGGGCTGGCCGGTAAAGACCTCCATCCACTGAAATGAAATTGCCAGCCGGGCGTGTACCGTTCAGGCCCCTGCGTACCGGGTTGCCCGCATGAGGCTTATAGGGCCCAAATAACGAATCCGAATAATAAATATGCAGTTCCCCGTGCTTATTGGGCCCTGCAAGGGTCCCGAACAACCAGTAGCTCCCTTCGTATTGCAATAGGGTAGCATCCAGTACCGGAAGAGGCAGGATCTGCCGTGGCTGCGAAAGTTGTCCGGTCAACGGGTCGAACGAGTACCCAAACAGTTGTCCGGCATGCGCAGATTCGGGGAAAACATACCACAGGTTACCTTCCTGGAAGATATGGGGATAGGATAGATGCGGTGCAAAATCAAGGGCCGTTTGGATCCTGGTAGGTTCAAAAGCAGCATCCAGTTCGATCCGGTCGATCCTACCGTCCAGGCGTGTATTGGAAACCGTCTCCAGCAGCAGGCCGGGAAGCCCCGAGGCGGTCCGGTAAACAAACGGATCCGCATAGGAACTCTGATTGTCAGCGGGACAGATCCATTTCATACGCACGGAAAACTGCCTGGTCCGGATGATATCCTCCAGGCTGCCCTCCCCGATCCCAACGATCCATTGCTTCCCATATAGTTTCAGGTAATATTTTTTCCAGTCAATCATAGCTACGGTTTGCAACGGCATTAGGCGGCCCGATTCGCCGGGGTTAATTTAACCTATCCATTTCTCATACCACATCTGAAACATCAGAATTGCCCAAATCTTTTCTTTTTGCTCCCTTCCTTTATAGAAAGCAGCCTGCATACTATCAAGGTAATTAGAATCAAATATCCCTTGCTTACGAATAAATTCTCTGTCGAAATATTTTTTTACCATAGGACGAAGACTAGTTTCCAACCACTTTTTTACTGGAATGGAAAATCCCATTTTGGGGCGATTCATATATTCAGCTCCAACGTATCGATGAACGATTTCCTTGAGTATATACTTCTTGTTTCCACCATGAATCTTGAATCCAGAGGGAAGACGGGCGACCCATTCAATAATATGTTGATCAAGAAAAGGCTCTCGCCCTTCTAAACTAACAGACATAGTTGCCCGGTCTACCTTTTGAAGAATATCATCTGCAAGATATGACTTATAATCAGTGGCGCATGCAAAAGAAAGCAGATCCACAGACACAGGGATTTTTCTATACTCGGTCGGCCGGTCATATTCATTGGTTTTATATTGATACATTAAACGTTTACTTTCCCGATCAGAATAATACAATGAATTATTCCAATAGATATTCTCTATAGAGTTATCTGAAAGCAATGAGGCAATCTTTTGATACCGATACCTGAATAAATAATTACTACGAAGGCCCGGAATATAACTTACCGGAACAAGGTCCATTAACCCACCGGTCAAATTCCGTATAATTCCAGGCGCTTTTCTTAATCGGTTTTCATATCCTAACATAACTGAATAGCGATCATATCCTCCAAAAAGTTCATCCCCTGCATCCGCCGATAAGGCAACTGTAACCTTCTGGCGGGCAATACGGCTTACCAAAATTGTTGGAATCGCACTGCTATCAGCAAATGGCTCGTCATAGAAATGAGGTAATGATGGCAGAATCTCGAATGCTTCCTTTTCAGTACAGTAGACTTCCTCATGATCAGTCCCCAGCATTCTTGCAGTTTCCCGCGCAAAAGGAGCCTCATCTAACTTATTATCAGTCATCCCGATTGTAAAGGTTCTTAACCGTTGTGTTCTGTCCTTTTGAAGTAAGGCCGCAAGACAGGTACTGTCATACCCTCCACTTAAAAAAAGACCTACAGGGACATCTGCGACCATCCGGTATTCAAAGGCCTTTTTCAGGATTTTTTCTGTTTCATCCTTTGCATCTTCAAAGGAAATATCCAATTTAGGTTGGTTAAAATAAGTCCAAGGATCCCAATATTTTTCCAGGGTCATTTCCTGGGATCTCAGATCCAGGATAAGATGGTAGCCGGGCGGTAGCTTGCATACACCATGGTAAATGGTCTGGGGTGCCGGTATATAGCCGAGCTGAACATAGCTTCCGATGCTGGCCAGGTCCAGGTCGCGCCGGAAGGCCGGATGGGGTATCAGGGCCTTCAGTTCAGAACCGAAAAGTAACACCCCTTCCCGCCAGGAATAAAAAAAGGGTTTGACGCCGGCCCGGTCACGGCAACCGTAGACTTTTTGTTCCCGGGCATCATACAACACAAACGCGTACATTCCGATGAACCGGTGTACGGCATCCCTGCCCCACTTGTCGAAGGCCAGAATGATTACTTCCGTATCGGAATGGCTCCGGAACCGGTATCCGGCATCCATCAGTTCCCGGCGGATTTCCTGGTAATTATAAATTTCGCCGTTGAATACGATATGGTACCGTCCGTCCGCAGCCTGCATGGGCTGATTGCCCAGCGGGGACAAATCAATGATGGAAAGCCTGCGGTGGCCAAGTCCAATGGTATAATCTTTCCGTTGGTCGATATATTCCCCTGATGCGTCCGGGCCCCGGTAAAGGATCGCATCAGTCATTTGTCGCAGGTTGTCCGACGTGGATTTTCGGGTAAAATCAATAAAACCGGCAATGCCGCACATGGCTGGATAAGGTAAACGTGAGCAATTGGTTTCTGGTCAGGGTAGGTAGCCGCCGGGCAGGACCACCCGGCGATAAGGTCGGATAAATGATTTATCCGGGATACCGGTTGATCGCTTCGATGATCTGGAGGACCTCCTGGTCCTCCAAAACCTGGCTGATCGGCAGACTCAACACCTCCCGGTGGATCTGTTCCGTAACCGGGAAGGATTGGTTATTCCACGCCAGGTAAGCCTTTTGTTTATGCGGGGGAATCGGATAATGGACCAGCGTCTGGATCCCCTGGTCAGCTAGGTATTTCTGCAGGCGGTCCCGGTCCGGGGTGCGCACCACAAAAAGGTGCCAAACATGCCCTTCCTGGTGCAATACCTGGGGCAGCGTAATGGCAGGGTGTGTGATCAGGGACTTGTACTGGTTGGCAATGGCCCGCCTGCGCTGGTTATCCGCATCCAGGTGCCTGAGCTTGACATCCAGGACAGCCGCCTGCAATTCATCCAGGCGGCTGTTCTGACCCTGGTAATCATTGACGTACTTGACACGCGATCCATAGTTAGCAACGGCCCTGATGATATCAGCCAGTTCCGGATCCTGTGTGGTCACAGCGCCTCCGTCCCCCAGCGCCCCCAGGTTCTTTCCGGGATAGAAGCTGGTGCCCGCAGCATCTCCGAGGCTACCGGTCTTTCTGCCCTGGTATAAGGCTCCCTGCGCCTGGGCATTATCCTCGATCAGCTTCAGTTTATACCGGGAGCAGATTTCCCCGATCTGTTCATTGTACCCGCATTGCCCGTACAGGTGAACAAGCATAACAGCCCGTGTCCTGGGGGTAATGGCCTCCTCGATCCGGGATGCGTCCAGGTTATAGCTAGCCGGATCCGGTTCCACCAGGACCGGGGTCAGATTGGCGGCGGTTATTGCCAGGATGGAAGCGATATACGTGTTGGCCGCCACGATGATCTCGTCACCGTCCTTCATGACGCCCTGTTCCTTATAGGCTTTCAGGATCAGGATCAGGGCATCCAGCCCGTTGGCCACACCAATACAATGACGGGCCTGGCAGAATGCAGCAAAATTCGATTCAAACTGTTTCACTTCATTGCCCAGCAGGTACCAGCCGGAATCGATTACCCGGCTGACAGCCGAATGGATTTCCTGGCTGTATTTTGCAGTAATTTTCTGCAGATCAAGGAATTTAATCATCGGATCTAGGTTATTTAGGGTATGTATCCGGAAGTTTTTGCCGGCCCGTTCAGTCAACGTCGGCTGGCAGGGCCTCCATCATTTCATTCACCAACAAGGCGGAAAGATAAAAGATACTTTTGGCATTTTCAACGTGCCAGAGTTGACTCTTATTGTTAAATATTCCACCCAAAAGGGGCCCCATCACATAAAGCCGTTCTGCCGCTTCAAAGCTTTCACTCACCCGCAGTCCCCGCCCGGTACAATTTACCTCAACCGTATTCCTTCTGATGAGGTTGGCGATCAGTTCCGAAGAGGATGAACCGGACAGTTCCTCAAACCCGCCGCAGTTGATCACCAGCTGGAATGAGTCCGGAAGCGTCTCGGGTGCTGAAGCCCCGGAGGGAATATAGCTGACCCGGAATCCCGACCCGGCGGACTGGCCAGGGAGGACCCTGTCAAAACTCCCCTTCCAGATGCGAAGCCTGTTTTCGGTCTGCAGCCGGTCGGCCGCATCGCGGTACTCCGGACCGGCACGCCGGATCAGCCTGGAATAGTCCGCGCCGGAATAGCAGTGGAACTTTTCCTTTTCACCGTTTGGCAGACGCCCGATTAGCATGATCACCAGGTCGCTTAATTCCCCATAGGCGTCTGCAATACTGACGCCGTATTTTTCCGCCAACCCGATATCCTCCCGGGTCGCCTTCATCAGGTCTTCTGCCGTAAAGTCCTTCATCTGCTGAAGAGACGTCATATGGGGGAAGGGGAACGAAGCCTGCTTCCCGGGCGTGATCCGCCTGGGTAACTGGCCGCTGGAAGACAGCATCTGTACCGAGCCGACCAGGTCGCGCAAAGAATCCGTGGTCTGAATCAGGTAAAGCAGTTCCAGCGCACTGGCGTTGGAACCCAGTACCAGGACATTTCTTTCCGCGGGGCTTTCAATCCCTTCCAGCGCTGTCCGCACACGAAGAAGCGTGTGATCGACCGATGGCCCATACGTATCATGGATATACCGGTCAGGCCCCAGCAAGCCCTGCGGGTCCAGGGATTTGATGGGCGGGCTGCCCAGGCAAAGGATCACTTTGTCGGCCACCAGGCTCCCGGTTCCCGGAGATGCCGTCTGATAAGCCACTTCATATTCGCCACGGGTGTTAGTAGACAGGTCTGTCACATATCCCTGGATAAAGGTGACACGGACCAGGTTCAGATCCTCTGCCTGGGTAATGCGTTCTGTAATCTTTTCCTGCAGGTATTCCCCAAACAACTGACGCGGTACGTACATTTCTTCCCACCGACGTTCTGCGATCATAGCTTCGTTGCCGGCAAGCCAGGACCGCCCCGTGGCACCTCCTTCCGATTCCAGGCGTTCCCTCCAGCCGTCCCAGGCGGCTTCCAGCCAGTTCAGGAACTCCCCGCGCTCGGAATCCGGAAGGAATTCTCCGAGAGTTGTTATGGTCAGGGAATGCATGGAAGAACGGTTCCCGTAGGGTACCCCCTTCCAGGGCTCCGCATCCTTATCGATCACTGCGATCGAAACCGGCCTGGCCGGCCGGGATTCCTGTTTTGAGAGCAATTGATCCAGCAGGCGCATCAAAACCGCCGTGCAGGAAATACCACTGCCGATAAAAGCTATTTCGAAGGTCGGGTCTGGTAAGGGTCGCATGCGTTACGTGAAGGATTGATATATGATTAAAGAGTGATCGCTGCCTCGGGGAGATCCAAGCACCTGGGGTACATACAGGCCGAAGCGCGTCGTTTTGTGCGCGCCACCGCCCAGCGGTGGAACTTCTCAACCAGGCCGGTTGATAAGCAGCTTATCCAATAAGGTATAATTCGCGGTCTGAATCTCGTAAAAATTCTGGGCATAGGTACGGGCACCCAAACCTTCCTTCCAATCCAGCAGGCCGAGGTTAAGCACATGGCCGTTGTCTTCATTGGAATTGCCAAAATCAATATAATCCTTATGGGAATATACGTGATTGATCAGCGTATCAAAAAGCAGGTCGAGGCTGCCGTTCTTTCGTCCTTCGGCCGAACCGCTTGTATATTGTGCCCGCGCCAGGCGGTCCATTTCAAAAATGGTCACCCCGGCCATGATTTTTCCCTGGAAATACGCATTGAACTGTTTGATCTGATCGGGAAACCGGTTATGCAGCATCTGGATTTCTGCCACCGAATGGACCGGCCTGACTCCGTGGCGGTTCATCAGGTTAGGTTCGAGGATCTGGCTCCAGAATGCCTCAAAGTCATTATCCTGGCGGATTTCAACACCCAGTGCCCGGGCATGCTTGATGGCCGAGGACCGGCGCCGCTGGTAAGGGAAGCGGCTGGCGTTACGGATTACAGCGCAGGCATCCCGGCGGACCAGCCTGGCCTCCAGGATGAACAAAAGGTACTGCATCTCATCGGAGGGCACATCGTTGTAAATGGCCGGAATCTCCTTATATACAATCTTATCTATCCCGTTATCCTGGTAATACCGCAGGATTTCCTTGAACAGGATAACCATGTCCTTGAGCTTTTCATCCCGGGAAACAACCAGCCCGCCATAGGTAAGGCCCTGGTGGGAAACGACTACGTTATCAGCTGACTGGTTGGCGGGCATCATGGCCAGGACCGCCCCATTTTCGTTCCGGCAAACCAGGGAAAAATCGCGGAACCGGTCGGCATGGTAGTCCATGTAATTGCGGTCGAAAAGAAAAGAGGCATTCTTAGCCTTCTGCAAAAAACAATTCCACTCCCCGCATATTTCCGGGGTGTACCGGCTAACCGAGAGTTTGCTTTCAATCATTGCTTGCATATCCATAAGTACGGTATTAGCTAGTCGAACCTTCAGGGTGGGTGTCCAGAACCTTTGCACCGGCCGGGTTTCCTCCGCAACTGCCTTCAGGCCGAGCAAAAGGCGTAATGCAAATGCTGTATCTATTGGTTGATATATATTTCCGGGCCTTTCCCTTTTTTGTATGCCAGGAAGTCCCTGTAATCGCGGATATAATCCGTTTCGTCGTACACGTCAGATGCCAGCACCAGGCAGATCGCCCCGGAGGAAAAATTACTGATATCCCGCCACATTCCGGGCAGCAGGTGCAGTCCCATATAGGGCCGGGCCAGGTGAACCGTCTTTTTGTTCTTGCCATCATCCAGGGTAATGTCAAAGGAACCGCTGGCGGCTACCACCAGCTGCTCCAATGCCCGGTGGGCATGCGCGCCGCGGCTCTCCCCGCCGGGCATGTCATAGAGATAATAAATGCGCTTGACCGCAAAGGGAATGGTCTCCAGGTTGGTTACAGGCGTAATGTTGCCTGCCCGGTTATGGATCCGCGGCAGCTGCAGGATGCTGCAGTCAAATACGGTATATTGATTTGTTTCCAAGCTTCAGTTGCTTAAACTCCTGGATATCCCGGATGTAATCGGACTCGTCGTAAGGCTGGTCGGCCACAATGAATGCCAGAGCATTGGTGGAAAAATTTTCCAGGTGGCGCCAGTACATATTGGGGACGTAAAGCCCGTAATAGGACCGGTTCATGGGGATGCGGCGCTCGTGCTGGCCGTCGTAGAGCACGACGTCAAAACTCCCGGACAGCGCTATGATGACCTCCTGCAGGGACCGGTAGGCATGCCCACCCCGCTGCTCCCCGCCGGGTACGTCATATATCCAGTAGACCCGCTTTACCTCAAAGGGAATCTGGTCATAGTTCTGGATAAATGAAAGATTCCCTCTAGGGTCCAGGATTTTCGGGAAATCGATCAGTGTGATTTCAGAAAGGGCCATAAGGATGATACCTGTTAAATCCGTGCGATCAGACGCGCACCTTCATAGCTTCTGCCAGGACCAGTTTTTCCACATTCTCTTTGCGGACTTCCGCGATGAGGGCATGCCCCAGGGAAGGAAGCATTACTTTCACGGTACTGTTCCGCACTTCCACGATATTCCCCTTCCGCATCATGAGCGGGCCATTGATGATCCGCACATGGTCATTCAGGTTCACCTGGGTTTTTTCCAGGCGCACATTCGTGTATTCGTTGAGAAATTGCTTGATCGTGGTGATTTCCTCGTTACGGATGATGGCGGGCTTGCCCAGCCAGTAAACAAAATTGATGATACCCGGGGTCTGCAGCACGGGCATCTGCTGGGTGTCAGCAATGTTTACGAATACATACGAGGTGAACAGGGGTTCGAATACCACCTTTTTACGATCACTCCATTGTTTCTGCACGCGGTTGAGCGGACAGTAATGTTCAATCTTCCGTTTTCCAAGCAATTCTGCCACCTTCTTTTCCCACCGGGGACGTGTGTAGACTGCAAACCATTTTGTCTCGATCATAATAGTACGTTTTTGGTCCGAAAAATGTTGCAGTTTCTCATAGATAAAGCTCCGCTTCCCTCAGTTACATCGCGTTAACTGAGCAGTAATTGGTTTGGTGTTTTTTTTCGGTAACAACCGGATCTCAGGACTGCTTTCCGGCATGTCCCATGTATTTCCGTTCTCCGTATCCGTATTCATAGCCATACCCGTACCCATAGCCAAATCCGGTCGATCCGAAGAATCCGCGTGATTTGACTCCATTGAAGACAATGTTCAGGTTATTCAGGGCTTTGATCTTGTTATTATCGTCCAGCATCTGCACCATGACTTTCGGCGTATAACGGTGGCGGACTACGAAAATGGTCGCGTCGATGTACTCCGAAATGATGTAGGCATCCGTCACCGGTTGCACCGGGGCCGTATCGGCAATGATGTAATCGAAATTGTTCTCCAGGTATTCGAACAACTCACCCAGGCGGGCTCCCAGCAGCAACTCCGTCGGATTCACGGCGATTTCACCTGCCGGAATCACGAACAGATGATCGGTATCCGTGGCATGAATGATCTCCTCCGGCTCCCGGGATTCCTCGAGATACTCCTTGATGCCAAATTTGTTTTCCAGTTTAAAGAGCCCGGTGGTTTTCGGGTTGCGCATATCAAAGTCGATCAGCACGACCTTTTTGCCCGAAGAGGCCAGGCTTTTGGCCAGGTTGCCGCTCACAAAGCTCTTGCCTTCCCCTCCGATGCTGGAGGTAACCAGGATCTTCCGTTTCTGGGTCTGCTTGCTGTAGAGTCCCAGCCCCATCCTGAGCTGTCTGAATTGTTCCACCAGGGCTGTCCTGGCAATCTTCTTGGAGTTCTTGACGAAAATGTTGCCCTTGGATATGGCCGTAATCTCTCCCACTACCGGGACGGTGGTCAACTCTTCGATATCGGAGCGGAACATGATTTTATTGGTCATGAACTCCCGCATGCTCACATACCCGATGCCGATACCCATAGCCAGGATGACGGCAATGAGATAGATGAACATCTTCTTGGGGCTGACCGGATCCGGGGAGGTTTCGGCGGGGTCCAGGACCCGGCTCTCAGAAATCGTCGAGGCGCGCGCCAGGGCGGTTTCCTCTCTTTTCTGAAGCAGGAATTGATAGACCTCGTTTTTGATGGACTGCTGGCGGCTGATCTCTACCAGTTCCTTTTCCTGCTCCGGAATCGTCTGCAGCATACTGGTATAGGTGCTGTTCGTTGAAGCCAGGTTATTTTTCTGTGCCTCCAGACTGCGTCGCTGGCTCTGGATCCTGGTCATGATATCGGGTCGCATCCGCTCGATTTCCGAGGTTACGGAGGTGAGGATCGGGCTGTTCTCCCCGGTAGTCTGCTTCAGCTTTTCATACTGGATCTCCGCGGTATACAGTTTTTCCAGCTGGCTTGACAGGATCTGGTCATTGATGCCCAGCGAGGATGGCACGATACTGGCCATGCTGCCTCCGTTACTGATCTGTTTTTCGACCTCGTCCAGGACAGTCAGCTGTGTGTTGATATCGGTAAGTTTCTTATCGTTATCCCCTACGCTCTGCAGGTACTGGCTCCCCTGCTGGCTCAGGTTAACGATGCCGCGGGAGGACTTGTAGGACTGTACCTTTTTCTCGATCGAATCCAGTTCCCGGCCTACAATGGCAATCCGGTTGTCCAGGAAGGCTACGGTGGAGGCCGCCAGTTTATCCTTGTCCTTTACGGCGGCAGCATTATATGCTTTGATGAGCTCCTGGAGAATATCCTTTCCCTTGCGGGGTACATCGGTATTCAATTCCAGGTTAATAATGGAAGACACCTTGTCCGGGGCCGTGACACGCAGGCTGGCGATCAGACCATCAGTAACGGTCCGCGGATCCGCCAGCATGAAATACAGGGGCCCCTTGGCATCGGCTTCCTGGCGCGGGTTCTCGATGAATTTAAGCGTACCGAAGGGCGTCTTGACAAAACTGTCCAGCGGAAACCGGTTCTGCCCGATGACCACCTGCCTGGCCTGCTTGTCCATGGTAAAATACACCTTCTTCTGCGGCACGAGGTTGTCGGGATCCTGGGCCTGGATAACGATTGGCGAGGTGACGTACGCCGAGGAGGTGCGGAACCTGCCCTCCTCGAGAATGGGGGCATAGAGGGAAAGATTGCGCACCACCTGGTCCACCAGGGTACGCGAATTCAGGACTTTCAGCTCATTTTCCACGATCGTCTTGGTCTCCACGGAATTCAGGGACTCGATGGTCTTGGATTCCTCCACCCCTTTTTTCTCATCCTTTACCAGGATGGATGCCGAGGATTGGTACAGAGGGGTGGCGAACAGTTTCAGGTAGATGACCGCACCGGCTCCACTAAGAATCAACAGGATCAGAAAGAGCGGCCAGTAGGGCATGTAACGAAACATCACCAGACTCAAAATACTATTTGAGTTATTGTCAGTTTTCTTCTTATTCACGGTTGTCATAACCAGGGTATATTATTTTACTAATCGATCTATCACGACAATGGCAGCAGAAATAGCGCTGAGCATCACCGGTATCCACCGGCTGCTGTTGCTCACGCTGGAGACTTTCTGCTTGTTCGGTTCCACATAGACGATATCGTTCGATTTCAAATAATAATAGTCAGACCGGAATAATTCATCGGTATTGAGATTGATGCGTTTGAAGGTTTTGGCACCGTTTTCATCCCGGATCACCAGCACATTGTCCCGGCGTCCATAAATGGTCAGGTCGCCTGCCAGGCCGAGTGCCTCCAGCAGGTTGACCTTTTCATTGGGAATGTTCAGTACGGAAGGGTGATTGACCTCACCCAGCACGGTGACCTTAAAGTTCAGGTAGCGGACATTGACAATCGGGTCGACAAGCAGTTTCCCGTCGACCAGGCCTTTGGTTATATTATCCTTCAGTTGTTTTTTGGTGAGCCCGGCCGCCTTGATATTACCCAGCATGGGAAACTGGATATACCCTTCGGTATTCACCAGGTACCCGGAGGCCTCGCTGTTGGCCAGGCCGGTAGTATTGGGGGTATTGAACATCTGGGATGCTTCGGGGTTGAGGCTGGTCACTGTAATACTGAGGAGATCATTTTTCTGAACCACGGGTTCCAGATCGTTGGCCGTTCCCTGAATGACGGATTCATTCAGGTTGTTGAAATACGCCGCCTTCTTGGCGTTTACGCAGGAAAAAAGAAAAGGAGCAATTCCAAGCAGAATGAGCAAGTAAGTTTGTTTCATATAAGTATTATTCAGTCTATAACAGTTATGGTCGTCCAATAGGTACGGGATATGGCACGAAAAACCACTACTAACAGTTATGACAGAACATCGGAACCTAGTAATTCGGCGAAGGATATTAGCCTTAGGGGCTATTCACCAGAGTTAGCTGATAATGGTGTGTTAATCAAGACGTTTAGCGAAGGAGTTGCCTACCTGAATCGTAGACAGCACAAATATACTTCTTAAATTCACAAAAGCAAATTTTCATAGAAAAATTACTAGGAAAATTATCCCACGCCTCACAAACCTTGAAAAAGGCATTTTGAGCTGGGTTGAAGAAGAAAATCCGGGAGAATACAGAGTGGGATATCTGATAATCAGAATGCTACAAATTGCATTTTCCTTAACGCGTATGCGCCGGGCTGCCCTGGCTGTCCGATCGCACTGAATTCTGATCAATCATATTACGTAAATCCATAATAGTAAATATACGATTCATATTAAATTTTCGTAATTCTACGTAAGAAATCTACGAGTATTTCATAACGCGGGAGCATCTGTTCAGCCTGTTTGGTTAGTGCCATCCGGGCCTGAACCGAAGGAGGCTGCGGTACAACCTCCCCGATCACCGGTTCGACCACATCGAAAAACTTCACGGGATGCGCAGTCTCCAGGAAAAACCCACGGAAACCTGCATGCGCTTTAAGGTATTGTTCCAGGGCGAGGTACCCGACCGCCCCGTGCGGATCCAGCAGGTATCCGGACTCCCTGAATATTCGGCGGATGGTCGCCCGGGTCTGGTCATCGTCAATGGTATATCCGCTCAGCACCTCCCGGAGGTCCTTGAGGCGATGGCTGAACAATTCCAGGATGCGGATGAAATTGCTGGGGTCGCCCACGTCCATGGCATTGGACAGGGTGGCGACAGCCTTACGCGGCGCGTAGTTCCCGGTTTGCAGGAAGGAAGGCACGACATCATTGGCATTGCAGGCGGCAATAAAATGCCGGACGGGCAGCCCGGCACTATATGCCAGCATGCCGGCACACAGGTTTCCGAAATTGCCGCTGGGTACCGAGATCACCGGCAAGGTGGATTCCGGCCACTGCTTCCAGGCCAGGAAATAATAGAACTGCTGGGGAAGCCAGCGGGCCACATTGATGGAATTGGCCGAGGTAAGAAACATCCGGCTGGTCAGCTCCGTATCCGCAAAAGCCCTCTTAACAAGCTGCTGACAGTCGTCAAAACTTCCTTCCACCTCCAGGGCATGGATGTTCCGGCCCAGGGTGGTCAATTGCTTTTCCTGTACCGCACTTACTTTGCCGGACGGGTACAGGATAACCACCTCCACCCCTTCCACCCCGTAGAATCCGCTGGCCACGGCACCCCCGGTATCTCCGGAGGTGGCCACCAGCACAATAATTTTCTCACTGTGCCTGCGTGAAAAATAACCCAGGCAACGACTCATGAACCGTGCCCCCACATCTTTAAAGGCAAGCGTGGGCCCATGAAACAGTTCCAGGGAGTAGATCTGCTCATTGACCTGCACCAGGGGCATGGGAAAGTCTACCGTCTGGGCGGCGATTTCCTGAAGCTCCGCATCGGGAATGGAGGCGCCCACATAAGGGCGGATAACCTGGAAGGCGATATCGGCCGGCTGCATCCGGCGCACCTGGTCAAAAAAGACCGGTTCCAGGACCGGGATGTGCTCGGGGAAATACAATCCCCCGTCCGGGGCCTGACCGCGGAGGGTTGCTTCCCGGAAATCGACTGCGGGCGATTGCCTGTTCAGGCTGTAATACTTCATCGGTTTTCAGCTTTCCTTTGGGTGAATAATTTCGACACCACCCCGGTTAATCCCGGTCACATAGGTCCGGTAGTCCACCCCGAGACGATTATACACGTCCGCCATCTGCCGTTCCACGTCGCGGGCAGTCTCCTCCTGGCGGCTGAGCATAAATAGGCTGGGGCCGGATCCGGAAATTCCTCCGCCCAGCGCACCGGCCTCCCGGCTGCGCGCCTTGACTTCGTCGAACCCCGGTATCAGGATGCTTCGCACCGGTTCAATGATCACGTCCTCCAGTGACCGGCCGATCAGCTCATAATCCCCCCGCAGCAACCCGGTAACCAGCCCCGCAATATTTCCCCACTGGCGGATGGCACTTTTCAGCTGGACTTCCTTGCGCAGGATCTGGCGCGCATCGGAGGTGCGCACCTCGATCTGCGGGTGTACCACGGTAACGTACAGGGGCGGCGCATCCAGGCGGACGATGTCGAGAGGGAGAATGGATCGTATCAGGGTTACGCCTCCGTAAATGCAGGGAGCAATGTTATCCGCGTGTTTCACTCCGCTGGCCACCTTCTCCCCGTTCATGGCAAACCGGACCAGGTCGGTAGGCGTAAACCGCCCACCCAGCAGGTGGTTGGCGGCCACAACGGCTCCCGCTGAACTGGCCGCGCTCGACCCCAGCCCGCTACCGGGTTTGATCCGCTTGTCTATCAGGACGTCGAAACCGATGGGCTGCCGCAGTTCCTCCAGCAGGGCAATCAGGGAAGCCCCGGCCACATTCTGCTGGGGTTCGACCGGCAACTGGTACCCGTCCCGGTGACGAATCCGGATACCAGGCTCCTCACGCAGGCTGACTTCCATAATGTCTCCGGGATCCTGAAGCGCCAGGCCCAGGATATCAAATCCGCAGACCAGGTTGGCTACGGTGGCCGGGGCTTTAATGGTTATTTTCTTTGTCTGGTTCATGACATTTAAAAGCTTGCGGTACGGATAATATCAGCAAAAACGCCACTGGCAGTCACATCGGCCCCTGCGCCTGCCCCTTTAATGACCAGGGGTTGCTCACTGTAGCGGTCCGTATAAAACAAAACCACATTGTCTTTCCCGTACAGGTGGAAAAAATCATGCTGGGAATCGATGGGCTGCAGCCCCACAGAGGCCGCTCCGTGTTCATACCGGGCCACAAATTTCAGCTTGCTGCCGGCGGAAGCCGCCTCCAGGTACAATTTCCGGAAATACTCCTCATGCCGGGTCATTTCCCGGTAAAAATGCTCGACGCTTCCTTCCATGCAGGAGGCGGGCATGAAGGAACGGTTTTCGATCTGGTCCAGTTCCAGGTGCTCTCCGGCCTCCCGGGCCAGGATCATGATCTTGCGCATGACGTCGGTTCCACCCAGGTCCAGGCGGGGATCCGGTTCCGTGTACCCTTCCTGCTGGGCCTGCCGCACCACCTCGGAAAACGGACGACTGCCGTCGTATTCATTGAACACGAAGTTCAGGGTGCCGCTCAGGACCGCTTCAATCCGGCGGACCTGGTCGCCGCTGCGCAGCAGGTCATTAAGGGTACCGATGACCGGCAATCCGGCCCCGACATTGGTTTCAAAAAGGAACAGGGCATTGTATTCGCGGGCCAGGTCCTTCAGTTTCCGGTAATAGGAATAGGCCGAAGAACAGGCTATTTTGTTACAGGCTACCACCGAGATGGCATGCTGGAGGAATTGGTCATAGCAACCGGCCAGCTCCGCATTGGCGGTCACATCGGCGAAAACCGCATTGCGCAGGTTCCTGGAACGGGCCGCCTGAATGAATGCAGGCAGCCGCATGGGCTCGCCTTCTTTTTCCAGCAGCTCCTTCCAGCGCGCCAGATCAATTCCCTCATCACTGAAAAGCATCTTCCGGCTATTGGCCAGGCCGGTGACGCGTACCTGCAGACGCAGGTGCTTCTGCAGGTAGCCCTGCTGCTGGGCCAGCTGGGCCAGCAACCGGCTCCCCACATTGCCCACGCCGACGAGATAGAGGTTGACCTGCTTATAGGTAGTCTCAAAAAAATCTTCATGAAGGACGTTCAGGGCCTTTTTCACATCCCGCGAAGCGATGACCGCTGAGATGTTCCGCTCCGAGGAGCCCTGGGCGATCGCGCGGATATTTACCCCGTTGCGGCCCAGCGAACCGAACATGCGTCCGCTGACCCCCGTATGACTCTTCATGTGGTCACCTACCAGGGCAATGATCGCCAGGTCGCTTTCCACAATGAGGGGCTCCACCTTCCCGGTCTCAATCTCGTAGGAAAAGGTTCGGTCTACCGCCTCCTTGGCCCGCTGGGCATAGGCTTCCTCGACGCCGACGCAGATGGAATGCTCCGAAGAGGACTGGGTAATCAGGATGACATTGATGCGCTCGGCGGCCAGGGCTTCAAAAAGGCGTTTGGAAAAGCCCGGGATGCCGACCATCCCGCTGCCTTCTAGGCTGAGCAGGACGATCCGGCTGATGCTGGAAATACCCCGGATGATATTACCGTTGTCATGCGTCTCGTTTTCGATCAGGGTGCCAAAATCCTGCGGAGCAAAGGTATTCTTAATCCATACCGGGATGCTTTTGGCCATCACAGGCTGGATGGTGGGCGGATAGATAACCTTGGCACCGAAATGGGAAAGTTCCATGGCTTCCTGGTAGGAGATATGGGGTATCAACTTCACATTGGACACCAACCGCGGGTCGGCCGTCATCATACCGCTCACATCGGTCCATATCTCCAGGCGGCTGGCCTCCAGGGCGGCAGCCAGTATGGCGGCCGTATAGTCAGATCCGCCACGGCCCAGGGTGGTCGTTGCTCCCGCGGCATCGGATGCCACAAATCCCGGCAGGATAAACAGGTTCCCTCCGGCAGAGGCAAAAAAAGCCCGGATCCGTTCATTACTATAGGCAAAGTCCACGGTGGCATGCCCGAAGACCGAGTCAGTCCGGATCAGTTCCCTGGCATCCACCCGGGTATTGGAGAGACCGGATGCATTCAGGTAGGCCGAGACGATCAGGGAGGACATCAGTTCCCCATAGGCGACGATGCGGTCCCGGGTACGTGGTGACAATTCCCCGAGCAGGTAGATGCCATTACAGATGTCCTCGATTTCGTTGCATTGGGTCTTGACCTGGCTGAGCAGGCTGCTCTGCTGTGCCACCGGCATCAGGTCCTTGACTGCTTCCAGGTGCCGTTGTTCCACCACCTGAAGTTTTTCCCGGAAGGATTCGTCGGAGCGGGCGGCTAGTTCCCCGGCCTGCAGCAGGGTGTCGGTAATCCCCCCCAGGGCGGAGACGACCACCACGGTCCGGTCACCTGCCTGCACCTTCTTTACGATGTCGGCCACCTTCTGGATCGTAGCGGCCCGGGCCACGGACGTGCCGCCGAATTTTAAAACCTGCATGAAATTTGAGTGATTTGGAATGAAAAAATGGTATGATAATGAACCGGTTGGTAATGCGGCCCGGAGGCCCTGGGATAATATGACCTAGTACAACCCGCAAGGGGTTGTGGTCCGGGTGGTGGAGGTGGAAACCGGGAGGATCCGGCTGTGTTTAATAATATGTACCAAAGTAGCGGTCACTCTTGTATTATTGAACAAAAATAGCGAATTAGATCGAAAAAATTCAATTGCATTCAATATTTTATAGAAATGATTTAATTTCACGGCCCGTTTGCTGCCAGCTGTGTCACGCATTCGAACCTTTTATAAACCCCGGACATGGATCACCCGTCAAATAAGGCTTTGCAGCAATTCAAGAACTTTGTTGGCATCAAATTCCAGCTGTACAACAGCCTGTTCACCTCCCTGCCCTTCCACCGGATCGAAAAAACCGGCATCCTGCTTTCGCTGCTCGCCAACAACTGCGAGGAAGGGTATAAGAAAAAACTGAGCCCGACCCAGATCGTGGAGGACTTTTTTACCAAGCATACCTCCTACCCGGATGAAAACGACCGGATCGACCTGCTCTTCCGGTTTGTGCAGTATGTGGAGCGGCAGGTTGTGCTGTTTGACGCCCTGGAGGACGCGGCATTCCGGGAAATCAACGATCCCAACGGCGTAGGCACCCTCAAACACCTGGAATCCGAGGTGATCCAGAGCGGCAAGGAATCCCAACTGGCCGAAAAACTCCGGGATTTTGCGGTTCGCCTGGTCCTTACCGCGCACCCCACCCAGTTCTATCCCGGACCGGTCCTGGGCATCATTAATGACCTGTCCAAAGCCCTGAGCGAGAACAATGCCGGCCAGGTAAACACCTACCTGCAACAGCTGGGGAAAACGCCATTTTTCAAAAAGCAGAAGCCGACACCCTATGACGAGGCAATCAGCCTGATCTGGTACCTGGAGAATGTGTTCTATCCGGCGGCAGGCCGCATCGCCTCGGCGCTGAAAACCCAGTTTCCCGGTGCCATCGATCCAGCCAACCCGGTCATCCGCATGGGGTTCTGGCCTGGCGGGGACCGGGACGGAAACCCGTTTGTCACCGTGGACACCACCCTGCAGGTGGCCGATGCCCTTCGCAGCGGCATAATCAAATGTTATTACCTCGATGTGCGGCGGCTCAAGCGCCGCCTGACCTTTGAGGGGGTGGACGTGCTGGTAACCGAACTGGAGAATAAACTGTACAACAACCTGTTTATCCCGGGTCAGAAAACCAACCTGTCCAAAGCTGAAATCCTGCAGACCCTGGCACGCATCCGCGACATCGTGATCCACCAGCACAACGGACTGTTCCTGCACATGATCAACAACCTGATCAACAAGGTAGAGGTATTCGGCCTTCATTTCGCCTCCCTGGACATCCGCCAGGATAGTTCGGTCCATCAAAAGGTCTTTGCTGCCCTGGGAAAGGTACCCGGCCTGCTGCCAGCCAATTATGCCGATCTGTCCGATGCCGAAAAGATCCGGGTCCTCACCGCGCTGGACGCGCCGGTTGACCCGGGCATCCTGGAAGATCCCGTGCACCGCGATACCCTGCAGGCCATCCAGGCCATCCGGCAGATCCAGCAATATAACGGCGTGGAAGGTTGCCAGCGCTATATCATCAGTCATTGCGAAAATGCCCTGAATGCCATGGAGGTCTACGCCCTGTTCCGGCTGGCAGGATGGAAGCGCGAAGAAATGAATGTCGATATCGTGCCGCTCTTTGAAACCGTGGAGGATCTGCAGCAGGCTTCCGGCGTCATGGAACAGCTGTATACGGATCCCGCCTACCGGGCACACCTGCAACGCAGGGGACGCAGGCAGACGATCATGCTGGGCTTTTCGGACGGCACCAAGGACGGCGGCTACCTGATGGCCAACTGGTGCATCTACAAGGCCAAGGAGGAACTGACCCGTGTATCACGGGCCCATGGCATTGACGTGGTCTTCTTCGACGGCCGGGGCGGCCCTCCGGCCCGGGGCGGGGGCAAGACCCATAAGTTCTACGCCTCCATGGGGCATAATATCAGCAACAAGGAGATCCAGCTCACGATCCAGGGACAGACCGTAAGTTCCAATTTCGGCATTATCGACGCCGCGCAGTATAACATCGAGCAGCTGATCCACGCAGGCCTTTCCAACGACCTGTTTTCCAATAAGCGGGTCACTCTGAACCAGCAGGAAGAGCAGCTGCTGGAACAACTGGCCGAATACAGCTACCGTTGCTATAAGGAACTCAAGAACCACCCCTCCTTCCTGGATTACCTGGTCCATACCAGCCCGCTCCGGTTTTACAGCGACACCAATATCGGTTCCCGCCCGACCAAACGGGGCGGTACGGCCCGTCTGACCCTGCGGGACCTGCGGGCGATCCCCTTCGTAGGCTCCTGGAGCCAGCTCAAGCAGAATGTAACCGGTTATTACGGCGTGGGAAGTGCCCTGGCGGAAATGGATCGCCAAGGCAAGATGCCCGAGCTCAAGAAACTTTACCGGGAATCCCTGTTTTTCAAGACCCTGCTGGACAATTGTGAAATGTCCATGCTCAAATCGTTCTTCCCCCTGACGGCTTACCTCAGCGACCACCCGCAATTCGGGGAGATCTGGCAGGTCATTTACAAGGAGTACGAACTGACCCGCACCTACCTGACCCGGCTGTCCGGCCGGGCCGAGCTGATGGCCGATTACCCGGTTGACCAGCTTTCCATCCAGATGCGGGAGCGGATTGTACTGCCCCTGATCACCATCCAGCAGTATGCGTTGACCAAGGTCCGCACCCTGGAGGAGGCGCGGGTTCAGACCCCGATCAAGTCAAAGTATGAGAAGCTGGTCATGCGCTGCTCCTTCGGAATCATCAATGCTGGCCGTAACTCCGCTTAGCCTGCCTGCCAAAAGAAAAGGCCCCCCATAGACATGGAGCGCCTAAACGATTGCTTGCCCTACAAAAATCCGTCGGCTTTCCGGGACCGAAAGCCCAATATCATAGCCTGGCTCAGACCGCCACCGGCTCCTCCGTCAACGAAAAATCCTGACGGGGTACAGGTCGGGGCCTGCGCTCGGGAAGTTTCTCCTTGGCCGCCCGAAAGAGCGGATGGACGACCTTATCCAGCTGGTACATGTACAGGTACCCTCCCAATGCCGCCACCACGGAGCCGCAGATGATGGACACCTTCGAGATAACCAGCAGCAAATCCTCTCCGTAGGCGAGGTTGGAGGTAAAGATCGACATGGTAAACCCGATACCTCCCAGCAGGCCCATGCCGAAAAGTTGCTTGTAATTGGTTCCCGACGGCAGAGACGCCACCTTCAGCTTGGTCGCCACATAGGTAAACAGGAAGATACCCAGGGGTTTACCCAGGACCAGCCCTGCCATGATGCCCAGACTGACTGAAGAGCGGAAGGCGACGCTGGGATCGCCCGGCAGGATAATAGCCGTGTTGGCCAGGGCAAACAGGGGCATGATCCCGAATGTGACGGGACGCTGCAGGTAGTGCTCCAGTTTACCCAGGCACTTCAGCGGCATGCTGAACGCCATCACCACACCGGCGATGGTGGCATGAATGCCGGAATTAAACAGGCAGTACCACATAAGCGCCCCGGGTATCAGGTAGTACAGCAGGTTATCAAGCTGGCGTCGGCTGAACAGGTAGACCAGGCCCCAGCAGGCCGCCGCACCCAGCAGGTACACCAGGTTCATACCTGTTGTATAAAACAGGGCAATCGTGATGACCGCCCCGAGGTCATCGATGATGGCCAGGGCGGCCAGGAAGATCTTGAGCTGAAGGGGGACTTTGTTGCCCAGCAGGGAAAGGACACCCAGGGAAAAGGCAATATCGGTTGCCATCGGGATGCCCCAACCGTGCCGGTAGGCCGTATCACCGTTGAAAAAGGTAAAGATCATGGCGGGCACCAGCATGCCGCCCAAAGCACCCAGGACCGGCAGCAGGGACTTCTTGACCGAGGCCAGCTCACCGATCGTCAGTTCCCGCTTGATCTCCATGCCCACCAGGAAAAAAAAGAAGGTCATCAGCACGTCATTCACCCAGAGCAGGACCGTCCCCGGTAGGTGCATGCCCGGAACCTGTACCGCCCGCTGCCAGAACCCGATGTATCCGTCCCGGGTGGAGCCCAGGTTGGACAATACCAGCGAGGCAACGGTACAGGCAATCAGGATGATGCCCCCCGCCCGGCTGTCGGCCAGGAACTCCCGGATCGGGGTCACGATCCGGTGGTGAAACCTGCTGGACGCTGGGATCGCTTTCTTGCTTGTCATAATTCAGAAGGACAATATCTAAAAGGAATAAGGTTGCTGGCTGTGTTTTGGAAAGGAGTGCCGACCCGGGCCGGCACTCCACCTTTTAATCCACGTATCCGTGTACACCCATTTCCGGCATATCCAGGCCGGCCACTTCATCCGCTTCGCTGGAGCGAATACCGATGGTAGCCTTGCATATCCGGAAGAAGACATACATAACCGTGAAAACGAATACAAAGCAGGTCAATCCGCCGATCAGTTCAGCCAAGAACTGGCCGGGGTCCCCATAGAAAAGTCCCTTCACCGTACCGGGGACACCGTTCCAGCCATCCCCGTACTTGCCGTCGGCAAACAGACCCAGGGCCAGTACACCCCAGAACCCGTTGACGCCATGCACCGCCACGGCGCCTACCGGGTCGTCAATCTTGAGCCGGGTATCCATATAGAAATACCAGACCACGACCAGGATGCCGGAAATAGCCCCGATCAACACCGCGGAGGCAGCATTCACGAACGCACAGGGTGCCGTAATGGCCACCAGGCCGGCCAGCATGCCATTTGCCATCATTCCCGGGTCCCATTTGCCGGATTTTATTTTCATATAAAGGGTTGCCAGCAGGGTGCCGGAAGCACTCGCCAGCATGGTATTGACCGCGACCACCGAGATCCGCAGGTCAGTCCCCGCCAGGGTGGAGCCGGGATTGAAGCCGAACCAGCCGAAGGCGAGAATGAACGTACCCAGCAGGGCCATGGGAATATTGTGACCGGGAATGGTATTGACGGTGCCATCTTTGCCGTATTTGCCGACCCTTGGACCAATGACGATGGCACCGGCCAGGGCCGCCACACCGCCCACCATGTGGACAACGGAGGAACCGGCAAAATCCACGTGACCATGACCGAGATGGAACATGGTACCCAGCTGGGACAGCCAGCCTCCGCCCCAGACCCAGTTGCCATACAGGGGATAAACAAACATGGAGATAAAGAATCCGAACACGATGAACGAGCTGAACTTCCAGCGTTCCGCCATGGACCCGGTCGGTATGGTGGCCGTGGTATCCATAAATACCATCTGGAAAAGGAACAGCGCGAAAATGCCTACATCATACACGTTGCTGTTGAGAAAGTACCCCGCGGTTCCCAGAATGCCGAAATCATGGCCGAACAGGTGCAGGGTAAACTCATGGCTGGTTACGCCGGGGGCGCCGCCCAGCGTAGCAACGTTCAGGCCGCCCCCGAACATGAAGGCAAAGCCACAGATCCAGAAACCCAGCAGGCCGAGTATATAAATCAGGAAGTTCATGCCCATGGTATGGGCCACGTTCTTCTTCTGGGTAAAGCCGGCTTCCACCAGGGCAAAACCTGCCTGCATGAACATCACCAGGAACCCGGCGATCAGCGTCCAGACCAGGTTAATGGCGATCTTGTTATGACCGGCCGTACTGCCAATGGTATTGAGCGCTTCCGCCATTTTGTTTACGGTGGTGGTCAGGGTATCAGCCTTTTTGATCACGCTGGTGTCGACAGCCTTCAGGGAGTCGAGACCCAGATCCTTCAGGGTTCCTGTGTTGGCCCCGGTGGCATCCTGCGCCAGGGCAGGCAGGCTGAGCATACTGAGCAGGACAGCCAGGAAGCCCAGGGTCAAAGCCCGTACGGCTTTTCCGAAAACAGCCCGGGCGGCCACGCCGGGCACGTTATTCCCTGTGGCGGCTACTGTGTTGAGCGCATTAACTTTCATGTGTTTTTTGGTTTTGGTGAACGAAAGGAAATGAGGGTAACGCGTATACCTGATACCTCGTATGGTTTTTAGTATCTCCATGGAACGTGTTTCGTTGCTGGCCGTTCCGGTCCGGCAGGAGGCCGGCCCGCCGGAACCGGTGGCACCGATGGGATCAGAAATGATAAGTGGCGGCCAGAATGAAGGTTCCGGTTCCTTTGGCGGACGGCGTGGTAATATCTCCGTGCTTGTAGAAGATCGGATCCTTGGCACTATCCAGGCGGAATTCCGGGATGATGGTCAGGTTGTCCAGGCGGATATTACCCGACAGGGTCAGGTCCAATACATTGGTATTTACGCCAGCCACGCCTTTATCATCGCCGAAGTATTCCCCCCGAAGCGTCAGGCCGAATACCTTGGCAGGATCATAGTTCAGGTAGACGGCGGAACCCCACCAGGCGTTACTGCTGCCTCCGCTGGGCTTGTAGGATTTGACCGTGCCGTTATACCCCAGACTGAACTGATCGCTGACCGTCCCGGTTACGACCAGGTCAAACTGGTTCCCTACCCCGTCCGTCTGGTCCTTGCCACCTACGTAGTTCAGGTAACCGGTTACCTTTCCGCTGGCACTGGCCAGGTGTACCTGGGCGATGGCATATTTGCGTGCGAAACTCGCGGTTGTATTATCGGTGGGATTGGCGACGCCCACCATGAATCCGAACTGGCTGTTCACCGTGACGTCTGCCTTGATCCCGGTGTGGAAGAAGGGCCCGTACGAAAACATATAGTCCATGGAGTAGTTGCGGTTCAGGTAGGCATCCAGCAACTCGTAACCCACGTGGGTGGCCCACTTACCCATGGTAAATTTGATGTGTTCGGAGGGGGCATAGGACAGGTAGGCCTGCTTGATGGCAGTCAGCGCCCCCTGATCATTGTAGGAAAATTCCTGGGCCCTTCGGCCGAACCCCAGGTCGGCCACGGCTTCTACCTTGCCGACCGTGTAATCCGCCTTGACGGAGGCCATACCCAGTTCAAAGGAGTTCTGGGAATTGGTAAAGCTGGTGAGGTTGTTGGTGTGTTTTCCATCCTTGGCGTTGTCGAAATTGAACCGGTAGTAGGCATCCACCGATCCGCCAATCGTCAAACTGCCTTTTTTTGTCGAATCCTGTGCAAAAAGAGCGGAAAAAGATGCCAGCACAAGGGTGGCACATGTTAGGATTTTTTTTCTTAACATTGCAATTGATTTTAAGTGTTAATGAAAGGGTACGGTTTTAAACCTGGTCAGAGGTTTATCAAAACTGTACCTTTTCGCTTTATATGAGCCTGTCTTTCCTCATTCCGTAACCTCCTTTTCTACCATTTTCCCATTGTTGTGAACCAGCAGGGTGCCCTGCAGGTACTTTTCGTTGTGCTGGGACGCATCAAGGCCCATTTCTTCCTCCTCGCTGCTGACGCGCAGGGGCAGGATGAAGTTGATGAACTTGAAAATCAGGAAGGATACCGTAAAGCTGTATCCCACCGCGATCAGCATGGCCTTCAGCTGGGTGAAAAAGAAGCTGTAGTTCCCATACAACAAACCATCGTTACCGGCCCCGTTTACGGCCTTAGTGGCGAAAATGCCGGTCATCAGCATCCCGACCATACCGCCGAGCCCGTGGCAGGGGAATACATCCAGGGTGTCGTCCAGGGTGGATTTTTGCTTATAGTAAACGGCCACATTGGAAATAATGGCCGCGATGACGCCAATAAATATGCTCTGGGGGATGGCGACGTAACCGGCCGCTGGCGTAATAGCCACCAGGCCTACGACTGCCCCCACGCAGAAGCCAAGTACGGAAGGCTTTTTCCCGCGCATGACATCAAAGAACATCCAGCTCAGACCGGCGGCGGCGGCAGCGGTATTGGTCGTGGCAAAGGCAGATACGGATAACGCATTGGCAGCCAGCGCCGAACCGGCGTTGAACCCGAACCAGCCGAACCAGAGCAGACCGGTACCAATGAGTACGTAAGGAATATTGGCCGGCGGGATTTCGCGGCGCTCCAGGTGCACCCGGCGGCGCTTCAGCACAATGGCACCGGCCAGGGCGGCACAGCCGGCGGAGATATGCACCACAGTGCCTCCGGCAAAATCCAGGGCGCCCATTTTGGCCAGGAACCCGTCAGGATGCCAGCTCCAGTGGGCCAGGGGTGCATACACCAGGATACTGAACAGGGCGGTAAATAGAATATACGAGGTGAAGCGGATCCGCTCCGCCACGGCACCGACCACCAGGCCGGGGGTAATCACGGCAAACATGAGCTGGAACAGGGAGAACAGCGATTTGGGGATCGTCGGGGCCAGGGGCCAGGGTTCTCCTGAGTTTACTCCTTTAAAGAAGAAATGGGTGGCCGGATTGCCGATAAATCCGCCCAGACTGGGCCCGAAGCATAAACTATACCCTACCACTACCCAAAGAACACTTACGACACCCGCGGCTACCACACTTTTGATCATCGTGGACAGGACATTCTTGCGATGCACCATGCCACCGTAGAAAAAGGCCAGCCCGGGGGTCATCAGGAAAACCAGGGCCGTGGCGACGATGATCCAGGCGATATCCGCCGCATTGTACTTGCTTACGTCCGCAAAATCCGCAACCGGCTTGACAAAGACCGCTGCAACCGCGATCAGCACCAGGACCAGGAAGGGAGCAATCTGTTTAATTGAGAGTTTGGTCATCTGAGGGGTTTTAAATTAAGAATAATCTTAATACAATCGTTCAAAACAAAAATAGGTATTTTTCATATTAATACTTTTAATATTATTCACATATTAATAATATTAATATGATTGAATTTTAATCGTAATACTATTGATTTACAATTATTTAATTGCATTAACAGGTTTAAAAACGAAAAAGGGCCGCTTGGTTAAGCGGCCCTTTTTATGCATTTATTGATCCAGATTATCAGATAGCGAGCAACAAATTCTCATCGCGGCTCTCCAAAATGGAGCTTCCGCCCATCAGAAACTCATCAACCCGGCGGGCGCACTCCCTTCCCTCGCTGATGGCCCAGACCACCAGGGACTGCCCCCGGCGCATGTCGCCGGCCACAAACACCTTATGCAGATTGGTCTTGTACTCCTTTTCGGTGGCCCGGACATTACCCCGCTCGTCCAGTTCCACGTCAAGTTCCCGGATCAGGCCCTCATGCTGGGGATGGACAAAACCCATAGCCAGCAGGGCCAGTTCGCAGGGTATATCCCGTTCACTGCCAGGGCGCTCCACGAACTGGGCCGGTTTCCCATCCTCGGTCACCTTCCACTCCAGGTCAGCTACCCGCAGGGCCCGCAACTGTCCTTTTTCGTCCCCCAGGAAGGCCTTGGTAATGATGGCCCACCGGCGATCCACCCCCTCTTCATGGGAGGTGGATGTCTTCAGTGTCATCGGATAGGTCGGCCAGGGCATATAGGGGGTCCGGCTTTCCGGCGGCTTGGGCAGCAATTCAAACTGGGTCACGGAGGCCGCTCCCTGTCGGTTGGAGGTGCCTACGCAGTCGGAACCGGTATCACCGCCGCCAATAACCACCACATGCTTGCCGGTGGCCAGGACCTGTTCTGCCAAAATATTGCTTTCCAGCCCCGCCCCGGCGAGGGGATCGCGCTGGGCATTTCGCTTGTTCTGCTGCTTGAGGAAATCCATGGCAAAATGTACCCCTTTCAGTTCCCGCCCGGGGATTTCCAGGTTGCGGGGCACGGTGGAGCCACCGGCCAGCACAATCGCATGAAATTCCCGCAGCAGATCATTGATGCTCACATTGACCCCGACGTGGGCATGGTACCGGAATACCACTCCCTCCTCCTCCATCAGCCGGATACGGCGGTCCACCACCCATTTCTCCAGCTTGAAATCCGGGATGCCGTACCGCAGCAGGCCGCCGGCCTGGTCATCGCGCTCCATCACGGTCACCGAGTGGCCGGCGTAATTGAGCTGGGCCGCAGCGGCCAGGCCGGCGGGGCCGGAACCGATCACCGCCACTTTTTTGCCGGTGCGCAGGTTGGGCCTGCGGGGATGCACGAAACCTTTTTCAAAGGCCATTTCAATGATATGCTTTTCGATCTCCTCAATGGTCACCGGAGGCTGGTTGATACCCAGGACACAGGCGCTCTCACAGGGCGCCGGGCAGATTCGGCCGGTAAATTCCGGAAAATTATTGGTGGAAGTAAGTATCTCGTAGGCTTCCTTCCAGTCTTTGCGGTATACGGCATCGTTGAACTCCGGGATGACATTGCCCAGCGGGCAGCCGCTGTGACAAAACGGGATCCCGCAGTTCATACAGCGGGCTGCCTGGCGGTTGAGCTGGTCTTCGGAAAAGGGTTTCACGAACTCCCGGTAATGCCGGATCCGGTCGGCAGGTGTTGCCTTTTCGGGCAACTCCCGGTCAAATTCCATAAATCCTGTTGGCTTCCCCATATGTGGTATATTTCTTTTTTAGGCCTTGCGGCCCGTGATTACTTGCTGATTGGTGCCGGTTGCATTTTTTCCTGCAGGACCTTCTTGTAGTCCCGCGGGAACACCTTGATAAAGTTCCTGAGCTGGTTT
>DASZRL010000006.1:0-5500 GCA_035549175.1 Chitinophagaceae bacterium | reverse complement strand
AAGGATCTCGGCCTTTACCTTGGCCTTGATGGCTGCGCCGACGGAGAGCTTACCTTCGGCATCCACCAGGAGCACTTCAGGGAATTCGACCTGGTCACCCGCTTTGCCCGCCAGATGAGGCACATAGAGGGTCTGGTCTTTGGCTACCTTGAATTGTTGTCCGGCTATTTTAACTACTGCAAACATGGGCTGAAAATTAGGGAGGCAAAGGTAAGGGGATTTTTTCAGTTCACAAACAGGAAATCAAAGTTTTACGGGGCAAAATTACGTCAGGAAGCCGGGCTATCCCCTATATTTGTAGCCATTTTGCGGCGTCCTCCTTTTTTATTGTATGAAAATCAAGTCATTCCTCGCAAAGCCCTTCGCTTCCTATGTCCAAAAAACCATCCGAAAGGGCATGGCGACCGCCGTGGAGGACCAGGACGCCATTCTGAAGAACCTGATACGGAACGGACGCCTTACCCAGATCGGCAAGGACACCCGGCTGGATGAGGTAAATACCTACGAGGAATTCCGGCAGGCCATGCCGGTACGGGATTATGAGCAGCTCCGGCCCTATATCGACCGGATCAAGGAGGGCAAGCATAATATTCTCTGGAAAGGACTACCCATCTATTTTGCCAAGACCTCCGGTACGACCAGCGGGGTAAAATATATCCCCATCACCAAGGACTCCATCCCCAATCATATCAATTCAGCGCGCAATGCCCTGTTGTGCTATATGGCAGAAACCGGGAACAGCGCGGTGGCCAGCGGCAAAATGATCTTCCTGTCGGGCTCTCCCGAGCTGGAACGGGTCGGCGGCGTGCCGACGGGCCGGCTGAGCGGGATCGTCAACCATCATATCCCCCGCTACCTGCGGACCAACCAACTGCCCTCTTACGAAACGAATTGTATAGAGGACTGGGAAACCAAGCTGGAACGGATTATCGAGGAAACGGTCAAACAGGACATGACCCTGATCAGCGGCATCCCGCCCTGGGTGCAGATGTATTTTGACAAGCTAATAGAACGGGAGGGCCGGCCGGTGGGGGAGATATTCCCCGGGTTTTCCCTGCTGGTGTACGGGGGGGTGAATTTCGAACCCTACCGCGCGAAACTCTTTCAAAGCATCGGCAGAAAGGTGGATTCCATCGAGACCTTCCCCGCGTCCGAAGGCTTTTTTGCCTTTCAGGATTCCCAGGAGGCCGCGGGGCTGCTGCTGAATACCAACAGCGGCATTTTCTTCGAGTTCGTCCCCGCCGGGGAAATTTTTTCCGATAACCCGACCCGGCTATCCCTGCGGGATGTCAAAGTGGGCGAAAATTACGCCCTGCTCATCAACAGTAACGCAGGCCTCTGGGGGTATAATATCGGGGATACCGTGCGGTTCGTATCTACCAATCCCTACCGGCTTGTAGTTACCGGCCGGACCCGCCACTTTATCTCTGCTTTCGGGGAACATGTGATCGGGGAAGAGGTGGAGTACAGCCTGATGAAGGTCGCGGCCGAAGAAAACGTGCAGATCACCGAGTTTACCGTCGCACCCTTTGTCAGCGAAGGCAAGGGAAAATCCTACCACGAGTGGTTTATCGAATTTGCCAATAAACCGGCTGATATCCAGGCCTTTGGTCATAAAC
Source organism: Chitinophagaceae bacterium (assembly GCA_035549175.1). Classification (GTDB taxonomy): domain Bacteria; phylum Bacteroidota; class Bacteroidia; order Chitinophagales; family Chitinophagaceae; genus DASTSN01. Next base: position 3,881 of record DASZRL010000006.1, on the reverse strand, counting down.
TGGAAGAGACCCTGATGGGGAAAAACTCCTATTATGCCGACCTGATCGAAGGAAATATCCTGCAGTCCCTGCGTATTACGCCCATCCGCCGCAACGGTTTTATTGATTACATGAAATCAATCGGTAAATTGGGAGGTCAGAATAAAGTGCCCCGGCTCAGCAACGATCGGAAAATCGCCGACCAGCTGACTCCCTGGGCGGAAAACCCAAGCCTGTAAGCGGGACCTGGTGCACCGGCAGGGTTCCCAAAAACCTTGACTATACATGGCCGAAAAGCAGCAAACCAACCAATCATCAACCGGGACCGCCACCGCAGGCAGCCCCAAGCGGATCGGCCTGTTCGGGTCAACCGGTTCCATCGGCCGCCAGGCGCTTGAAGTCATTGCCGCCCACAGCGGTTTGCTGACGGCAGAGATCCTCACCGCCTTCTCCAACGAAGACCTGCTGATCGAGCAGGCGCTCCAGTTCCATCCCCACATCGTGGTAATCGGGGATCCCGGCAAATACAACAAGGTGCGGGATGCCTTAAAAGGCACCGATATCAAGGTATTTGCCGGCGAGAAAGCCCTGGAGGAAGTCGCCGCCATGGATTGTTATGATCTGATGCTGGCTGCCATTGTCGGGTTTGCCGGCCTGCGGCCGACCATCCGTGCCATCGAAAACGGCAAGGTCATTGCCCTGGCCAACAAGGAGACCCTGGTCGTGGCGGGTGATATCGTTATGCAAAAGGCGGTGGAAAACCGGGTTCCCGTCATTCCGGTGGATTCCGAACACTCCGCCATCTTCCAATGCCTGATCGGTGAAACACGAAACCCGATTGAAAAGATCATCCTGACGGCCTCCGGCGGCCCTTTCCTGGGGCGTAAGCCGAACTACCTGGTCAATGTCAAGCGGGAGCATGCCCTGCAGCATCCGAACTGGCGCATGGGCGCCAAGATCAGTATTGATTCAGCCACCCTGATGAACAAGGGCCTGGAGATGATCGAAGCCAAGTTCCTGTTCAACCTGGCCCCGGAACAGATCCAGGTGGTGGTCCATCCCCAGAGCATCATTCACAGTATGGTCCAGTTTGAGGATGGCAGCATCAAGGCGCAAATGGGGCTTCCGGACATGCGACTGCCCATTCAGTACGCCCTTTCCTTCCCGCGACGGATCCACAGCAATTTTCCCCGGTTTGATTTTCGCCGGTTCAATACGCTGACCTTCGAGGAGCCCGATACCAAGACCTTCCGCAACCTGGCCCTGGCAACCGATGCCCTGGTCAAAGGAGGCAACCTGCCCTGCATCATGAACGCCGCCAATGAAATCGCCGTATACGCCTTCCTGCGCAACCGGATCGGTTTCCTGGAAATGACTGATGTGATTGAACGTACGATGGAAAAGGTGCGCTATATCGCCAGCCCCACCCTGGAGGAATATTTTGACAGCGATGGGGAGGCCCGTAATTTTGCCGCCGATATAATAAAACTTTAAAATTTCCCCTGCTGCGGCAGGGTTGCGCCGGAAATGACAGATATTGAGCGCGCTAGAATCTCTTCTTATGACCTTATTAGCCATCGACTGGAATTCCGTAGCCGTCAAAACGGGGCAATTCATACTTTCCTTTTCCATCCTGGTCATCCTGCACGAGCTGGGTCACTTTCTTCCGGCCCGGTGGTTCAAGTGCCGCGTGGAAAAATTCTATCTTTTTTTTAACCCCTGGTTTTCCCTGTTCAAAAAGAAGGTCGGTGACACGGAATACGGACTGGGCTGGATACCTTTCGGGGGCTATGTGAAAATAGCCGGGATGATCGATGAAAGTATGGACAAGGAACAGATGAAACTGCCCGCTCAACCCTGGGAGTTCCGCAGCAAACCCGCCTGGCAGCGACTGATCATCATGCTGGGTGGCGTGACGGTCAATGTGCTGCTGGCCATTGTCATTTTTATGATGATCCTGTGGGTCTGGGGCGAGGAACTGGTGCCCCCCCGAAGTCTTAAGTATGGGATCGTGGCCGACAGCCTGGGCAGGCAGGTCGGTTTAAAGGACGGGGATCTGGTGCTGAAAGTGGGAGATAAGGAGGTAAAGAACGCCATCAATATTCCCTCAGATGTCACCCTGGGCGGAGGCAATAGCATCACCATCAGCCGGGACGGCCGGGAAATGCAGCTCCCGGTTGCCGATTCACTGATCAAGGCGCTTAACAAAAACAAGTTGGACAAATTCGTGCGGATACGGGTGCCTTTCTTCGTCAGTGATTTTGTCAAGCTTTCCAACGCGAAAACAGCGGGTATCCAGAAAGGAGACCAGATCGTGGCAGTGGACGGCGTGCCTACGCCATTCTATAATGATTTCCAGGATGCCGTCAAGGGGAAGGCCGGCAAGACCCTCACCCTGAAGGTGATCCGGAACCAGCGGGATACGCTTTTGCTGCCTGTTCCCCTGAATGCGGATGGAAAGATCGGCGTCGTGGCGGAAGGGGACCTGAAAAAACTGGGCTTTACGATCGAAACCCGGGAATACAGTTTCCTGCAATCCATACCGGCCGGGTTCAGCCTTTGCTGGCAGACCCTGGGACGGTATATAGCAGGCATCAAGCAATTGTTCAACGGCAAGGCGAGTCCCAATGATTCGCTGGGCAGCGTGATCAGCATCGGCAGCATATTCCCGGGTGTGTGGGACTGGCAGAGTTTCTGGAGGCTGACCGCCGTATTTTCCATCATCCTGGCTTTCATGAACGTACTTCCCATTCCCGCGCTGGACGGCGGGCATGCCCTGTTTACCCTCGCCGAAATGATTACGGGGCGCAAACCGAGCGATAAATTCATCGAGTACGCGCAGATGGCCGGCATGGTCCTGTTACTGGGGCTGATGGCCTATGCCCTGGGGCTGGATATTCTGCGGTTGTTCCGCTGACCGGTCGGTCAGCGCCTTTTGGACGGGGCAGGCCCGGCGATTCACACAAGGCTTCGGGCATTTCAAACAAGTTTTGGGCTGACTGGCCGAAAATGGCTTTCCGGCTGCCGGTAATCAGGCGAACTTCGGATCAGCAAGAATCCTTCATTTCAGGTCTGATTCAACCTCTCTTACGCAGCAGTTCGTTTTGGTTACTCCCCCGTCTTTTGCCGGGGGATCTTTATTCAGAGTTCGATGCCGATTTTTTTCATCAGCAGGGACGCGTTCATGCTCTGGCAAATCCCGGGCCGGAGTCGGTAATCAAAGTACAGCTCCTCACCGGCTACCTGGACGTCAAAGTGGTAATTATGAAGCTGTCCCGGGTACGGATCGGCCAGGGCCGCAAGTTCCAGGTCGTGGGTAGCCACGATCGCTACGGCGTCCTGGCGTATGAGCTGGCGCAGGAGCGCCCCGGACCCGGTACGCCGGTCGGCCGAGTTGGTGCCCCGCAGCATCTCGTCTAGCAGGATAAGGACCGGTTGCCGCTGGTTGACCTGCGTAATGATGTATTTAAGTTTTTTAAGTTCGGCGTAAAACGTGGAGGTGCTTTCCTCCAGGTTGTCGCTGATCCGCATGCTGCTGCAAACCCGGACGGGAATAAATGCAAAATAGCCGGCGCAGACGGGCCCGCCCAGCGAGGCCAGCACCACATTGACACCTACACTGCGCAGAAAGGTGCTCTTTCCCGCCATGTTGGATCCGGTGACCAGGCTGATCTGGCCAAGGCCCCTGGTGGAAAAATCATTGACTACGCGTTTGGCCGGGTCGATGAGCGGGTGGCCCAGTGACCTGGTGACCAGTGTGCCCGGCGTATCACTGAGCTGCGGGATGCACCAGTCCGGTGCATTGAACTGCAGGGTGGCCAGTGAATGCAGGGCTTCCAGTTGCCCCAGGTTTTCGAACCAGCGGGACAGCAGCGGACGATACCGGGTCTTCCAGGACTCCA
>DASZRL010000005.1:0-25909 GCA_035549175.1 Chitinophagaceae bacterium | reverse complement strand
AGTGATGAATGTTTTTAATTTACCATCTCAGACAATTGTTAACAAAGTTATTCCCAAGAATGCTTTCGACGCATATACAACAAGCCGTCAAAAAAAGAAATTGGCAGAATTCGTAGAACGTATCCGTTGGAGTAACAAACTTAGCCCGGAAACACTCAACTTATCTGGGAAAGATATTTCCGAGATAGAGATTTTTGAAATTGAGCTAAGGAAGAAAGAAGAAATTGCGGACTTGCTAGCTGTATTTGATAAGGCTATACCCTACCCAATTATATTTTTTATTTTCTATCGTGATCAGGCTTATATAAGTGCTTCCACAAAACACTTGCATCCAGTACAAGAAGATATTTCAATTGTTGACTGGACGTTCAAAAGTGATTGGTTGAAAATACCAGATATCAAAATGAGTTTTGATCTAAAGAAGAACCTCGACCATGTTTACCAGGATTTCTGCAATCAACTATCCTCAGGACTTTCTCGTTCAAAAAGCATGAATGAATTAGTGGCCTTTGAACAAGAATTTTTTCAGTTGCACAATAAAATAGACAAAGTAAAGGCTTCGCTAAAACGCACAGTCCAATTCAATCGAAAAGTTGAATTAAACCAGGAATTAAAACAACTAGAAGCTGATCTGGCCAAGCTCAAAAAGGCAGGAAGGCCTTAGATAGGATGCTTACCTCATAGCTAATTACTCGGTTGGTGTAAATGACAGAACAGCATCTAAAGCATCATCAGCATCTTTATAAATGAAGTTAGATTGGTAGCCGATTGTTGTGGTTATCGAAGAATGCCTGTAAAGCTTTTGCAGCATTTGAATCGGAATCTTATCGCCTGAAATATTGCCAAATGTATGCCTGGCAATATGCATGGTCAGATTCTTATCAATCTTCGCTTTGGGTGCCACTTGTGTTCGTAAACATTTATCAATCGCGCTGGTCTTGAAAGCGATTGTTTTTTGTGTTTTGAATTTATCGTCAAAGTCACATCCCTTCAATTCAGGAAAAATTAGATCGTCCGCATTCTCTTTGAACTCTTTGTATTGATCTAAAATTGCAATCGCTTTTTCGGGTAGCTTAAGCGAACCGCCTTTGTTATTTTTTCCCATTGAATAGTGCAAACGATCATTTTGAATGTCTGACCATCTTGTTCGAAAAACATCCGAGACACGCATACCGGCAAAGTAGAATGAAAACAGCCAAAGGTTTCTTGCATGGTTATGTTCAGGATCGTTTAACTCAACATCTTCCAATGCTTTTACTTCTTCCGGTGTAAGGCCGATTTTTATGCTATCAGGGAACTTAATCTTTGTTTTCCCTTTTCCGAATGGATAATATTTGGGATCACAAACGTTGTCCTTAATTGCATGACTAAAAACACTGCGTATAGCAACAAGATGATTGACCGCAGTTCTTTCACTCATCAAAACCTTTTTACCATTACGTTTGAGTTTACTCGGCTTGGATTTTATATGGGTTTTGAAACGATCAAGTAGCGCAGGGGTTATATCCTGAAATGCAATATCACCGCCGACAAATTCCACAAAGCGGTTTATCCGCGGTTTGTCGGAAGTGTATTGGTTGTATTTACCAGCAGATTTTAAGGCTTCAAAATACCGCTCAGATTGATGCGCAAATGTTGATCCGGCGGATGGTTTGATTTTATTTCTGACGGCTTTGATGCTGACATCTTTTTTCAACGTCTCTAATTCGAGGGCACTATCACTTGCCTCAGCAAGTTTCTTGACGATGAAATTGTTTAGCCTTTTGCTATTCGGGTGAGATTTTTTTACTCGTGATGTCGCTTCATCCCAGTCCTTTTCACTGACGGAATATCCCAGATAAATGAAAGCTGTCTTGCGATCTTTCGTGATACGCAAAACAATCGGGAGTTTATTATCTTTAGTCAGGATAACATTGCCTTCGCTATCCTTCTTTTTTCTCAGTAAAACTTTAACTGTTGCCATGTTGTACCTCGGATTTAGGTACAACATAGGTACAACATTTTTTGATTTTATGTGAAATTCGGTGAATTAATTAAATGTGAATAATGCTGGTTATCAAACAGATAAGTTCATATTGAACCATATCAAACCAATTTTTTTAGAACTGAAAATCCTTGTGTCGGCGGTTCGATTCCGTCCCACACCACACAGAAAATGAAGCGATTATGAAGTAAGATTCATGGTCGCTTTTTCTTTGGTACAACATCCCGGCTTTTTCCCCAGCCAAACGCTTATTGCAAACGGCAGTGCATTAGGGAGTAGAACTCTTTCAGATGTTAGATAGTATTATTAACACAGCTGGTTTAATATTTATATATTAGTCGTACTATGAGTAATAGTAATTTAGAAATAATAAACTGTTTAATTTGCTATAGTTTAAATTTTGTGACATATTAGTACTATGAGTACTGAAGTTGGTAGTAAAATAAACAAGCTCCTCAATTCGCAACCTCAGGGGATAGTGCTGCTATCGTCCTGGCTTGCGAAGGAGGGCTATAGCTATGACTTGCAGCAACGCTATAAAAAAAGCCAGTGGCTATCTTCTATCGGCATAGGTGCCGTTATACGCACAAATGACAAAGTAGGATATGAAGGCGCAGTTTATGCTCTACAATGTCAGGGCAATCTCTCTATCCACCCAGGTGGCCGTACAGCGCTTAGCCTCTTAGGTAAGGCGCATTATCTCGGATTAAAAACAAATAAGGTTGTTTTGTTTGGTAGCACGGGGGAGCGACTTCCGGCTTGGTTTAAGAAATATGATTGGGGTGTAAAAGCCGATTATCATGAAACTTCCTTTCTGCCAAAAGACACTGGGCTTACAGAAATAGAAGTAAAAAACTTTTTAATCAAAATATCGAATGCAGCAAGAGCAATAATGGAATGTTTATATCTCGCTCCGCAAATACAAGACCTTGTAGAATGCTTTGATCTCATGGAGGGATTAAATAACCTTCCCCCTGCACAGGTTCAAAATCTACTGGAAAACTGCCAATCGGTGAAAGTAAAACGACTATTTCTTTATATGGCAGAGAAAGCAAAACATAGTTGGTTCAATCATATAGACACGTCAAAAATTGATTTGGGGAAGGGTAAGCGAAGTATCGTCAAACAGGGAGCATTCGTTGAAAAATACGGCATAACCGTTCCAAAAGAACTGGAAGGGAATGGAAAAAGTATATAAAAAAAAGGTATCTCTATTACTAAGTGTTTTGCCAGAAGTGGCAAAAGAGTCCTAGTTGGCCGGCGAGTGCGGTATAGGATACTTCATGGCTGGGTTGATATGCTAACAATCTGAGAAGTCGAGTGATTTTGTCAGCATGCCGGATTCCCTCATACGAATGGATGTCTTTAATTAGGTAAGATTGTGTCAGGTCTAGCAGGTACTTTGTTTTTTCCTGGTAGGTTGCCATCGGAAAAAGTTCCGGATAGCTTCCGAAAATTAATCGTTCTTTCAGGTCTTGAACGGTTTCTAAACGGGTTTCCCTTGCACCTGTTTCCCTTTGGGACAGCGGATACAGATGAAATAGAAACTGGCGATTCATTAGATGATTTCCGGTTTTGTTGGAAAGGTCAAAGGAGGAGCGACCCGTTGCCAGAATTGTCAAAGGAGAGATGGTCTCGATCTGCAGCTTCAAAATCCTGCCAATATCAGAAGGCGCCTGAGCTTCATGAGTAATCAGAAGGGTAGCACCTCCTAATATTCGTTTGTAATTGGCCGCGGATATGCTTTTCAGTAATTCCTGTACATCAAAATCTTCTGTATTCAGGATGAGGGTTCTTTTGGAATAGTGTTGCCGTATTATTTGTTTAAAAATGATTTGGCCTACCCGGCGGGTGCCCGTAATCCATGAGATGCTAATTTTAGCGAGATGGGACAGTATTTGTTTTTCAAGCTCTCTTTTGATTGGATTCAATTGGATTCAGGTATTATAATGGCTAAATGACTAGAAAATGAGACAATACGTTGACTATTTTAAAAGAAACGGCCACTGAATGTTGCAACACAGAATTTAATACGTTCATAATGAATCAAATGTGTGTTTTTGAGAGAGTGAAGATGGGATTGGGCTTCCCAGACAGTAAGTTTTAGGTGATTCTTAGCCGCCTGTACAGAATATTTCGCAACAAACCCCCCGACTACCGGAAGTAGACTTATCCTGAAAGCAAGCGAGCTGCTATGGAGTGTGGTGAATGGTGGAAGCTTAGTTCATGCTGGATAGCTGGATAATGAGGCCTGGAATGTAATTACGAACGATACTGAAAACCCAGGGGTGTTTTGTTTTGGGTTTACGGTTTTGAATGGGAGGAGTTGGCAAGCAAGCGGTTTACTTAGTTCATTAAAAGCGACCTGACAACCATCACGGGGCAATCATTCGACGGTAATGAGGGCGACCTTGTAGGTTTTTGAATTTTTATCAATAGTACTGGAAGGGATCGCCAGTTTATTGTTAGCAAGTAGTCGGCCCAGGGCCGTGTTGAAACATTCCATACGGGATACTCCCTGAGAAATCATTTTGCGGTCCAGAACGGCCCCTTTTTCTGAAAAGACCCCATATCCGAGGGATAATTCATGAATAACGGCCCCGCCGCTCTTATGTACGTCGTTTTCCATCAGGGGTTCGGTGAAATTTTTCTCGTAATCATTGAAAAACACAATCAATCTATCCTGGTAAGGTAAGAGGATAAGGGCGCTTCCCTGGGAGAGGTTTTCATTGCGGGGAATCAGTCCGTATGATTTTCCTTTACGGTTTTTGTCAAAAAAGGCCGTCATGACGGGTCCGGCATAATACATTACGTATCCCGAGTGGCTGTTGGTACCGGGATCCCAGTTTCGGTTGTCATGGCGGGAAACGGGAGTGCCTCCCAGTGCCAGGCTTCCGTCGTCGAGTTCAGCGAGATCGTAATCCACATCCAGCACTCCGTAGGTACCCCGGTGCCGGACGCCAAAACCGATTTTATACAGTTGTTCGGTATAATCGGAAGGGTAGGGGAAAATGGATGCCCGCGATATTCTCAGGTCGGTGGGGTTGATTTCTGCCAGCCAGGTTCCTGCTGAACCTACTTCTCCAGAATAATCGCCGAACGCAAAGATTCTTGCATTGTCCCGGGATGCCTGCAGGTGGCAGTTCAGTAAGGCGCCGTCTGTGCCGGTACCGGCCAGATCCTGGTATTTTTCCCTCCCATCCAGCCGTTGGATAAGAATGCCCTGCAGGGGTTGCGTGGAAAATCCCTGTACAGGCCGGGATACGACAAAAGCGGCATGTCCGGAGTTTTCCAGCAGGCAGGCGGTAACTTCATTGTCAGCAAAGACCGGGTTACGGGAGACGCCCTTGCGAAGGGTGTTCAGTTGGTCATCCAGGACGATGCTGAAAAAAGAGCCTTTGGTATCCTGTAGACATACTAGCAACTTGCTGCTGTCGGGGGAAACCTGGTACATCGTTGTGTGCTTGAGGGCCCTTGCCATTTTGAAGATGCCGACATTATCCTGCTGATAGCTATAGATCTGTTGGGTATGGATCAGCGAAAGATTTTTCCGGTCTATTTCGGAAATAAACAGTTTCATGCTGTCCTTATCCTCATATTTAAAATAGACAAGAAGTATCCGGTGGCTGAATTCCAGGGAGAGAGTACTCAGGGGTCCGAATGCTCTTTTTCCATCCTCGAGTTTATTCGTTTCGAGATCCTTGCCATCCGGGCTGATCCGGTGGAGTATGAGACCGTGTTTTTCGGTACTTAGCTTGGCCGTGTACCCCAACTGAAGCATGTTATTCCCGGTATTTTCAATCTGGATGGTATTTTCACCGTCCAGGTATTCGGTTTTCTCGCGCAGGAAGGCGTTTATGGTATGCCGCATGACCACGGGGTCGTCTACGATTGACGTGTGGATGGTCTGGCTGGCCCCGGTCAACGAGGAACCGATAAGTACGGCTAGCAGGGTGCGTTTCAAAAGATGGTATTTAAGGTTGAAATAAGATGACCATGCGTAAATCTATTGGAAAACGGATTCTTTTCCAATTCATTGTATTCAGTATTGAAAATTCGTAAAGAAGATCGAAACCGGCACCTGGGTTATCCCGGCCGGTAGGTTATCCAGGTGACTGTCATATTGGTGAGCGGCCGGATGGAGGGCGCTTGGCGGGCATATGCCGGGTACCCTTCCAGGTCGACCTGGAAATGCAAGGTTGTTGAAATTGCGGGTAATCGTTGGGTTTTGCGGCCGCATTCGCCTTGCCGGTAAGCCTGCTGACCGAAATAGGCTGCATAGTATGATTGTCTTCTATATTTTGGAGTTATAATTATACGCCATGGAGGAGATAGAAGTGCCGACGGAACACCTGCAGGAAGCCATTAAGGAAAAGACCGAGGAATCCAACCGTGAGAGATGGGCTCTTCAGGTTGCTCTTTCCACTGCTATCATGGCGGTCCTTGCGGCCATTGCCGGATTGTTGAGCGGACACCACGTCAATGAGGCCATGATCGATCAGATCAAGGCGTCCGACCAATGGGCGTATTACCAGGCCAAGGGCATAAAGGCCGAAGTCGCCTCGTCCTCGGCCAGGTTGATGGAAGCCATTACTTCACGCACGGCCCCCGGATTCAGCCAGGATTCAGCGCGTTACCGCCAGGAACAAGATTCCATCCGGAAGGTGGCCGAGATGTATGCCGAACATTCCGCCTCCCACCTTCAGAAACATATTACCCTCTCCAAATCGGTTACCATCTTTCAGGTGGCCATCGCGATTTCGGCCATCGCCATTCTTACCCGCAAGCGGATGCTTTGGTATGCGGCGATGTTACTTACCCTGGCCGGTTCCTTTTTTCTCTTGCTGGGAAACCTGGTTTAGCCCGGTACGTTATCCTTCCTTTTTTATTCAGTGTATTATACTAGTGACCATGCTGTCCGATTGACTAGGATGGGACGGTTTTTTGCCCGGACCGATGGTTGTCAGGGTATGGAATGATGAAAGTCAGGTGTTGGGTATTTTCCCCGAGATACATTTGATCCAGGTTTACTTTCTCCTTATACCATACTTTACGCAGCTGCGGCTGACTACCCTACCTGGCATTCCTACTATCGCAAGACAAGCCGAACCTGCGGGCCAAGGTTACTTTTAAAACGAAATTGTATGAGAAATACTGCCTTTTCTAGAAAGGCGCTGTTCCTGCTGGGAGGAATGGTGCTGGCAAGTGCCACGTTGCTGGCACAGCAAACCGTGGTGGATTCCAGCCTCCTGGACCGGGTAGATGAACTGGAAAGGCAGGTTGCCTACAAAAAGCCGGGGGAAGACCATTTCCTCCTGGCGGGTCTGGCCACCATGGGTTTTGTCGCATCCAGGTCAACCAATACGCTCAACGGGGTTTCCACGGTATCCAAAACCAACAGTTTCCCGGATGGGGATCATTACGAATTTAGTCCGATGCTTCTCTGGCGTCATGGGAAGAAATTCCTGATGGAATTTGAACCTTCCTTCAGTGACAACGGGCTGGGGGTTAACTGGGCCGACGTGTCTTATTTCGCCGCGCCGGGGCTGATCATCCGGGCAGGTTATTTTGTCCTGCCCTACGGGATGTATGCCAAGCGCCTGGCGGCCGGGTGGATTGACAAGCTGCCTACGGATCCTATGGGAGTGGCCGACATGACCCCCACGGATTATGGCCTGGAAGTGGAGGGAGGATTCGGTTTTGGTACCATGAAGATGAACTATGATCTGGCCCTGACCAACGGCAACCAGCTGAATCCGGATGGCACCCTGAGCAGCGGAAACCTGGCAGATAACAATAACAATAAGACAATAACCGGCCGGATCGGCCTGCTGCCGTTGCTGAATTCTTCACTGGAACTGGGGGTATCCGGCATGTTTGGCAAACTGGGAAACCAGGGAACGCCACAGCAGAACCTGATGGGCCGATCTTATGCCTTTGACCTGAATTATGTGAAGACCTTCAACCCCATCCTGGTGAACATCAAATCGCAGTACAATATCCAGGACATCGATAAGACCAGTTACATCAACCCGGCTGACCAGTCCGGTTACACGTTTAACAATCATACCACCGCCTTTTTTGCCCAGGCGTCCCTGCGACCGACCGGGTTGCAAAACTGGGTAAAGAACCTGGAACTGGCTGGGCGCTATGGCACCTTTAATACGCCCAAGGAATCGCTGATCGGCAGCAACCAGGACAGCTGGGGTGTCGGGCTGGATTACTGGCTCAGCTGGCGTACGGTCTTCAAAGTCGGCTATGAATCCTATACAGGGAACAGCACCGCCAGTAAACCCCTGGGCGCCTACACGGGCAAGACGACTACCAACAGTTTTTTTGTTCAGTTTGCCATTCAACTTTAAACTACGCGATTATGAAAAAGATACTCCTGAGATACCGGTTCGGTTTGATCCTGCTGGGGCTGGGCTCCCTGGTTGCGGTGGGTGGTCTGGATAGCTGCAAGGTTAGTGAGAAGGCATCCATGAAGACGGGCGCCCAGCTGTGGGCAGAAAACTGCCAGCGTTGTCATAACACCCCCTCTCCTTCCACCTTCTCCCACGAACAGTGGGAGACGATAGGCATGCACATGCAGTCGCGGGCGTTGATCACGGATGCGGAGCGCGACAAGATTGTAGCCTTCCTGAGCCAGTGAGCCGGACGTCGCACAGGCTTTGGCCGGATTATCATTCCTCATAAAAAAAATTGGGTACCATGAATACGTGGAAATACATATGGGGCTCGGGGCGCCGCATGAAGCGCTTCTATGGAGCCGGCCTGCTGGCTTTTTTTCTGGCCGCGGGCTGGGGTATGGCCCAGAAGGCTCCCTGGGTGGCACCGAAGGATGCCGACAACCTGGTGAACCCCCTGAAAGGAAATGGCAGCGTGCTGGCCGATGCCAAGAAGCTGTATGTGGCCAACTGCGGGCCCTGCCACGGAGCCCGGGGCAAGGGGGACGGCGTAGCCTCCCAGGGGCTTAACCCCCGGCCGGCTGATCACACATCCGCGAAGGTGCAGGGCCAGACTGACGGGGCGATTTTTTGGAAGATGTCCGAAGGAAGGGCCCCCATGCCGGCCTATAAGAAGCTGTTCAGCGAACAGCAGCGCTGGGAGCTCGTGAATTACATCCGTTCCCTGGCCAAATAGTTTTTATGACGGGGTTTCGGGAGCGTGTTGGAATCGATGACAATACTAATCATAATTTAAATGTATGAAACGAACAACGGGGATACCGCTGCTGGCGCTGGTTGTCCTGCTGGGAATCCATTGCGGCAACAACCCGGGGCAGCCTGTATCACAGCAGGCACCGGCGGTCAGGACCAAGGCCGACACGGTGGTCATGCTCGCAGGTAATAATTCCAAGGGTGTCGGACGGTTCAGCCATATTGCCCTCACCCACCCGCTGGACCCCAAGATGGTGGAGAGCGGACAGCGTATTTACCAGAGCAAGTGCTTTGCTTGCCACCTGCTTAGCGGGGAGATCCTGGTGGGTCCGGGCTGGAAAGATGTTACTCATCGCCGAACCCCGGAGTGGATCATGAACTGGATCACAAATACGAAGGTGATGCTGGACAAGGATCAGGCGGCCCAGGCCGATATGGTGGTCTGCCTGATCCGGATGCCTAACCAGGACCTGACCGATGAGGAGGCCCGTGAGGTATTGGAGTTTATGCGGAAGAACGATGGCGAACAGTAACGGCCGGGCGGGACGGAAGGATGACGGATAGCAGCAGGAGAAGTGCCCCTGCGGTGAGCCAGCAGGCTGCCGACCATAACAACCAGTAAAACAAGGTACCTGCCGCAAACAGCAGGGAACCGATGCCCTGGCTGAACAGGACCAGTTCGTTCCATACGACCCCTGTTGCAAAGACCCAACTTGCGACAGGGGTCAGTTTTTTTTGTATATCCAGGAGGCCTATTTGGATCAGCAGGGCGATAAGCAGGAGGGTGATACATCCAAGAAATACCAGGTGCAGGTAGGCCATGATAACCGGTCGGTTTCCAAACACCGGCGATCCGACCCAGGGAAGGCAAAGCAGCGCCTGCAGGATCATTTTGGCCACCAGCGATACCAGGGCCAAGGCCGCGATGCTGCGGGTGGTGGAGCCCTGGTTACGGAACATGCGCAGCAGGGGTGGCAGCAACGGTATAAGGTAAGCCAGGGCGGCCAGCAGCAGGAGGCTTCCTGCCCCGGCTACCAGGGAGAGGGCGAGGGGTACGGGTTGCCAGAGATACGTAAGGGCGAGTGTGGGCAGTAGGGATCCTGCTAGGAGCCAGGACAGCCTTCTGGCTTTTTTCATGAGAGTGGGGCTGATCCGCGGATCGAGACGATGTAGGGTAATAGCTAGAGCCGATAACATAAAAAATCCGTTATACTGAAAATGCAGGTAGGTAAACAAAGCATTGCGCACTTGTAGGATAGTGGATCCGGGAAGGCCCTGCGGGTAATTGACCAGGGCCAGGGCCGGCCACGAAATCAGCTGGGCCAGGAGCGCGCAGGTGGCCAGGTTTTTGACATGGTGGGTGGCCGCGGATGACCGCAGATCATGCAGGAAGCGGATGGTATACGCAAGCGTGGTTAGTACATAGCAACCGGTAGTAACCTGCGCCAGAGGGGCTGTAACGGGTGAAGAATAGGCCAGCAAGGTCAGCCAGGCAAAGACGGCCAGGGAGGCCAGCAGGGGCGTATAAAAGGAACCATGGGCCTGGCGCGGCGCCAGAAGTTCTTCCTTCAGAAGAAAATACAGGATGAGGGTGATCCAACCCTGGAAGGTAAATCGGGAATGGGCTTCCAGAAGGGTGTTGTAATGGATGAAGGGTAGGGAAAATACGAGTTTACTGCGCAGAAGCAGGCCCATTATGGTTATGGTGAACAGTCCTGCCAGGAATAGGGTCGTCCAGCGTGTTTTATGTGGCATGTTTGTGTAATGGGAAACGGGGTCTTGGTGCGTATCGCCGGGGAGCACGGTAAGATAGAGGGTTTTTTGGTAATGGGACTTGATATAGATCAGGGTTCGGGCCGGTGGTATGCCGGCCAGTCATGGGCGGAGGTATCGCGTTCGTGTTGGAAGGGAAGCCGGGTAGGCGGATTCAGGAATTTCCGGATTTGGCGGGTTACCATTCCGCGTGAAAGCGGAGCCCGAATACGTGGACCGGACCCCGGTCCCTGTTATAGGCGGGGTTCTTCACGAATTGGTAGTCGAAGCTCAGGGAGGTATGGTCAAAAAGGTGGGCACTGTAGTACCATTCCGTTATGAATTCGTGGGCGTAGTTCAGGGCGCCGTCTCCTAGGATAAAGCCGTCGCCCCCGGCGGCAAGAAATTGCCGGTGCTCCTGGGATATCCCGTTTATGACGGAGCCGAGCCCGACCACGTCCTGGGGGCGATGCCAGGAACTACCCTTCAGGGACAGACCGAGGTTGAACGTACGGTCGATTTCGGTAAAGGCCCAGGAAACGTAGCGTCCGTCGTTCCATCCGATCCGGCTGAACAGGCCCAGGTCCCGGGTAAGTTGCTGGTCCATATTGGCGGCAATGGCCATCTTCTTTCCCCCGTAGCGGATGTTCTCCGTATCTCCGGCTATGACCAGGAGCAGGAAGCGGTCGTTATCCCTCAGGGCTTTCAGGCCATCCTGGTAGGAAGGCGCCCGCGATTGGGTACGGCTCAGGTTGAGGCGAAAGGCCCCGGGCCTGCCATTCCAAAGGTACTGGTGCTCGAGCTCCAGGGTTTCCGAATGGGCATGGGCCGGCTGGTACTCCATGAGTTTGTAATTGGCAATCTTGGGTACAGCTGTGGAAGAGAAGCGCAGGGTCCAGCCCGGTACGGTATAGTCCGCTACAAGCCCGAAAGTGTACCCGCGGGTATTGGCCGGGTAGTCCCAGGCTCCGTTGGCCCACAAGCTCCAGTTGAAAAACTGGGTTCGCGGATCCCGGCTGTACGCGTTATCGTCAAAGAAGTCGCTGAGCGCAAATTTCCCGATTGTCAGGGTTAGTCGCCGGGCGGGCACCCGGCCGGCAACCTGATTGGCTTCGTCGGGGAGGTACTGGTTGCTTGCCTGTTTTCCGAGTGCGAAGGTCTGCTGGAAATAAGCGCGTGCGATGAATACCTGGGGCTGCGTGGCGCCCACGCGGTAGGTCTCGCCGTTCAGGGCGCCGGCTACCCCGGTGGTGAAGCTGAGGCCTTTACCCCCGGTAACTTCCGGGTTGAAATAGATGGCGGCCCCCTTCCAGAGTTTTCTTCCCAGATAGAGGGTGCTGCTGACGCTGGTGGCTACGGGTTCCACGGTATCGGCCAGGCTGTTGGGTCCGCGGTACGGGGACCGGAATCCACTGTGGGACTGACCGATGACCGTAACCTGGAAGTGGGCAGACCAGGCCTTTGCAGGATGGGAGGTGTCGCTGCTGTTTTGGGCAGCGAGGAAGGCTCCGGGAATCAGCTGCAGGAGCACCAGGAATAGGCCCAGCCGGTTGGTTTTCCGAAGCGTAAAACGGGTCATGGTTTTTTGGCGGTTTGGCCAGCCGGTCTGCAACTGGCGGTAAGCATGACACGAATGGCTGTTTCGGTAATGCAACCGGGTTGTACGGGAGGGCTGGTTCGAAGCGGCTGCAAGATGGGAATTATTTGCAACATTTGCTACTCTGCCGGGCACTTAGCGGCCCATATAGACCATTAGGATCTGCACATCACTGGGATTGATACCGGAAATTCGGCTCGCCTGACCCAACGTACCAGGCTTGATGCGAGATAGTTTCTCGCGGGCTTCGTTGCCCAGTGCCTGGATCCGGTGATAATCGAAGTTTGGGGGAATGACCAGGTCCTCCAGCTGGTTCATTCGCTGAACCAGTTCCCTTTCCTTTTCAATATATACCTCGTATTTAACCTGGACGGAGGCCTGCTCCAGGGTTTCCAGGTCATACCACTGGAGGCTGCCGGCAAGGGCAGGCAACTCCGCGAGCATATCCCGGAGTTCAATGCCCGGGCGGAGCAGTATACGCTGTGCCTTCTGCTTTTCCGTGATGGGAGCAGATCCGATTCGTTCGAGCCAGGGGTTGACCTGCTCGGGTTCTACCGGTATTTCGGCGAGGACCTTCCGGATGGCCTCTACGTTGCGGTTCTTTTCAATGACCCGGTCCATTCGGTCCTGTTTGGCCAGCCCGAGGCGATAGCTGAGTTCGGTCAACCGCAGATCGGCGTTGTCCTGGCGTAGCAGGGTGCGGTACTCCGCCCGGGAGGTAAACATGCGGTACGGCTCCTGGGTACCCTTGCTGATCAGGTCGTCAATCAGCACCCCGATATAGGCCTGGCTGCGTTTCAGGATGAGGGGCTCCCGGTCACTGGCTTTCTGGTGGGCGTTTATTCCTGCCATGAGCCCCTGGCAGGCGGCCTCCTCATAGCCTGTAGTGCCATTGATCTGGCCGGCGAAGAACAGGTTGTCAATCAGCTTCGTTTCCAGGGAATATTGAAGCTGGGTGGGCGGGAAATAATCATATTCGATGGCATATCCGGGACGGAACATCCGGGCATTCTCGAAACCAGGTACCTGGCGCAGTGCGGCATATTGGACGTCTTCGGGAAGGGAGGTGCTGAATCCGTTGACATAGACCTCCACGGTATTCCATCCCTCCGGTTCCACAAAAAGCTGGTGGCGGTCCCGTTCGGCGAACCGATTGATTTTGTCTTCAATGCTGGGACAATACCGCGGTCCTATCCCGTCAATGCGTCCCGCAAACATGGGACTGCGGTCAAAGCCGGTTTTAAGAATATCATGGACCCGGGTGTGGGTATAAGTGATCCAGCAACTACGCTGGGTGGCCGGTTTGGGCGTATTAGTATAGGAAAATCCGGTGATTTCTTCGTCACCGGGCTGTTCCTCCATTTTGGAATAATCCAGGCTCCGGCCATCAATCCGGGGCGGAGTTCCTGTCTTGAGGCGGTCGCTCTCAAATCCCAGGGAAACCAGCTGTTCGGTCAGGCCGGTTGCGGCCCTTTCTGCCACGCGACCCCCGCCAAAGTTCTTTTCTCCGATATGGATGATCCCGTTCAGGAAAGTGCCATTCGTTAAAACGACCGCATCCGCCTGAATTTCATGGCCCAGTCCCGTAATGACACCGTGGACCCGGCGGTCTTTGACCAGGAGGCCCTTGACCATATCCTGGTAAAAGTCCACAAGGGGGGTCTTTTCCAACATCTCCCGCCACTTGGCGGCAAAAAGCATGCGGTCATTCTGGGTCCGGGGGCTCCACATGGCGGGCCCCTTGGATTTATTCAGCATGCGGAACTGAATCATGGACAGGTCGCTTACGATGCCCGAATACCCGCCCATGGCATCGATTTCCCGGACAATCTGGCCTTTCGCAATTCCTCCCATGGCCGGATTGCAACTCATTTGGGCGATGGTTTGCATGTTCATGGTAACCAGGAGCACGCGGGAGCCCAGATTGGCGGCCGCGGCTGCCGCTTCACAACCGGCATGACCGGCACCTACCACGATGACGTCGTACTTGGGGAACATATTCGCAAAGGTAAGGCAGGGCAGGTTGGCCAAAGACAGGCTAAAGGGTGTGGAAATGACCATATGGACCTTTCAGGCCCTGCTTGTTTAAAGTTCCACGTGGAACGTTCCCCACCGGATCCAATTCGGAAGGTTTCACGTGGAACATTTTCCCGGGAAAGGACATCAGTAGGTTCCACGTGGAACATCTTACCGGAAATAGTGCTCCAGGAAATAATCCTCCATGGTTCGCATCTGCTTCTGATCCCGGGCTGTCTTGTCCCGGAACCCGCAAAGGTGAAGGACACCATGAAAAATAACCCGGTGGAGTTCCTCCTTCCGCGTCTTGCCCAACTGGGCTGCGTTATCCAGGACCCGATCCACACTGATATAGACTTCCCCCTGGACCGGGCCGGAACCACCGGAGAGATCAAAGGTGATAATATCTGTCAGGTAATCGTGGGAAAGGTATTCCCGGTTGATCCGTAGCAGGTAGGGATCAGAGCAGAAGATAAAGTTCAGGGAACCCAAGGGTTTTTCCAGTTGCTGAAACATCCGGCCCACGAACTCTTTCAGGCGTACGCGGTCCCGGAGTGTAACCTTCTTTTCAAAGAAGAAATGTATTTCAGGAGATAACTTGCCCATTATTTCAAAATTCGTAAACATTGGAAAACCAACAAGAGTAGTTTTGCCTTCTTATCTTTCCTGCATGATCAAAAAGCTTTCTGAACTGAAACCGGGCCAGCGGGGCATCATACGTGAGTTCAGCAGTAATGACATCTACATCAAGCTGATGGAAATGGGCTGTGTTCCAGGCGAAGAAATCGTCCTGGAACAGGTAGCTCCCCTGGGTGATCCTGTCTCCGTCAGCGTGGCCGGATACCACCTGAGTCTGCGCCTGACCGAGGCGGCCCATATTTTTGTAGAGTTAGAAAATTGATTATCAATATATTAGATGAAAATCGGACTCTATTTCGGTTCCTTTAATCCCATCCACGCCGGGCACCTGATCATTATCAACCATGTGCTCAACGAGACGGAACTGGACAGGGCCTGGTTTGTCGTGTCTCCCCAGAATCCCTTCAAGCCCAACGGCTCCCTGCTGAACGAGTACGACCGCCTGCACCTGGTGCGGCTGGCCACGGAAGACGATCCAAGAGTACGGGTTTCGGATATTGAGTTCCACCTGCCCCGGCCCTCTTATACGACGGAGACCCTGGCATACCTGTCTGAAAAATACCCGGACCATGTGTTCTCTCTTATCCTGGGCAGCGACAGTTTCCAGAACCTGGACAAATGGAAGAACTACCGGGCTATCGTCGACCAGTATCACCTTTATATATACAAACGTCCCGGTTTCGCGGTGGAAAATACTTTCGGGGCCCGGGTCACCCTGCTGGACGCACCCCTGCTGCAGCTGTCCGCCACGGGGATCCGCGAGCTCGTCCGGCGCGGCAAATCCATCCGGTACCTGGTACCGGACAAGGTCCGGGAAGAGATCGAGCGCAACCGGTATTACAGGAACTGAGCCGGGCGGGCCCTTTCAGAGCAGGTAGCCCAGCCCCAGGCAGGCCATTACGATCAGGGGAGAGGGCAGCCGCGTAAACTGCAGCAGCAAAAATGTTCCCAGGATGACCCCGATATTGATGAGGCTGATGGTTTTGGCTTCAATCAGCGAAATATCCTTCATGATATAAAAGGTCGATGCGATCATGATTCCCACGACGACCGCATGGATTCCTTCCAGGGACCGGTAGACCGCGGCATATTTTTTCAGGTTATGCCAGATGGGGAAAAAGAAAAGGACCAGCAGGGCGCTGGGCAGGAAGATCGCGACCGAGCCGATCAGGCAGCCAAGCAGCTGCATCTCCGGGCCTTCATCCCGCAGCGCCATGCCCCCGGTGAACGAAGAAATGGAAAATACCGGCCCCGGTATGGCCCGCACGATCCCCATGGCCGTGTACATGTCTTCCTTGTCAATGGTGATGACGTTCAGGTCATGTTTTTTTTCCCGAACGGCCACCGAGCGAATGCAGAACTGTTCGTACATCATCGGCATCAGGACCTGGCCGCCCCCGAACACGAGGCTGCCCATCCGGTAGGTATTTTCGAACAGGTTGATGGGCTTGCGGTGCGGCCAGTCGTTCTTGCGCGCGGTTTCGCTGAGCAATCCGGCGGCCAGGAAGATGATGCCGAACAGCCAGAAGTTCCACCACTTTATTTTCTTGGGTTTGCGCTCGACCTGGGGGATCCGTTTGCGGCTGAGGTTGGTGGTCACACCGCCCAGCACGATCAGCAGCGGGAAGATCCAGGGCTCCTTGAACAGGAAATAGGTTGCCGCCGTACTCACGATCATGATAAGCCAGGTCACGGTGTTCTTGACCGAAAAATGAAAGGCCATCACGGCGGCATACAACAGGAAGCCCACGGCCATGGGTGGAATAAACTTGAACAGGTCGGTATGCAGGGCCTTCCTGTCAAAATAATGCAGCAGGAAGGAAAAGGCCCCCATGAGCAGGCAGGCCGGGAGGATCCAGAGCAGCAGGGTCAGGATGGCCAGGGGGATGCCGCCGCGCTTATACCCGATCAGCGTAACCGTCTGGGTGGAGGAGGCGCCGGGAAGCAACTGGCAGAACCCGTTATATTCCATCAACTCCTCCTCCGTCACATAGGGCGTCTGATGAACAAAGGTTTTCATCATCATCGCGATATGTGCCTGCGGACCGCCGAATGCGGTGAGCCCGTGCAGGAACACGGACCGCAGGAAATGAAGATGGCGAAGCATCATGGCAATAAATATAGAAAAAAAATTGACGGATCCCGGAAGGAAAGCGATGAAGGCCTGCGAGCCCGCTGCGGATTTTTGCCTATTTTCACCACAGGCGTTCCCGCAGGTCTTCCCCGCCGCGCCATCGCTTCGAATAACCAACCGCTCATGAAACGCATACTATTATTGCTCGTGCTGACCACCGCCCTGGCTGGCACCACCCAGGCCCAGCGGGCCACCAAAAAACTGAAGCGTCAAATCGCCGCCCTGATCCAGGGGTTCCACGGAGAAATCGGGGTTTATGTCAAAGACCTGCGGCATGGCAGCAGCCTGTCGATCGCAGGGGATTCCATTTTTCCCACCGCCAGCATGGTCAAGGTGCCGATTTTGATCGGCATCATGGAAAAGATCCAGCGGGGGGAGCTGGATTATCACCAGTCCCTGGTCTATAAGGATTCCCTGCTTTACCCCGGGGTGGATATCCTGGGCTCTTTCAAGTCCGGTGAAAAAATTGAGCTCAGCGAAGTCATGATGCTCATGCTCACCATGAGTGATAATACGGCAAGCCTGTGGCTGCAGAGCCTGGCCGGCGGCGGCAGCGTCATTAACGGCATCCTGGACAGCCTCGGCTTTACGGTCACCCGCGTGAACTCCCGCACCCCGGGCCGTGAGGAAGCGCGCGACCGGTACGGGTGGGGTCAGACCTCGCCCCGCGAGATGGCTGCCCTGCTGGAGAAGATCTACCGGCGCCAGATCCTGGGAGATTCCGCCTGCATCCGCATGATGCGGGAACTGGGCCGTGATTACTGGGACGAGGAGGCGATCTCGGCTATCCCGCCCACCATCGCCGTCTTTGCCAAGAGCGGCGCCGTGGATGCGTCGCGCAGTGAAGTAATCCTGGTCAACGTACCCCGCCATCCCTACGTGCTTTGCATCTGCACCAACCACAACCAGGACCAGAGCTGGGAATACGGCAATGAGGCCTGGGTCCTGACCCGGAAGTTGTCCCGCCTGGTCTGGAAACATTTTGCGCCGCACTATGACTGAGGGTGCCGGTGTGCCCGGGGTTCACTTCAGTAGCTGGTATACCAGCATGCTGGCCAGGTAGGCCAGGCCGGTCATGTAACTGAACTGGATAACCGGCCATTTCCAGGACCGGGTTTCCCGCCGGACAATGGCCAGGGTGCTCATGCACTGCATGGCAAAGGCATAAAAGATCATCAGGGAAAGACCGGTGGCCAGGTTGAAGACCGGCCGCCCGTCCGGGCGGACCGCCATTTTCATCTTGTCCCGTAAAAGCAGGCTGTTGGGGTCTTCATCCCCTACGCTGTACAGAGTGGCCATCGTCCCCACGAACACTTCGCGGGCGGCAAAAGAGGTAACCAGCGCGATGCCGATCTTCCAGTCATAGCCCAGGGGCCGGATTGCCGGTTCGATCGTCTTGCCCAGGATGCCTGCGTAGGAATTTTCCAGCTTTTCGGCATGAAAGTCCTTGTCCAGCCGCAGGGAGTCAGCGCCCGGCAGGACACGCATCGCGGCATACCGCCGGCCCAGGTCGTCCATGCGGCGCTGCGGCCCGTAGGAACTCAGGGCCCACAGGATCAGGCTGATGATCATGATGATGCGGCCGGCATCAGTCACGAAGATCCTGGCCTTGTTCACCATGGTCTGCAGGACGTTTTTCCAGCGCGGGGAGCGGTAGGTGGGGAGTTCCAGGATGAAAAAGCTTTTTTCCTGCAGGTGGATGAACCACTTGGCCACATAGGATACGACCAGGGCCATGACCAGGCCGAGCAGGTAGAGGCCCATCATGACCAGGCCCTGTAGACTCAGCACACCCAGCAGGTAGCTGCGGGGTACGACCAGGCCGATCAGAATGGTATAAACAGGCAGGCGGGCCGAACAGCTCATCAGGGGGGTAATCAGGATCGTCAGCAGCCGCTCCTTTTTGTTTTCGATGGCGCGCGCGCTCATGATGGCCGGCACGGCACAGGCAAACCCGCTGATCATGGGCATGACGCTCTTGCCGTTCAGCCCCACGCTACGCATGAGCCGGTCCGTCAGGAAGCTGATCCGGGCCATATACCCGGTATCCTCCAGCAGGGTGATGAGCCCGAACAGGATCATGATCTGCGGTACAAAGACCAGGATGCCGCTCAGGCCGGCCAGGACGCCGTTCAGCAGCAGGTCACTCCACCAGGAGTCGGGAAGAACCCGGGACAGGGCGGAATTGAGGCCGGCAAATCCCGCGTCGATCCAGTCCATGGGAAACTGGGCGAGCCAGAATACGCTCTGGAACAGGATAAACAGGACGGCCAACAGGATCAGGTAACCCCAGCGCCGGTGCAGCAGTACGTTGTCCAGCCGTTCGGTAAACAGGGTTTTCTGCAGCGGGTCGGGCTCGCTGACCGCCTGCTGCATGATATGCTTGATGCGCGCATACCGCTGCATGATCTCCTCGGCCTGCGTGCGGGTCGGGTTGAACTGCCGGTTTCGTTCGATCTGTTCGATCGCCTCCTGCATCGGCTCGTCCAGGCGGAAGGACTCGTGGTTGATGAGATAATGGATGGCCGTGTAATCGCTCAGCTGGGGCAGCAGCTCCTGGACGTCGGAAATCGCGGATTCGGCCAGGGACCGGTTGGGGATGAAATCCCGGGCCGGGGCCTGGTACAATTGCTCCGCCGTCAGTTCGATCGCTTTTTTGAGCTGGGCAATGCCTTTCTGTTTGCGGGGGTTGACGGCCACTACGGGGACCCCCAGTTCCCGCTCCAGGGCGGCCAGGTCGATCTGGATGCCCTTGCTTTTGGCCAGGTCCATCATGGTGAGGGCCACCACGACGGGCCGCTTCAGGTCGATCAGCTGGGTGCAGAACAACAGGTTGCGCTTCAGGTTGCTGGCATCGGCCACGGCCACGATCACATCGGCCCGGATTTCCTCATCCTGGTTGAGCAGGACCCTGTAACTGACCCATTCGTCGAGGCGCTTGGGGTAGAGGCTGTACGTGCCGGGCAGGTCAATGACCTCGGCGCTCATCCCCCGGGAAAGACTCATGGAACCTGACTTCTTGTCCACGGTGACCCCCGGGAAATTGCCCACCTTCTGGTTCAGGCCGGTCAGGCAGTTGAACAGGGAGCTTTTCCCGCTGTTGGGGTTGCCGACCAGGGCGATATGGTATCTGGGAACTGACACAGGACCAATGGCCCGCAAAGGTAGAAGGAATGCCCCAATGTGATTTACGATTTACGATGTTTGCGAAACCCCGCCGGAAAAACCCGGCCCGGGCGCGGAAAAATCGGCGGGCAGGATCCCGGGGCCTTCAATACCTTTGCTGTCGACCAATAACCTGTATTCATGAACCCGCTTCGACTGCTCGTCCTGGCTGCCCTGCTCCTGACGGGCTTCCAGGGACCTGCCCAGAAACTCCGCAAAGCCGACAAGGCCGTCATCACCAACCTGCAGAAACACATCGCATTCCTGGCCTCCGATGCGCTGGAGGGGCGCAGGGCTGGAACCCATGGCGAGGCCCTGGCCATGGATTACATCAGCGCCCAGTTCCGGCAGATCGGCCTGCTGCCCAAGGGGACCGATACCTACATCCAGCCATTTGACATTTACGACGGGCGCATGCCCGCTCCGGATACCCGCCTGTCGATCAACAGGAACCTGCTGGTCCCCGGTACCGATTATTTCCCCTTTCCGTTCAGCGGGGACGGCCAGGTGGACGCGCAGCCGGCCCTGGCCCTGCAGGAGTCCGGCATGCCCTGGCTGATCAACCTGAAGGAACCCCTGGAGGAAAACGTGCATAACCCGCATTTTGACCTGGAAGACTACCTCCGCGCCAGGGCACAAGAGGCCCACCGCAAAGGGGCCACGGCAGTCCTGTTTTATAATACTTCGGCCCTGGACGACGGGCTGGCCTACCAAGCCAAAGACGCCGCCGCCCGGGCCCCCCTTCCCGTCCTGTATATCAGCAAGGCCTACGCGAAAAAGAATTTCCGTGATCCGTCTGCCTCGCTGGACCTGCAACTGAAGGTCCGGCTGGAGGACCAGCACCGCACCGGGCATAATATCATAGGATATATCGATAACGGCGCGGACAGGACGATTATCCTGGGGGCCCATTATGACCACCTGGGTTACGGGGAGGACGGCACCTCCCTGCTGCGTACGGGGGAACACCTGATTCATAACGGAGCGGATGACAATGCCAGCGGCACCGCCGCCCTCATCGAACTGGCCAGGGGCCTGAAGAAATCACGGCTCCGCCATAATAATTACCTGTTCATCGCCTTTTCCGGCGAAGAACTGGGCCTGCTGGGATCCAAATACTTCACCGAACACCCGACCATCGACCTGGCGCAGGTAAACTGCATGATCAATATGGATATGGTGGGTCGGCTGAGCGACAGCACCCACGTGCTGACCATCGGTGGTTACGGGACCTCTCCTGAATGGTCGGCCCTGATCCACCCGGCAGAGGCCGGCAGCCAGGGTCCCCGGGGTTCCGCCGCCGGCCTGGTGGTGAAGATTGATTCCAGCGGGACCGGCCCCAGCGACCACACTTCCTTCTACCGCCACAATATCCCGGTCCTGTTCTTTTTCACCGGGCTGCATCCCGATTATCATCGCCCCAGCGACGATGCCGACAAGATCAATTACCCCGGTGAATACCAGGTGATCCGCTACATCCAGGACCTCCTGGCCGGCGTGAACCGGGATCCGGCGCGGCTTGCGTTTACCCCGACCCGGGAAGCGGCCAGTGGCAGCGAGGTCCGGTTCCAGGTAACCCTCGGCATAATGCCGGATTACAGTTATTCCGGCAGCGGGGTACGCTGCGACGGGGTAACGGATGGGCGGCCGGCCCAGAAAGCCGGGCTGCGGACCGGGGATGTGATCATCCAGCTCGGCGATTATCACGTAACTTCCCTGGAAAATTACATGCAGGCCCTGGGCAGGTTCCATAAAGGGGACAAAACGACCGTGACTTACCTGCGGGGCGGCCAGACGCTGCAGGGAGCCGTGGTATTTTAAGCGGGCCAAAGAGATACCTCCATGAAACTGGTACTGGACAACGAGGAACTGACCAATGCGTTTTTCGAGGAGACGCGGCTGCTGGGCATCATGGCCCCCGTCAAGGACTACCAGTTCTGCTGGCAGCTGAACAACCTGCTGGGTATGGATTTCCGGGTCAACCACGACATCGAGATCCAGCTCACGCGGAAGCGCCGGAATTATTTCTTTGCCGTCTACGAGTTCCCCGAACCCACCGGGTCCCTCTGCCATTATCTCTACAATAACCAGTTCGATGGGGAGTATCTCCTGCCCGAGTTCAAGCACCTGGATTTTCTCTGGCTCATGAAAGGAGACCTGGTCAGCGACGCGTGGCTGCAGGAGCTGATCGGTTCGGTGCGCAATCTCGGGGGCGTGCAGCTGGTCCTGGAGCTGACCAATGAGAAGATCATACACCGCGAACACCTTGTTTTCTGAGGCAGGGTCCCCGGGCCAAGGCCATTCGGGAATCCGTCTTTTTTGGTACCTTACCCGGGCCGGGTAGCAGCAGCCGGTCGAACATCCCGGTCCCGGCACCAACTGGCATATGTGGGAAGAAATCAATAATAAACTCTACCGGAAATTTGTGTTCCGCAACTTCAGTGAAGCCTTTGCCTTCATGACCCGGGTTGCCCTGGAAGCCGAAAAAATGGATCACCATCCGCTATGGACCAATGTCTGGAATACCGTGGAAATCTGGCTGTCTACGCACAGCGAGGGGGATGTGGTGACCTTCAAGGACAGGCAACTGGCCAAACGGATCGATTCCGTGCTGGCCGGCCAGTAAGGCCCCGGGTCAGGGAACGACGGTGATCACGGCGTCCTGCGGCCGTGTCAGTACGCCTATGGGCCGCGCAAAGGCTTCCAGGCCGAAGTCTTTCAGCCATTTTTCCACCTGGGCTCCCGCTCCCGGGTCCACCGCGATAAGCAGGCCGCCGCTGGTCTGCGGGTCTGCCAGGATCGCCCGTTGGCGTTCGGCATCGATCGGAGGGGCAAAGACGATCTTTTCCCCGTAACTGTCCCAGTTGCGCTGGGTTCCGCCCGGTACGGCACCTGCCTGGACATAATCTTCCAGGTCCGGGCTGATCAGGGGTACCTGGCCGGTATGCAGGGTGGCGCTCAGCCCGCTGCCTTCCGCCAGTTCCACCAGGTGGCCCAGCAGGCCGAAGCCGGTCACATCGGTCATGGCATGCACTTCCGGGCGCTTGCCCAGGGCCTCTCCCACTTTGTTAAGCTGCATCATCTGGCGGGCGGCCAGATCCTGGTGCCCGGGACGGAGCAGCCCTTTCTTCTCAGCCGTGGTCAGGATGCCTACCCCGAGGGGTTTGGTGAGATAAAGCAGGTCGCCGGCCTGGCCGGTGTTGTTCTGTTTGATATGGGGCAGGTCGACCAGGCCATTCACGGCCAGGCCGAAGATCGGCTCGGGGGAATCAATGCTGTGCCCGCCGGCCAGGGGGATCCCGGCCTCCTGGCAGGTACTGCGCCCCCCCTCGATGACCCGGGCTGCCACCTCCGGCGGCAGTTTGCCGACCGGCCAGCCCAGGATGGCGATAGCCAGCAGGGGGCTTCCTCCCATGGCGTATACATCGCTGATCGCATTGGCAGCCGCGATCCGGCCGAAACTAAAGGGGTCGTCCACGATGGGCATAAAGAAATCCGTGGTGGAAATCAGGGCCCGGCCGTCGCCCAGGTCGTAGACCGCGGCATCGTCCCGGCTGTGGTTGCCCACCAGCAGGCGGTTCCCTCCGGCACCTCCCTGCGCCACATTGCTTTTCAGGATCTGGTCCAGGACGCGCGGCGCGATCTTGCAGCCGCATCCGGCACCATGGGAATATCGGGTAAGTTGAATGTCCTCGCTGTGTACCATAACTGGGTAAAATGGGAGGACAAAATTCGGTAAAAGCGCCCTTTCTCAGGGTTTTTTCTTGCGACGGAACAGGACGGACGCATTGCGTTGCAGATCCGCACTGAACCGGATTTGGTACACCTGCTGGCCGTCATGGATGATCAGCAGGCCCGTATTCGGCGGGTATTTACCCAGGTTCTCGGCGTACAGGACCAGCGAGGCGGAGTCCCCGGGATCTGCAGGCATATAGATGGTCTTGCGCAGGGCGACCGCCTTCAGTTCCTGGCTGGCCAGGATTACCCGCCCGTTCAAAAGGAGGCTGACCGTGTCGCCGTCGATTTCCCCGTTATCATACAGGGCAAGCTGCAGGCTGTCGCTCTCCACCAGGATGGTCTGGGTAAGCTGGGTGGTCCGCCGGGCCACGTCCGCGGCAGACTGCCTGGGGGGCTGGGATACTGCCGTGGCCGGTTGCTGTTTTTGCGGCTGGGGCAGGCTGGGTAACGTACCGGGTTGCTGGCCGGCCTGGGACTCCCCGGCCTGCTGCTTTTTCTCCTCCCGGGACCGCCGGTTCTTACCCCCGCTGCGCGGGGAAGCATCAGCTACCTCGTGCAAATCCGGCGTGGTCTGGGTTTGCGGGGCGGGTTCGTTACGGGCAGGTTGCTGGGCAGGCTGGCGGGCCGTGGTTTTATCCGGCGCCCCGGCTTTTTTCTCTGCGGCGGCATCCGGGCTGTTTGGTGTGACCAGGTCGCGGGATGCCGGCCGGGGAAGCAGGGTTGCGACCGCATCCGTCAGGTTAAGTTCCTGCAGGTGCGGGAAGAGCTTGGATTGCGAAAGATCCTTCTGTTCCGCCGCCTTCACGGTTCCGCTGATGGAATAAAACGTTTTGGTGCGGTTGGTCCGCCAGGTTCCGTCGAGCCGCCATGTCGAGTCGGCCCGGGAGAGCCGGAAGGTATATTCCTGGTGGACCCCCTTGTCAGGGCGTACGGGGAAATTGCTGGAGGTGATCTCTTCATCCTTGACCACGCAGACGTCCCCGTCCACGGTTCCTTTCACCCGCTTGACGATGTACAGCAGGGTGTCGTGCACCAGGAAGCTGGAATAGGAATAGCCGTATACTTTATCCCGGTACTGGGTAAGGGCCAGCTCGAAAGACTGGTCGCGGCGTATGGTATTGCTGTCATTGCTGAGCTGTCCGGCCCACAGGCCGGTGAGTTGCTGGCTGGAGGCGGCCACCGGTATCAGGAAGAGCAGCAGCAGGAGGCGCACGATTTTCATACTATCGGATTTGGTGCAGAACGCGGACGGCATTGCCGGCTTCCACGCGGTCGCAGGGGACACGGGTCAATAACGCTTCCAGGTTCTCCCGATTGTGCAAACCCTTGATATAAAATTTGTCGTAATAGGTCAAAAGGATGCGGAAACTGCCCGCCAGGTCACCTGCCTCCAGCAGGCGCGTTGCCTGGTCGGCTTCCAGGCCCCCAAGGCGGTTGCGGATACGGCCGATGGCAGCCAGCAGGCGGGTGCGGTCCAGCCCGCCGTAGTCCTGTACGATCTTGGCCAGCCGCTGGTCGAAGGGGATTTCCAGGAAACTCAGCGGGGAGCGGCGCATGGTCTTCCAGAGTTCGTGCGGAATGTTCAGGTCGCCGATCCGCTGGCTTTCATCTTCCAGCCAGATCACAGGGGCCTCGCTGTGCCGGCGCAGGGCAAGCGCCAGCCGGTTCTCGAACATTTCCTGGGAAGGCTGCGCGGGCAGCCCGATATTGCCGAAGGCGGACCC
>DASZRL010000004.1:0-26083 GCA_035549175.1 Chitinophagaceae bacterium | reverse complement strand
CGTCCGCCTGGTGGCCGAATTCGACAATTTCCGCAAAAGGACCGCGAGGGAGCGGCTCGAACTGATCCAGACGGCCGGCAAAGAGGTGATAACGGACCTGCTGGATGTGCTGGATGATTGCGACAGGGCCCAGAAACAGCTGGAAACCAGTTCGGACATGGCAGCCGTTCGAGAAGGAATTCTACTGATTTTCAACAAGATACGAAACACCCTTTCTTCCCGCGGCCTGAAGGCCATGCAAACCCTGCAACAGGATTTCAATCCCGACCTGCATGAAGCTATTACGGAAATCCCGGCCCAGACACCCGGTCAGAAGGGAAAGATCATGGATGAAGTGATGAAAGGCTATTATCTCAACGACAAAATTATCCGCCACGCCAAGGTGGTGGTGGGAAAATAATATTCCTCCGGCAAAAGGCCTGTCCCGCTGCCGGAGCCAGCTATTACCGGCCATCCCGCATGGCCGGCTTACCAATCAACCCGGGGTCCCTGAGACCTGTATCACTATGGCAAAACGAGACTATTACGAAATTCTGGGCGTTACCAAGTCCGCCTCGGCCGATGAAATCAAGAAGGCGTACCGCAAGGTAGCCATGCAATACCATCCGGACCGCAATCCCGGGGACAAGGCAGCGGAAGAGAAATTCAAGGAAGCAGCCGAAGCCTACGAAATACTGAGCGACGCAGACAAAAAGGCCCAGTACGACCGGTATGGCCATGCCGGGGTCAGCGGGAACGGCCGCGGTGGCTTTGGCGGAGGGGCCGGTATGAATATGGAGGACATCTTCTCCCAGTTTGGCGACATATTCGGCGACGACATCTTCGGCAGTTTCTTCGGTGGAGGCGGAGGCGGAAGGACCCGGGGCGGACAACGCAGCCGCGGCGTGCGTGGCAGCAACCTGCGCATCAAACTGAAGCTGACCTTCGAGGAAATTGCGAAGGGAGTTACCAAAAATATCAAGGTCAAGAAATATACCCCCTGCGGCACCTGCGGGGGCAGCGGCGCCAAGGATAAGGGCA
Organism: Chitinophagaceae bacterium; assembly: GCA_035549175.1. Classification (GTDB taxonomy): domain Bacteria; phylum Bacteroidota; class Bacteroidia; order Chitinophagales; family Chitinophagaceae; genus DASTSN01. The sequence goes on along the minus strand of DASZRL010000004.1, from coordinate 25,063 downwards.
GCGTGCAGACCTGCGGCACCTGCGGAGGAAGCGGCCAGGTACGGCGCGTGCAGAATACATTCCTGGGCCAGATGCAGACGGTCACTACCTGTCCTGCCTGCAACGGGGAAGGACATATCGTAACGGCCAAATGCGGCACCTGTAAAGGAGAAGGAAGGGTGTTTGGGGAAGAGACGGTGACCCTTGACATTCCTGCCGGCGTACAGGAAGGCATGCAACTCAACATCAGCGGCAAGGGAAATGCCGGCGAGCGAGGCGGCCCGGCCGGGGACCTGATCATTCTCATCGAAGAGGAACCCCATAAGGAACTGCATCGCGAGGGACTCAACGTGGCCTTCGACCTCTATATCTCCTTCCCGGATGCCGTATCCGGGATCCAGGTGGAAGTACCTACCATTGACGGACGCGCCAAAATAAAAATTCCGGCCGGAACCCAGAGCGGTAAGGTTTTCCGTCTTAAAGGGAAAGGGTTCCCGGCCATCAACTCCTACGAAAAGGGTGACCAGTTGGTCCAGGTCAATGTCTGGACGCCCCAGCACCTCAGTGCGGAGGAAAAGGCCATGGTGGAGAAAATGAGCCATTCGCCCAATTTCAAGCCCCAGCCGGATAAGAACGAAAAAAGCTTTTTCGATAAGATGCGCGAACTTTTCTCCTGACCGGAAATCCCGGCCATACTCCTGGGCCTTATTCCCATCCGGAACGGCGGCGTTTCTTCCGGTAATGCTGGTACAGGGATTTTGCTTCCTGGACCAGGTCGACAAATTCACGCTGGGAGGGATCGTCCGGCCGCATGGAACGGCCTGCCAGGTTAATAAGATCGGTCCAGTTCATGGCCCGGGCATAGGGTGACTGCCTCAGGATACTGCCAAACATAATGACCGCCGTGGAAAACCGGTAGGAACTATCCAGTCTTTCAAAGGGGGTGAGTTCATAGGGACAGTTATAACTCTTCTGGCAGACGCTGTCGGACTGCGGCGGATTATACTGGAGGCTGATCGTGGCATAACTGCCTGGCAGGGATTCACTGTCGGGCAGATTCCGGATCACATCGGACGGCGTGATTTCAAAGGCCGCGATCATGGACTGCCCGGAGCCGACCTCCCCGCCTTCCATCACCGACAGAGTATCCCGCAGCGCCCCCATTTTATTGTCAAATCCGATCAACCGGTATTCTCGCACATACGCGGGATTGAACGAAATCGTCATATACACATTATCCGCGACGGCATACATGGTTTGCGTGAACTCCTGCAACAATACTTTCTCAGCCTCCTGGTAACTGTCCAGGTAGGCATAATTGCCGTTTCCTTTACGCGCCAGGGTCTGGATCTTGGAATCCTTGTAGTTGCCCATCCCAACGCCCAGGCAGGTCAGGTAGATGCCCGAATGGCGGCGCTGGGCAATCAGGTCCTCGAGCTCCTCGTCCTTTTTCAGCCCCACGTTAAAGTCCCCGTCGGTGGCCAGGATCACGCGGTTATTGCCTCCCTTGATATAATGGCTGGCGGCCAGCCGGTAAGCCATCCGTATTCCGGACTCGCCCGGCGTGGAGCCGCCCGGGGTCAGCGAATCGATGGCCTGCATGATCTTCTGCTTCTCCGCACCGCTGGTGGGGTTCAGCATGGTGCCCACCACCCCGCCATACACCACGATGGAAACGGTATCGCGGGCACGCAGGTTATTGACCAGCAACCGGAAGGCTGACTTCAGCAGGGGTAAGCGGTTGGGCATGTCCATGGAACCTGACACGTCGACCAGGAAGACCAGGTTGGCCGGTGGCAGGGAATCCAGGTTGACTTTCCGGGAGGACAGGTTGATGAACAGCAGCTGGTTCAGCGGATTCCAGGCGCAGCGGGTGATCACGGAATGGACGTCGAAGGCCTCCCTGCCTGCAGGCTCCCGGTAATTATTGTTAAAGTAATTGAGCATCTCCTCGATGCGGACCGCGTCGGGCGGGACGAGCGTGCTCATGTGGATAAAGCGGCGGATATTGCTGTAGGAAGCCCGGTCAATATTCAGGGCGAGGCTGGTGGAGGGATACCGGGCCGCACTGACAAACCGGTTCTCAATCAGGCTGGCGTAGGTTTCGTCTCCCGCAAACCATTCGCGCTGGGTTTCCCGGGTCAGGTTACGGGTCACCGATACCAGCCGGTCACGGCGGAGCGTGGACGCATTGGCGGAAAGGATCTTGAGTCTCACCTGGGCAAAGGTGGCTGCCTTGACGCCCACCGTCAGTTTCTCATACCCGTCCAGGGAAAGGACCAGGCTGTCGGTCGGCTGTTTTCCCATAATGCCGAACGACCCGTCACTGCCGCTGCGGTAGACGTACCCTGTGGACTGCAGCAGGATATTTACATTCTGCAGTGGTCTGCCACCGTCATCCCGCACGTCCCCGCGAAAATAGTACTGTTGTGCGCCGGCAAGCACGGGGAGCAGAATAATCCATATGGAAACGAGGTGTTTCAAACAAAGCCTTACTGGGAAAAATACAAAAAAAGGACCACCGTTCCGAATTATGCCAACTGGTATAATGCCGTCAGGTTCCGGCCCAGGCCGTCATAATCCAGGCCATACCCCACTACGAAGCGGTTGTCAATAGGAAAACCCAGGTAATCGATGGTCAGGGGATACTGCGTGGCAGCGGGTTTGTGCAGGAGCGAGGCGATCCGCAGGGAAGCCGGTTGCTGATGCTGCAGCTTGGGCAGGAATTCCGAAAGGGTTTTCCCGGTATCGACGATATCTTCCACCAGGATCACATCCCGGCCGAACAGATCGTCCATCAGCCCGACGGCTGTCACCACGCTGCCGCTCGACGATGTGCCGCGGTAAGAAACCAGTTTCACGAAGGTAATCTCGGCCTCGATGCTCAGGGATTTGAACAGGTCGGCGGCAAACATGAATGCACCGTTCAGGATCGCAATGAACAGGGGACGCTTTCCGGCATAGTCCCGGTTAATCGCGTCCGCCAGTTCGGCCACCCGTTTCTGGATGACTTCTTCGGAGAGGTAGGTTTCAAAATATTTGTCGTGGACCTTGATGATGGCCATTCGGCGGTTATTTATTCAGATTCATTTTGGAGGCGTCGTAGATGCTGTAATCGGTCCTGAGGGCCAGGCGGGGTGCTGCCGGAGAGGCATGCTGCAGGTAGAGGGTCTCTCCCACCGCCGGCTGCTGCCCCGTGTGAAGCCGGTTATATTCCAGCAGGCTCTGGAGCCGAACAGCCTCTGCCTGGGCAATATCGTACAGGGTTTCACCGGGCTGCACCACATGGATATCGTGGTCCCCTGTCTTGCGTTTGCGCTGCAGGTAGATCAGCTGATCCTTTGCTGCGGCCTCGGCCGGATCCATATCATTAAATTCAAACAGACGGGCCAGGGGAATCTGGTACTGGCTGGCGATCGTGAGAAACGGAGTGCCCTGGCGCACAAAAACGACCCGGGTGGCATTGATCCGGAATTCCCCTTCGGGATACCGGCTTTCCACCGGCTGGACGGTGCTGTCCTGGGGAATCCCCGAATGGCCCTTCCCGGCCACGTCGGAGGCCGGCTGGTCCGGCACTGGTTTTCCGGCTGCCGCCAGGTCAGCCGAATCCCCGCGTAGTCTTCCCAGGGCGATCAGGGTATAGTCATTAAGGTGATATTGCTCAATCAGCTGGATCAGGATCTGGGCATACTTCGGATTGGTGGCGTACCCGGCTTTTTTGAGGCCCCAGGCCCAGTCCCTGTAATCGGTCGGATCCAGTTGAAACAGGGAAGCATACCGGGGGCTACCTTTCAGAAAATCCGAATGATCCCGGTAGGAGTCCTCGGCGGTCGGGTATTTTCGGAAGCACTCCCCGCGGGCGTCATCATCATGGGTAACCGATTCCCCGGTCCAGGTGGATTTGCATTTGATGCCGAAATGGTTGTTTGATTCCCGGACCAGGTCGCTGGTGCCCGCCTGGGTTTCATGGATCCCCTGGGCCAGCTTGATGGAAGCCGGGACCCCGGTCCGGATCATCTCCCGGATGGCAAGGTCCTTGTAGGCATCAATGTACTGCTGAATGGTCTGCGGGTCCTGGGCACGGCCCAGGCCGGCCAGCAGGAGGCCTGCCATCAAAACTAGGTATCCACATTTCATGCTTTGCAAATCACGGTTTCCTGATTAAAAACAAGCCGTCCCGGACGGGCAGTAGCACCTTGTCCAGGTCGGTACGCCGACGAATCATCTCGTTAAAAGCCTGTATTCCCCGGGCGCTCTTGCCACGGACGACCGGTTCCAGGACCTGCCCGTGGAATAATACATTATCGGCCAATATCATTCCATGCTTCCGCAGCCGGGGCCATACCAGGTCAAAATATTCTACATAACCGGTCTTGTCCGCATCCAGAAACACCAGGTCCCAGGTTTCCTGAAGACCGGGCAGAACCTCTAACGCCGGACCGGTATGCAAAATTATCTGTTTTCCCCAGGGTGAGCGGTCAAAAAAGGCCCGGGCCTGCCGGGCGTCGGCCTCCCGCAGTTCGATGGTATGGAGAAGACCGTCCGGGGCCAGCCCTTTTGCCAGGCAGAGGGCGCTGTAGCCGGTAAAGGTCCCCAGTTCCAGGATCCGGCGCGGCTGCTGCAACAAACTGATCATTTCCAGGAACTTACCCTGCCAGGCACCGCTCAGCATGTGCGCCCCGGCCTGATGATGGCGGGTAAAATCCGCCACTTCCTCCAGCAAGGCATCGGGCGGGGTGGAATAGTGCTCGGCATAGGCCATCGCCCTGGGATCAACCAGCTCCATGGGAAAATTTCGGCAAAGATAAAGCCTGTGCGTCAAAGGCGCAGGCCATGCGGTAACACCTGGAGTACCCGGCGATCAGAAATTAGGCTGCAGGGGATGCCGGCTGTAGAAGTCGAGGATATGCTGAACCGTTTCTTCCGCAGTATCCGCGGTTTTCAGCAGGTCGTAGTCCGCGGGTGATATGTTTTTCTCCTTTTCCATCATGGTATGCCTGACCCAATCCAGCAACCCGCCCCAGAATTCACTGCCCACCAGCACCAGGGGAACCTGCAGCATTTTGCGGGTCTGGATCAGGGTGGCCACTTCAAAAAACTCATCCATGGTACCGAACCCGCCCGGCATCATGATAAAGCCCTGCGAGTATTTCGTAAACATGACCTTCCGCACAAAAAAGTAGTCAAAGTTCAGGTTATGCTCTTTGTCGATGAAATCGTTGGCCTGCTGCTCGAAAGGCAGCTCGATGTTCAGACCGACGGACTTTCCCCCACCCAGCTGTGCGCCCTTGTTGGAGGCTTCCATAATGCCCGGACCACCGCCGCTTACAATGCCAAAACCCTCCTCCGCCAGCCGTTTGGCAATCGCGACGGTCAGTTCGTAATACTTGCTGCCGGGCCTGACCCGGGCTGAACCAAAAATGGACAGGCAGGGTCCGATCTTGGCGAGGGACTCAAACCCATCGACAAATTCAGCCATGATTTTGAAAATCTGCCAGCTTGAGTGTGCTTTTGATTCTGTCCAGTTCCGTTGTTTGGACTGCCGGATGTGATTGTTCATAGTCTGTTCCTTTCTTTGGATCCACGCAGGGGTTGCTTGCAGAGGCAGCATGCAGGAAACATATAGCTGTATAACGCCGCGTCCGGCCGTTTAGTTTGTGGGCGCCGGCTTTTTTGCGATCAGCAGCAGGCCCAGGCAGGTAAGCAGGCCGTTATATATGAGCAGCTCGTACCCGATCCTGAAGCGGCCGAACAGCAGCTGGGACCAGCGCTGCACCGTGGCAACCCAGGCACCATGCAGATTAAGCTGCTGCTGGTACCAGCCAATATTATTGATGAAATCAACACCCAGGATTATCAGCGGGGCAGCCAGGCAGACCAGCAGGACCTTTTCATCCCGGATCGCCCGGCGGCTGAAGATACCAAAGGCAAATAGACCCAGCAGGGGGCCGTAGGTAAAGCCGGCCACCTTCAGGATCACATCGATGATGGACTTGTTATCGATCGCCTTGAAAAGCATGACCATCGCGAAAAAGACAACCGCAAACGAAAAATGGACCAGCATCCGGATACCCCGTGTTTTTCGTTCGTCCAGACCGGTCCGCCTCCGGATGCCGAGGATGTCGATGCAAAAAGAAGAGGTCAGGGCGGTAAGTGCCCCGTCGGCACTGGGAAAGAGGGCGGATATGAGGCCCAGTACGAAAATGATCGATACCGCGGAAGGCATATGATGCAGGGCTACGGTGGGAAAAAGGTCATCACCCCGGGCATGGATGCCGAGGGAATTTCCGTAGAGATACAGGAGGCCGCCCATCAGCAGGAAAAGAAAATTGACCAGCACCAGGATGAAGCTGAAGGTGATCATGTTTTTTTGCGAGTCCGCCAGGGTCTTCACGCTGATATTCTTTTGCATCATTTCCTGGTCCAGGCCCGTCATCGTAATGGTGATGAACATCCCCCCCAGGATCTGTTTGAGAAAATACCCTGAACTGGAGGCATCGGTATTCAGGATCCGGGTCAGCTGCTCGCTGCGAAGGGCGGTCAGGGTGCTTGCGATGGAATGACCCGACTGGTGCATGATATAACCGATGCAAACCAGCAGACCCAGCAACATGCAGGTGGTCTGCAGCGTATCAGTAAACACGATGGTCCTCACGCCTCCCTCAAAGGTGTAAAGCAGGATCATAAGCAGGATGACAAACGTGGTCACCGCAAAGGGCAGGTGCATCTGGTCCAGGATGAAGATCTGCAGGACGTTGATCACCAGGTAGAGCCTGGCCGTTGCACCCAGGATCCGGGATATGATGAAGAACAGGGCCCCGGTCTTGTAGGTGGACATCCCGAACCGCTGCTGCAGATAATAGTAAATACTGGTCAGGTTCAGCCGGTAATAGAGGGGTAGCAGGATCCAGGCAATTATAAAATACCCAATCAGGTAGCCGATCACGACCTGGAAATACCCGAACCCGCCTGTACCCACGGTCCCGGGAACGGATACGAAGGTGACCCCCGACAGGGAGGTGCCAATCATGCCGAATGCCACCAGCATCCAGTTGGAACGCCGGTTGCCGATAAAGAAAGACTCGTTATTGGAATTTCGGGAAGTAAGCCAGGCAACGCAGAGCAAGATCATGAAATACCCTACGACAAATGAAAACAGGACGGTCGGTGACATCGGCACACTGATTTAAAAGTCTGGCAGGACCGGGCTGGCCGGAATCCACTGTGGCAAATTTTGAAGATAGTAAAATTTGCCTTCCCTTTGCCGGAATTCAACCAGGCTTTCCATGGCGATACAATCCCTTGCAGTATTCTGCGGATCAAAAAGCGGCAGGGATCCCCTGTATGCCGAACACGCCAGGCGCCTGGGTTCGTTGCTGGCCGCCCGGGGGGTAACCCTCGTGTATGGCGGGGGCAGTACCGGGCTTATGGGCGAGCTGGCGGATGCCGCGATGAACCACGGGGGCCGGGTCATCGGTATTATTCCCCGCCTGCTCGTGGAATGGGAACACCAGCATGAACGGATCAGCGAACTGGTCGTGGTAGACGATATGCACACGCGCAAACGCAACCTGTATGAACGCAGCGATGCCGCCGTGGTGCTGCCCGGGGGATTCGGGACGCTGGACGAACTCTTTGAAATGCTGACCTGGAACCAGCTGGCCATTCATGAAAAACGCATCTTCTTTCTCAATAGCGGCGGATTCTTTGAACACCTCCTCCGTCACCTGCGCCGGCTGGCTGAAACCGGCTTCCTGTATGACAGGCTGGAGGACCGCCTCACGATGCTGGAGGAACCTGAACAGCTGGATCAGTACCTGTTATAATTGCGGGGCGCCCTTTTGCCACCGCCTGAGCCGGGATTATCCTCGTATCCGCCCCGGTTTTTCCCCTGGAACAGGGGAACCTGGATTCCCGCCCGGATGATAGGCACCACGCGTCCCAGGGCATCCGTATACGGCGATGCGCTGTTGCCGGACACATCGACCAGAACCGCCAGGTAGAAAAACGGCTGCCCGCTCCCGGAAAAACGTCCCGTGGTATACCCGCCACCCACCAGCAGACTGTTCACGTCGGTATGGGTGGTGCTGGAGCCCAGCCCGTAGGGCAGGTAGCGGGTTTTGATGAAATTATGCTCTGCCTGGGCCTGCAGAAAGATGAAACGGACCGGGTAGATCTTGGTAAACAGGCCACCCCCGTAGACGGATTCCCGTAACCGGTCACCTACGTACGGATAATCCCGGTACGAGGTATAGTTATAGTTTACGACCAGCCCTCCGTCGATCCAGTGGGCCAGGCTGTATCCCAGTACCGGGCTGCCACCCACCAGAAAGGTATTGCCTGAAAAGGCCAGGGAAATGCTTCCCCCGGTGAACAGGTTTTCTTTTTTAAAACCATTTCCGTCCTGGGCCAGCAGCGCGGACGTGCAGAAAGGCACCATAAAAAGGGAAAGCAGGATTCTTTTCATATTCATGGGTCATTAATTTGCCAAGTCAACGATTTTTCCCGGATTCAGTATGTTGTTAGGGTCAAAGAGCTTCTTGATACGCCGCATGAGATCCAGCTGGGTGGCATCGAACACCAGGTCCAGGTAATCCTTCTGCACCAGCCCTATGCCGTGTTCCCCGCTGATCGTACCCCCCATGGACTTTACGGTTCGGAAGAGTTCCCGCAGGATGGGCGTCATCCCCGGGTCTTTCCAGCTGTTGGTAACCCCTTCCTTGCGGATCCTTACGTGCAGGTTGCCGTCACCTGCATGGCCGTAGCAGACCGCCTGGAAACCGAAGCGACGCCCCAGTTCCTTTACGGCCCGTATCAGGGCAGGCAGGGAGGCCCTGGGTACTACGGTATCCTCCTCGATGGTATAACCAGCCAGCTTGACGGCCTCGGCCACCCTTCTTCGGAGTTTCCATAATTCCTCCTTCTGCTGGGCCGTGTCGGCAAACAGGATCTCCCCGGCATCAAAGTCAGCCAGCAGCAGAGCGATGGACTCCATTTCCTGCATCAGCAGTTCGGGATGGTTGCCGTCCACTTCAATGATCAGGTGGGCTTCCTGGTCATCGGAAACCGGGACGACGCTGCTGTTGACCAGCCGGCTGACGATCTTCAGGGCATCAATCTCCACCAGTTCCAGGGCACTGGGCACAAAGCCGGCCCGGAATATCGCGCTGACTGCCTCGCCCGCCTTTTCCAGGGAGCGGAACGGCACCAGCATGAGCAGGTCATGCCGGGGCAGGGGCAGGAGTTTCAGGACAATACGGGTTACGATTCCCAGGGTTCCTTCGCTGCCCACGATGAGCTGGGTAAGATTATAGCCTGTGGAATTCTTGAGCACATTGGATCCCGTCCAGATCACCTCGCCGGTCGGCAGTACCACTTCGAGATTCAGTACATAATCCCGGACCACGCCGTATTTGACGGCCTTGGGCCCCCCGCTGTTCTCGGCAATATTGCCTCCGATGAAGCAGGAACCCCGGCTGCTGGGATCAGGCGGATAAAACAGGCCCTTCTCCCGGACGGCATTCTGCAATACTTCGGTGATCACACCGGGTTCCGCCGTCACCTGGAGATTCTGCTCGTCTATCTCCAGGATGGCATTCATGCGTTCGGTGGAAAGGACAATCCCTCCCAGGTGGGGAAGCGCACCCCCGCTGAGGCCGGTGCCGGCACCCCGCGGGGTAACAGGTATTTTTTCCCGGTTGCAGTAGCGAAGGATTGCGCTGATCTGTTCAGCCGTCCTGGGCTTTACTACGACGGCGGGCAGGAACCGGAGCATCTCCGTTTCGTCATGGGAATACCGTTCGAGCGATTCGTCGTCGGTAAATACAAAAGGGGCTCCCACGATGTCCCGGAAGGTCTGCACATGGTGTGCATCAAGCAAGGGCCTGGCTGCCACATCGTTCATAGCGGGGCGATTTTGAATCGGTTACGGCCGTAAAAATCGGTTAAAATAAAATGATCAGAAAATGAATAGGCTGTTTTAACAACAATTATTAATTCTTGAAGGAAGGGCACATTGACTGGCGCCGGTTACCCTTGTAGGTATCGAAAAGACCCTGCCTGACCAGGGAAAATTCGAAAGCCCCCCGTGTGTTGTTGTAATTCTTAAGGGTGGACACGGTGGCGTCATAGGTGAAAGTGAACATATAATCTTTGTAACCCAGCCCGATCAGGGGAATAAACGCGTCTGAGACCCGGTAATAAAGACCGGCGATCAGGATATTCTCCCCGTCCCCGGTGAGGTTATAATGCGCATTGCCTCCCAACACGACTTCGGAGGCGTGCGCCTCGACAGAGAAATAGGCATTGGGATTGATGATCACCTGGCTATTTACCATGAAACTGCCGTTTAAGAAACCGGTGTACCGCACCGGAACCCGGTTGTCCGCCACCCCCGGTTCGGAATCAAAGAAGGACTCATGGGGCCGGTTCACGTGCTGGGCGGAAAATCCCATATTCATATACACCTTCTCGTTGGGAAAATAAGCATAGTTCATCCCCACCATCATGTCCAGGTAGGTTATATTGTTGGCGGCCAGGGAAACACTGGTAGGCAGCTTGTTATCGAAAAACCTTCCGTCGAACTGATCCGGGAATTTCAGGTTGGATACATTGATCTGCTTGTTGGCAAAGCCTACATTGAACCCCAGGCTGAGCAGGCTGCCTGCATTCAGCATCTGGTGATAAGCCACCGATCCGTACGCCTTGGTGGAGGTCAGGTTACCACTCCCTGCCACATCCCGCAGGATGACGCCTCCCAGGCCCAGCCAGCCGGTCTCAAACCGGTCCCGCATGATCTGGGCATCCCCGAAAGCGCTCATGGTTTTATAGGGCACTGACATGATGCTGGACCACTGGTTGCGATAGTTGATACCCAGCCGGTAGTCGCCATCGGGTATGAACCCCGTGTTGGCTGGATTGGTGACCAGGGGGGAATTGAAAAACTGGGAGAAATGGAGATCCTGGCCGGAGACCACCTGGCCAAAGCAGGCGGCTGACAACACCCACAGAAAAATATGCTTTTTCATCACTGCCTCCTTCTCATTTAGATCAGTTAATTATCGTATCAGCGTGATATCGCCTTTACGTGTTGTCTTGGTTCCGTCGAAAAACTGCACATCCAGGGTGTACGCATATACATCCATCGGTTGAAGGACGCCCTTGAATTTGCCGTCCCATCCGATATTCGGGTCATTGGTCTCAAACACCTTCTGGCCCCAGCGGTTCCAGATGGAAAACTTCATCCGGGCAATGCCGAATCCCCGCACCTTCACCTGGCTGTTTATTCCGCCGCTGTTGGGAGTAAAGGCGTTGGGAACGTCCACCAGGGGATTGACAATGGTTTCTACCTGCTTGCAAAGGGTGTCCGAACAGCCGGCCGCGTTGAAGGCTGCCAGACAGGCTGTAAAGGTGCCCGTCGCATTATACTGGTGGACTACGGGAGTCCGGGTACTGGTATGGATCGTATCTCCGTCTCCAAAATTCCAGATGAAGCTGACTGCATCCGGGGAAGACAGGTTAGTGAAGGTATTGGGCGTGTTTTCCACCGGCGGTACGGGGGTCACGCTGAAATTGGCCACCGGTTTGGCAGAAACTGAAATCTGCGCCGTGGCCGTGTCGGACAGGTTACAGGTATTGGGGTCGTTGGCTATCAGGGTGACGGTATAATCTCCCGGGGTGTTGTACTGGTGCACGGGGCTGATCTCCGTGGATGTCGTACCATCCCCGAAGTTCCAGCTGAAACTCTGACCGGCCAGCGATGTGTTATTGAAAACAGCGGTATAGGGCGCGCAACCGACCAGCGGTGTCTCGAACTGCGCTTTGACCAGGGCAGCCACCCGAAGCTGGATCTGGATGGAATCCGGCGCATTACAATAGTTGCTGTCCACCAGGATGAGTCGGACATTATAGGTCCCCGGACCTGCATAATTATGAAAAACAGGTCCCGTACCCGTCGTGATCCGCGGGGTGCCATCCCCGAAATCCCAGACAAAGGATTGGCTCGTAAAGGGCAAACCGGCCGGCGCCGTCGACAGGTTATTGAACTGGTATTTAAAGGAATCGCAGGGGTTAAGTTTGACAGGGGTCATTTTCAGCACGGCCTGGTTATTGCCCACCCGGATGTGGGTATAGGCTGTATCGCTGATGTTGCAGGTGGATGAATCCACCGCCACCAGCATGACCGTATAAAAACCAACCGCATTATAGGTATGGGAGGTATTGGGCACGGTGGTGGTCAGCACCGGGGAACCGTCACCGAAATCCCAGTGGTAGCTCACGGCATTATGAATCGTGTCCTTGAAGTCCACGGTCAGGGGGACACAGCCCGCGGTATCGCGGGGCACCCCGTTGATGGATGCCTGAAGCCCCGCTCCCACCCCCGCCAGGTTGAACGCAATCTTTACCAGGGCCAGGTTGCAATAATCCGATCCGTTGACCGGTGCCCATACGCCCGGGGTAGTCGGGAACACCGGTTTGGCCGGAGGTGGTTCACAGTTCCCGCAAATCGCCTGATAAATGACCCCGTTCTGGTCAAACCGGCTGGTTCCGCCGTCCACGTGATCCGGGTAGGGACCGGTCTCTCCCAGGAAGCTGCCGAAAAGCTGGGCCGTGGCGTCCTTCTTCATCACAAAGAAGTAAAAGTCCATGTTATCATTGGAGCGGCTCTGAAAGGCATCCGGGGTGACCGGCATCCCGCTGGTGCCGGAGGTCTGGTAGTTGCCGAAGGTGCCGCCCCAGCCAGAGATATATACGTTTTCACAACGGTCAACCAGGAAGGCTACCGGGGATATGCTGGGCACGCTGGCCGACTTGCCGAAAACCGTGGAATACACGAATGCAGACAGGTCAGGTTTCAGCTTGGCGATAAACTGTTTGGCACCGGCATCATAATACGGGGCATTGATATGCGGCCAGCTGCCATAGGTTTGCCCCATTACATAGGGAAACCCGAATTTGTCAAACTTAAGCCCGTAGACCTGGTCAATATTGGCTGTGCCCAGGTAGGTGGCCCGCAGCAGGGTGGAGCCATCCGGGCTGACCTCAGCCACAAATCCATCAATGGCCCCATTGTTGGAGGAACTGATCACGCCGGAAGAGGAAGCAGGAAATTTGGTACTCGTGGTACCACCTCCCACATACAGGGTACCCGTGGTGGGGCTGAGTGACAGGACATAGGCGGCATCATCCCCCTCCCCGCCCAGGTAGGAGCTGAACAGCAGGGTCGAAACATCCGGAGTCAGCTTCAGGATCACGCCATCCTGGTTACCCCCGCCCGGTGTCGCCTGAAATCCGCCTACAATGGGGAAGCCCTGGGTGACGTCCGTAGACAGGGACTGCGTACAGGAGGCTACATAAATATTGCCGCTGTTATCGAGGATCACCTCACTGCGGCCATCATCCCCGTAGTTTCTTTGCAGGGAATTGGGCGCTCCCCGGGCGGTGGTGATATTGACGCCATCCGAGCCGGCACCCCCGATGCGTTTGGAACCGATCAGGGCGGTCCCGGCCGCATTGAGTTTCGTAACAACAATATCGTAATTACCGCCCGGCCCGATCACGGAACCGGCGGGTACCGTGGGATAATTGATAGAATTACTCCGTCCGGCCAGGATCAGGTTGCCGGCTCCGTCCACAACCAGGCTGTGCGGCTGTTCATTACCGCTGCCCCCGATGTAGGTGGCATAGATCCGGTTTACCCCGTTGGGAGATAATTTGATGATCCCGATATCAAAGCCTGACTCCTGGTTCTCGCTCAGGCCGCCATTGAAATTTTCCTCGAAGGCCCCGGTGGACACTGGAAACCCCGTATCAAATACAATCCCTCCCCCGAACATGCTGCCGTCCGGCCCGTAGGTGGCCGTGTACCCCCAGTTGTCGGCCTTGCTGCCCGTAAACGTGATGAAGACCAGGGTGGGATCAATGACGATGGTGGCGCTGGGGTCATAATTTTTCAGTTCGAAGCGCACCACGTTGTTGTTATCGATCGAAAATTTGCAGTTCAGGTCGCGGCGGGCAGTACCGTCAAACTGGTACGAGTAGGGCGCCATCTCCTTCACTTCACCCACGGAGGTGGTAATGGACAGCCCTTTATTCCGGATAGCCAGTTTATCTGCCCCCGTGTATTTCATGGCAATCCGACTGATATCCGCCCCGGGCCGGGCGATGATATCGTACTTCAGTGAGCCGTTCTGGGTATAATACCGCACGTCTACGTTGGGATAGATATTTTTGACTGTGATGCCCTGGTACACGCGGCAGTTGCTGGCCCATTTGGCCGGATCATTGCCCAGAAAGTAATTATTGTACGTGTCAAGCGGCTTGTCCGGAATTACTTCGATATCCGGGCTGGCCCCCTGGAAGTCCACCTGGTAAGCGTGGGAGTGCAGAACGATTTTATCCGAATCATCAATCGACCGAAGCTGGCCGCTGGAACCATACCCGTGGGAATGCAGTCTGTCCAGGAGCAGGCGCAGGTCACCGGGGTTGTGCTGCAGGACGGTGAAGCCGGTGGACCTGACAAAAAAAGCACCGGACGGAACGTTGCCCCGGAATTTCACCTGGCGGTCCCACTGTCCCTTGTTTTCAATGAATTCGATATTACCGTATTGGGCTTTGGCAACAAGCAGGGTAAGGAGCAGGCAGAGGGTGCATATGATCCTTTTCGGGTCCAAGATTCTTTTTATCAAATTAACTAATTTATGTGAGAATAGTTCTGAAAACATATGTTAAGAAATGCGGCTCCACGTGGTTTTCCCATAGCGGGTAAGCAGAAAGGTTTTCAGCCCCCGGTTTCCCGTTTCCTGCAGTTCCGGATCCGCCTCCAGCAGGTCGGCTGCCATCGATTTTGCGGTCTCAAGCAGGGAACGATCTTGGACCAAGCTGGCCAGCCGGAAGTTTAACGCCCCACTCTGTTTTGTTCCTTCAATTTCACCAGGCCCCCGCAGTTCCAGATCCTTTTCGGCAATAACAAACCCGTTGGTCGTACTGGTCATGATCCGCATCCGTTCCGCGGCGTCCCTGCCCAGCTTCCCGGTCAGCAGAATACAGTAACTCTTCTCCGCTCCCCGGCCGACCCGGCCCCGCAGCTGGTGAAGCTGGGATAGACCGAACTTTTCGGCACTCTCGATTACCATCACGGTTGCATTGGGCACATTCACGCCGACTTCGATAACCGTGGTGGATACCATGATCTGGGTATCCCCTGTAACAAAACGGCGCATATTGACCTCCTTCTGTTCGGCGGGCTGCCGGCCATGAACCATGCTGATCCAGTACCGGGGCTCCGGGAAATAGGCTTTTACATTGTCATACCCCTTCATGAGATTCTCATAGTCCAGCTTTTCGCTCTCCTCGATCAGGGGAAAAATAATGTACGCCTGCCTTCCCTTGGCAATTTCCAACCGTATGAAATCCATCACCTTAGACCGTTGGTTTTCAAATCGGTGAACAGTCACCACCGGTTGCCTCCCCGGCGGCAATTCGTCGATCATGCTGTAATCCAGGTCCCCATAGGCGGTCATGGCCAGCGTGCGGGGAATCGGGGTGGCGGTCATAACCAGGACATGGGGCGGAATATCCGCCTTTTGCCAGAGCTTGGCCCGTTGCGCCACCCCGAAGCGGTGCTGTTCATCGATAATTGTCAGTCCCAGTTTTTTAAATTGTACCGCATCCTCAATTACGGCGTGGGTGCCAATCAGGATTTGCACCTCCCCGGACAACAGGTCTGCCAGGATCTGTTTTCGCCCCGCTGCCCGGACGGATCCCGTTAGCAGCCGGATCCCGACAGGCAGGTTGCCAACCAGGGACACCAGCGATTCATAATGCTGCCGGGCCAGGATCTCCGTGGGGGCCATGAGGCAGGATTGGTATCCGTTGTCAGCGGCCAGCAACATGCAGAGCAGGGCGACAATGGTTTTCCCGCTACCCACGTCACCCTGCAGTAAACGGTTCATCTGGTGCCCCCTGCCGGTATCGTTGCGAATTTCGCGGATAACCCGCTTTTGTGCATTGGTCAGCTCAAAGGGAAGATAATCCCGGTAAAAGCTGTTAAAAAGTTCCCCGACCTTGTCAAAAAGCACGCCGCGGGAATATTTGTGCCGTTCCAGTTTCACCAGTCCGAGCCGGATCTGTGCCAGGAAAAATTCCTCAAACTTTAACCGGTTCAGTGCCTGCTTATACCGGGCGGGATTCGCAGGAAAATGAATTTGCTGGTAGGCCTCAAACCGCGATACCAGGTTAAGCTGCTTCATGATCCCGTCGGGCAGATTTTCGGGCAGGTCCTTTTCCTTGAGGATGGCCAAGAGCTGGAAAGTGAGTTTCCCTATCTGGCGGCCTCCCAAACCGCGGGATTTGAGTTTTTCCGTACTCGGGTAGACGGGCTCCAGGTAGTTTTTGCCATCCGGGGCTTCGGCCTTCAGGGGCTCCATTTCCGGGTGTACGATCTGAGGACGCCCCTGGTAAAATCCCACCCGGCCATAAACCAGGTAAGCCTGGCCGGTTTGAAGTGCCTTGTGGATCCAGGTAACGCCCTGGAACCAGGCCAGCTCGAGGCTGGCCCCACTCTTATCCAGGATGTGTCCCACCAGGCGCCTGGCCCGTTTCTCCCCGACAAGCTCCAGGCTGGTCAGGACACCGGCAACCTGGATATATTCGGTCTGAGACGTAATCTCCGCAATCGGGCTGACCTGAGTCCTGTCCACGTGCCGGTACGGGAAATGGTCCAGCAGATCCCGGAAAAGGAAGATGCCCAGCTCCTTTTTCAGCAGGTCAGCCCGCTGGGGTCCGACACCCTTGAGGTACTCGATCGGATTGGACAATATGCTGTCGATGGCAGGGATAGGAGGACTGTTTTAACATGCCGACGGATTGCGGGGCCGCCGGGCCTGCCTGAACCGTCGGCTACAAAATTGAACAATCGGCAGGGAATAAAAAAATCGCAAACTCTCCACAAAACGCCAAAAATGAAGGGGTTATGCAGCGTCCGGCCTGCATCGCGCCGCAGACCCACGGGCGCTGAATCCCCCGGGGTCTCCGCCTACCTTCCCTTCGGCACTCGGGCGGCAGGTACCGGGCCCGAAGGAATATTTCAGGTCCCATACAATAAAATACTTATGTATACATTATATAAAACTGAGATCCCCGAACCGGGACTTTAAATCCAACCATCCATGAACGGCCTTATCCACCTGTTGCAGATCAACATTGATTTTCATCAATTTAAACTCCCCGGCCTCAGTTTTTTGTCAGCGTTCATCGTGGCCCTGGTCGCGATGCCCCCGCTTATATTCCTGGTGAAACGATATCACCTCTATGACCAGCCTGATGCCCGCAAGGTCCACCTTGAGCCGGTACCCACCCTGGGCGGAATTGCCATCTGGGCGGGGATGGTGCTGGCCATGGGGCTCTGGTTTCCCTTTGGCAGGATGGATGCCATCCGGCTAACCAGCCTGATGCTTTGCCTTACAGCACTCTTTGCCACCGGGATCATGGACGACCTCCATAACCTGCCGGCCAAATACAAATTGATAATCCAGATCGCGGTGGCCACGCTGATGTCCCTGGCGGGTTTGCGGATTACCTCGTTTAACGGCCTGTTTGGAATCCAGGACCTCCCCCTATCGGGACAGTTCACGATCACAATCATTACGATCGTGGGCATCACCAATGCTTTTAACCTGGTGGATGGGATCGACGGGTTGGCCGGCGGCCTTGGATTCATGAGCCTGGTTACCCTGGGGCTATTTCTTCAGCTGTCCGGTGACCCGGTCATGGGACTGCTTGCCTTTACCCTGGCCGGCAGCCTGCTGGGATTTCTTTATTACAATTTCAATCCGGCCAGGATATTCATGGGTGATACCGGATCGCTTGTACTCGGGTTCGTAATCGCCGTACTCTGCATCCGGCTCATGCAGGTAAATACCGGGGTTGCCCATCCGCTTCTCCCCCATGCCGCCCTGTTTTCCCTGGGCATCGTACTGATTCCCGTCTTTGACACCCTTCGGGTTTTCGCCGTACGCATCTCGAAGGGAAGATCTCCCTTCAGCCCGGACAAGAACCACCTGCACCACCTGGTAACCCAATCCGGTTTCAGCCACAGTTTTACGGCCCGCTATTTATGCACCATTCACGGGTTTATCCTGCTGGAAGTTTATTGGCTGAAAGTCCTGAACCAGGTACTCCTGCTGGCCCTGCTTGTTCTGCTGATGAGTACGGTCACCTACCTGGCGGGGCATATGGGTCAATTCCGCAGAAAACAGGTACAAGGTCCGGGGAATTTAAACGACTATGAATTAAACTAGGGCAATACCTTCTCCCTTTCTCCAGGCAGTCCCTGAAATAAAAAAGCAGGTCGGCTAGAAAACCACCTGCTTGGTCATATGTTGACCGTTCACATGAGAAAACTGTATCGTTAACCGGAGCGATAGGCCGGCACCTGGTTCCTTCAACGCCTGCGACGAATCAAAATTAGTCACCTCACCGGCTAACGGGAATTTCTATTTACCCAACCATGAAACGTCCTGCCCGAAGTCCTGGCACGACTGCACATACCTGGATTTGACCGCTTATCCCAACCAGCCTGTCATTCAGGTGCCTCCCGCAGCGAATGATCCGTTACTAGGTATGGGAGGCTTCCGGGTACGGGCTGTAACGTGAAGTCATCCGACCGGCAGCTAGTAGCTGAAGGATGAATAAATCCTGCTGAGGCAACCCTTGGCTGAACCCAGGGCGGACTGCAGAAAAAAAGGATCACGTACCGCGTGCATTGGCCGGAAATATGGGTTACCATTTATACTGGAAATTAACCATGAAATGAATTTTTACTATTGGTTAACAGGGCACGCGGATAGTTTTGAATCCGCAAATCGTTACAACGATTCAGGCATTGGAGTTTCAGACCGGATTTAATCAAAACCATTTACCGCTGCTGCGATGATTCGGGATACTTACCTGAGAGCCTTTTTCATTCCCGCCCTGGGAATGCTTATACCGGTTATTTCGGGACTGGTATCCTATTCCCGTTTCAGCTTCCAGGTAATCCTGGGTGCCAACCTCTATTTTATTGCCACCTCCCTGATCATCTGGTCCGGCTGCAACTGGATACACGGGACCCTGCGCAGGCAGTACCGGGCCGGGGCCAACCCTTTCGCCAAAATCCTTTCCCTGTGCATGGTGTCGGCGCTTTACGGGGCCTCGGTTGGCGTGCTCGCCGCACTGGGCTGGGTCAAGCTGTCCAATACGCCCTTCTCCTGGCAGCTGATCACCCGTTTTGCCGTCGTCTGCGTGTTTGCCGTCATCCTGTTTACCCTGATTTATGAAATCCTGTACCTGAGTAAGGAAAGGGAACTGGACACCAAGATTGTTCACCAGCTGGACCGGGAAAGATCCCAGGCCGAACTTACCGCCTTATCCAACGAGCTGGATCCGCATTTTGTGTTCAATGCCCTCAACACCCTTTCCCACCTGATCCTGAATGATCCGCCCACCGCGCACACGTTCAACAGCAGGCTGGCCAAGGTATACCGGTACTTCCTGCTTAACAGGGACCGTGAACTTATCTCGCTGCATGACGAACTGGAGTTCATCGAACACTACTTCTACCTGCTCCGGATCCGGCACGACAACAAACTCCGGCTGGAAAATCATATCGAAAGCGGCCGGGCAGGCAAGATCATGGTGCTGCCCTGCGCGATCCAGATCCTGGTGGAAAATGCCATCAAGCATAATGAATTTTCCGATACCAGTCCGCTGCATATCCGAATCTCCCTGAATGACCAGGCCATCCGGGTCGCCAATTCGATCCGGCCCAAGCCCTTCCTGGTCGAATCAACCAAAATCGGGCTGCGCAATCTCAGCTCCCGCTATAAACTCGTTTGCAGCCGGGACATCGGAATCGAAGCCGCCGGCGGGGAATTCGTGGTAAAGCTTCCCCTGATCCAGTAATCAAAAAAACCTTCCGCGATGGTACACGCCATAATCATAGAGGACGAGCGCCTTGCCCAGCAGGACCTCATCCGGAACCTGAACGAAACCTGGCCCGACATCCACATCGAAGCCACCCTTTCCTCGGTAAGGGAAAGCATCGAATACCTGGTCTCCTCCCCCCGGGCGGATATCATTTTCAGTGACGTCCAGTTGCCAGACGGGCTGTCATTCGAACTGTTCAACCATGTAAACCTAGACGTCCCGGTCATCTTCATCACGGGCTATGATGAATTCATGCTTAACGCGTTTGAATACAATGGGATTGACTATCTGCTGAAACCTGTGAGCAGAAACGACCTGGAAAAAGCCATGCTGAAATACAAAATGCTTGAAAGGCATTTCGCTGCTGACAACCTTCCTGTCAAAAACCTGATCCGCGAGATCAACAGCCGCAGAAGGAGCCGGTTACTGGTTCGCAAGGGCCTTGAAAACCTTTCGCTGAAACTGTCCGAGGTAATCCTGTTCTATACCGAAAACAAGGTGGTGTATGTCGTGGACCAGTCAGGCAGGAAATACCTGGCCGACAGGAACCTGAGCGACCTGGAGGAGGAGCTGGACCCGGCTGTATTCTTCCGTGCGAACCGCCAATATATTGTAAATATCAATTTCGTAAAGGGCTTCAAGGCCTATGAAAAAGTAAAATTGCTGATTGACCTCACGGTCCCGGACCTCAATCACGCCATCATTGTGAGCCAGGAAACTGCCCCGGCTTTCCGGAAATGGATGTATGATGCCTGACGAGTCGCTTCACCTTCACGGGCTACGCAGGCCCGCTTTCCTGTAACGGACGGGTGCCAGGCCGGGCAGATCGTCTGCCGGTTTGTCCAGGTAGAAATAGGCTACGGCAGATACATCATCTGACCGGTAAAAATTGGTCCATCCCCGGGGTTGGCCCGGATCGGCGAGACGGATCACCTTGCCCTGTTCATATAACCGGACCAGTCTGCCCGTATCGGTGGTGACGGGCAGCAATGGAGCGTTATTGGCCTGGAAGGCTGCCACCCGGTCGGTCGCATCCCCGCCGATTTGCTGCATGGTCACTCGGCAATCCTGGTCGAAATAGATGGGATCCGGAATATGAAACCGGTAAAAGGAATATTGAGCCAGCGAGTCATCGGCAAGGGTACATCCGGTATACCGGTTAATGAATCTGCCCTGTCCCCAGGCGGTTCCGATATAATCCTCCGTTCCGGTACCGTTCAGCGTCGGGAAGGACTGATCTCCGTCCAGATATATTTTCACTTCGCCTTCTCCAAACCACGACCTGCCGTACTGCGGGTTGGCGTTTACCCCGATATTGACTCCCAGAAACCTGCCCCTGCCGCTTACTTTGGGAAGCAGCGCAAAGTCCCGGGCAAGCCGGGTTGCCGTATCCCGGGTCCAGCAGGCATGGAAAAACAGATTGTGGTCATCCCAGTCATTGACAAGGCTATAGTCGACGTCATAAAAAATATTCCGGAGATCCCGGTCCGATTCGTTGGTAATCCGGACCAGGGCTCTTTTTTTGAACGGCATGGGAATAAAGCAGTTAAAGGACCGGCCCTCCGGGTTAGCAAACAGGGCGTTTTCAAATACGGCCGTCCTGCCCAGGCCCACCCCGAAGAAATCCCCAAAGGGAACGGCTACGGCCGGCTTGGATTCATGGTCCCAGAACATTTCCAGCTTCAGGGACCGCAGCATGTCGGGAGAACGGTCACTGATCGTAATCCAGATACGCTGGATAATGCCCGGACCGGACACGTCCAGGAGGGTGTCGGATTCCCCCGCGGCAATCCTGTCGTAAGGGTGGCCCTTGGCGGAATTATTCTCTTTTCCGCCCGAGCCCTTTTCACCATGGCGGTTTTCAGGGCTGCTCCACCGCATTTTCATTTTGCCGGAATAGCTGAACAGTTCCTCTCCACCCTGCGGGCCCGCCGAACGGCCGGCGCATCCGGCAACCCCTATCACCAGCAAAACCAGGACAGCGAGGCGGCCTGTTCGGTTCGATACATGCGCATCCATATGGGTTGTTTACTTGGTAGTTCCCGCTAACAGCAGCCGTCCGCACCACAGTCCTTTTTTACCGCCAATCCGGCCGGCCTTCCACTCCTGATTTCCTCTTCCGTCGCCTTTCGCACACCGGCAACAGTCACCTCAAAATGAAACACGCCACCCAGCCGGCTGTCCTCCAGCCGCACGCAGGTGGTATCCCCCTGCTGCAGGCCGGTAACTGAGGCTTCCAGCACAGGCAGCATTTGGCCCGTCCCCTGCACATATACCGCCGGACCGGATTGCCGCGTATCTTCCAGGATTTCGCCTGATGCATCCTTCATAACAAAATGAAGGGTAACCATGGTATGTTTCCCGATCAGCATACGATAATTTATTACCCGGTTGAATCAGACCGGAAGAAGGGTACCCGCCTTTCCGGATACGACAACCTTGCTTACCTCCAGGTTGCCGTACACAAAATGCACAGACGGCTTCCCCTGCCTGAGCGATACCGTGCCAAAGCCGGACTCTGTAGCCAGAAAGCTCGTGAAATCGCCGATTTTCGAATCCAGGTACAGCGTTTTATCCACCGCATCATACCGAACTCCCGTCAGGGCCTGCAGGTAGCCGTAACTGGACAGGGCCCTGGCATACCAATGGCCGCACTCATATTCATTAAAGGGGTTCCTGATCCGGCCATCATACCGGTCCCGGGAAGCCCGCAGGATTTCCAGGCCTTCCCGGACCTGGCCCATCATCATCAGGTGGGAGGCCACCTGGTGTTCAATCCCGGTCCAGACCTCATCGCTGTAGACGAATGGCAGGGAAAGCTTACCTCCCTTCGGCCAGGTGCAAAGCAATAATCCGCCTTCCTCACCAAGCGCATAAGCAGGCCGTTGGGGATTGGCATGTTCCCGGAGGCTTTTTTTAAAATTGTACTTATGCACGGCGCGCAGGTGACTGCTGATCTTTCCGGAATCGAGCGTGTCCCCCAGTCCGCACATGCGGGCAATCCAGGCTCCGAGCACCCCGTCCGACAAACAGCCTTTGCCATACTGGTACTTGGGACCTTCCTTGCGCAGCAATTCCCTGGCCTCCTGCGAATAGTCCCCTCCGAAGGAGGGCAGGGTGGTCGGGTCCTTGGCATTCAGTCCGGTAAATTGAATTTTCTGGAAAAAGTATTCCCCGTCATATAACTCGTGCTCCATAACCTGCCGTGCCCGCGCAGCCAGGATTTCATACGAGGATACATCCTTGCCGAGCGATTTCCCCATGGCACTGATGGCATCCAGGGCGCCGATATAAAAACTGCCATGCATGCCATCAGGGCCCCAGAATTCAATGTCATAGGTATTGTGATGTGGTTCCTCGATGGCCCCCCGGTTCCGCGGATCCCAGGTCCTGATACAATAGTCCATGCTGGTCTTGACCATCGGGAACATTTTCTGCAACCATTCCTGGTTGCCGCTGATCCTCCATTCCCGGTACACTTTCATGATTCCCCCCAGCTGGCCGTCCGCGGCTGCATGAAAATCATGCGTGGCGGGTTCGATGGGCAGATTGGCCCTGAAATTCTGGTGACCCCGGGCATCCTGGTTTTCACAGAATTCCGTATGGCGCAGGCTCCTTTCCAGGGCTGGAAACAGATGCGGGATAGCCTGGGCATAGTTCCATACGTGGGTGCAGGAACCATGGCAGCAACCCCAGGTGTCCCCACAGCCCTCAAAGCTCCACAGGCGGCCATCGAACTGGCGCATCACCGTGGGGGATTTCAAAATGGAAAGATTGGCCGCCACCGCCTCCACCACCTCCGGCGGCAGGGTACTGGCGTAAAATGCCTCCTTGAAAAGAGTCGATTTGTTTTTCAGTGATTCATAGGACCCCCGCCAGTATTCGGCAACTTCCCGGATCGAGGCGAACCGGCTGCTGTACCAGGGTGTATAGTACTTACCATGAAAATCCTTGTCATACTTATCCAGCAACAGGTCGCCCGGGGAATTGCAGCAGCCGCTCTGGGGATCGCAGTCCTCCTTTCTCACGCCCATTTTACCATAGGTAAGCTCGGTTTCGGGGGCGTACCATGCCATCTGGAGCCGGATCGTCTTATCCCTGCCCGGGCCCAGCGTAAAGGGAACAAACAGGGAGGCCCCCGGGGCATTATCCGGCACCGGGTCAACCTGCTTTACCTCCGCATTCTTTACGGAGTTCCAGGCCATGGTAAGCGGGTCCCACCATCCCCCGCGAAACCAGCAATGGTCAACCACGGTATTCCTGTCATCGGTGAAAAATACCATAGCTGTTCCGGCCGGCTTCCCGGAGGCTCCCTCCTCCTGAAGAATAAACCCCTGCGGAAAGGCCTGTATCGCATGGTGGCCGTTCTCAACACGGAGAAAATTTCTGGCATGGAAGGAGAAAACCGCCTCGAGCGGAGATTGGCCGCGATTGGTGACATGATATTCCAGGGCAGCGACCGGCAAGCTCGAATTATCATCGTCCCCCGGAATGAACGGACTCCAGCCCGTGATGCGAACCGACAGAGGCAGATCCGGGTCTGAAATATCCAGGTACCCGAACGGAAAGCGAGGCAGGAACGAAGCATCCCGGAAACGGGGCAGGCCGGTCGTGGCGCCCCCCAGGCCATTGCCGGCCTCATGCAACCCGAATTTCTTCCAATCGGGAACGGGCCCTTCCAGCAGCTTGGCTCCATGGGGGACGCCTTTCAAGGCTATGGCGGCAAAAAGCCCCGGTTCATTGAAGATATCGGGTTGGTTGCGGATGGATAAATGGGACAGCGCGCCGGATCCTTCCAGGCATACCATGCCCGCCCCCATGCCACCCATCGGGAAGGCCACCCGGTTCAGGTTAGCGCCCCGGTAAGGCCCGTTGTAGTTCCTTGTGGTTCGTGGCGCGGAATCCGGTCGGTCCGGCTCCTGCCCGGGAGCAGGCGTTCCCCGGGGCGGTGGAGGGCCCGGGAGAAAGGCCGCCCCGATGCCGCCCATGCCCATTTTCTTGAGGAACGACCGCCGATCTGGTCTTTTTTGCATAACCGTCCGTTTTATCAAGCGTCAGTAATCGTTTTCCCGCTGTTGCCGGACATGGAGCCCCGGCCGTTTTTCCTGCATATCCCGTA
>DASZRL010000003.1:0-21148 GCA_035549175.1 Chitinophagaceae bacterium | reverse complement strand
GTCGTCGGCAAATACCTTGTAGACCATGCCCAGCCGCTCCGCCTCCGCCGCGTCGATCTTCTCGGCCAGCAGCATCAGGGCCGAGGCTTTCTGCCACCCGATCAGCCTGGGCAGGAAAAAGGTGCCGCCGCTGTCGGGGATCAGGCCGATCTTGGAAAAGGCCTGCAGGAAACTGGCGGAAGCCGCCGCCACCACGACGTCGCAGCACAGGGCGATATTGGCGCCCGCCCCGGCGGCCACGCCGTTGACGGCGGCCACCACGGGCTTTTCCAGGGCCCGGATGCGCCGCACAATCGGGTTGTAATGCTCGGCCAGGATGCGCTCCATACCGGGACCTGCGGGATCGGCGGCCTCGGCGAGGTCCTGGCCCGCGCTGAATCCCTTGCCGGCGCCGGTGATCAGCACGCAGCGGATCCCGGGGGCGCGGCAGCGGTCCAGGGCGTCCTGGAACTCCAGGGCCATTTCGCGGTTAAAGCTGTTGAGTTTTTCAGGCCGGTTCAGCGTGATCAGGCCGACGGCCTCCTGGATATCCCATTGTATCAGGCTCATGGCATTGGGTTTTTGGCGTATCAGAAATACCGGGTCTTCCCGGGCACGGCCACCGGGTAATACCCGTTTTCATCGGGCAGGACCGGCGGGGTGGCATTGAAATCGAATTCCCTGGGCGCCAGGCTGATGCCGGATTGCAGGAGTTTGTCCCATTCGATCACCTGGCCGGAGTAGGTGGCCATGCGGCCCATGATCGCCGTCAGGCTGCTGTAGGCCCCGCGCTCCGCGTCGGCAAACCGGTATTCTCCCCGGGCGATGGCGGCGAACAGTTCGTCATGCTCGGTCTGGTAGGGATTGTTTTCGGTCTTCATGTCGAACTGGTAAACCACTTTGCCGCCCAGGTCACGGATCTGGCCCGCCCCGCAGAAGATGCGTCCCCGCGTCCCCACCAGCAGTTCATCCACCTTGCTCATGGTACCGGGCATGTGGCGGCACTGGCTGTTGAGGATGGAGCCGTCGGCATACTGGAACTCCACGTAGTGGTGGTCGAAGATTTCCCCGTACTCCCTGCCCCTGCGCACCTGGCGTCCCCCGAATCCCTGGGCGCGGACGGGATAGCCTCCCTTGAACCAGTTGATCACGTCGATATTGTGGATGTGCTGCTCGACGATATGGTCCCCGCAGAGCCACACAAAATAATACCAGTTGCGAAGCTGGTATTCCATTTCGGTCTGGTTGTATTTGCGGGGGTTCATCCATACCCCGTCGTTATCCCACCAGGCCTGGGCGGAGATGATATCCCCGATCAGGTTTTTGCGCTCCAGCAGGGCCCGGTAGGAATTCTGGTAGTGGCGCTGCAGGCCCACGACCACGTTGAGCTTCTTCTGCCGGGCCAGTTCGGCGGCGGCCAGGACCCGCTGGATTCCGGCCGGGTCGGTGGCGACCGGCTTTTCCATAAAGACCTGCTTGCCCTGGTTGACGGCTTCCTCGAAATGAATCGGCCGGAATCCCGGCGGCGTGGCCAGGATCACCACGTCGGCGTGGGCCATGGCCTTTTTGTAGGCATCGAAGCCGATGTATTTTCTTTCCTCGGGCACGTCGATGCGCTGGCGGATATTGCCGGAGCTGCCCGACCAGTCGGAGATGTCCTCCGCGGTCAGGGCCTTGTAACAGCCGTCCAGGCGGTCCCGGAACGCATCGGCCATGGCCACGATCTTCACGTTTTGTTTTG
Organism: Chitinophagaceae bacterium; assembly: GCA_035549175.1. GTDB lineage: Bacteria > Bacteroidota > Bacteroidia > Chitinophagales > Chitinophagaceae > DASTSN01. The sequence goes on along the minus strand of DASZRL010000003.1, from coordinate 19,428 downwards.
TCAGGCAGGCCTGCATGGCGGCCCCGGTGCCGCGCCCGCCGCAGCCGATCAGGGCGATCTTGATGGCGTCGTCGGCGCCGCTGAAATAGTTGGCGCGGGAAAGCAGGGGCAGGGCCAGGGCGCCGCCGCCCAGCATGGCGGAGGTCTTCACGAAGGACCTCCGGGTGGTTTTGTTTGGTGTTGGCATGGAAGGGGGTTTAGTTATCCAGGTATAAGGTAAAGAATTTTTCAGCCTCCTCAGGCGACGGCGGGTTCAGGGGCCGCACGAGCCGAAAACCGGCAAAGGGGGCATCCGTTAGCCACCATTTGCTCTTGGGGATCTGCGGGTCGCGCCGGTTCCACTCGGGCCGCCAGCTGATCCGGTTGGCGCAGCGCAGTTCCGGGGCGGGATCGCTGTACGAACCGCCCTTGAGCAGGTGCGGGTGCCGGCTGGTGGGCAGGCGAACGGGGTCGCGCTGGCCGTCGGCCATGCGGGAAAAATAGTCCGGGTCATACTGGTCCAGCACCCATTCCGCCACGTTACCCAGCATGTCATACAGTCCGAAGGCGTTCGGCTGGAGCCGGGCCACCTGGTGGTAGGTGCCGCCACTGTTGCCGGCATACCACGCATAGCGGGACAGGCCGGCGGTATCGTTGCCGAAAAAATAGGCCGTCCCGGTTCCCGCCCGACAGGCATATTCCCATTCCGCTTCCGTGGGCAGGCGGTAGAACAGGCCGGTTTTCCGGTAGAGCCAGCGGCAGTACATGATGGCCGTGCGCTGCTGCATGCTGTTGACCGGGTACCCTCCCGCGCGCCCCATGTCCCAGGTCAGGTCGATATACTGGGGACTGGGACGTGTGACGGCATCGGTGGACAGGTTCTGGCTCAGGGTCACGTCCTTGAAAAAAAGGTCGAACTCATCGTGGGTCACCTCGCAGGCGCCCATCCAGAACGGGGAAATCACAAAGGTCCTTCGGGGGCCCTCATCGGCGTCGCGGCCGGGTTCGGTGTCCGGGCTGCCCATGGTGAAGGTCCCGCCGGGGATGGCCACCATCCGGAAATGGACGGCCGATTCGGGCATGGCCTGGTCATAGGTGTGAAAGGAACTGTCCGGTTGCTGGGCCAGGACGGCCGATCCGGCAAACAGCAGCATACAGGGTGTCAGCAAGCGCAGGGTCATGGTACCGGGTTATGGGTCAGTGTCGGGGTTATCCGGTAAATGGACCGGAATCGGACTGGCGGACCTGGCCGGGTCAGCGGGGCGGGTCGTCGCCAAGATAAGGGATTCAGCGGGATTACCGGTTCAGCCTGGCAGGTTTGGCGGTTGATTTTAGTCAGGCGGCAGCAGGCGGACCCAGGCCGCATTGGGGTAGGTCCGGATGCGGCCCTTGTGCGCTTCGGCGATCAGCAGGGCCGCCCCGCGCGCATCCGCGAGGCGCCGCGCACGCCGCAGGGGCAGGATGCTGCAGGCTGTCGCCAGCCAGTCGGCCTCGGCCCCGTCGGTGGCGACTACGGTGACGTTGCGCCCGGTGGTAACCCCGTACCCGGTGCGCGGATCGATGAGGTGGGAGTAGCGCCGGCCCCGGTGCAGGATATAACGGTACAGGTCACCCGAGGTGGCCACCGCCCCGTGGTCCAGCTGCAGGGGGGTGCGCCACAGGGAATCAGCCTGGCCGGGCAGGTTGACGCCGATGCGCCAGCCGCGCTGGCCGGGCGGGGTGCCCAGTACCGCCAGGTCGCCCCCGGCATCCGCCAGGGCGCAGGTTATCCCCTGGCCCCGGAGGAAATCGATCACGCGCTGCGCTGCGTATCCTTTTACAATCCCGCCCAGGTCCAGCTGCATACCTGCGCAGTCCCACTGCAGGGTACAGGCCTTCGGGTCCAGGTCCAGGTGCCGGAACCCGCCGGCCCGCCGGGCACGGCGGATCTCGCGGCGGTCCGGAAAACGGTGCGCGGCCCGGGCGGCCCGCCAGCAATGGGTGAGGGCCCCGATACTGACGTCAAAGCTTCCCCGGGAGAGGAACCAGGCCTGGCGGCAGCGCAGCAGCATGGCAAGGAGTTCAGGGGACAGCGCCTGGGGCTGCGACAGGCCGGGCCTGGCTGCCAGCCGGCTGACCTCGCTCTGCGGGTCGTAATCACTGTAGATTCCGTTCAGGGAGTCTACCAGGGCATAACAGCTGTCCGCCAGCCGCGCCGCGCGCGACGAATCCGTGCAAAACAGGGTGAGGTTGAAGGGGGAGCCCATTTTGGGCCGGGTGAACCGGAACCGGAGAGCCTGCGCCGCCGCGGGTGAGGGGCCGGCGAGCCAGGCGCCGGATCCGAGCAGGACCAGCGCCCGCCAATACCAGGTGCAGGAAAGGGTCAGTCGGTTCATATGGCTGGGCGACGCCGGGCAGGCTTCCCCGGAGCGGCCCGTAGGCAAATAGGGGTTGGCAGAACCTGCGATACGTCCTATATTTAAAGCTGAAAGATAACAGATTATGGAACGCAGATCCTTCCTTCGCCACAGTTTTCTCAGCGGGGCAGCCGCCCTGGCCGCCCAGGCTTCCCTGGCCGGCCCCGGTAAACAAGGTGCCGTGGCAACCCCGGCCACGGGCGCCCCGTTTCACCTGGACTATGCCATCCACGACGGCCTGTTTGCCGGCAACGCGGGCCCGGATTTCCTGGACCAGATCCGCTGGGCCTACGACCAGGGATTCCGCAGTATCGAGGATAACGGGATGATGGCCCGTCCGGTAGAGGAGCAAAAGAAGATCGGTAACCTGCTGGCCCGCCTGGGCATGCGCATGGGCGTGTTCGTGATCACGTCCGAGAACTGGCACTGGCGCACCTCCCTGACGACCGGAAAGCAGGAATGGATCGACCGGATGCTGAAGGACTGCCATGAGGCGGTGGAAGTGGCCAAGCGCGTAAATGCGAAATGGGCCACCGTGGTGCCGGGGAATTACGAGCCGAGCCTTTCCCCGGAGATCCAGATGGCCCATGTGATCTCGGCCCTGCGCCGGGCGGCCGATGTCCTGGAGCCGGCGGGGCTGACCATGGTCCTGGAGCCGCTGAGCGACAACCCGGACCTGTTCCTGCGCCATTCTGACCAGACCTATATGGTCTGCAAGGCCGTCAACAGCCCTTCCTGCAAGATCCTGTTTGACATGTATCACATGCAGCGCAATGAAGGTAATATCATCAACAATATTGACCGTGTGTACGAGGAGATCGGCTATTTCCAGATCGGGGACAATCCCGGCCGCAACGAACCCACCACGGGTGAAATGAACTACCATAATATCTTCCGCCATATTTACCAGAAAGGCTACAAAGGCATCCTGGGCATGGAACACGGCGTGTCCCGCCAGGGAGCTGCGGGCGAACTGGCCCTGATCAAGGCCTACCGCGACAGTGACGACTTTCCCGGCTAAGGCCGGTGCGTCCTAGCTGCCGCCGGCCATTGCCGAACCGAACGTATCACCCCTAAACCCATTCTGCCATGAGCCAGGAACCTGCTTCCCTGCAGGGGATCGACACGATCCTGCTGCGTGTATCCAACCTGGACGTCTCCCTCGCCTTTTATACCAGGGCCCTGCGCCTGTCCGTTTTATTTCAGGATAATACCCAGCGCCTGGCCGTATTGGATACCGGCAGCCCTGTCAGCCTGACCCTCTGGGAAACCAAAACTCCCCTGAGGCCGGATCCGGAAACCGCCAGTTTCCCGATTTTTTCCATCCGGGATGCGGCCCGAAGCCGGTCCCTCCTACGTGAAGCCGGCGTGCAGGTGGGCGAACTCGTGATCGAGAAGGCGGTTAGCTACTTCACCTTTCTGGATCCGGACGGCAACCTGCTGGAAGCGTGCCAGGTGCAGCCATCCTGAATCCTCAGTGGCACTTGAAATAATCGAAGGGTTCCCGGCAGTCGTCGCACTGGTAGAGTGCTTTGCAGGCGGTTGAACCGAACTCGCTGATGCGGTGGGTGTGGAAGGACTGGCAGTGGGGGCATTGCACGGCTTCCTCGTGGTCGAATAGCTGGTGGTTGCAGACCTGCTGGCGCGGGTTGGGAGGGGCGATACCAAAGGCGCGGAGTTTTTGCCTGCCTTCCTCGCTCATCCAGTCCGTTGTCCAGGGCGGAGAGAGCACCTGGGTGACGCGGACCGGTGCATACCCATGCTCGCGCAGGGCCAGCTGGATACCAAGCCGGATTACATCCATGGCCGGGCAGCCGCTGTAGGTCGGTGTAATCACCACTTCCACCCCATAGCCTCCCGGCTGCTGCGGTTCCAGGATGATATCGCGGACCACACCCAGGTCCAGGACCGACAAGACAGGAATCTCAGGGTCCATCACCCCGGCCAGAATGGCTTCCACGGCCTGCCGCGCAGCCGCGTGGTTACCTGGCAGGTTGCCGGATGTTGATTGGGTATCCATGTACATGAAGTCGTTCGATACGTATTTCCAGGTTCAGGGTTTTCGGTTCCGCCTACCAGGTCGCCCCCGGGTAGGTGCGCTGCAGGACCTGCATTTCGGCCAGCAGGTAGCCCAGGTGCTCGCTGTGGCGGCCCAGCTTGCCGCCGGTCTGCATAAAGGTTTCCCCGGGTGCAGGCACGGGCAGGGTGGCTTCCCGTAGCACGGCCGTGACCTGGTCCAGCCAGACGGGCTGCAGGCCGGCAGGATCCATGCCGCAGGCCAGCTCGCAGGGGGATGCCGCAAACAGCTCGCCGGTAAAGCGCCAGAGCTCTCCGAGGGCGTGGCGCATCCGCCGGTGGCTTTCTTCGGTTCCGTCCCCCAGGCGAATCACCCATTCCCCGCTCCAGCGCAGATGATAGGCTGTCTCCTTGCGGGATTTGGCGGCTATGGCGGCCAGTTGGTCCAGGGGGCAGGAAAGCAGCAGCTCGTATTGCAGGTGCTGGAACTGGGTGAACAGGAACTGGCGCAGGACGGTCTGGCCCCAGTCTCCGCGGGGTTGCTCCACCAGCAGCAGGTTACGGTACTCGCGTTCCGTGCGCAGGTAGGCAAGACTGTCTTCGGTGGCCCCGCCACCCAGCCGGTCCGCCGCCAGCTGGTACAGCAGCCGGGCCTGGCCCACCAGGTCCAGGGAAATATTGGTTATGGCGATGTCCTGTTCCAGCACCGGGCCGTGGCCGCACCACTCGGCGTTGCGCTGCCCCAGCACCAGGGCCGTATCGGCCAGCTGCAGGATCAGGTCTGTCCAGGGAAGGCTGTCAGGCGGCCGGGTAGCTTGGGGATGGGGTTGCTGGTTCATGGGCATTCCTTCTTACATATGCTTCACTTCCTCGGGCAGTTCATAAAAGGTGGGATGGCGGTAGATCTTGTCGGCGGAAGGCTCATACAACTCCTCGGCCTGTTCGGGGCTGGAGGCATGAATGTATTTTGATTCCACCACCCAGATACTGACGCCTTCCAGGCGGCGGGTATAGACATCCCGGGCATTTTCAATCGCCATGCGGGCGTCGCTGGCATGCAGGCTGCCTACGTGCTTGTGATCCAGCCCCTGGCGCGGGCGGATGAATACCTCCCAGAGCGGCCAGTCATTGTGGGTGGCCGCCGACCCGTCGGGTTGGCCCCCGGGCTGGTCGGGAATATCGCCGTAATAGTATTTGCGGTAAGGCAGGCACATCGGTACTTCCGTTTGTTCGTCTCAAAGGTCGGGAAGTTTTTGCGGAATTCCCGGGATGGGTCTCAGGTCGAAGGCCGCAGGTGGTAGGCCTTGGGTTGCACGAAGGCCCGGATCCCCTGATAGGACAGCGTGCTGCCCAGCCCGGAATGCTTGCGGCCCGACCAGGGCAGGCTGGCGCTTACCCGGTCACAGCAGTTCCAGTATACGGTTCCTGTCTGACATTGCTTCATCAGGGCCTCGGCCCGCTCATAGCTTCGGGAATACACGGCAGCCGTCAGCCCGTAGGGGGTATCCTGCATCAGGTCCAGGGCTTCCCGGTCATCCGCCACGGCCATGATCCCCGTGACGGGCCCGAAGGACTCCTCGGTCATGACTTTCATGCGATGGTCGACATCCAGCAGGACGACCGGCGCGAGGTAGTACCCCTTGGGAGGCAGAACCTGTCCGCCTTCCAGCACCCGGGCGCCCAGGCTGCGGGCCTCCTCGATCTGGTCGAGGAGGAACTGGCGCTGCTGGGGGCGGCTGAGCGGCCCGATATCGGTAGCCGGATCCAGCGGGTCTCCCACGCGCAGGGCGCGCATTTTCTTCACATAGGCTTCCACGAATGGTTCGTAGATATTCCGGTGGACATAGATCCGCTCCACCGCGCAGCAGCTTTGTCCGTTGTTATAGACCACCCCTTCCAGGGCGGCGGCAGCCACCTGGTCGATATCCGCCACATCGTCCATGACATAGAGGGGGTCCTTGCCACCCAGTTCCAGCTGGCAGGGCACCAGGTTGCCTGCCACGTGCTGGGCTATCTGCCGGCCGGTGGCGTAACTGCCCGTGAAGTAATAACCGTCCAGCGGGAGGTCCAGCAGGGCCCGGCCGGCATCCCCCCGGCCCACCACGGCCTGGAAAACATCCCGGGGAACCCCGCTCTGGTAGAGCAGGCGTTCGATTGCCAGGCCCGTCCGCGTCGCGTATTCGGAAGGCTTGTACAAAACGGCATTGCCTCCGAGGAGGGCGGGCACGAATACATTGACCCCCACCAGGTAGGGATAGTTCCATGCCGAAATATTGGCGATCACGCCCAGGGGTTCATACACGATCTTTTCCCGGGTGGGTCCCTCGGGGGTGATCCATTCCTCGGCGAGCCACCGGGCGGAATGCTCCAGGAAAAAACGGATCCGGCCGCGGGCCCCGTTGAGTTCGTTACGGGCCTGCTGCAGGGGCTTGCCCATCTCGCCGGTCAGCGTGCGCGCCAGGTCTTCGCGGTGCGTATCGAGCAGTTCATGGAAACGGGCCAGGCAGGCGATCCGCTGTTCCAGCGGCTGAGCCGCCCAGGCGGCCTGGCCGGCGCGTACCTGTTCATACTTGGCCTGTATGGTGGCGGGGCTGTCTTCGGGTATCACTTCGATCTGTTCTTCGGTAGCCGGGTTAATTACTTGCATGCGTATGGGCTTTTATTGATTGAGCTGGGTGGTGGAATGGAATCCGGGAATGCTTGCCGCCTCCCGCATCCCGGGGAGGTGGCCGGGCTCTACGGGGACGCGGTCCGGTTCCGGCTGGCCCGGCGGGCTTCCTCCAGGAACCGGTCACGGAGCTTGCTGGCCAGCGGGGACGCGGCCAGGCCTTGCTGGTACATGCGCTCGGGATGCCACTGCACGGCCAGCAGGAAGGGTTTTCCCCGGCGGTCCGCCCATTCGAGGCCTTCGATCGTACCGTCCCCGGCCCGGGCATTGGCCAGCAAACCCCGCCCGAGGCGGCCGATGGCCTGGTGGTGGGCGCTGTTCACCGCCCCCTGCAGCAGGCCGGTGACTTCGGCCAGCAGGGTACCCGGTACTACCTGCAGGGCATGCTGGCGGTCCCCGTCCGGGCCCCGGCGGTGCGTATCGTTCAACGGACCCAGGTCAGGGATCAGGTCGCCTCCCTCCAGGATATTGATGAGCTGCAGGCCCCGGCAGATCCCCAGGATGGGGATGCCGCCCTGGCGGGCCGTCAGGTAAAGGTCCTTTTCAAATTGGTCGCGGGCCAGGTTCCATCCCTCCGCAGGACGGTTGGGATAATCCAGCCGGCCGTGGTACAGGTCGGGGTGGCTGTCGACGCCCCCGCTCAGCACCAGCCCGTCACAGGCGGCCAGCTGACCGGCGTTCGCCAGTTCGGCGGACAGCCGGACCACCCGGAGATTTTTTTCTCCCTGCTCCAGCCAGCGGACATAGTTGTCGTGCTTTTCCTCGGAACCGGTATAGGTCAGTGCGATGTCCATGGGTATTTTTTACAGGGCCTCCTGGTAGAGCCGCCGGAAGTCTTCCCGGCTCACCGGTTTGGGATTGTTGGGATGGGCAAAGTCCGCGTGGGCCAGGTCGGCCAGGGTGTCGAGGTGTTCTTCCCGCACGCCGATGGCCCGCAGCCGGTGGGGGATGCCGATGCGGTCATTGAGTTCAAACAGGTAGCGCACCACCCCTTCTCCGCTTTCGTCCTGCAGCTCCAGGGTCCGCGCAATGCGGCGGAAGCTGTCTTCGCACCCCGCGATGTTGAACCGCATGCCATAGGGCAGGTTCACGGCATTGGCCAGGCCATGGTGGGTATCCAGCAGGGAGGAGAGCGGATGGGCCAGGGAATGGACCACGCCCAGGCCTTTCTGAAAGGCGACGGCGCCCATCAGGGAGGCGATCAGCATGTGGCTGCGCGATTCCAGGTCAGGCCGGAGCGTGGCCCGTTCCAGCCAGGTCCCGATGAGGCGGATCCCCTCCAGGGCGATGCCTTCGCAGAGCGGATGGGGGTTGCGCGCCAGAAAGGCCTCCAGGTTATGGGTGAGGGCATCCATGCCGGTGGCGGCGGTGACCTGGGGCGGGAGATCCAGGGTCAGTTCGGGATCGGCAAAGACGATCCGTGCCATCAGCTTGGGGGAGAACAGGATCCGTTTCTGGCGGGTCTCGTCGTCGGCGATGATGGCGCTGCGGCCTACCTCGCTGCCGGTCCCGGCCGTCGTTGGCACGGTGACAAAATGGGGCACCTCCCCGGTGACATACACGTCCCCGCCGACCAGGTCATCATACTTGAACAGGTCCTCGCGGTGGTTGACCCGCAGGGCGATGGCGCGCGCCACATCCAGGGCGGCACCTCCCCCGATCCCGATCAGGCAATCCGCTTTCGCCTGGTCCCAGGCCTCAGCTCCGCGGTATACGTCGGATTTGACAGGGTTTTTGTGCATCTCGTGGAAGGTCACGGCCGCCAGGCCCGCCCGGTCCAGGTCCCGGAGGACCTGCCGGAAGAAGGGCAGCTGGGCCACGGTGGGATCGGTGACGATCAGCGGCCTGGCCAGGCCCTGCTGGTTCAGGTAGGCAGGCAGTTCCCGGATGGCACCGGCCCCGAACCGGATGGTGGTGGGGAAGTTGTACTGGTAGATTTGCTGGAAGCGCATGCGTACGGTTATATGATTTCAAAATAACGTTTCAGTTCCCAGTCGGTAACAACCCGGGCGTATTGACGCCACTCCCATTCCCGGGTTCCGGTGAAATGTTCGACAAACTCCTCCCCGAACAGCTCACGGGCCAGGGAGGACTGCTTCATGGCCTGCGTGGCCTCCCAGAGGTTGGCGGGCAGCTTTCCGCCCCGGCTGTCGGCATAGCCGCTGCCCAGGGTGGCCGGCTGCTCGAGGGTCAGTCCCTGCCGGATTCCATACAGCCCCGAGGCCAGGCAGGCTGCCATGGCCAGGTAAGGGTTGGCATCGGAACCGACGACCCGGGTCTCCAGCCGCGTGGAGGCGGGTGAGCCGGGCAGTACCCGCAGGGCGGTGGTGCGGTTGTCGCGGGCCCAGGTCAGGGTGGTGGGCGCCCAGGCACCCTCCACCAGGCGCTTGTAGCTGTTGACCGTGGGGGCATACATGGGAAGCAGCTGGGGCAGGCAGTGCAGCTGCCCGGCGATATAGCTTTCCAGCAGGGAGCTTATGCCTTCCGGCCGGCTGTCGTCATGGAACAGGTTCCGCGCGCCGTCCGCCGACCAGAGGCTCTGGTGGACATGGCCGCTGCATCCCGGCAGGTGCTCGTTCCATTTGGCCATGAACGAAGCGATCAGCCCATGCCGGTGGGCGATTTCCTTGACCCCGCTTTTGAACAGCACGGCCCGGTCGCCCGCCTCCAGGATGTCGGCATAATAAATGGCCGCTTCATACACACCCGGCCCCGTTTCGGTGTGGAGGCCTTCCAGGGGTACCCCGAAGCGCTGGAGCTGGTCGAACAGGTCGTGGAAATAGGCGGAGCGCTGGGAGGCCCGCAGGATCGAATAGCCGAACATGCCCGGCGTCATGGGCCGGGGCTGGTGGAAACCCTGCTGGTAGAGTTCCTCGCGGTTATCGGTGAAATTGAACCATTCGAATTCCTGGGAAAAGCAGGTCTGGTAACCGGCCGCCTGGGCCTGCGCGCGGATTTTTTTCAGCAGCGTGCGCGGGCATACGGCATGCAGGCTGCTTGCCGGTGCGCTGAAATCCGCCAGGAAAAACGGCAGGCCCTGTTCCCAGGGCACCTGGCGCAGGCTGCCCAGGTCCACCGAAGCCTGGGCATCGGGGTAGCCGCTGTGCCATCCCGTTACCCGGGCATTGTCATAGGCCAGGTCGGCGGCATCCCAGCCAAAAATTACGTCGCAGAAGCCAAATCCTTTTTCAGCGACCGATCGGAATTTTTCCAGGCTGATCACCTTGCCGCGCAGGATGCCGTCAATATCGGTGACCGCCAGCCTGACCTTGGTATGGCCTTCCTCGGTGAGCCGCTGCAGGATGGCTTCAGGCCTGTGGGGTTGTTGCGACATGTTGTTTGGTTTTGACCGAAAAATGAAACCAGCCGTAGCCCAGGGCCAGCAGGGCCAGGTAGACCGCCGCAAGCCGGCCGTTCAGGCTGACCATGGCGACCAGCGATACCACCGCGATGACCAGGGCCGTCGCCGGGAAATACGGGTAAAGGGGTACCCGGAAGGGGCGGGGCATCTGCGGCTCCCGCCTGCGCAGGACCAGCACCGCGATCAGGGCAAAGACATACAGGGTCAGGGCCCCGAAGCAGGAAATCGTTATGATCTGGGCGGTCTGGCCGGTCAGCAGGGCCCCGATGCCCAGAAACATATTCAGCACCAGGGCGTTGGCGGGCGTGCGGAACCTGGGATGGATGCGCCCGAGCACCCGGGGTATATAGTTGATCCGGCCCAGTTCGAAGGTGGCCCGGCCGGCGGCCAGGATGATGCCGTGAAAGGAAGCCACCAGGCCCATCAGGCCGATGCTGATCAGCAGGTGATAGAGCCAGCCGCTGCTGCCGGTGATCTGCGACAGGGCCAGGGGCAGGGGGGAATCCGAAGGCGGACTTCCCGGTGAGGCATAAACGATTTTTTCCCAGCCGCCCACGCCTACAGCGCCCAGGAAGGTCAGCACGCACAGGGCGATCAGGGTGGCCAGGGCCGATCCGAATCCCAGCAGGACGTTGCGCTGGGGGTTCCGCGTCTCTTCGGCCACGTTGGCGACCCCTTCGATGCCCAGGAAAAACCAGATGGCGAACGGGATGGAGGCCCAGACGCCCTGCCAGCCATGGGGAAAGGCTTCCTGCCGCAGCCTGCCTGCCTGGAAATGCGGCAGGGTGACTCCGGCGAACAGCAGCAGTTCGCCGACAGCTAGCACCGTGATCAGCAGTTCGAAGGCGGCCGCGGCCCGGACACCGTAGATGTTCAGGGCGGTGAAGACCAGGTAGGCCAGAATGGCCATGCCGGTTACCGGGACCTGGGGAAAGAAGATATGAAAGTAGGCTCCGATGGCGGCGGCAATCGCCGGCGGGGCAAAGACGAATTCAAGGACCTGGGCCATGCCGGCCAGGAATCCCCAGCGGGGGCCCAGCGCCCGGTTGGCATAATCCAGGACGCCGCCGGCCCTGGGAATGGCGCAGGCCAGTTCCGTGTAGGAGAACGTAAAACAGATATAAAACAGGATGATAAAGCCCGTCGCGATGGCCAGTCCGTAGGTGCCGCCTTCGGCCAGGCCCAGGTTCCAGCCGAAGTACATGCCGGAGATCACATAACCTACCCCCATGCCCCAGAGCAGGAGGGGGCCCAGGCTCCTGGAAAGCTGACCCGTTGCGGAATCCGGATTGGGCTGCATACAATGGTTTACCTTCTAAAGATAACGACGGAACCCGCACAGTGTGTTTTAATTCTTTGTATGCAGCCGCCCCGCAGCCCGGCCCGGTCAGGCCGCCTGGTGGGCGGAGCGTGCCTTACGTTTTTCGGCATAGGCCGCGGCGGCTTCCCGCACCCAGGAGCCCTGTTCCCAGGCATCCCGGCGGGCCTGCAGGCGTTCGCGGTTACAGGGACCGTTTCCGCGAACCACGTTCCAGAATTCGTTCCAGTCGATCTCCCCGAAATCATAATGACCGCGGGCCTCATTCCAGCGCAGGGCGGGATCAGGCAGGGTCATGCCCAGGACCTGGACCTGCTGGGCGCACATGTCCACGAATTTCTGGCGCAGTTCGTCATTGCTCATGCGCTTGATTTTCCACTGCATACTCTGCTCGCTGTGCGTGGAGTCGCTGTCGTGCGGGCCGAACATCATCAGGGAGGGCCACCACCAGCGGTTGATGGCGTCCTGGCACATAGCCCGTTGCTCGGGCGTACCCCGGGACAGGGTCAGCAGGATATCGAATCCCTGGCGCTGGTGAAAACTCTCTTCCTTGCAGATGCGCACCATGGCGCGGGCATAGGGGCCATAGGAGGTGCGGCAGAGCATGACCTGGTTGAGGATGGCGGCGCCATCCACCAGCCAGCCGATCGCCCCGATATCGGCCCAGGTGAGGGTGGGATAATTGAAGATGGAGGAGTATTTGGCCCTGCCGCTGTGCAGGTCGTTGATGGTCTCTTCCCGGCTGACCCCCAGGGTTTCCGTGGCTGCGTAGAGGTACAGCCCGTGCCCGGCCTCATCCTGGACCTTGGCCAGCAGGATGGCCTTGCGCTTCAGGGAAGGCGCCCGGCTGATCCAGTTCCCTTCCGGAAGCATCCCCACAATCTCGCTGTGGGCGTGCTGGCTGATCTGGCGGACCAGGGTGCGCCGGTAGGCATCGGGCATCCAGTCGCGTGGCTCGATTTTGGTCTCCGCCTCGATCTTTTCCTCAAACTCCCGGTAGGCATTTTCGGCTCGCATGCGCAATACATTTTGCCAAAGATACGAAACGAACAACTGTTCGCCCGGTATCCGGTGCCCGGGAAGGGCCTCACTCTGAATTTTTTTACGACGTCAGAAAGGGTTAAATACCCGTAGGTCATTATGGGGTGGAGCTATGCCAGGTCATCTGAAGTAGAAAAACATCATTTTCTTTTGAGTATCAATTATAATCGGCCTGATATAGTTTTTGTAAAACGACCTGTATTACTACAGTAAAGGGGCACCAAATAATTCTAAAAGTTTACCTTAAAAGCTAAGGAAAAATTCTTCTAACTGGCTGTAAGAAGAGTATTTGAAAACGGGTACCTTTTCCGCCCTTCCATTACCGATATGTTTAGATTTTGCCACAGCTTGAAGCATATTGATAATTTCATCCGACGCATTTGACACAATAATTGTTTTTTGTTGGTTAACAGTGCAAGTGATCTTGTCAATATGAAACTGGTCGGCAAATGAACGGCTAATATAATCAACGGAAGAAAAATCAAGTTCGACATGATCGCATGGATCATTTTGTACAAGTTGCATTAGTACAGAAGATGCCTCTCTGGTATGAATTGAACTGCCTAATAGTTCGTGAACGGATATGGTTGAATGACAAATCATTGTCGTAATATAAATCTAATATATTCTATTTTATTTAACGCTCTATAAACTCCTAAAAATCAAAACCGCCTGGTATAATCGTGGGTAACCTTAATGAATAAACGTGCCTTGGAAGTAGCCATTTCCATCAATATCAACAATAGCTTCTTTATCTAAGGTTTGCAAAAAAGTAGTATGGCCCGACCATAGGAAAAGCTTTCCTCGTAAATCCCTTACAAGCATATTCCGGGTAGTAGTAATACCGAAACCTCTTGCCTCTGTTCGGTCTTTCGTCGAATTTCCAGATAATGCTAATTGAATGGCTACCGCTTCACTTTCGGGCTTGAATTTGGGATTGGTAAGATAAGATTGCAGGATGCCTTGTCCATCGTCGCAGATGCACAAATCAAGGTAGTTGCTATTTGGATAGTTCTGGGCAAAAACATAGCCTTCAGAGGTGCTTGAATGCTCATTGATATTATGAGTCAGTTCACCTAGAAAGTAAGCCAGTGGCATCCTTTCTTTTTCAGAAAACTTTAGCTGGTTTTTAAGCAGTTTCGACACAGCGCTCAGAACATTTTCCCTCACCGTAGTAATAGCCTCTGACTTGCCCGTTTTAAAGCTAATTATTGGAATGTATGTCTTGTAGGTGTATTTTTCCAAAGCCTTTAAATAATCTCTTTCTTTTCCATCTTCATAAGAAAAAGCTCCAGGGAAACAGATTATGTCCAAATACGAACGGATGCCGGTGCTGGAATCATGGTTTAGATTAAATTTTTTCCCCAACTTTTTCAATCGGTTTATTACACAAACCAACCCGCCCAGAAAAAAAGGGTCAAGCATCCTCGCTTTGCTGAAATCCAAAACGATAACACGTTCTGTGCAATTGGTGATTTGGGAAACAACAGAAATGAGTTTGGCTAAACTATCGCCAAAATCTTCATGGGTCCTGTTCGGAATTTCAACAATTCATGGCATGAGCAAATTTAACTTACAACACGGAAGAAGTTTAGCAGCAGTCAAAAAGACCGTCCAAATTCTTGGCGTTCGCAACAACTTTGCCGATAATTTTTGGGAGGGCGGACGCTTTTTTCGGGCATAATTATTATTGCTTTGGTTGCGGTAATAAAATTTCTGAAAAAACTCTACATACCCGGTAATTAATGATGAAATGACATAAAGTAATTCCCGGTCGTCACCGAACTAAAAATCACGCGAATTAAAAGCCGGCAAAGTCCTGCTTACGCCGCATTGCCGCTGCTTTCTAGGTTGTTTCCGATCTTTTTTGTGGAATGGTTTTGTTGCTCTTGCTTCTTTAATCCCCCCCCTGGCATTTCCGGGCTGTCGGCGCCATACCTAGCCGGCTTTGCAAAGTTGGTTCTGGGATTTCCGCTGTTTCAATTTGTACAATGATATTACCTGGTTCACTTGTTTTGATTAGGAGTGTTGATTCTTTGCCTTACCATCTTGGACAAAACAGGAGTTTTGTCCTCTCACGGAATGATGACTAACTAGTATGAAAATGAGACACCTTCGGATCCCGTCCCGGGCTCCGAAAATCCCGGCAGGGCCGGCGGGTGGACAGCCGGACAGGTAAGTCCCGGTCAATCCCGCCAGTTTAATACATTTGGGTAGACAGGGCGTGTGGTCCTTGGACCGGCCCTCCCATTGTTCACCTGAA
This sequence comes from Chitinophagaceae bacterium, assembly GCA_035549175.1. Classification (GTDB taxonomy): domain Bacteria; phylum Bacteroidota; class Bacteroidia; order Chitinophagales; family Chitinophagaceae; genus DASTSN01. Next base: position 4,386 of record DASZRL010000003.1, on the reverse strand, counting down.
AACTGCCCGTATTATGAATCATCCTCTGTCCTTTTCCCGGCTGGGCTGGCTGGCGGGCTGTCTGGTGCTGTCAGCCTGTTCCCAATTAAAAAATGAATCCTCCCGCCCGGCGGCAAAACCGTTTTCAACCGACGGGAAGCGCGTGGTGGTCTATACCACAGCCGACAGCAGTACCCTCAGGCTGACCGCCACCGATACGCTGTCCTTTGCCGAAATGGGCCAGCCCAAGGAAACCCAGGTCTGTGTGTTCGTGGATCCTGGCAAAACCTTTCAGACCTTTATGGGCATCGGCGGCGCGCTCACGGACGCCTCCGCGGAGACCTTTTCCAAACTCCCGGCGGACAAACAGGCTGAGGTTCTGAAAGCCTATTATGATAAAAAGGAAGGCATCGGGTATACCCTGGCCCGTACCACGATCCACAGCTGCGACTTTTCCAGCGACAGCTATACTTATGTATCGGACGCGGACCCTTCCCTGAAAACGTTTTCGATTGATCATGACCGCCGGTACCGGATCCCCTTAATCAGGCGGGCCATGGCCGCTGCCGGCGGCCGCCTGCGGCTTTTTGTCAGTCCCTGGAGCCCGCCCGCCTTCATGAAGGACAATAACGACCTGCTCCACGGGGGCCATCTCAAAAAGGACTTTTACCAGTCCTGGGCCGATTATTTTGTAAAATTCATCACCGCCTACCAGCAGGAGGGGATACCCGTCTGGGGGCTCACCATCCAGAACGAACCCATGGCCACCCAGCGCTGGGAGTCGTGCATCTTCACAGCGGAGGAGGAGCGGGATTTTCTGAAAAACAACCTCGGCCCCACCCTGGAAAAGGAAGGCCTGGGCAGCAAACGGATCATCATCTGGGACCATAACCGGGACCTCATTTACCAGCGCGCCAGTACCGTGCTCGACGATCCGGAGGCCGCCCGCTACGCCTGGGGTGTCGGATTTCACTGGTACGAGGACTGGAGCGGGGGCGACCAAATGTTTGACAATGTGCGGCGCGTCCATGAAGCCTACCCGGACAAGAACCTGCTGTTCACCGAAGGCTGCAACGGCCCGTTCCGCCGGGACCAGCTGGGCGACTGGAAATGGGGTGAGCGCTACGGCCGCTCCATGATCCAGGATTTTAACAGCGGGGCGGTGGGCTGGACGGACTGGAACGTGCTGCTGGACGAGAACGGCGGCCCCAACCATGTCCAGAACTTCTGTTTTGCGCCCATCCACGCCGATACCCGCACCGGCCAGCTCGTCTATATGAATTCCTATTATTACATCGGGCATTTTTCCCGGTTCATCCAGCCAGGGGCCAAGCGGATATCCTGCGCGCCCAGTCGCAGTCAACTGCTGGCGACCGGCTTCCGCAACCCGGACGGCACCCTGGCCGTTATCGTGATGAACCCCACGGAGCAGACCGTGCCTTATTTCCTGTGGATCGGGGGCAGGGCCGTCTCCGTCACCTCGCGGCCCCATTCCATCGCGACCCTGGTATTCTGAAGGCGATATACCCGGCAAAAAGGGCCCGCACCGGCTGACCGGTACGGGCCCTGTATCATTCCCGGGTGCGGAAACCTATTTGATCTTACCCCAGTTTTCCCCCGTTTTGATCCGGTGGACCTGCATATCGCTTACTCCGAACCGGGTCGCGATATATTTGAGGGTTTTTTGCTGGGCCAGCAGCTTTTTGATCTGGCGGACCTTTTCGGCCGTCAGCTTGGCGTTGTTGGCCAGGGCGGGGTTGTCCTGCAGGCGCTTGCGGGCCTTTTTGACCGCGGGACTGCCGTTGGCATGGGCGGTCACTTCCTCCGGCGTGGCCCATTTCAGGTTCTTGTAATGGTTGTCCGTCTTTTTGTAATTCACGTGGATGATGGTGGTCTGCTTCCGGGTGGGCTTGGGCAGAAAGTGTTTGGCGACCAGCCGGTGGAGGAGGATCGCGTAGTTTTCACCGTTCTTGCGCGTGCGCCAGATCGGGTAACCTTCCTGCATGCTACCTCTCAGTAAAATACCATCCGCGAGTTTTTCCCGGAACTTAACCAGCCTGCCGTGGCTGCTGATGGCGTATTGCTCGCCATAGGCAGTCTTGTGGTCCGGGAGCGTCTTCCACTTCTCTCCGGGAAGTGTTTGGATTGTTTTTTTTGTAGCCATAACCTGGGTTTTTTGAAATGTTACTACTATTTAATCAAAGTCAACAACGACTTTCGGGGTTTTGGGGTGGCTCTGGCAGGTAAGGATATACCCCCGGGCTACTTCTTCCGGTTCCAGGGCCCAATTGACTTCCATGGTGACCTCGCCTTCCAGGACCCGCGCCCGGCAGGTGCCACAGACACCTCCCTTGCAGGCAAAGGGCAGGTCGGCGCCCTTCTTCAGCGCCGCATCCAGGATTGGCTCCGCCTCGCGGTCCAGGTCCAGGTCAAAGGACCGGCCATCGATGCGGACCGTGACGCGGCTGTTTGTGCCTGGCTGTCCCCCGGCTTCCGCCAGCGGGTCCTGCGCCGGCTGCTTTCCGGGTACCGTGAACAGCTCGAAGTGGATCTTCCGCTCGTCGATCCCGGCCTTTTTCAGGAATTCCTGCGTGCCGAAAATCATGTCCTGGGGACCGCAGAGGAAAAACGCATCGAAGCCTGCGTAATCGAGGATCCTGCCTAACTCAAGGAGCTTGTTGCCATCGAGGCGGCCATTATTCAGCGGGGTGTCGGTGCTTTCCCGGCTGAAGAGGTAAATAAGCTGGAAACGATCCAGGTATTTATTCTTCAGGCCTTCCAGCTCCTCCAGGAAAATAACGGACGAGATGGTTCGATTTCCATAGACTAAGGTAAAGGTGGACCGGGGTTCTGTCGTGAAGGTGGATTTTATGATCGATATTACCGGAGTGATACCACTTCCTGCGGCGAAAGCTAAGTATTTTTTTTGGTGTTCCTGGTGCAGGGCGGTAAAAAATTGCCCCGTCGGCGGCAGTACCTCCAGGTAATCCCCCGGCCGGAGGCGGTCGTTGGCGTAGCCGGAGAAGATCCCTCCCGGGACCCGCTTGACGGCGACCCGCAATTCCCCGTCCCCGGGGGCCGAGCAGATGGAGTAGGAGCGGCGGATATCCTGGCCGTCGACCCGGGCGCGCAGGGTCAGGTTCTGGCCGGCGGTAAAGGAAAATACCTCCCGAAGTTCGGGCGGTACGGCCAGCACGATGGATACGCAATCCGGGGTTTCCCTCCGGATCGAACGCACGGGCAGACGGTGGAAATGGAGGGACATGGGGCTCAGGCGGTTTTGCGAAGCCCGTCGATCAGGATCACCACCATATTGTTCTCCAGCGCTTCCGCGTTGATTTTTTCCCGGGACCGGTGCCAGGATTCGATGCCGCTGATCGCATGGAGCATGATCAGGACCGCGGTGGGCGCGTCAATCGACTTGATTTCCCGGCGGCGGATACCCTCCTCGATCAGGGCGGCAAAGCGCTTCCGGTAGGAGCGGCGCTGGTTCTGGAAGTTCGACAGGTAGGGTTCGTTCAGGTGTTTCCATTCCCGGTCGCTCACATAGACCTCTTCGTAGTGCTCCACCATCTGGCGGATGTGAAAGCGCAGCAGGGTCTCAATTTTCTGGATGGAACCCAGGTCAGCGGCTTCGATGATTTCCATGTTGGCATTGAACCGGTTGGCGACCCCGAAGCAGATGGCTTCCAGGATCTCGTTCTTGGAACGGATGTGGTTATAGAGGCTGGCGGCCTCGATGCCGACGGATTCGGCCAGGTCCCGCATCGAGGTGGCGCTGAAGCCCTTTTCACGGAACATCAGGGCCGCCTTTTGCAGGATAATCTCCTTCTTGGAGGCCTTTCGGCGGGCAGTTTTAGGCATACGCCAAAGATAACACCTATAAGGCATTTTACTAATGAATGTTCTTACGGCCTGCCGCAGGCGCCAAATTTCCGGCCCCGGGTAGCCGGGCCTACGCAAATTTCATGTAGGTTTGCCCGCCTGAAGCAGGTCCTGCCTGCGGGCCTGCTCCCCCGGCCGGATCCGGCGGGGCAATCAACCATAAAAAGCCATTCATGTCGCTGATCGTAGTAGGAACCATGGCCTTTGATGCCATTGAAACGCCATTCGGGAAGACGGACCAGGTCATCGGGGGATCCGCCACCTATGTCGCCTATGCCGCCAGCAATTTCCTGCGGCCCATCCACCAGATTTCCATCGTGGGCTACGACTTCCCGGAAGAGGAAATGGCGGAACTGAACCGGCGGGGGGTCCAGCTGGAAGGCGTGGAGCGGATCGCCGACGAGAAGTCCTTTTTCTGGAGCGGCCGCTACCACGAGGACATGAACACCCGCGACACCCTGTCCACGGACCTGAACGTGCTGGCCCGCTTCAACCCGCGGGTTCCCGAAAGCTACCAGGGGG
>DASZRL010000002.1:0-32421 GCA_035549175.1 Chitinophagaceae bacterium | reverse complement strand
GAAGGGGAGCCGCGCGGCTCCCCTTCCTGTTTTGGGATGGTATGCCCCGACCGGGGTTTAAAGTCCCCGTTTTTTCAGGATGATCTCCAGGGGGCAGAAGCGGCTGAAGGAGGACTGAACCAGGTTCAGGCCTACGAAGCCGGCCAGCAGCAGCCAGCGGGGATCCGCGAAATAACCCAGCGTGAGGCTGGTCAGTACGAGCAGGCCGGCTATGGCCCGGATGATGCGTTCGCGCATGTATTTTTGGTTTTATCGGTTATGGTAGGTGATTCAGGAGAGGGGATGACTGGCCGCCTCCAGCGCCAGGACAAAGCCCCGGAGGGGAAAGCCGTTCCCTTTCTTTTCGTTATAGTCCCGCAGGCTGCTCAGCACGTGATCCGCACGCTCCGCGGTGGTGAAACTGAAGAAGAGCAGGGAGTCCAGTTCGCCGGACCGGTTGCCAAACCATTCCTGGAGCAGATCGGGATCCTCCCCGCTGCGTACGCCGGTGGCAGGGAGCATGCTGTATACCGGGACCTTCCCTTCCCGGAGCAGTTGGCGGACAGCCGGGCCGTCTTCGGCCAGGGCGGTTATTACCAGCAGTTTCATGTGGATTGCTTTTGAGTGGATGAATCCTGTTTCTTTTTCATTTTATAATAGAGCAGGGGTACGACCAGCAGGGTCAGGAAGGTTGAGGTGATCGTCCCGCCCATCAGGGAGATCGCCAGTCCCTGGAAGATGGGGTCAAACAGGATGATCACGGCCCCGAGGGCCACGGCGCCCGCGGTCAGCAGGATGGGCGTGGTCCGCACGGCGCCGGCTTCCACGATCGCCTGCTTGAGGGGTACGCCTTCGCGCAGCCGGATATCAATGAAATCGATCAGCAGCACGGAGTTGCGTACCATGACCCCGGCCAGGGCGATGAAGCCGATCATGGAGGTGGCCGTAAAGAAGGCCCCCATCATCCAATGGCCCAGCACGATGCCGATCAGGGAAAGCGGGATGGCCGCCAGCATGATCACCGGGACGGCAAAGTCCTGGAACCAGCCGACGATAAGCAGGTAGATCACCACGATCACCACGACAAAGGCGATGCCCAGATCACGGAATACCTCATAGGTGATCTGCCATTCCCCGTCCCATTTCAGGGTGAACTGGTCTTCGAACCGGGGTTGCCGGGTATAGTTTTCCTGCAGGGTATAGCCGGCCGGAAGCTTCAGCTTCTGCAGGCTGTCTGAGGCTTTCAGGATCGCGTAGGACGGGCTCTCCAGCTTGCCGGCCATATCGGCCAGGACATACACGACCCTCATCTGGTTCTTGCGGTAGATGCTTTTTTCCCGCACGCGCTGCTGCCAGGAAACCAGGTCGCCGAGCGGGATCGCGGTACCCTGCTGGCTCATGACCTTCAGGTTTTTCAGGTCGTCGGGCCCCGCCTTGTCCCGGTCGCTCAGCTGCAACATAATGCCCACGGGTTCCGCGGTGGCCGGTACATGAAGGTTGCCGGCCGGGCTGCCGGATAACGCCGCTCGCACGGTAGCCACCACCTGGGCGGGAGCCACGCCGTAGCGCTGGGCTTTTTCGCGGTCGATCACCAGGTCATACTCCGGCTGGTCATCCTCGACCATCCAGTCGACATCCACCACGTCCGGGGTCCGCGCCAGCAGGTCGCGGACCTGGCGGGCCACGGCGATCTGCTGGCCGTAATCGGGCCCGTACACTTCGGCGACCAGGGTGGAGAGCACCGGGGGACCGGGGGGTACTTCCACGATCTTGACATTGGCCCCGTAGCGGCGGGCGATCTGCTGGAGGGGTTCCCGCATGGAGCGGGCGATGGCATGGCTCTGGAGACTGCGGTCCTCCTTGCCTACCAGGTTGACCTGGATGTCGGCCACCTCGTCCCCTCGGCGCAGGTCGTAATGACGGACCAGCCCGTTGAAGCTGATCGGGCCGGCCGTACCGGCATAGACCTGGTAATTTTTTACCAGGGGCTGCCGGGCGATATAGGTCGCCAGGTCGCGGCTCACGGCCGCCGTCTTTTCCAGGGTGCTGCCTTCCGGCATGTCAATCAGTACCTGGAATTCATTTTTGTTGTCAAAGGGCAGCATCTTGACGGCCACGGCACGGGTATAGAAGAGCGCCAGGGATCCCAGCAGCACCACCACGGTGCCCAGCACGAAGGCATATCGCTTCCAGCGGGTGTCCAGCATGGGCTGGATAAAGGCGCGGTAGACCCGGTACACCCCGCTGTCCTCCAGGCGGTGCGGCCGGCTTTCCGCATGCGGCAGCCCCCGCCTTTCCTTTTCCCGCAAAAACAGGTACCCCAGGTAGGGAGTCAGGGTGAGCGCCACGATCAGTGACAGGAACATGGCTATGGAGGCCCCGATCGGCATGGGACTCATGTAGGGACCCATCAGCCCGGAGACAAAGGCCATAGGCAGCACGGCGGCTATGACTGTAAAAGTGGCCAGGATGGTGGGGTTGCCCACCTCGTTGACCGCATAGATCGCCGCCTGCAGCGGGGGCAGCCGCTTCATCCGGAAGTGGCGGTGCATATTCTCGGCGATGATGATGGAGTCGTCCACCACGATCCCCGTGATGAACACCAGGGCAAACAGCGTGATCCGGTTCAGGGTGTAGTGAAGAAAATAATAGGCAAACAGGGTCAGGGCGAAGGTGACCGGTACCGAGAGGAAGACAACCAGCCCTCCCCGCCAGCCCATGGCCAGCATGACAAACAGGGTCACCACCACGATGGCGATAAACAGGTGGAACAGCAGTTCTGACACCTTTTCGGAGGCGGTGGCCCCGTAGTTGCGCGTTATCGTCACCTGGACGTCCGAGGGCAGGAGCTGCTTTTTGAGATGCTCCACCCGTTCCAGGATCTGGCCGGACAGCCGCATGGCATCCGCCCCTTTGCGCTTGGCGATCGCCAGGGTGATGGCGGGATAGGCCGACCGGTAGGTGCGCCGGCTGCTGTCCGCCTGCCCGTAGCCGAACCAGACGTACTGGGAAGGAATCTGGGGACCGTCCGTAACGGTCGCTACCTGCCGCAGGTAAACCGGTTGCTGGTCGTGGGTCCCTACGATCAGGCCCGCCACCTCGTCGGCCGTGCCCAGGAAATCCCCCGTCCGGACCGAGAACGCGGTATCCCGCTGCAGCAGGGTACCGGCTTCCACCTGGGCATTGGCCGCCTCGATGCTGCGTGCGATGCCCAGGAAATCCACCTGCTCGCGGGACATACGGTCCTTATCCAGGACCACCCGCACCTGGCGGCTGCGGCCGCCGATCAGGGTCACGTCGGCCACCTCGGGCACTTTCTTGATTTCGCTGGCCAGCGTCTGGCCCAGCTGACGCAGGGTATAATCGTCATACCGCTCGCTCCACAGGGTAAGGCCCAGCGCAGGCACGTCATCGATGGCGCGGCTCTTGACCATGGGCAGGCTGACGCCGGCCGGGAGCCTGTCCATATGCTTCATGAGCTCGTTGTAGAGCCGCACAAGGGCGCGCTCCACATCCTGGCCGACGTAAAACTGCACGATGGCCATGGCCTGCCCGGGCCGGGAGGTGGTGTATACGTATTCCACCCCCTGGATATTGGAAATCATCTTTTCCAGGGGGATACTGATCTTGGTCTCCACCTCGCGGGCGGTAGCGCCGGGATAGGCCACGAACAGGTCCGCCATCGGTACCTGGATCTGGGGTTCCTCCTCACGGGGGATCAGCAGGGTACTGTACGCCCCGATGAGCAGCAGGGCGCCCATGAGCAGCAGGGTGAGCTTGGACCGGATGAACGATCGGGCGATCCGGCCGGAAATTCCTTCTTGCATGAATCAGTTTTTTAGGTGGGTGTGTCAGGGATGTGGCTCCGTGACCGGGGCACCGTCATAGAGGCGGCCCTCGGCCTGGACGATAAAAGGTTCGTTGGCCGAAAGGCCTGCCAGGATTTCTGTCTGGTCCCCGAACTGCCGGCCGGTCCGTACCCAGCGCAGCAGGGCGGTATGCTGGCTGCTGACCGTATACAGGCCGGTCAGCTGGTCGGTCTGGACCAGGCTGGCCGTAGGCACCAGCAGGGTGCCGGCCGCCTTCCCGCTGCCTGCCGCACCGGGCAGGGTTACATGGACATACATGCCGGCATATAACCCGGCCCGTTGCGCGGAGGGTATTGCCAGGCGGATAGCGTACTGCCCGCCGGTGCTTTCGGACGAGGGGCTGACCTGGGTAACGGTCGTGATCAGGGTCCTGCCCAGGCTCGCCATCTCCAGGGTAGCCGGATCACCCGGGCGGATCCGCCCGATCGCGTCTTCACTGACCGTGGCGCTTACCTCCAGGGTGGCGTCCTGTTCGACGGTCAGCAGCGGCATGCCCGGGGCGGCCAGGCTGCCTTCCTCGGTCAGTTTGCGGGTGACCACCCCGTCGAAGGGGGCCGTCAGCCGGGTGTAGGCCGCCAGGGCGTCGGCCTCGCGGTGCTGCTGGCGGGCAGCTTCCAGGCGGGCCTGGGCCGCCTGGTACTGCAGGGTGGCATTATCGAGCTCCTTGGCGCTGGCGCTCCGGCGGGCATACAGCGCGGTAAACCGGTCATAGTCCCGCTGCGCGCTTTGCAGCGCGGCCTGGGCTTCGGCGATCGAGGCGGATGCCTGGGCCCGGCGTGCCAGGATATCCTGGCCGTTCAGGCTCACCAGGGGCTGGCCCCGCCGTACGCGGTCTCCGACCCGCACATAGATCTTTTCAATGGTACCCATGACCCGGGTACTGATGGTGGCCACCTGGGCGGCAACGATTTCTCCGCTGGCCGACACGCCGCCAGCCACCGTGGCGCCCGGCAGGGCGGTCCGGACGGCCAGGGGCCGGGCAGTCGGCAGCGTTTGTTCGTGGGTGGATCCGTGGCAGCCTGAAAGCAGCAGTGCTGCCGCCGCGGCAAGCGTAAATACCGGTAGCGAGTATCGCATAACTGATATATTTTCGGGTTGATTGATTAGTGGGATTTGGCTGCCACCAGGAACTGGCTATAGGCAGCGGTCAGGTGATAGTGGAAACAGGCCCCGGCGAACTCCAGCTTCTGCTGGGACAACTGGGCCTGCGCCATCAGGACGTCCGTACTGTTGACCAGTCCCTGTTCGTACCGGTCTTCCAGGATCCGCAGGGCCTCGGCAGCCTGCGTTACGGCCAGCCGTTGCTGGCTGATCCGGTAGCCGGCATCCTCCAATTGCCGCAGGGCTTTGGTGAGTTCGAGCTGGCTCTGCCGCTGCTGCTGGGTAAGCTGGCTGGCCAGCCGGTCGCGTTCCAGTTTGCGCGTGGCGATCCGGTTGCGGACGCGGCCGCCTTCGAACAGGGTCCAGGAGAGCCGCAGACCCGCCAGGTAGGAACCGGCCTGAAAGCCGGTGGCTGCCGCATCATGGAACTGGTAGGAGGCAAAGCCGTTGAGACGGGGCAGCAGGCTGCTGCGTTCAGAGCGGATCATGAGCCCGGCAGCTTCCAGGCCGGCCCGCAGGGCTGCCAGGTCGCTGCGGTTATCCGGGATCAGCGTATCCGTGGGGGCGGGCGGCCGGATGCCCAGGCTGCCGGTATCGGGCAGGTAAAGGGTTCCGTAGGGTTTGCCCATGACCAGGCTGAGGTAATCGGAGGCATTGCGGACCTCGCTGCGCGCCTCCGCCAGGCGGGTTTCCACGGCGTGCAGGTGCACCTGGACGTTCAGGGCATCGGATTCCTGTAGCAGCCCCTGGTTCACGCGGTCGCGCGTAAACCGGTCCAAGGCCTGCGCCGCCCGCAGGGCATCCTCCAGCACACCCACGGCATCACCGGCCAGTTGGAGCTGCAGGTAGGCCTTCGTGGCTTCGAAGGCCACGTACTCCCGGCTCCGGTTGTTTTTCAGGCGGTACATCTCGGCTTCCTGGCGTGCCGCCCGGCGCTGGTAGGCCTGGTCCAGGTTGACCAGGGGCTCCTGCACCTGGAGCTGGGTCATGAAATCGGCCGTGCCGCCGGGGTGATTCAGCCAATCGGGATTGAAATCCGGGGATTTGACCGACCGCTGCTGCAGCCGGAATCCAAAGGCATTCAGGGGATCATTGGTGGCCAGAGCCGAATAGGAAACGTCCACCCGGGGCAGGTACACGGCATTGGCTTCCCGGGCGCGGGAGGCGGCGATCCGCTCGTCCAGGCCCGCCAGCTGCAGGTCCTGGTTGTACCGCAGGGACGTGTCGATGGCCTGGCGGAGGGAGAGGTGTACCGGGGCTTCCTGGGCGCGCAGCCGGCCGGCCAGCAGCAGCAAGGCCAGTCCGGTTGTTTTGAACATGGTCATCCGCATGAAAAATTTTTGGCAAAACTATCCGCGCGGGGCAGGGTGGATGGTGACTTAGATCACGGAGCGGGATGGCAGGTGTCCGGGGCAGCCAAGGAGCCGGCTAACCGGCTTGGAATCAGCGGGTACGGGGCGGCAGGGGCCAGTACGCGCATATTGCGTACCGGTAGATATTCCCGGGCGGGATGCCCGGGGGGGAGGCGGGCAGGAGGCGGCGGAGGCGGGAGGAATTACCCGGCCTGCAGGGAGTCATAGACCACCACGCGCTTCCACAGGTGCTTGCATTCGGCGATAAAGGCCAGGTGCATGGGGTCCACCTGGTAGCTTTCCTGGTCTTCCGGGCTGTCAAAAAAAAGCAGCCAGGAAACCGAATACGTGCTGTCGATCACATCGCGGCGCGTCGCGGCGGGTTCGCCGATATGCGCAAAGCGGATCGTCGGGGCGGCGCTGAGTTTCTGCAGCCCCCGGATCAGGGCCTGCTTGTCCGCAGCGCTGGCGGGCTGGTCGAGCCAGAAATAGACGTGGTGTACGAAAGCGGGAGGCTGGAGCATGGGCAACAATTTATCCCGGACCTTTCATCCGGAGCGGCAAAAATAACGGGTTTGGCCGGTACCGCCTCCACCTGGAGCCGGCCGCGGGAAATGGACAAAGAAAGTACCAGGCCGGCATCCTGCAACCGGCATGCACTCCGTTTGAAAAGCCCTATCTTCGCCGCGCGGCCGGCCTGGTTGGCCCGGCCCGTCATTTTTTGTTAAATCCATCTATTGCATGCTGCCGAAGTACAAGCGGATCCTGCTCAAATTATCCGGGGAATCCCTGATGGGAAACAAGAGTTTCGGGCTTGATCCCGGGGTGATCTCCCAGTACGCCCAGGATATCAAGTCCATTACCGACCTGGGCGTCCAGGTGGCCATCGTGATCGGCGGGGGCAATATATACCGGGGTATGAACGAGGCGGAAACCGGCATCGAGCGGGCCCACGGGGATTATATGGGCATGCTGGCCACGGTGATCAACGGGATGGCCCTGCAGGCCAGCCTGGAAAAGATCGGCGTCTACACCCGGCTGCAGAGCGCCATCAAGATGGAGCAGATCGCCGAGCCCTATATCCGGCGCCGCGCCATCCGCCACGTCGAAAAGGGCCGCGTGGTCATTTTCGGGGCGGGAACCGGCAACCCCTATTTTACCACCGATACCGCCGGCGTCCTGCGGGCCATTGAAATCAAATGCGACGTGATCCTGAAAGGCACCCGGGTGGACGGCATTTATACGGCCGACCCGGAAAAGGATCCCAGCGCCAAGAAATACCAGACGATCACCTTCCAGGAATGCCTGACCCAGAACCTGCGGGTCATGGACATGACGGCCTTCACGCTCTGCATGGAGAACCACCTTCCCATCGTCGTGTTCGACATGAACACCCCGGGCAACCTGCGCCGCGTCGTGACGGGGGAAAAGGTCGGCACCCTGGTAACCGGCTGAGCCCGTGGCGAGGGCAGGGTGGATTCGGAAATTTACGATTGATTTCTTGTGAATAATTTGTCCCCTCCCCGGGACGGGCGGAACGGCTTTTTTTCAACTTTACCATTAGATTTGTAATCAGTTACCTGACCACCCCGATCCTTTCATCTAAACACGCCCGTATTCATGACATCGAACCTGTTAGCCGCCCTGACCCTGTCGGTCGTGGAGATCATCATCCTGCAGCTGGGTGCGGTAATCCTGGGGATTGCGGTTCATTTTTTCCTCAGCAGCCGCCGCAGCCTGAAGACGTCTTCGGTTGAATCGGAACGACTCAACCGCAGTATCGAGGACTGGAAGTCGAAGTATTTCAACGAAGTGGATTCCCGCGACAAGGAATATTCCGAAATCAAGGAAAAACTGGCGGAAGCCGAGGACAGTGCCCGCGTCTACCGCATGGAGATGGAGGAACTCCGTCGCCAGAACAAGAAACTGGAAGCCGAAATCGACCACCTGCAGCATCTGCCGCCGCCCCCGCCGCCGGCTCCCCTCCAGGTGCAGGAGGAAAAGCCCGTCTACATCGACCAGCTTCGCCAGGCCCAGCACAGCCTGATGGAACATAATGAAAAGATCAACCAGCTGTTGGCTCAGATCGACGTGATCAAGGAGAAGGAAGAGCAGCAGCAGATGATGATGGAGGAAAACGAGGAGCTCAGTAACCAGATCAGCCGGTTGCGCCTGGCCCTCAGCGAGAAGGAAAAGGAGATCCATACCATCCGCCAGAAGGAGCACCTGACCCGCGAAATGAGCTCCATGCTGGACAACGCCTATAACGAGTTCAACGTGCTGCAGGGCAAGATCCAGAAACTTGAATCCCAGGTGGCCAGCTCCCGCCTGGTCAACGTGGATTACGAGGACCTCAAGGAGTCCCATGTCAAGCTGCTGCGCGACCACGAGGAACAGAAAGCCCGCCTGCAGACCCTCATCCAGGAGAACCAGCAAATGGGGCTGCAGCTGGCGGAAACCGAGGAGAAACTCCGCGAATCCAACTTCCAGCGCCAGCAGTTGCAGAAGCGGGTCGCCTACCTGGAAGAGCTCAACAACGACCTGCATGTCCTGACCGACGCCCATAAAAAACTGGAAAACCAGCTCAGGCGCATCGGCGAGCTGGAAAGCAAGCTGAATATTGTATCCGAGGAGCGGGATGAACTGCTCCGCCGCCAGGGTGGCGTATGACGACCGGCCGGACCCCTGCCAAAACCTACTGCCCAAGCTCCGCAAGGAGCTTTTCTTTTTTTGGCGCCACCTGCCGGCTTAATTTTGCCTGCAATCAACCCCGCGAGTCATGAACCCACATATTGCGGCCCTGCGCAAGGAATATGCCCGTCACCACCTGCTGGAATCTGATGCCCTGGCCGATCCGATCCGCCAGTTCGACAAGTGGTGGAAGGAAGCGCTCCAGGCCGAGATCGAGGAACCCAATGCCATGACGCTGGCCACGGCCTCGCCGCAGGGCATTCCGGCCGCCCGCATCGTGCTGCTGAAAAGTTTTGATGAACAGGGATTCGTGTTTTTCAGTAATTACCGCAGCGCCAAGGGGGAGGACCTGGAGCAGAATCCCCGGGCCAGCCTGGTCTTTTTCTGGAAGGAACTGGAGCGCCAGGTGCGCATCAGCGGCGAGGTGGAGAAACTCACGGCGGCGGAGAGCGACGCGTATTTCCGGAGCCGGCCGGAATCCAGCCGGGTCGGCGCCTGGGCCTCCCCGCAGAGCCAGGTGATCGAGGACCGGCACTGGCTCGACGCCCATTACCAGCAATTGAAAAAGGAGATTGGCGGTGAGGATATCCCGCGTCCGCCCCACTGGGGGGGCTACCTGGTGCGTCCGCACCAGATCGAATTCTGGCAGGGAAGGCCCAGCCGGCTGCACGACCGCCTGCGGTATCGCCGCAGCGGCCAGGAAGGCTGGAAAATAGAACGACTGGCACCCTGAAGACCCGGAGGCAGATCCTTCGGTCGGGTGCCAGTCGGCCAGGCAGGCTACCGGTCGGGAGCCCGCCCGGGGGTTACCTTACACGTTTCAGGCCTTTTTCTTGACCGCCGCTTTTTTAGCGGGCTTGGCCGGCCGGCTCTTGCCGAAGGATCCCTTGAAACGTTTGCCTTTTGCGGATTTCTTATCTCCTTTTCCCATACGATAAAATATTTAGGGTTGCTGTGGATGGAACGGCTGCAAAGATGCTGAAAATCCGGCGTATGCCGGTAAAAAAAAGCCCCGGCACACCGGGGTGGTGTCGGGAGCTTTTCAACGAGTTGTCAGGTGCGTCAGAGCTTGGCGGAGAGTTCCTTGCCGGCTTTGAAGCGGGCAACCTTGCGGGCCTTGATCTTGATGGTTTCACCGGTCTGGGGGTTACGGCCATTGCGTGCAGCGCGCTTGGATACGGAGAAGGTTCCGAAGCCGACCAGGGTAACCTTGCCGCCGCCTTTCAGGGTTTTGGTAACTGCCTCAACAAAGGAGTCCAGCGCGGCATTGGCCTGCGTCTTGGTGATGCCGGCATCGTCCGCCAGTTTGTTGATAAGTTCAGCTTTGTTCATAGATGTGTTTTTAATTGTTTGACGAGGCGACAAAATTAGAGGCTTTTCAGGTCCGGCAAAATTTTTTTACCCCCGTTTGTTGAACCTGAAAAACCCGCCGAACCCGCACGGGGCAAGGATTTTGCGGTAATCGAGACCGGTGCAGTATGATCGGCTGGCAGGCTCCGGTCCCGGGAAACCCTTGCCGGTAGCCTGTTTCACGCCGACACGCTGAAACCCTTTGCAGGGAAGGGTTTGGGACCCCCGGGCTATTGTTTCCCTGGGGCCGGAGGGTTTTTCTTTTTCCACATTCACTGCACAGCCTCCATGACGGTCTGGAAGTATACGAAGCGGTCTCCCCAGGTTGCGCGGGCACCCTCCAGCAGGCCGGCCGCATGGTCACGGCGGAAGCGTTCATACTGTTCCGGGCCTGCGGCCGTGAACTGGAATACAAAGGTGTTACCGCCCTCCTGCGCCGGGGTCTCCAGCAACCGGTAGAAGCGGTACTCCCGGAACAGGCCGGTTCCCATGACCCCGGGAATGAAGACCTGCTGTTGCCAGACGATCCATTCCGCCTCGATTGCGGGGTCCACGCTCACGGTAAGGTTGTACACGGTCATATCAGGGTTTGATCTCCAGGTAGACGGGACAGTGGTCGCTGTGCTTGACGTCGGGGAAAATCTCGGCGTCCTTCAGCTTTTTTTTCAGGGGCTCCGTCACATTGATGTAATCGATACGCCAGCCCTTGTTATTGAGCCGCACGCTGGGGAAACGCTGGCTCCACCAGCTGTAGCGGTGCGGCTCCGGGTGGAAGACGCGGAAGCTGTCCACCCATCCGCTGGCAAAAAAAGTATCCATCCACTTTCGCTCCTCCGGCAGGAAGCCCGAGGAATTCTTGTTGCCCTTGGGGTCGTGGATATCGATCTCCCGGTGGGCGATATTGTAATCCCCGCAGAGAATCAGGTTGGGGTGTTTCTTGCGCAGTTTGTTCAAAAAGGCGAGGAACTCGTCCAGCCATTCGTATTTGAACTGCTGGCGCTCGTCACCGGAGGTGCCGGAGGGAAAATAGGCGTTGATCAGCCGCAGGTTCCCGAAATCGAGCTGGATGACACGGCCTTCCTCGTCGCTGACCTGGTGGCCGGTCCCGTACTCCACTTTGTCGGGTTTGATTTTTGTGAAAACAGCCACGCCGCTGTATCCTTTTTTCTGCGCGCTGAACCAGTAATCGTGGTAGCCCAGCTCATGGAAAGGCCGGTGGTCGACATTTTCCTTGAGAGCCTTGGTTTCCTGGATGCAGATGACATCCGCCGGGTTGGTCTTGAGCCAGTCCAAAAATCCTTTGTTGATGGCTGCGCGGATCCCGTTGACGTTATATGAAATGATGCGCATGCGGGAAAAATTGGGAGCGTAAGGTACAGGATTTTATAGGGGAAACTACCGGCAAATTATTCTAATTTTAATTTTTTTCAAACCTGCTTCCATGCCCCTGCCCGGTCAGATCATTCCGCCCAAAGAGTCCGTATACCTGGAAGGTCCCAAGAGCCGCCGCTATGAACTGGGATTTGCCCTCCGCGTCTTCGGCCAGCTCATCCGGGGATTCCGGACCCTGCATTTTGTCGGCCCCTGCATCACGGTATTCGGGTCGGCCCGCTTCCAGGAAAATCATCCGTATTACGATGCCGCGCGCCAGTTCGGGAAGCGGATCGCCGAACTGGGTCTGACCGTGATGACCGGGGGAGGACCCGGCATCATGGAAGCTGCCAACCGCGGGGCCTTTGAGAACGGCGGACAGTCCATCGGCTGTAATATCCGGCTGCCATTCGAACAGAAACCCAACCCGTATGTGCAGCGGTCCATCACCTTCGAGCATTTTTTCGTCCGCAAGGTCATGCTGGTAAAATACTCCTATGCCTTTATCATCATGCCCGGCGGATTCGGCACGATGGACGAGTTCTTCGAGACGCTGACCCTGGTGCAGACCCGCACCATCACCCAGTTTCCCATCGTGCTGTTCGGGCGCCAGTTCTACAAGGAACTGATCGAATACATGGAATACCTGGCCATCCAGGGCACGATCAACAAGGAAGACCTGGCCCTGGTGCTCATCACCGACAGCGTCGACGAGGCCATGGACCATATCCAGAAATACATCCGCGAAAATTATAAGATCAAGCCCCGCAAGCGGATCTGGTGGTTGTTTGAAAAAAGCTGAAGGATGGCCGCGGTTGGCTACCTTTGCCTCCTGTTATGCGTATGGAGAAACCATCAGCTTACGATACCATCGTATTTGACCTGGGCGGCGTCCTGATCGACTGGAACCCGCGCTATGTATACCGGACCATTTTCGATTCCGAGGAGAAGATCGACTGGTTCTTTGAAAACATCACCACCAGCGACTGGAATGAAAACCAGGACGCCGGCTATCCCCTGGCCGCGGCGACCGAAGAGCTTATACTCCGGCACCCGCAGTGGGAAAAGGAGATCCGCGCGTATTACGGCCGCTGGACCGAAATGCTGGGCGGGCCCATCCGGGATACCGTGGACCTGTTCCGGGACCTGCGCGAGAATACGGACCTCCGGTTCTACGCCCTGACCAACTGGAGTGCGGAAACCTTCCCGATCGCCCTGGACCGCTACGAATTCCTGCACTGGTTCCACGGGCGGGTCGTCAGCGGCGAAGAAAAGACCCGCAAGCCCTTCGCCGAGTTTTACCAGCGCCTGCTGGACCGGTTCCGTGTGGATCCGCGCCGCGCCATCTTCATCGATGACAACCTGCGAAACGTGAAGGCCGCCGAACAGCTCGGCATGACGGGCGTACACTTCCAGGGTGCGGAGGCACTCAGGGCCCGCCTGCAGGAACTGCTGTAACGGCGCGGCCGGCCTTGCAAAACCTGGCCGGATTCATTTACTTTGCCGACTACCATGCCGTATGGAACCTGATCGCGATCCTCAGCCCGGCGCAGCCGGGGAATTTTCCGATGAACTGGCGCAGTTCATCCAGCCCGAGGCGGCGTCCCGCCTGCAGCGGTTCCTGAACTACCTCATCGACAACCTGTTCATGCAATACGGCCTGAGTTACCTGACGGGTATGCTGGTCGGCTACCTGATCCTCCGTGTCATGCCGGACCTGGCCATGCAGATCTACCTGGGCGCCGATAAACTGAGTGCCCCGTACCTGCTGCTGGCCTACCTGATCGGGTTGGTCAACTACCTGCTTTATTATACCCTTTGCGAGAAGGCCTTCCGGGGCTATACCCTGGGAAAACTGATTACCGGCACCCGGGCCATCCGCCAGGATGGCCGGGAACTGACCTTCCGGGACGCGCTGCTGCGCAGCCTGTCCCGGCTGGTGCCCTTTGAGGCGCTTTCCGGGTTCGGCCTGCCCTGGCATGACAGCTGGACACGCACTACGGTGATCAAAACCCGGTAGGGACTATTTGAATGACAGGAGTTCCACGTCGAAAATCAGGGTGCTGTTGGGCCCGATCAGGGAACTTACCTGGCGGGACCCGTAACCCAGGTGCGGGGGAATGAAGAAACGGAATTTACTCCCCGCCGGCATCAGCTGCAGTCCTTCGGTCCAACCCTTGATGACGGCATTAAGCGGGAACGTGGCCGGCTGGCCCCGCCTGACCGAGCTGTCGAATACCTCCCCCGTGATCAGGGTGCCGTGGTAATGGCAGGTTACGGTACTCTGGGCGTTGGGCTTACTGCCGGTGCCCATTTCCAGGACTTCATACTGTAAACCGCTGGGCAGGGTGACTACGTGTTCCCGCCGGGCATTCTGCGCCAGGAAGGCCTCCCCGGCCTGCAGGTTGGCGGCGGCTTTTCCTTCAAGCAAGGCTTTCAGCCTGTCTGCTACTGACATGGTGCGTGTTTTGTATTTGATTATTCCAGGATGGGCCGCAGCCAGCGTTCCGCCTGCTCGCGGCTCATCCCCTTGCGGCTCGCATAGTCTTCCAGCTGGTCGGGCAGGATCTTGCCCACCCCAAAATACTGGCTGCGCGGGTGGCTGAAGTACCAGCCGCAGACCGAGGAGGCGGGATACATGGCCAGGGATTCGGTCAGGCGGATGCCTGTGACACCCTCTCCTCCCAGCAGGTCAAACAACTTATATTTTTCCGTATGATCCGGGCAGGCCGGGTAGCCGGGTGCCGGGCGGATGCCCTGGTATTTTTCCCGGATGAGTTCTTCGTTGTCGAGCTGTTCATCCGGCATATAGGCCCAGAACTCACGGCGCACCCGGGCGTGCAGGCACTCCGCAAATGCCTCGGCCAGCCGGTCGGCCAGCGCCTGCAGCATGATCTTGTTATAATCGTCGTGGGCGGCTTCAAACTGCCTGATATGGGGTTCGATCCCCTGGATGGTTACCGAGAAGGCGCCGATATGGTCCGCTTTGCCGGTTGGCCCGGGGGCAATAAAATCGGCCAGCGACAGGTTGGGTTGGTCGGCGGCCTTTTTGACCTGCTGGCGCAGGAACTCCAGCCGCCGGACCTGGTCATCCGACCTGACCTCCACGCTGTCGTCGCCGACCGCGGCGGCTGGCCAGAGGCCAATCACCCCCCGGGCGGTAAGCCATTTTTCGGCAATAATCCGGTCCAGCAGGGCGTTGGCGTCGGCGAAGAGTTTGCCCGCTTCCTGCCCGACCAGGGGGTCCTGCAGGATGGCGGGATATTTTCCGTGGAGTTCCCAGGTGATGAAAAAGGGATTCCAGTCCAGGTAGGCACGGATCTCGCTGAGATCATAGTCCTCCCAGACCCGCGTACCGGTGAACCGGGGGCGGGGCGGTTCATACGCCGCCCAGTCGATGGGCGTCTTGTTGGCGCAAGCCTCCGCGTAGGGAATATATTGTTTGACCGGCTTTTTGCTGGCAAAATCCTGCGCCAGCTTGGCGTATTCGCGTTGTATGTTTTCCAGGAACCCGGTTTTCTGCTCCTGGCTGAGCAGGGTGCCCGCAACCGTCACGCTGCGGGAGGCGTCGAGGACATGTACCACGCCCTGGTCATACTGGGGCGCGATCTTGATCGCGGTGTGCAGCCGGGAGGTGGTGGCGCCACCGATCAGCAGCGGCTGGCGCATCCCCCTGCGTTTCATTTCATGTGCCACGTGCACCATTTCGTCCAGGGAAGGCGTGATCAGGCCGCTCAGCCCGATCAGGTCCGCCTGGATTTTTTCCGCCGTGTCCAGGATCTTGTCAGCCGGTACCATGACCCCCAGGTCAACGATCTCGTAGCCGTTGCAGGCGAGGACCACCCCCACGATGTTCTTGCCGATATCGTGGACGTCTCCTTTGACCGTAGCCAGCAGGATCCGGGCGCCACCCCCCTGTTGCGATTCAGGGATGCCGGCAGCCAGCTGCGCCTGCCTGCGCTGCTCTTTTTCCGCCTCGATATAGGGGGTCAGGATGGCCACGCTTTTTTTCATGACGCGGGCGCTCTTTACGACCTGGGGCAGGAACATCTTGCCGCTGCCGAACAGGTCACCCACGACGTTCATGCCATCCATCAGGGGGCCTTCGATCACGTCCAGGGGTTTGGGATAGCGGAGCCGGGCCTCTTCGGTATCGGCTTCGATGTAGTCCGTGATTCCGTTGATCAGGGCATACTTGAGCCGTTCCTCCACGGTCCCGTTGCGCCAGCTTTCATCGCGGGTCTGGGTCTTGCCCTTGGCCTTTACCGTTTCGGCATAGGCAATGAGTTTTTCGGTAGCCTCGTTGGCCGCATTATTCCGGTCGAGTATCACATCCTCGCAGAGATTGCGCAGCTGCGGCTCGATCTCGTCATAGACGGCCAGCTGCCCCGCGTTGACGATGCCCATGTCCATTCCCGCCCGGATCGCATGGTACAGGAAAACGGCGTGCATGGCTTCGCGCACCTGTTCGTTGCCGCGGAAGGAGAAGGACAGGTTGCTGACGCCGCCGCTGATCTTGCACAGCGGCATTTTCCGCTTGAGCTGCCGGGTGGCCTCGATGAAATCCACCGCGTAATGATTATGCTCTTCCAGCCCGGTGGCGATGGCAAATATGTTGGGATCGAAAATGATGTCCTGGGGGGCAAAGCCCACCTGGCGGGTCAGGATGTCGTAGGCGCGCTCGCAGACCTTTACCCGGCGCTCAAGCGTATCGGCCTGGCCCTGCTCGTCAAAGGCCATGACCACGACTGCTGCCCCGAAGAGCTGGCAGGTGCGGGCCTGTTCGATGAATTTGGCCTCGCCCTCCTTAAGGGATATGGAGTTGACGATGCACTTGCCCTGCACGCACTTGAGGCCCGCCTCGATGATCTCGAACTTGGAGCTGTCGATCATGATGGGGATCTTGGCGATATCGGGTTCGCTCTGCAGCAGGTTGAGAAAGGTCGTCATGGCCTTTACCCCGTCCAGCAGGGCATCGTCCATGTTCACATCGAGTACCTGGGCCCCGTTTTCCACCTGCTGGCGGGCCACGCTGAGGGCTTCCTCGTACCGGTTCTCCCTGATCAGGCGGGCAAACTTCTTGGAGCCCGTTACGTTGGTCCGTTCACCGATATTGACGAAGTTGGTTTCCGGGCGGACCACCAGGGGTTCGAGGCCGGCAAGGCGCAGGTAGGGTTGTATCGTTACAGTGTCCACCATTTATGGTTTCTTTTGAGTAAACAGGCGCCGGAGGTCGGAAAAATTATTTACGATCAGCAGCGCAATGGCCAGGGTCAGCAGGAACTTATCCATCAGGCCAGTTCGTTTTCCATGACAGGCAGCGGTCGCGGCCGGATCGATTTGACCTGCCCGGCAATGTGGCGGATATGGTCCGGGGTTGTCCCGCAGCATCCCCCCACGATATTCACAAATCCTTCCCGTGCCCAAGCTTCCAGGTAATGGGCCGTATCCTCCGGCTGCTCGTCGTACTCGCCCATCGCGTTGGGCAGGCCGGCATTGGGGTAGGCGGACGTATAGCAGCCTGCAATATGCGCCAGTTCCTCGATATGCGGGCGCATCTCCCGGGCGCCAAGGGCGCAGTTGAGGCCGAAGCTCAGCGGGCGCGCATGCGCCAGCGAGGTGTAGAACGCCTCCAGGGTCTGCCCGCTGAGGGTGCGGCCCGAAGCGTCGGTGATGGTGCCGCTGATCATGATGGGCAGCTCGGCCCGGCCGCTGTCCCGGAAATATTTTTTGATCGCAAAGACCGCGGCCTTGGCATTGAGTGTGTCGAAGATCGTTTCGATCAGCAGCAGGTCCACCCCGCCGTCCACCAGCCCGCGCACCTGGTCATAGTAAGCGGCGACCACCTCGTCGAAGGTGACGGCCCGGTAACCCGGGTTGTTGACATCCGGGGAAAGGGAAAGCGTCTTGTTCAGGGGGCCGATGGCTCCGGCTATAAAGCGGGGATCCGGGGAGGCCAGTGCCTCCACCGCCTGGCGCGCGCAGCGCACGGCAGCCACATTGAGTTCGTAGGCCAGGTCCTGCAGGCCGTAATCGGCCTGGGCGATCGCGGTGGAACTGAAGGTGTTGGTCTCGATGATATCCGCCCCAGCCTCCAGGTACTGGCGGTGGATGTCTGTGATGATCCCCGGCTGGGTGAGGTTGAGCAGGTCATTGTTCCCTTTCAGGTCACGGGGCCAGTCCCGGAAGCGGGTGCCGCGGTAATCGGCCTCCGTCAGCCTGCGGCGCTGGATCATGGTGCCCATGGCGCCGTCAATGACCAGGATACGCTCCTTGAGCAGGTCTTGAATCGAACGCATACATTATGCTTGTTGCGGAACTGATAAACACTGGAAACGACAGGAGGAGTTTCAGATGTTTATTAGTTCTGTTTTGAAGAAATACAGGCCGAACAATAAACAAATCCGCCTGGGTTCAGGAGGCAAAGGTAACGGATAATCGCCAGACCATCAAATCAGCGGCCTGATACGTAGTTTTCAACCGGCAGGCGGTTTTGGAGGCTGCGCGCCAGGGTCAGCTCGTCGGCATATTCCAGTTCGCCGCCGAAGGCAATGCCGCGGGCGATCGTGGTGATGCGTACGGTGAGGGGCTGAAGTTTCTTCTGGATATAATAGATGGTCGTATCGCCCTGGATGGTGGGATTGAGGGCGAAGATGATTTCCCCGGTCTGTTCCTTCTGGACGCGGTGGACCAGGGACTCGATGTTCAGCTGGTCGGGACCGATCCCGTCCAGCGGGGAAATCACGCCGCCCAGGACATGGTAGGTTCCGTTGAACTGCTGGGTGCTTTCGATCGCGATGACATCGCGGATGCTCTCCACCACGCAGATGAGTTCCTGGCGGCGCATGCTGTTGGCGCAGATGGAACAGATATCTCCGTCGGCCACATTGAAGCAGCGCTGGCAGAATTTGATTTCGCTGCGCATCTTGCGGATCACCTCCGTGAACTGCTGCACGTCCTGGTTGGACTGGCGCAGCAGGTGCAGCACCAGGCGCAGGGCCGTTTTTTTGCCGATGCCCGGCAGGCGGGCAAATTCATTGACGGCATTTTCCAGCAGGGCAGAGGAGAATTGCATCAGACAAAGATACGCCCCGGCGTAGCACGCCCCAAGTACGCCTGTCAGGGGGCCGGCGGGGGCGCCTCCCGCTCAAACTCGTTTTCCCAATTGGGCTTGATATTGATCCGGCCGTTGGGCACCGGCCTGGCCAGTTCCGGCTGTTCGCGCCTGCCGAAGAAATGGCCCGGGTCCCACCGGCCATTCTGGTTGCGGTCAAAAAGGATCCGCAGTTCATAGTCCCCCGGAGGGAAGAGCTCCCGGGAAAAGCTGTTACCGGCCAGGGCAAAGGAATCCACTACGTTGTTATGCTGGATGAACTGGAGGACGGGGTGGCTGGCCAGATCCAGGTTGCGGAACGTGATGCGCACGAGCCCGTAATCCGCCCGCTGCTTGGTGGTAAACCGGATCGTATCGGCCTTCAGGAGCTTGCGGCCCAGCGTATCCTCCGCAAAATCCTTGTCGATCACCAGGTTGTACAGGGTATTTTCCTTCCAGGGATACAGCAGCGTGAGCTGGGTGGAGGTGCTGTCCCTGATCCATCGGTAACCGGAAACCGGCTGGAAACTGGAATCGCTGCTGAAATGGATGCGGGAGCTGTCCAGGCCCCGCAGGGGCTGCTCCACGCTGAGGACCAGGTTCCCCAGGAGGTCCTGGCGGTTGCCGTCCAGGTTGGTTTTGATCACCAGGCGCTTTTCCTTGGGGGGGGCTGCCGGCTTGGCGGCCCGGGGGCCGGCCGGGGAGACGCCCTCGTTGTCCGCAAAGGCGTACAGCAGGTGAGTCGAGGTATCGGTGCCATCCACCTTGAGGGCCTTGTCCGCGAAGGCAAACAGCTGGTCCCGCCCGCTGAACCGGTAGCTGCCGCTTTCGTCCTTCAGGGCGTAGAGGTAAAAGGTGTCCGCCGGCAGGTTGCGGAACAGGAAGTTGCCCTGGTTGTCCAGCCGGGCCACGTACCGGGGCTTTTCCTTGATGATGGCTGAATCATCCCCCCTGCGGTGCAGCAGCACAAGCAGCGTGCTGTCGGCTTCGCCGGTCTGGGCCAGGATGACGCGCCCGCGCAGTTGCAGGGAATCGAATCGGGCACCTGTACTGAACATATAGGTAAAATTCTTCAGGACATTGCCCTCGTTGATATCCTTGATGGCCTGGCCGAAATTCAGCGTGTAGGTCGTATTGGGTTCCAGGGAATCCCGCAGCCGGATGGTAATGGTGTTGAGCTTGTGGTCCACGGCCGGCTGTGTCTTGGGAACAGGGGAGACGATCAGGTTGTCCTGGAGATTCTGGATGTCGACGTACTCATCGAAACTGAGGGTGATCCGGTTTGCCTTGAAATTTTTCAGGGAATCCGCCGGGGAGGCCTTGACCAGCACGGGTGGCAGGGAATCGCGCGGTCCGCCCGCGGGGGGGATAATGTTGGCGCAGCCGGCCGGCACCAGCAGGACCGGCAGGGCCAGCAGGCAGCCTGCCAGCAGGCCGGCAAGGGTATGCATCGTTTTGGCGGACATAATCAGCACGCAAACATAAGCCGGATGGGCCAAACCGACTGCTAAAAATCCGGTAAATATCAGCCTGCCTGCTCCGGCTCCTCCTCCTCGATGTCATGCAGGGCCACGGCCAGGTTGTTGGTCTTGACGAACTGGCACCAGTGACAGTCCTCGCGCCCGCAGCCGGTGTAGAAGTCATGGTCCTGGATCCGCTGCCAGACCCGGGTGATCTGCTGCAGGACGGTTTCGATGTCGGCCGGCGTGATGACCAGTTTTTCCTTCCGGTACGTTTTTTTCCTGTCCGGCTCCACGAAGTCAAACTCGGTGCTCAGTGCCTTCCAGTTCTTTTCCTGGTAATGGTCCACCAGGATCTTGTAGAATACGGCCTGGCGCCAGTAGTCCCCGCCGTCCGGGTTCTTATCGCCGGGGGGGCGGAGTTTGTCGCGGGCCTTGTCGGGATCCCCGGTCTTGTAATCCACGACATTCACGTTTTTTCCGTCAAACTCCAGCTTGTCCAGTTTGCCTTTCAGGGGTACACCGCGTACCACCACGCCCCGGATCGTACGCTCGATGGCGACGATCCGGTTAAACGAATCGATGCGGTTATCGTAATAGTTGGTCAGGACCTCATGGCCGTATTCCAGGCGCCGTTCGAACTGTTCGCGGGTAAAACTCTCCCGGTGGCGGTGCATGTACCAGTCGAAATCCGACAGGAAGACCTCGCGGGCGGGGAAGATTTCCCGGCCATCCTCCTGCATCCGGCGAAACAGTTGTTCCAGGGCATAGTGCACGGCCGAACCGAATTCGGTGGCTTCGTTCTTGGGGGAGGGGATCCGCACCAGGTTGCGGTAGTAGAACTCCAGGGGGCACCTGAGGTAGTTATTCAGGGCCGTCACGTTCATGACGAACCGCTCCAGGAGACGTTCCATAAACGCCCGCTCCAGCGGCCCGATCTCGGGAGCCTGGGCCAGTCCGAAGGACAGGGCCTGGAAGGAGGCGATCGTCTCCTCACTCAGGATCACGCGCTCGCAAGGCAGTTCCTGCTGATCGGTGATCTCCACGACGAACAGGGACGGCTCCAGTTCCTTTCCGTCGTTGCGGAACCGGCTGTAGGAGATCTGCAGGTGCTGTTCGGCCCGGGTAAGGGCCACGTAGAACAGGCGCCGCAGTTCCTCTTCGTCATGGCCCTGGGCGGGCTGGGGTCCGGTGGAAGTAAACATGGTGTCCGGCAGCTTGTAACCTCCGGCCGGTTTGCGCTTCTTTTCCCAGTAACCGGCGTTGCAGCCTGCGAAATACACGTAGGTAAACTCCAGGCCCTTGGATCCGTGGGCCGTCAGCAGGTTGACCCCTTTTTCATTGCCGGTGACCTGGGCCAGGGGCAGTGCGATGCCTTCCTGTTCCATCAAATCCACCAGGCCGACCAGCTCGGCCAGGGTCATCAGCGGCCGGCGGTGTGTCTCCTCTTTGAGGAAATCAAACAGGCCCGTAAGTACCTGCATCTCCCAGAGCTTGTCGGGGCTCTGTATGACCTGGCTGAGCAGGCCGCTCTCGCGCACCACGTTTTCGAAGAGCTGCTGGAGGGTGAGGTTGGGTACATCGCCGATCAGCTTTTCCAGGAGGCGGCTGGCCTGCTTCAGGGGATCCGGCAGTCCCTGGGAAAACAGGTCGCGCGGCACAGCGACGGCTTTCTCATAGAGCAGGCCGCGCAGTGAGGTCTTGTTCTCCCCGAACTGCCGGTCGGCCACCTCGATGCTCAGCCGTGCGATCTCGGCCGGGGCGATACCGAAGATCCGCAGGTGCAGCAGCTCGAAGAGCAGTTCGTCCCCTCCGTAGGGGGTGTCGTGCTCGGCGGCCAGGTAACGCAGCAGCAGGACCACCTGCCGCACGAGCGGCTGCTCCAGCAGGTTCAGGCTGCGTTTGCTGTAATAGGGGATCTTGCGTAGCTTGAAGTACTGGGCGAGTTCTTCCCCGTATTTGTTTTCCTTGTAGATGATCCCGATATCCCCGGGATCCGTGCCGGCGGCAAGCAGCCGTTCCACGTCCAGGGTGATGCCGATCATTTCCTGGCGCTGGGTGTCATATTCGCGGATACGTGGTGGGTGGGTGAGGTGTCGGATGTTTTCGTTGCTAGCCACCAGGTCCTTGCTCAGGCCATCGAGTTTCTTGACCAGGCGTTCCGCATTGCGGTTGATGAGCGTACGGGAAACATCCAGGATGGGCTGAGTGGAACGGTAGTTGTGGGTGAGCACCACGGTGAGCAGGTCCTTTTTGTAGCTGTCGGCGAACTGGAGCATGTTTTCGACATTGGCGCCCTGGAAGCGGTAGATGCTCTGGTCATCATCGCCCACCACGAAGACATTGGGGCGGTCCCAGTAGCTGATGAGCAGCTCCACCAGCCGGTTCTGGGTACCGCTGGTATCCTGGTATTCGTCCACCAGGATATACTGGAAGCGCTCCTGGTAGCCGGCCAGCAGGTTCCTGTTCTGCCGGAAAGCCTGGATCACCCAGTTGATCATGTCGTCAAAATCATAGCGGTTGCGGCGCCGCATGAGCTCCTGGAACCGGTCAAATTCGTCCACGGCCGCCAGCAGCCGGGTCATTTTCTCCCGCTCCTCCTCGAGGCGGTCTTCCTTCAGGTCCCCCGCGTTGTACTGTTTGTATTTACGCTTGTACCGGAACTCCTCGCGGAGGGGAAGATCTTCCAGGTAGGCTTTTACCTTCTCCCTGATGTAATCCGGGGTCCATCCTTCCCGCTTCATGGTGCTGAACAGGTCCCGCAGGTTATTTACTTCGTAGTACACATCGCCGCGGTAGCGTTTCAGGGGATGGTTTTTGGGAAGGCTGTCGATCAGTTCCTTGAACAGCTGGATTTTTTCCAGGTCGGAAATAGGATCCAGGGCCGTTTTTTCAAATACCGGCAGGTTTTCCTGGATCACGTCATTGCAGAAGGCATGAAAGGTGGATATATTCACCTTGTAGGCATCCGGCCCGATGAACTGCAGGAGCCGCCGGCGCATGGCCATCACGCCCGCATCGGTATAGGTCAGGCAGAGGATATTTTCGGGGAGGGCATCGGTTTCCAGCAGGATCTTGCCGATGCGGCTGGCCAGGATCTGGGTTTTGCCCGTCCCGGGGCCGGCGATCACCATGACGGGGCCCTCGATGGCATCCACGGCCATCCGCTGCTTTTCATTAAGCCGCTGGTATTCTTCGGCGAATTTCTGTTCCAGCCGCTGCTTATTTACAGACATGGTTGATTGAACTTTTTAGGACCTGGTTAGTTGTAAGGACAAGGTATCACAAAAACAGCAATTGCGATTTATGGCAGTATATTCCCTGCGGACGGTGCAACGCATCCCGGTATCCCTGGAAAAGGCCTGGGATTTTTTTTCCAGCCCGGCAAATCTCCAGCAGTTGACGCCCAAGGACATGGACTTTAAGGTAATCTCGGCCCATCACGGGGACCGGATGTATCCGGGGCAGATCATTGAATATACCGTGAAACCCCTCCTGGGCATTCCGGTCTACTGGATGACCGAGATCACCCATGTGGAGCCGCATCGGTTTTTTGTGGATGAACAGCGGTTCGGGCCCTACCGGTTCTGGCACCACCAGCACCACTTCCGGGAGATCCCCGGCGGGGTGGAAATGACCGATATCGTGCATTACAGCAATCCCCTTTGGTGGCTGGGCGACCTGGCCAACGTCCTGGTAGTGCGAAAACGGCTGGCGCAGATCTTCGACTACCGGTTCCGGCAGGTGGAGGAGTTATTCGGGAAATGGCCAGCGGATACCGCCGGCTCCTGAACCGGGTTACCCCGGCATCCGGGAAATATATTTTTCGATCTGTTTGATCTGGTCTACGATCTGCGGGGTGGTCGGCTTGAGAGCCTTGGCCTTGCGGAAAAAGTCCTTTGCGGCCCGGAACTCCCGCTTGTTCATCATGATACTGCACATCTGGAGGTAGGCGGCTGCCTGGTTTTCCTTGTCGGGCAGGCCCTTGCGAAGGGCGGAACGGATGTAGTTTTCGGCTTGTTTGAGATCGTTCTTCTGCATGGACAGCATGCCCATCTGCAGCAGGCTGGCTCCCTCGGCCTCCTTCATGGGCATTCCCAGGTCCAGGCCCTTTTTCATCATTTTCTCCGCACCCTCAAAGTCCTGCTTCATCATCGCGATATTACCTTTCAGGGTATAATAGACCGAACGGATCGGCTTATACAAGAGGCCGGGGAATTTAATGGAGGCCAGGATTTTCTCGGCCGCCTCAAGATCGCCGCTTTCCAGGTGCTCCTGGATCAGCCGAAGGGGGCCGAAAAAGAAGTGGCCCGCCACCAGCACCACGCCGACCAGGTAAAGGGTAAAAGCGGGCCAGAAACCTGAAAAATAGTTGGTTATGCCGCCAAGGGCCAGCAATAGCAGCCCGATCTGCAGCCGGTATTTTATAACGAGGTTGTAAAATTTCATAAACTCGGTTTGGGGACTGCAAAGATAGGGGGATGGAATCAACCAGCCGGGCTCAGAATCGGTCGTCATTAACCTCGATCCAGTATCCCTCAGGGTCCTGCAGGTAGATCTGCTTGACGCCATCGGGGCGGATCTCAGGCTCCTCCCGGGTCTGGGCCCAGTTGCCGAAACGCACATGGAGGGCCTTCAGGTGCCTCATGAAATCCTCCACCGAGGGGACCGTAAAGGCCATGTGGATATTAATGTCGTGGCTTGTTACTTCCCTGGCACCTTTGACCACGTGCAACTGGGTATGGGGGCCGGTCCGAAACCAGACGTGGCGGTTGTCGTGGAAGGGCTCGGGGATCACTTCCAACTGCATGACATTTTTGTAGAAGTCGGCGCATTTTTCCAGGTCGACCACATAGATCGTAACATGGTTGGCGCTCTGGGCCAGGGCCCCGGAAATGGGCAGCAGGGCGGCCAGCAGGCAACCGTAAAGGAGTTTTTTCATTGCTCAGGGAAGATTAGGAGCAAAAGATACGCATTTTGAGAGGATCGGCCGGTCTTCGGCAATAGCCAGGAATCGATTACATTTGCGGTTCGGCCGGAAAGCCGGCTCGGTCCCGTAGTTCAATGGATAGAATAGAAGTTTCCTAAACTTTTGATACAGGTTCGATTCCTGTCGGGACTACTGATTTTTTAAATCCCTTAAATACCTAAAATGTTTTAAGGGATTTTTTATTTGGGGTAAAAAAGGTTATACTATTTCCTGACTCTTAATTTCTTCGCTATTGCCGCCAGCAAATAACCTTGTGCCATAACAATTACCAAATAGTATCGACTATCCATTATTTGATGTTCCCTATTTTCAGATGATGTCTGGGCGCGTATTCTATATGATTGATAATTTGTTTTAGCGAAATCTTCGGGTCGATTTAGAATTTATGCTTTTAATAGCGGCAAATACGTGCGTCTAATTGAAACAAACCTTATCAAAAATTTTACGGGGCAAAAAATTTTTTCTGAAAAATATTTTTTTTAAAAAAAATAATAATTATTTTTGTCTACTAAATTAGTAGACTAATTGCTACTGATGATTCAATGCTGTTAATCGCCAACAGCAAAAGCATTAACCATAAAGTTTACAGCAATGTACACGCAAAATGTTTTTGCGAAATCTGCAATGGCGATCAAATTCTGTTTTCGCTCTTCAGTGAATTTATTTTGTTCTGGTTGCTGTTGAAATAACACAGACTTGAATTGACTGTTCGTGCATTTGCATGAATGAGATAATTCTTGCTTAAACAGCTCCAATTTCTGGCCAGCAGTCCGGTAACGCAGGTAAAGTCGGCGATTGGCTTTTAACGCTTGCCGGCTGTTGACCAGGAAAATATTTAGCCATCAAAATTTACTCCAAAAACTACATAACGTTTCGAAATGAACATTTCTGCCAAAAGAGTCACACAATATCCTTCCACGCCGTTTTTTCTTGCTGCTTTTTTATTCGTGGCATCCTATGCTGTTGCTCAAAATAATACATTGCGCGGTAAAGTAATTGATGAAAAAACAAAATCATCATTACCAGGTGCAACAGTGCATATCAAAGGCAGCACGCATGAAGTGGTCACCAATGATAACGGTGAATTTACTATTGTCACGGCGCAGCATCTTCCCTTAACCTATTCCGTAACTTATGTAGGCTACCAGACAATGGAAGCTACGCAAACGGACCAGGGATACTTTACCATTTCTATGATTCCAACAAGCAATGAATTGAAAGATGTTGTGGTTGTTGGCTATGGTACACAATCAAGGAAAAATTTAGCGAGTTCCGTTAGTTCTGTAAACGTTTCCCAGATAGAAGATATTCCTTCGGCAAGTATCGATCAATTATTGCAGGGCAAAGCTCCTGGAGTTCTGACTTCTGCAAATTCACCCGTACCGGGATCAGGAATATTTCTTCGGGTGCGAGGTTCCACCTCTATAAACGCAAGTAACGACCCGTTGTATGTTGTGGATGGTGTTTTTATTAATAACAGGAGTTTGCAGTCTGTTTCAACAGGCGGTCAAGTCACCGATCCCCTGGCTGATTTGAATCCTGCCGATATTGAATCCATTGAAATCTTAAAAGATGCTGATGCGACTGCTATTTACGGATCAAGGGGTGCAAATGGTGTTATTCTTATCACAACAAAACATGGAAGGCTCAACAGCAAATCGAAAGTGAATATAGGATATTACTATGGCTCTTCAAAAGCCCCGAAGCTATGGACACCGCTTTCGGGTCCCGAAGAAGCCTTGCTTCAAAACGAAACATGGATTAATGATGGAAAACCCTATGCCACGAGGCCTTTTCGTCCTAAATCAGAAGGGGGGTTAGGTTTGCCGGAAGAGCAGCCAACCTATGATCGCCTCGGAATTATTTTTCAGCGTGCACCAACACACAACATAGATATTTCCACAAATGGCGGTGACGCCAAAACAAGTTTTTATCTGGGAGGGAATTATTTTGACCAGGAATCCATTGTAAAACCAGATGCATTCAAACGGTATAGTCTTCGCGTGAATGTCGATCATCAATTAAGGGAGGCAATAAAGATCGGCGCATCAATTGATGCCGTTAAAACAGATCGCATCAAAAGTCCAAACAATAATGTACCCTACGGTGCCGTCAACGGCGCTCTTTACACACCGAGCTATCTTCCCTTGTTTAATGCTGATGGTTCCTACGCAAGACCTTCCCTTTTTGAAAATCCAATTGCAGCCATTAAGGAAGTGCACTTTACAGATATTGGAACAAGGTTTACAGGCAATGTATATGGTGAGTTTGCCATTACAAAAGGATTGAAACTACGGACAAGCTGGAGCATTGATTTCAATGAATCAAAAGAAGATAATTTCTTCAATTCGAAAACTTACATTGGGCAAGCACCTACAAATGGTTCTGCAACATCTGCCATCACACGGAACCTTACTTTGATCAATGAGCAACTACTTACGTATAATAAGACAATTAACGGGATTCATGCCTTTGCCATTACAGCAGGCAACACAGTTCAAAAAGAAAGTTTTGACGTAACGAGTGTTACGGGCATCGGTTTTCCTACAGACGGATTTTCACAGATCACATCTTCAGCAATTCAGACGGGAACTTCTTCTTCCTCTGATGCGGGTTTGGTTTCTTATTTCAGCCGGGTGAATTATGTGTATAACAAAAAATATTCGGTTGATGTTAACCTCCGTGCGGACGCTTCTTCACGTTTCGGAAAAGATCACCAGTGGGGGTATTTTCCAGCTGCAGGAATTTCATGGAGAGCAGGGCAAGAAGATTTTGTAAAAGCCTTGAATATTTTTTCTGATCTCAAATTCAGAGCGAGTTATGGAAGTACCGGAAATCAAAATGGCATTCCTGATTTTGCTTCGAAAGGTTTGTGGTCTGGCGGAAATACATACCAGGATGTTTCGGGCATTGCACCTATACAAATGGCAAATCCTGATCTGAAATGGGAAACAACCAGGCAAGCAGATTTTGGTGCAGATGCGGCCTTTTTTTCTAATAGAGTTAATATCGGTTTCGATTATTATCGAAAGTATACTACTAATCTTTTATTACAACTACCTGTATCAAGCCAATTAGGGTATACCAGCATTTTCGCCAATGCTGGAGAAATGAGCAATGAAGGGTATGAATTAAACATCAGTGCAAACCTTTTCCAGAAAGAGAAATTTTCGTGGAATGTCAACCTGAATATTTCAACCAATAAAAATTTGATTGAAAAACTTCCCACACCGATTATCAAAACTGGTGTGATTATTCTTCAGCAAGGCCATCCTCTATATTCATTTTACGTGCATAAGCAGTTAGGCGTTGATCCTCAAACTGGCGATGTCTTGTTTGATGATTTGAATAAAGATGGTAAAGTGACTGATGCAGATCTTCAAATTTTGGGCAATGCATGGCCGAAATGGTTTGGTGGATTAACGAATAATTTCATTCTTTTTAAAAATGTTGATGTACAAGCTGCTTTCAATTATTCGATTGGAAATGATATATGGGATAACACCCGTTATCGAATGGGTCATGGCGGTTCTCGTAATGGTGTATTTGCCATGTTAAAAGAAGAACTGAATCGCTGGCAGAAACCCGGAGATATTACTGACGTTCCAAGATTAACAGCATCAGGAAATAATGCTGCGATTATTCCGAGCCGCTTTTTGGAAGATGGTTCTTATGTTCGATTGCGTAATCTTTCTGTGGGCTATTCTTTGCCAAAATCAATAATGGCGAAATGGAAAATGTCAACAGTTCGAGTTTATTTGTCAGCAATAAACCTACTTACTATTACAAGGTATAAAGGGGTTGATCCTGAGGTAAATGTTTCTAACGGGGATCAAAATGTTTTAGGGTATGATCAGGCAATTGCACCGCAGCCTAGAACATTCCAGGCGGGAGTCAATGTTTCTTTTTAAAAAATTAATCCAATGAAATTAGTTTACGTAATTCTTATTTCGATTTCGGTTGTGTTAATCTCATGCAAAAAGGTATTAGATACACAATCTCAATTATACATTGATCAGTCTCAATCCATTGTTGATAAAAGAAGCGCGCAAGCGGCATTGGTGGGAGCGTATAATGCTTTGTCCCAAAATACTTATCAGGGCAATACATTTCGGTATATCACCAACCTTTTAAGCGACAATATAAAATGGGTGGGTAACACACCCACCAACCGCGAGTTTGATGTGTATGCAGTCTTTGCCACCAACTCCCGTGTTCAAGAATTGTGGTCTGCCATTTATAAAACTACAAACATAGCTAACAATATCATTGAAAAAATTCCTTTAATTAATGATGTTACGCTTGATCAGGCAGAGCGAAATAGGGAGAAAGGGGAAGCTTTTTTTCTTAGAGCATTGTGTTATTTTGATCTCGTTCGTCTATGGGGTAATGTTCCAATTGTTTCCAAGCCCACAGAATCGCCAATTGATGCAAAGGATATTAGAAATAGCCCTCCTTCTGAAGTCTACCAATTTATCGAGAAGGATTTAGACAGTGCAGAATCCTTATTGCCTTCAATAGTGGATCGCAACAGAGCAAATCAATACACGGCAAAAGCATTAAAAGCAAGATTGTATTTATACGAAAAGAATTGGACCAAGGCTGAAGATTATGCGACTCAAATTATCAACGATTCTGCTGATTTTAAATTAGTGAAGCCCTATAGCCAGTTTTATTCTGTAAAAAACACCTCGGAATCGATTTTTGAAGTGGATTATACCATCAATAATAAGAATGTCTATGCGACTAATTGGTTTCAAAATCCGACAACTGGTGGAAAAAAAGAATTTTTGCCCACTGATGATTTTGTTGCACTCTTGAAGGATCCTAATGTTGGCGGGTCGCGCTCTGCGCTCATTTTTAACGCCGGGGGAGTTACGTACGGCAATATGAATTTTCACATCGCTACTGGGGAAGATCAATCTTATGTGCTTCGTCTGGCAGAAATGTATTTGATACGAGCTGAAGCTAGAGCGCGGCAAAATAGATTAGCTGAAGGCTTAAGCGATTTAAATGTGATTCGCGATCGGGCGAATGTTCCTCCTATTACCGCCGTAGGCACGACAGATGAATTGATTGATAAGATTCTTTTGGAAAGAAGGATGGAATTGGCGTACGAATCGCATCGTTGGTTTGATTTAATCAGAACGGGAAAAGCGCAAGAGGTGCTTGGAATCACTGATGTCAACAAACTTCTTTTGCCTATACCGAGGCAAGAAATTTTGATTAATTCAAATCTTACGCAAAACCCCGGGTATTGAGAGAATCTTCAATTATAAAATTCAGAATTATGAAACAAAGATCTAGTAAGTACTTAGAGTTATGTTTTGTAGCGGTATTGCTGGTATTAGTTTTAATTTCAAGTTCTTTTAATAGCCAGGAGCAACACAGCAAAATAAAAAGAACTATTACTATAACCGGAACACGATTTTTTTACCCTCTTGTCGAGAAATGGGCAGAAGAGTTTAAAAGGGAAAATTCCGATATAGACATTGTTATACAATTTGGTTTACAGAATGCTGATATTTCTATGACAGGGACTCCTGTGGATAAGGAGAATCCTGACAGAGGAATATATTCAGTCGTTAGCAGGTTTGCCATTGTTCCTATTGTTAATGAGAAAAATCCGGCATGGGTCGATCTTCAGAAGCATGGCTTATCTAAAGCCGATTTTGAAAAAATATATTTTAGGGGTGATCAGGAACAATTTAGTTTTAAATTTTCCGGAGGCGCCACCCATGTGCCCATTCGGGTATATACGAGGGGTGCATGCGCATCAGCAACGTTCTCTAAACATTTTGGGAAGCAAATAGATGACTTAGCAAATCTTGACACGAAAATAGCTGATGATAATGTGCTCCTTCAAAATGTATTGAATGATAGTCTGGGCGTTGCATATAATAATCTGGGTTTTGTTTATGACCTTCAATCAAGGACGCAAAGACCGGGAATCAAAGTTGTTCCCGTTGATTTGAATGAAAACGGAAAGGTTGATGAAGATGAAAATTTTTATGACAACCTGGATCAGCTCATTCAAAAATTAGAAACAACGCATATTGATCTTCCGCCAGTAGGAAAAATGGTTTTTATCTATAAAGAAATTAAGCCTGAAGTGAAAGCTTTTACCGATTGGGTACAAACAAAGGGGCAAAAATACAATCATGCCTTTGGCTTTTTGCTAGCCCATCAACAACTAACAGATCGACAAACTAAGTAATTGATTTTTATAATACTCCCCTAAATTCAGACCAGAGGGTTAGTTAATAATTTTTATTAATTTAAACCTCAATTATGCAAGAGCAATCCCGCCGCAAATTCAGCGCCGCCTTTAAGGCCAAAGTAGGCTTAGAGGCCGTTAAGAACCAGCAGACGTTGGCTGAGCTGGCCAAGAAGTTCGAAGTAAACCCGGTGATGATCTCCAAGTGGAAGGCAGAGTTTCTGGAGAACCTGGCTGCCAAGTTTGAGCGCACGCAATCCACCGAACACCAGGAACCGGATACAGAAAAGTTGTATGCTGCGATCGGCCAGCTAAAGGTTGTCTTAACCCCCTATTAGCTGGACAGTTTTCTTAAATTGGTTTACTACAAAATCATGTTTTTCCTGGTAGCCGGTAAGGCAAAGATAGCCCGGCTCGTCAGCCTTGTCAAGGCTATACGAAGCGGACGCTTCCCACAAGGCATAATCCATGTCCGGCCTTGACAAGTCCGCCGAAGCCGGCGCTGATGGTGGCCTAACCGTCAGCCAGGACAGGCCCTGCTCCCACTTTTGCATGGGGGTGATCCATCCGATGGCGCCATGACGCCGGACATGCTTGTACCAGTACATATACTTTTGGATGTGTTGTTTGGCTTCATAAAAGCTGGAAAAAGTAAATCGATCCATGAGTTCGCGTTGCTGGATAGAATGAAAAGCTTCTATGTAAGCGTTTTCTTCCGGGGTAGCCACGTGGGTAAATTCCTGGCGGGCCTCCATTTGCCGGAGCGTTTCCCTGACGCTA
This sequence comes from Chitinophagaceae bacterium, assembly GCA_035549175.1. Classification (GTDB taxonomy): domain Bacteria; phylum Bacteroidota; class Bacteroidia; order Chitinophagales; family Chitinophagaceae; genus DASTSN01. The sequence goes on along the minus strand of DASZRL010000002.1, from coordinate 168 downwards.
TAGGCGATAAATTGCGAGCCATTATCGTTTCGGATAATAACGCCTTTAAGCCCAAAACGAAGATCCAGCGAGCGCATTAATGCCACGACATCCTGCTGACGGATACTTGGCTGGAAAATCCAGCACAAGATCCTGCGGCTGAACACGTCGATGACGGAAAGCTGGTAG
>DASZRL010000001.1:0-16427 GCA_035549175.1 Chitinophagaceae bacterium | reverse complement strand
AACAGATCCTGTACCCGGCGCTGAAGAAACTGAAAGGGGAGCCTGCGGGAAAGGTGGGGCTGTTCAGGGAACTTTCCGGGGACCTCGATGCCATCACGCAGGTGGAACTGGTTGACCAGAACCCGATTGGTAAATCCAGCCGCAGCAATCCGGTCACCTACATCAAAGCCTACGATGAAATCCGGGACCTGTTCGCGCGGCAGCCCCTCAGCAAGATGCGGGGTTTCCAGCCCAAGCACTTTTCCTTCAATGTGGACGGGGGACGCTGCGACACCTGCAAGGGGGAAGGGGAACAGGTGGTGGAAATGCAGTTCCTGGCCGATGTGCACCTGACCTGCGAGATTTGCGGGGGCAAACGATTTAAGGAGGAAGTACTGGAAGTGCAATACCGGGAAAAGAGTATTTACGATGTGCTGGAGATGAGTGTAGACGAAGCGCTTGCCTTTTTCCAGGATGAGCCTGCCATCGTCCGGGGCATTCGCCCGCTGAGCGAGGTGGGGCTGGGCTATATCAAACTCGGCCAGTCGGCGGATACCCTGTCCGGCGGGGAAGCCCAGCGGGTGAAACTGGCTTCCTTCCTGGGTAAGGGAAAAGGCGCAGGCCGCCTGCTTTTTATTTTCGACGAACCCACCACCGGGCTTCATTTCCATGATATCAAGAAACTGCTGGCTGCCCTGAACGCCCTGATCGAACAGGGGCATTCCGTGCTGGTAATCGAGCACAATACCGAAGTGATGCGGTCTGCAGACTGGATCATCGACCTGGGACCGGAGGCCGGGGATGGAGGAGGTCAGGTCGTTTACGCCGGGAAACCTGCCGGCCTGCCGCAGGTCCGCGAAAGCCGGACCGGCCCGTACCTGTCCTTCGATTAGGTGCCAGCCCCCTTGCGTAATTTCTGCAATATCGGGGGAAAATTCCGGTTTTTGCACCGGTAGGTTTTCCCTGACAAGTTGCCGAATGACAATTTCCGTTTCTTTATAATTTTTTTTAAATCAATAGATTACGTCTTTTCGGAAAAATACGTAGTATAAATCGCAACGTCAGATCAGCTTTTCGGGATGGGTTGCTTAAGTAGTTACCCTCATGTACTTTTAAGGGTAATTCAATATCCGGAAGATGAAAAACGTGCTATTTTTTGCAACGCTGATTTGTATATTTACCAGCAGCCGGGCCACGACCTATTATTCCGTCAACCTCGCCGCCCCCAACCTGACTGCCAGCTGGCATATAAACCGGAACGGCACCGGGGCGTCCCCGTCCAATTTTTCGGGGGCCGACGTGTTCGTGATACAGGCCGGGCACAGCATGACCACCACCAACCCTTGGACGCTGTCCAACAAGAGCGCTATAATCCGGGTAGAGTCCGGGGCCATCCTGCAGGCGGACGACAAGATCACCGTGGACAATTTTGAGCTGAATGACCATGCTACCTATATACATAATGTGGGATCGGCCGTATTTCCCGGTTCCGTCAGCCGCAACCTGGCGACCACCAGTACCGTGCAGATAAACAACTGGGCTTCCTCGAAACTGCCGACCCCCACTACCTGGGGCAACCTGGTATTTAATCTGACTTCCTATAATACCAACTGGAACCTGGCCGGCAGCCTCACCGATGTGGCCGGTAACCTGGTCATCCAATCCACAGGCACGGCCGGTAAGGAACTCCGGCTGGCCACCACCCAGGACTATACCCTCTCCGTCGGAGGAGACCTTATGCTGCAGGGCGGCATCCTGGAGGCGGGGCAGAATAATACCAGTGCGAACCAGCAGATTACCCTGAATGGCTCCCTGTTGCTTACCGGGGGATCCTTTACGCGGTCGGATAACAAAGGCAACCCGCTGACGATCCTGTTCCAGGGAGACAACAGCAAATTCAATCTGTCAGGGGCCTCCCTGACCAATACCTATATGACCTGGGAGGTGGCAGCCGGTAAAAAACTGAGCCTGCTGAGCGATCTGCCGGTTGCCTCCGGCCGCTCCCTCGTAGTGAACGGCACCCTGGATTTTTCCACCTACCACCTCACCGGGGCGGGCGGATTCACCGCATCCCCCGGGAGCAGCCTGATCACCGCGGGCAGCCAGGGTCTGAATGGTTCCATTCAGCTGACCGGAACAGCCAGCCTGTCCGACAGTCTGTCCTACCAGTTTGACGGGCCCACCACCACGCCGTTTCCCGCATCTGCCGCAGGCCTGAATGCGAAGAATCTGATCGTGAACGCCGGTGTTACCCTGAACCGGGATATCACGCTCAAAGGGTCACTCTACCTGAACAGCGGGCTGCTGAGCGTGCCTGCCGGAACCACCCTGACCCTGACCGGCGCTACGGCCTTGGTAGGATCCGGGTACGGGGATTCCAAACATATTGCCACCCTGGTAAACGCGGGCAGCGGGGCCCGGGGCACGCTGCGCATCCGGAATTTCTCCGGCAATACCCTCTTCCCGGTCGGTACGGATACGTATTACCTGCCGGTCAGGGTCAATGTCCAGGGCGCCAGCGACTTCAGCGTGACGGCATTTCAGGGGGCTACCCGGAACGGAGCGCCCAATGGGACGCTATTTGATGCGACCACCCGCCAGGGTATGGTGGATGCCACCTGGATCGTCAACCGCAACGGCGGATCCGGTGCAGCCGACCTGCAGCTGGGATGGCCAAGCGCCCTGGAGGGATCCGCGTTCAAGAACCTAACCGATAACCAGATTGGTATCGCCCATTATGACGGAACCAGCTGGGACCAGCCCCTCGGCTCCGGCAGCCAGAGCGGCAATACGGCCCTGCGCACAGCGATCGCGTCTTTTTCCCCCTTCCAGGTCGGCAAGGGGGATGTGGTCCTGCCCCTTGATTTTTCCTCCGTTAAAGCGTACCAGAAAAATACCAATGTGTGGCTGGAATGGACCTCCCTGAACGAACAGAACGTGGACCATTTTGAGCCGGAACGTGCCGGGGATGGCCGGCGCTTTGCCTCCCTGGGCAAACAGCCGGCCAAAGGCAGCGGGGGAATGCCCGTCGCCTACAGCTGGCTGGACAGTAATCCCGTTCCGGGGGCCGGATATTACCGGGTGAAGGCGGTGGACCGCGATGGAAAGATCACGTACAGCAGTGTGGTCCGCGTGGATTTTGACAACGGGGCCCTCTTCAATCCCCAGTTTGTTCTTTATCCCAACCCGGTTTCCGGCCGCAGTATTTCCTACCAGGTCGCCAATGCGGCGGCCGGAGAGTACAAACTGTTCCTGTACGACCGGGAAGGGCGCATCCTCTATACCAAGATCATTAATCATCCGGGCGGAAACCTGGGCGAGATTTTCGAACTGCCGCCCTCCGTCACGCATGGCATTTACAACCTGCGGCTCAACAGCCGGGATATGAACCTGGTCAAATCGTTCGTGGTAAACTGAGCCGGCCGCAGCGCCTGCGCACTGGTCACCGGAGCCGGTCAAGGCTCTTGACCAGCCGTTCGTCCTTCCAGATCCCCCGGGCGGCGAGCAGCAGGAAGAGGGGGATGGCCAGGGCCAGCAGGGCCGTCAGGCTGAAGGTGCCTCCCGTATACTGCTTGGTCATACTGAAATAGATTACCAGGTCCAGCAGGGCGAGCAGCAGTAAGGCGATGCTGGCCCCTAGCTGCCGCCTGCGGTTCTTATACAGGAAGATGGTCACCAGTCCGCCCAGGACCAGGACCGAGGTGAATACGGTTACCAGCATGTTGGAGGACGCGTTCAGGTAGACCAGCTGGTTACCCGGGGTTCCGGTCCGCAGGCCGCTGTAAAAGGGATAGTGAAAGGTCAGCAGCGCGGCGAAGGAAGCCAGCAGGAGCCAGAGGGATTGCATGCGTTGGATCATGGCGACGGTTTTCGCCACGAAAGTACTAATAGTTGCCCCAAGAATTAATTAGTCGATTTTAGAATCCGCCCCCGGGCCCTAGCCGAGTTCGGGATAGAGCGGAAATCCAGCCATGAACTCCCGGACCTCCCCGCGGACCTGGTCAATCAAACCGGCATCATCGGGAGCCATCAGTACGCGGTCGATCATGTCGACAATGACCGGCATATGCTCTTCCTTCAGGCCACGGGTGGTCACGGCAGGAACCCCTACGCGGATACCGCTGGTTACAAAGGGACTCTTGTCGTCGAAGGGCACACTGTTTTTGTTCAGAGTAATATGCGCCTTATCCAGGGTTTCCTGGGCTTTCTTACCCGTAATGTTCTTGTTGCGCAGGTCAATCAGCATGAGGTGGTTATCCGTGCCGCCACTGATGAGATGATAGCCGCGGTCCACCAGGGCCTTGGCCATGGCCTGGGCATTGCGCTGGACCTGCTTTCCGTATGCGGTAAAATCGTCTGAGAGAATCTCGCCGAATGCCACGGCCTTGGCGGCGATAACATGTTCCAGCGGTCCCCCCTGGGTGCCCGGGAATACGGCCAGGTCCAGCAGGGCGCTCATGGGCCGGATATTGCCTTTGGGGTCCTTGATGCCGAAGGGGTTGTCAAAATCATGGCGCAGCATGATGATGCCACCCCGGGGACCTCGAAGGGTTTTGTGGGTAGTGGAGGTGATGATATGGCAATGCTCGAAGGGATCATTCAGCAAGCCCTTGGCGATCAGGCCGGCGGGGTGCGCGATATCCGCCATTACAAGGGCCCCGATCTGGTCGGCCACCGCGCGGATCCGCCGGTAGTCCCAGTCCCGGCTGTAGGCGGAGGCGCCACAGATGATCATCCGGGGTTTTTCCCGCAGGGCCACCGCTTCGAGCTGGTCATAATCCACCAGGCCGGTCTCCCGCTGGACCCCGTAGAAAAGAGCCTGGTAATTTTTGCCGCTGAAATTGGCGGGGCTGCCGTGCGTCAGGTGCCCTCCCATGCTCAGGTCCAGCCCCAGCACTTTCTCACCGGGCTTCAGGCAGGCCAAAAAGACGGCCGCATTGGCCTGGGCCCCGCTGTGCGGCTGCACGTTGGCCCAGGATGCCCGGAATACCTGCTTGAGCCGGTCAATGGCCAGCTGTTCGATTTCATCGATTACTTCGCAGCCTCCGTAGTACCGGCGGCCGGGGTACCCTTCCGCATACTTATTGGTGGGCACCGTGCCCATGGCCTGCATGACCTGGAGCGAGGTGAAATTTTCCGATGCGATGAGTTCTATGCCATGGCGCTGGCGGATGAGTTCTTTGTGAATCAGGTCGAATACCTGCTTGTCCTGTTGCATGTTGATCGAATTCGTTTACTGGTTGGGCCGGGCGGGCGTTTGAACGGAGTACGGCCTGTTTGCCCGGGGGTCGCTGTGGCGAGCCTTCCGTCAGGCGAGGGCAAAATTACGATCCTTGCCGATAGGTCGCGTGAATTGGGCAAACAGTTTTTCGTTGCTTCAAAAAAGCGTACTTTCGCTGGCTTTTGATTAGTTACCAAAACGCAAGGAGTGAAGGCAATTATCCCGGTAGCGGGTGCAGGCACCAAGCTTCGTCCCCATACCTATACGCAGCCCAAGGCCCTGATCCCGCTGGCAGGGAAAACGGTACTAAGCATCATTGTGGACCAGTTGCAGGAGGCTGGTATCCGGGAATTTATCTTCATCGTAGGTTACCTGGGTGATAAAATACAGGACTACGTCCGCCTCAATTACCCCGAACTTACTGTTCATTTCGTACACCAGACCGACCGCCAGGGCATCGGGCATGCCGTCAAAATGACCCGAAACATCGTGGCCGACGATGCCATGTTCGTCGTCCTGGGGGACACGATCTGCGAATATGATGTCCAGGAAGTGGTGAACAGCCCCTGCTCCATGCTGGGCGTCAAAAAGGTGGATGATCCGCGGGATTTCGGGGTGGCCGAAATCGGGGAAACCGGCTACGTGGAACATGTCGTGGAAAAACCCCAGATACCCAAAAGCAATATGGCCCTGGTGGGGATCTACAAAATCCTCGAAAGCGAACTCATGTTCCAGTGCCTGGAGACCAATATCCGGCAGGGCTTGCGCAGCCACGGGGAATACAGCCTCACCGACGCGCTGGACTGCATGATCAAGGCCGGGGCCCGGTTCAAACCATTCAAAGTGGAGAACTGGTTTGACTGCGGCAAGAAGGAAACCCTGCTGGAGTCCAATGCCACCCTGCTGAAGAAATTCGGTGGCAGGATTGAAGCCGAACATCATTTCGAAAATACGGTCATCATTCCGCCCGTCAGCATCGGGGCGGGCTGCGACATCAAGAACTCCATCATCGGACCCCATGTCAGCATCGGCGACCACACCCGGGTAGACTATTCCATCGTCAAAAATTCCATCATCGGCGCCTATTCCAACCTGGTGGATATAGTCCTGGATTTTTCGCTCATCGGCAGTGATACCGGCATACACGGGGAGACCCGTACCCTCAACATCGGGGACAACACGGATATTGACCTGGGTTAACGGCGACCCAATTCCACCTACCTTTAGGGGACGGAGTTTTCCGATGATTTAATCTACCAGTAACATCCCATGAACGCGTTCAGCAACCGGATTACCCGCCTGTTCGGCGTGGAATATCCCATCATTCAGGCAGGCATGATCTGGGCCAGCGGGTGGCGCCTGGCCAGCGAGGTCAGCAAGGCAGGCGGGTTGGGCCTGATCGGGAGCGGCTCCATGTATCCCGAGGTCCTCCGCCACCATATCCGCCAGTGCCGGGCCGCCACGAACCGGCCCTTCGGCGTTAACGTTCCCCTGCTCTACCCCGATATTGACCAGCATATCCGGGTCATTCTGGAGGAGCAGGTTCCGATCGTCTTTACCAGTGCCGGCAACCCGGCAACCTGGACCGGGCGGCTCAAGGAAAAAGGCCTGACCGTGGTACACGTGGTGAGCAGCAGCCGCTTTGCCCGCAAGGCCGAAGAGGCCGGCTGCGACGCCGTGGTCGCCGAAGGGTTCGAGGCGGGCGGGCACAACGGGCGGGAAGAGACTACCAGCCTGGTCCTGGTCCCCCTGGTGGCCGAAGCGGTCCGCATTCCGGTCCTGGCCGCCGGAGGGATCGCCACCGGACGCCAGATGCTGGCCGCCATGGTCCTGGGAGCGGAGGGGGTCCAGCTGGGCAGCCGGTTTGTAGCCAGCGAGGAGGCTTCTTCCCATCCTCAGTTCAAGGACCGGGTTGTGCACACCCAGGAGGGGGATACGGTGCTGACCCTGAAGCAGCTCACCCCCGTCCGGCTGATCCGGAACGGTTTTTACCAGCAGGTGCAGGAGGCTGAATCCCGGGGGGCAGGGCCGGAGGAACTGCGGGATTTGCTGGGCCGGGGCCGGGCCAAACGAGGTATGTTTGAAGGAGATATGGAGCAGGGGGAGCTGGAAATCGGACAGGTCAGCGCACTGGTACGGGAAATTTTACCTGCCGCCCGGATCGTAAAAAATGTCTGGAATGAGTTCAGCCAGGCCTTGCTGAATCCCCTGAAAATAATATAATTTTGATCTTCACTGGACTGGCGTAAGGTATCTGTTTGGTTCCTGCTTCTGAATTCATTCAATACCAGTAAACCCTGTCGGATGAAAAGCAAACTGTTCTTGATCCTGCTGATCGCGCTTCTGGGAAGCGGACTGGTCCGCGCCTCCGAAACGGAACCCGGGGATGGCAGCGGCAAAAAGTATGACCTCAACGGCAGCGTCGTCCAGGGCGAAAGCAAAAAGCCCATCAAGAATGTCAACGTGACGGCCTACCTGTCCTCCAAAAAAGAAAAGGTTGTCATTACCGATGGCAACGGGAACTATGCCTTTGACGACCTCAAACCCGGCACCTATAAGTTCGTCTTTGAAAAAGACGGTTTCAGAAAAGTTGTACGGGAAAAAGTTGTCATCAAGACCGATGAGGCATTCCAGCTGAACATCGAGATGATTGAAAACAACGATTTTGACCTGGTCCCGACGCCGTTTCATTTTACGGACCTGTAACCTGGAGGGGGAGTAGCGGACCGGAAAAAAGGGGATGAAGCTATTTCGTCCCCTTTTTAGTTTGCGGCAGGCGCAATAGGAATACGACCTGTCCACCGGGCGCATTCCGTATCGGGTCGGTGGGGCAGGCGATAAACCTGGTTAGTCCACACGGAAATCGTCATCTGTTTTCCGCAGGGTGATTCTGGGGTGTTTGTCCAGGAAGGCGCGATATTTTCCATATACCGAATCCGGCTGTTTCACGCCATTGATCAGCAACTGGCCGTCGCGGTGCTCGATGGTATAATCCTTTTTTTTATCGATCAGTCCGTCCTTGTTCAGCTGATCCACGAAGCCCTTGTATTCCTTCAGTTCCTGTTTGGCCATTTCCACCTGGACGCGTGCCTCCCGGAGCTGCTTTTCGATCTGGGGCTTCATGTCGTCCAGCTGCTTGTTGACCTTTTCCATGTCCACCTGGATTTTGGCCAGGTCTACCTGGCGCGCCTTGTCCAGGTCCGCTTTCATCTGGTCCCAGTTGATCTGTTTTACAGAGGCTTCTACCTGGGCCTTGATTTTGTCCACATCCATTTCCCGGATCGCGCGGTCCATTTCCCGTTTGGCCTGGTCCAGTTGTTTTTCCAGCTCGGGCCTGATCCGGGACATTTCCTGTTTGACCTGGTCCAGGTCGATGTCGATTTTGGCCTTATCCAGGTCTTCGAGGGCCTGGTCGAGGTCGCGGATTTTGCGAACGTGGTCCGTCCTGTCACCGGCCGGAACGGTATCCGACGGGGTGCTGATGGCGGTGGCTGCCTGGTGCGGGGAGGCCGTATCCTGGCCGTTCCAGGAAAGCAGGGTGATGCACAGCCCGGTTAGCGCGGCCGCTGCCAGGGTCCGGCCGGGATTAATACTGCTTGATTTCATACATGCTTTTTTAAGGTAAACATTAAAAAACGAAATATTTCGTATAAATATACGATGAATTTCGTATAAACAAGGCATCCCACCTGCTCTGTGAAAATTTTAACAAAAGGAAGCCTCAGGCCTTCCGGTATACCCAGCGGATCATTTCCTTCCAGGTGACCTTTTTACCATACAGCAGGATGCCGGTCCGGTAGATCTTGGCCGTGAGCCACGTAAAGAATAAAAAGCCCAGCACCAGCAGGAACATGGAACTGATCAGCTGCCAGGCGGGCACATCGTACGTGATGCGGCCCATCATGACGATCGGGGAGGTAAGCGGGAACAGGCTGCCGAAAAGGGCCAGCCCGCTGTTGGGATCGGAAACCGCCTTGGTCATAATCACGAAGGAAAGCAGGATCGGCATCATGACGGGGAATACCAGTTGCTGCGCCTCCTGCTGGTCTTCGCTGATCACGCTGCCGATGGCGGCGAACAGGGACGCGTAAAGCAGGTACCCTCCCAGGAAATAGAAAAGGAAGCAGAACAGGATCAGGCCGATCGGCAGGGATTTCAGTCCCAGGGTAATGGTTTGGATGGCGCTGCCGGTTCCCGCGGTCTGCCCGACCTGGTGGGCGAGGGAAGGGAAAATCAGGGGCAGCATAAACTGAATGGCGATCAGCAGGATGATCCAGATGCCGAACTGGGTAAGGCCTACCAGGCCGATGCCGATAATCTTGCCCAGCATCAGCTGAAAGGGTTTTACCGAGCTGACAATGACTTCGGCGATCCGGTTCATTTTTTCTTCCATAACGCCCCGCATGACCATCGTCCCATAAATCATCAATACCATGTAAATGAGCAATCCGCACGCAAACGAGACGGCATAGGCTACTCCCGCTTCGCTGGTCCGCCCGGAATCCAGCGGGTTGGCGATGCTGATATCGGAACGGATAGCCTGGTATTGGTCCGAGGGGATGTGGGCCTGTTGCAGGCGCCTGCTCTCAATGGCTTCATTGATCAGCTTTTCGATCCTGGACTTGGTAGCCAGGCTTACCGCTGACTGGCTGTGCAGGTTGATTCCCTGGGGGTGGCTGAGGTCCAGCGGGGGAATATACAGGAAATAGGTATACCCCTGGGATTTGTACTCCGCCTGGAACCGGGCCTCCGGCTGGCGGGGGATAAGGCGCAGGCTCAGGTTACCCTGCGCCTGGTTGACCGACTGGGAATCCAGCAGGTTGCCTTCGTCGATGACGGCAACCAGGGCTTTGTCTGACTGGTCGCTGATGGAAATGGCAATGATGGCAGCATAAAAGCCGATGATAACCATCGGCACCAGCAGCGTGGTAATCAGGAAGGACTTTTTACGTACCCGGGTGAGGTACTCGCGTTGAATGACCAGGCCTATCTTATTCATCGGATGGGTTTATGCGGTGAGTGTTTGAAACTGGCGGGTGGCAGGCGTTCCTTCCACCAGCCGGATAAAAATATCATTGAGGGAAGGGAGCACCTCCTGGAAGGACAGGATGCCGGCACCCCGGTCCAACAGGCTGCGCAGTACGTCATTGGGCTGGTAACCTTCCCGGATCTTAACCAGGCATTGGTTCCCGGATGTGGCCGCGACGGTAAACGGCAAAGTCCCTTCCAGGGATGGAAGGGCCGTGAAGCTGACCTGGAACAGGTTTTCCTTGAAGTCCTGCTTCACCTGGCGTACGGAACCTTCCAGGATCTTGCGACCCTTGTTCACCAGCACAATCTCGTTGCAGATTTCCTCCACCTGTTCCATGCGATGGGTACTGAACAGGATCGTGGCTCCCTGCCGGGCAAGCTGGTAAATCTCGTCCTTGATGAGATTGCTGTTTACCGGGTCCAGGCCGCTGAACGGTTCGTCCAGGATAATGAGCCTGGGACGGTGCAGTACCGTAGTGACAAACTGGAGCTTCTGGCTCATCCCCTTGGAGAGATCTTCCACCTTTTTGTTCCACCAGCTTTCCATTTCAAATTTGACAAACCATTCCCGGATCCGGACCATGGCTTCGCTTCGGCTGAGTCCCTTTAACTGGGCCAGGTAGAGGGCCTGTTCCCCGATCTTCATTTTTTTGTAAAGACCCCGTTCTTCCGGCATGTACCCGATCTGGGTGACGTCGTTCAGGGGATCGAATGGCCGGCCGTCAAAATGAATGGAACCTTCGTCGGGGTACAGGATGCCGGTAATCATGCGAAGAAGGGTTGTTTTTCCAGCCCCGTTCGGGCCCAGAAGTCCGAAAATGCTGCCCGGACCGATGGACAGGCTGATCCCATCCACCGCCCGCTGGGTGGCGTAATATTTTTTCAGATCGCGAAGTTCAAGCAAGGCCATACGTTGGAATTGTGGCTCAAATATAGGTTGCTCCCCCCATTTCGCTGGCCCTTTGGGAAGAACGGCCAGGCCGCTGCAGCCAGGGATACGGATAACGGGCCGGTATGAAAATAGCGGGCGGCTACGGATGCTATGGTTTTTTGATGCAACTTCGCAGCGAAACAGTGGTTTACCTATGATCAGAAGATTTTTCACCATCCTGTGCCTGACCGGATTGGTCTGGCTTTGTTCCGGCTGGGGATTCCTGGTTCACCGGACCATCAACCAGTTGGCCGTTTATGCCTTGCCCCGTCCGATGCGCTTTTTCTTTTTTGAAAACAGGCGCAGCCTGGCCGAAAACGCACCCAGACCGGACCAGCGGCGCAGCACGGATCCCACCGAAGGCAGCAAACATTTTATTGACCTGGAGGCCTACGGTGATTCCGCGGCCTGGAAAATGCCCTTGCACTGGGAGGACGCCGTCAGGCAATACGGCCGGGATACACTGTTGAAATATGGGTACGTGCCGTACCAGGTGCAGGCTACCAAGGACCAGCTTACCCGGGCCTTCCGCGCAGGTAACCGGGACAGCATCCTTTTCTATGCCGCTGACCTGGGTCATTATATTGCGGATGCCCATGTGCCCCTGCATACCACCATCAATTACGACGGCCAGCTGACCAATCAGCGGGGCATCCACGACCTGTGGGAAACCAGTGTGCCGGAACTGGCCATGGATAGTTACCGGCTGACCAGCCGCCACCAGGCCACCTACCTCCCTGACCCGGCGGCGGCCATCTGGCAGTCCGTCCGGGAAAGCCATGCCCTGCTCGACCAGCTGTTCTCCACGGAGCGGGATCTGTCCCGGTCCTATCCCGATTCCGCCAAATACCGCATGGAATTTCGCTGGGGTAAGGAACGCCGTTTCTATAGCCAGGCGTTTACCCGGGATTACAATGCCCGGTTGGGGGCCACCATAAACAGGCAGCTGATTCGATCGGCTGAGCAGGTTGCCGATTTCTGGTATACCGCCTGGGTGGATGCCGGAAAGCCGGATTTGTCCGGGTTACTGCAAACGCCGGTGAACCCTGCCCAGAAAAAGGCGTTGCGGCGCGAGTGCAGGGCCTTCCGGCATAACCAGCTGGAGAAGAAAGGGCTGCTGGTAGCCCGTCAGGTCCGCACCGACTGATGAAGCTGTAGGGCAATCTGCCGGGCGACCCGCTCCCCGTCCATAGCGGCGCTGACAATCCCTCCCGCGTACCCGGCCCCTTCCCCGCAGGGATACAGGTTATGCAATTGGGGATGAACGAGCCGCTCGGGATCCCGTGGGATACGCACCGGGGAGGAAGTGCGGGATTCCGTAGCCACCACCACCGCTTCATTGGTGAGGTAACCTTTCATTTTGCGTCCGAAAGCCCGGAACGCCTCCTGCAGGTGGTGATGGATATACCCCGGCAAAACCTCCCGCAGCGGGACGGAACGGATGCCTGGCAGGTAGGAACAGGAAGGGAGGCTGTCCGAATGCCGATTCATTACGAAGTCTTCCAGGCGCTGGGCAGGCGCTACCAGGCGACCCCCTCCGGCCCGGAACGCCTGCTCCTCTACCGCTTTCTGGAATTGCAGGCCGGCCAGCGGACCATATTGCTGGTAGGCGATAACGTCCTGCGGCTGCACGGGGACAACCATGCCGCTGTTGGCATAGGGATTGTTCCGCCTGGAAGGGGACCAGCCATTGACCACCAGCTCGCCCGGGCTGGTGGACGCCGGGGCAATGATGCCTCCGGGGCACATGCAGAAAGAAAAAACGCCACGGCCTTCGACCTGCTGCACCAGGTTATAGGAGGCCGGAGGCAGGGCAGGATCCCGCACCAGGCAATGGTACTGGGCACTGTCAATAATGGATTGCGGGTGCTCTACGCGGACGCCGAGGGCAAAGGGTTTGAAGGCCATGGCTACTTGGTTGCGGTGCAGCATGTCAAAAACGTCCCGGGCCGAGTGACCTGTAGCCAGGATCACGGCGTGGAACCCGGTAATATCCCCTGCGGTTGTCCTGACCTTCGTCACCTTTCCGTCTGCTCCGGTTTCCAGGTCTATTAATTTCGTTTCGAAACGGAACGACCCGCCACACTGGATAATCTGTTCGCGCATCGCCGTGATAATCTGGGGCAGTTTGTTGGTGCCGATATGGGGGTGCGATTCATAGAGGATCCGCTCCTCGGCACCGAAACGGACAAACAGGTTCAGTATCCGGGAGATATCGCCCCGTTTGCTGCTGCGTGTATACAGTTTTCCATCGCTGTAGGTGCCGGCTCCCCCTTCCCCGAAACAATAGTTGCTCTCGGGGTTCACCCGCCCTTCCCGGTTCAGCAGGGCCAGGTCCCTGCGTCGGGCCCTGACATCCTTGCCTCTTTCCAGGATAACCGGCCGGATACCCCGTTCCAGCAACTGCAGGGCCGCGAACAGGCCGGCGGGCCCGCCGCCGATGATGAGCACCTCGGGATCACCCGGACCCACCTCCCGGAAATGAAAGGGATATACCGAACGGGGAATAAACGGTTCATCGATGAAGGCCTGAACGGTCATATGCAGGGTGACGGGCCTGCGGCGGGCATCGATGGATTGCTGAACAATAGTATAACCGCTTACGGCAGAATTTCTTACCGCCTCGGATTGTGCAATGAACCGTTTTACCGTCGCGGGATCGGCTGCCTCGGAGGGCCGCAGCTGGAGACTGATTTTCTTTTGCATACGGACAGGTTTTTATCCTGTAAAGGCCACAAAGATGACAAAAAAAATCTGCCCGGGAATCCGAGGAAAATGTAGGGAATTTCCTCAAGGAATTTTTCTTGATTTCTTTGTTTGACAAACGAAAATTGTTCTATCTTCAAGGTGAATCGCAGTTACGGTGTTGTGTGGGTAAAGCTCACCGGTGTCTCTGGGTAGCCGGAAATTAATCCTTCAAACAGTTCGGTTTTTTGATCATGGCTTTATCACCTCTCAATATTATATTACCCGTAAGCCGACAGGTAGCGCAGCGGTTTTTTTCCAGAACATTATCGGGACGATTTCTCTTGAAAAAATGGCGGGATGACCGATCGTTTTTAAGTCTTTTTAATTAGGAAAAAAGCGATCCAAGAAAAATTTTTTTTTAGGAAAGATTTCTGGATATTCGCCGTCCTGTGAAAAAAAATTTTATCAACACCTGTGAAAAACTACGTGCGGAAATCTGAAACTTTAGTAAACCTTATATAAACTGCTTTCGATCGTAATGGAGAAACAAGCCGAAAAAGTCTGGAGCAATTGTTTAAAGATCATCAAGGATATTGTTGAATGGCAGCATTATAAAACATGGTTTGAACCCATTCGCCCGGTGTCGCTGAAGGATAATGTGCTGGTCATCCAGGTCCCCAGTCAGTTCTTTTTTGAGTACCTGGAAGAGCACTATGTCAATTTATTGGCAAAGACTTTGAAGAGAGAATTGGGCAAGGACGCCCGCCTGGAATACCGGGTCATGGTGGACAGTGGCAATAATAAGAGTAAGCCGCTGACGATGGATGTAGCCGGCCAGGGGTTCAAAACCTACTCCAATAATGAAATGGATTTTCCATTAGTCATCAATAATCCGGTAAAAAATCCGTTCGTTATCCCGGGTCTGAAGAAAATGCAGATCGACCCGCAACTGAACCCGATTTATACCTTTGATGCTTTTATTGAGGGGGATTGCAACCGGGTAGCCCGCCGGGCTGGTAAGACGGTGGCTGAAAAACCGGGTGCCAATTCCTTCAACCCCCTGGTCATTTACGGAGGAGTCGGCCTGGGCAAGACCCACCTGGCACAATCCATCGGCAATGAAGTAAAGCGCCTGCATCCCAATAAGGTTGTGCTGTACGTGAGTTCCGAGAAATTCATCAACCAGTTCATGGATCACAGCCGTAACAATGCGATCAATGACTTCATTCATTTCTACCAGTTAATCGATGTCCTGATCATCGATGACGTCCAGTTTTTTGCCAAGGCGGAAAAATCCCAGGATGCCTTCTTTGCCATCTTCAACCACCTGCACCAGTCGGGGAAGCAGCTCGTGCTGACATCCGACAAGCCCCCCAAAGACCTGGAAGGCGTGCAGGAAAGGCTTCTCAGCCGGTTCCGGTGGGGTCTGAGCGCGGATCTGCAGGTGCCGGATTACGAGACCCGCATCGAGATCCTGGAACGTAAGATGAAAAATGACGGGCTGGATATGCCCAAGGAAGTGGTTAAATACATTGCCTATAATATTAACAGCAATGTCCGGGAGCTGGAGGGGGCGCTGATTTCCCTGTTGGCACAATCTTCGCTTAACAGAAGGGAGATCGACCTGGATCTGGCTAAGAAAGTGTTACGGAATTTTGTCAAATCGTCCAGCAAGGAAATCACCATCGAGACCATCCAGAAGATGGTTTGCGATTACTTTGATGTGCCATACGACAAGCTGCTGCAGAAAACCCGGAAGCGGGAAATCGTGCAGGCACGCCAGATTACGATGTACCTGGCCAAAGCCTTTACCAAGAATTCGCTCAAGACCATCGGGGAGCATTTCGGGGGGCGTGATCATACTACCGTCATCCATTCCTGCCAGACCGTGAAGGACCTGATGGACACCGACAGCGTATTTAGGGAAAATGTCCTGGAATTGCAGCAGAAAGTCCAGCTGGCCGCCATGTAGGACTCTCCCTGATACCATGCCAAAACCTATTGGAACAAAGCCCGCCGGAAAGCGGGCTTTGCCCGTTTGGAGGATCCGGGGAGGCACCTGTTTTCGATTTGGGAGTTTGCACCATTCATTCTATTTTTGCCACCCTGCAAATTCAGCAGTCTCAGCCGGTGAGGTGGATGAGTGGCTGAAATCAACGGTTTGCTAAACCGTCGTACGGGTGAATGCCTGTACCGAGGGTTCGAATCCCTCCCTCACCGCCAGTACACTATTCAATAGAAGTCAAAAGCCTGCAAAACGATGATTTGCAGGCTTTCTTGTTTTTGCGCCTGAGTCAAATTGGGTCAAAAATGACCACATCGTCGTGAGTAAATCGTGAGTCATGCTCGCAAACTGAAAAGACTCACGAAATTGCTTGTAACTCGCTGGCGGTTAACATGTTCAGAATTTGAACTTGTAGTGAAAAGAAGGGCTTCGGGGTTAATTTTATAACCTCTAATCGTGAGTAAAATGCTCTCCAATTTGAATCTTCATTTTTATTTGAAGAAGCCTAAGCGTTATGTAAGTGGTCCAGTGCCGATCTACATGCGCATTACAGTCGATGGCAAAGTGTGTGA